>PLHQ01000090.1 GCA_003138975.1 Acidobacteriaceae bacterium | reverse complement strand
CGGCGGTCCCACGGAGTGCATATGCCTGTTTCTTGTTGGGATAGAGCCCGCGCGCGCCAGCTATAGGTGCAGGGTTACGGCAGAGGTCGCGAGTTCGAGTCTCGTCGTCCCCGCCAATTCTTTCAAGCACTTGCAAGGAATTGGCAATTTTGCGTCATGGTCCAATTTGGTCCAGTCTAACCCGCGAACACGACTTTTCGCGGACCGGCTTTTCGAGGCTGCAGATATTCCTTTATGTTCAGGCCTCCAAATTTGCTCGCCTCCCAGATCGTTCCCACCGCTGCGCCTACAGCCACAGGGCGGCCGAGGTTTTGACATCCGGGCAGAACGTGCTTCGTTGCCTCCGCACGCACCGGATCTACTAACCGTCCGAATACAGGCAATTGACGGTACGAGGACTTTCACCTCGCAAGATTCCCAGCCTTGTCGGCTGCTCCCTACTTCATGCCGGTTTAGACCGGCGCACTGACATGGCGATTTAGTCAATCACTAGGCAATTTCAGTTGTGGGGCCTGGGGGATCACCGCGTCTGGTCGTTGACCAGAAGATAGCCCACCCGGCTCTACAAGCTACGAGGCACGTCCTCAACAAAGCGCCGCCACGGCCTGGAAGACGCCTCAATCGCCGGCCTTTCGGTATACTACAAACGTATGCCAGTACTGAAAAACATCGCCGCCGTCGCCAAGGGCATGAGCATCACCTTCATGGAGATGTTCCAGCCCACGACGGTGGAAAATTATCCCGACGGCAAAGGTCCGTTGCGTGGCGCCCGTCTCGAAGCCCGCTTCCGCGGCGCCCACGTCCTGCAGCGCGACGAAAACGGCCTGGAAAAATGCGTGGCCTGCTTCCTCTGCGCCGCCAATTGTCCCTCGAATTGCATCTACATCGAGGCTGCAGATAACACCGCCGAACACCGCGTCAGCGGCGCCGAGCGCTACGCCAAGGTCTACAACATCGATTACAATCGATGTATCTTTTGCGGATATTGCGTGGAGGCTTGTCCGACAGACGCGATTACGCACGGGCACGGGTTCGAGTTGGCAACGTTTAACGCCAGCAATCTGGTTTACCGCAAGGAGCAAATGCTGGCCCCCCGGCCAGCACACATGGGAGCGAACGTTGTGTTCAATCAGGCCGACGTGGACGGTGGGGCTCCGAAGGAGATGGTTGCGGGGAGCTAAGTTTTGAGTTTCAAAGTACGACCAAGTCACGCCGGTCCCAGGGGGCCGGCGTTTGTATATGGAGCGGTGGATTAGAGGATGAGTGATTTCTTACAGACCGTGAAGGAACGCGTGGTCGTTTATGACGGCGCGATGGGGACGAACATCCAGACGCGCAATCCTACTCTGGATGATTACTGGGGCAAGGAAAATTGCAGCGAGGTGCTGGTCCTGAGCCGTCCCGATATTATTCGGGAGATCCACTCCGACTTCTTCAACGTTGGCTGCGATATCGTGGAGACGAACACGTTTGGTGGATCGCGGATCGTGCTGAGTGAGTTTGAGCTCGCGGATCGAGTGCGCGAGATCAACGTCAAAGCGGCACAACTGGCGCGCGAAGTGGCACAGCAGTTTTCGACTAAGGATCGCCCGCGATTTGTGGCAGGATCAATGGGACCGACGACGAAGCTGCCGTCGCTGGGACACATTGGCTTCGATGCGATGGCTGCGGCATACGAGGAGCAGGCGTCAGCGCTGATCGAAGGCGGCGTGGATGTGTTATTGATCGAAACCTGTCAGGATTTATTGCAGGCGAAAGTCGCTACGGTCGGCGTGCTGGAAGCGATGCGGAAGGCAGGAAAGCGTCTGCCGGTTACGGTACAAGTCACTCTGCAAGAGACAGGTACGATGCTGTTGGGTACGGAGATTGGCGCGGCGCTGACGGCGCTGGAGCCGTTTGACGTGGAGATCCTCGGGCTGAACTGCGCGACCGGGCCGAAAGAGATGAACGACGCAGTCCGCTATCTGGCGCTGAATTCTACAAAGGAGATTTCAGTCCTTCCGAATGCCGGACTCCCGCACAACGAAGGTGGACACGCGGTCTATAAACTGACTCCGGACGAACTGGCCGAGTATCACAAACATTTTGTGCACGATTACGGCGTGCGGATTGTGGGCGGATGCTGCGGAACAACTCCCGCGCACTTGAAAGCTGTGGTGGAGGCGGTCTCTGGCGTCGAACCCGCGAAGCGCGATGTGAAACGCGCTGGCGCCGCATCGAGCGCGTACACCTCCGTCCCTCTCGATCTGGAGCCAAAACCCTTAATCGTCGCCGAAGAAATGAATACGACGACGCGGGTGGAACATTTCCGGAATTTGGTGCGGGGGAAGAAATACGACGACATTCTGGCGCTGGCGAAGAAACTGGTGAACGACGGGTCGCACATGCTCGACCTGTGTTGCGCGATTGTGGGTGAGGATGAGAAGGGATACATCACGTCGATTCTGGAAAGGATTGCGACGCGGGTTCCGGCGCCGATCCTGGTGGATTCGACCGAAGCGGATGTGGTGGAAGAAGCTCTGAAGAGAATTCCGGGGCGGGCGATTATCAACTCGATCAATCTGGAGGATGGGGAGAAGCGGACGTCGCTGGTGCTGCCGATGGCGAAGCGGTACGGAGCGGCGGTGATTGCGCTGACGATTGATGAAGACGGAATGGCGCTGACGGCGGAGAAGAAAGCGGCGATCGCGCACCGGATTTTTGATTTGGCGACGAAGAAGTACGGGTTGGACGGGACGGATTTGATTTTTGATGCGTTGACCTTGCCGATTTCAACTGGGCAGGAGGAGTACCGGAGCGCGGGGATTGAGACGCTGAAGGCGGTGCAGCGGATCAAGAAAGAATTGCCCGACGTAAAGACAATTCTTGGAGTCAGCAATATTTCGTTTGGGCTGGATGCGTATCCAAGGCGGGTATTGAACTCGGTGTTTATGCACGAGGCGGTGGACCATGGGCTGGATATGGCCATCGTCAATTACACGAAGATTTATCCGCTGTACAAAATTCCGCAGGAAGAAGTAGATCTGGCGCGGAAGCTGATTTTCCGCGATGAGTCTGATGGCGACCCACTGCAGAAATACATGAACCACTTCGCCGGGCTGAAGGGCAAGCCGGCGGCTTCGACGACGGCGCATGTGGATACGCTGTCGGTGGAAGACAAGCTGAAGTTTGCCATCATCAACGGCGAGAAATCGGTTGGCGAGGGCGGACATAAGAAATCTTTGGAGCAGTTGCTGGAAGATGCGCTTGGCACTTACTCGGCGCTGGAATTGATCAACACGGTGTTGCTCGATGGGATGAAGACGGTCGGCGATTTGTTTGGCGCGCGCAAGATGCAATTGCCTTCGGTGCTGGATTCGGCCGGAGTGATGAAACAGGCCGTGGCTTATCTTGAACCGAAGATGGAGAAGAAGGAAGGCGGATCGCAGAAAGGAACAATCGTGCTCGCGACGGTGAAGGGCGATGTGCACGACATTGGGAAGAATCTGGTGGACATTATTTTGTCGAATAACGGATTCAAGGTGGTGAATCTTGGAATCAAGCAGCCGGGAGACAAGATCATCAGCGCGGCGCAGGAGCACGGGGCGGATGCGATTGGACTGAGCGGGCTGCTGGTGAAATCTACGCTCGAGATGAAGTACGTGATCCAGGATTTGCAGCGGCAGAAGCTGGAGTTCCCGGTGATTTGCGGCGGGGCAGCTCTGACGCGCAAATATGTGGAAGACGATCTGCGGCGAGAGTATGCGAATGCGGTGTTTTACGCGGAGGACGCGTTTGCCGGGCTGCACGTGATGGAGGACTTGGTCACCCAAGACGGCGCACGGGAGACACGACTTCGGGACGGACGAACGGTGAAGGAGTACGCGAAAGCGGCGGCCGTGGATGAAGAGACGGGCCCAGTGTTTGCGGAGCGGAGCGCGGTGGTGGGAGATGCTCCGAATATTCCGGAACCTCCCTTCTGGGGAGTGCGGGTAAAGCATTACGATGTGCGGGAGGTGTTTCCGTACATCAACGAAACGGCGCTGTTCAAGAATCAGTGGCAGTTGAAGACGGCGTCGCAGGCGGATTACGTGCGGCTGGTGGAGGAGAAGTTCAGGCCCATCAAGAAGAAGTTGGAAGCGGAAGTGGCTGAGTCGGGATTGTTTGAGCCGAAAGTGGTTTGGGGATATTTTCCGTGCCAGAGTGACGGGAATGATGTGGTGGTATATGAGCCGGTGGTAGAAGAGCCGAGCTTGCGCTCGGCCGGACAGCCGGGGGCGGCTGTCCCCACACGGGAATTGCTGCGATTTACTTTTCCGCGGCAGAAGGAGGGGCGGCGGTTGTGCATTTCTGATTTCTTTGCTGCCAAGACTTCCGGAAAGATGGATGTGATTGGGTTTTCGCTGGTGACGATTGGGGCGAGGGCTTCGATCGAAACGCAGCGGTTGTTTGAGGGTGGAGAGTATACGAAATATTTATATTTGCACGGGCTGAGCGTGGAGACGGCGGAGGGGCTGGCGGAGCTGCATCATAAGACGATGCGCGAGGAGTTGGGGATTGCGGGCGAGGATGCGGCGGCGATTCGCGATTTGTTCCATCAGAAGTATCGCGGGTCGAGGTATTCGTTTGGGTATCCGGCGTGCCCGAATCTGGAGGATCAGACGAAGTTGTTCGTCTTGCTGAAGCCGGAGGAGAATGTGGGAGTGCGGCTGACCTCGGGGTTTTTGCTGGAGCCGGAGCAGAGTACTTCGGCGCTGGTGGTGCATCATCCGGGGGCGAAGTATTTCGTGGTGTGAGCACTTCTTACCACGGAGCCGCCCTTCGACTGCACTCAGGACAGGCTCCGACACAGAGAACGGCGAAGGATACTTTGGGGACGCCCGCCGGGTGTCCTTTTTATTTGCCAAACGGCGTTCCAAGAATAGCGTTTTTCTTATGTATGATTCGCAAACTACAATCACGCAAGTAATCGTCTGTATTCCCGCAAGAAAGACGCCAAGACTGGAAGGCGCAAGAATCTGGGGACTTTTTCTTCTTTGGCGGCGGCAAAGAAGCATGAACGGGCGGTGCAGTATTTCAAGCGGACATGAGGCGCGATGACGGTAGGGATCCTTCGACTGCGCATGATTGTCCTTCGGACAATCATGCTTTCGCTCAGGATGACTTTTGATTAGAAGGTAGCTGTCAGGCGGAGGGCGAAGCTTCGCGGTGGGCCGATGGCGTTGCCGGAAAACAGGCCGCCGAAGTCGATGATGTTGAGGTGGTTGTTGAGGTTTTCTCCGTCGGCTTGAAAGTTGAGGGCCAGTTTTTCCGTTTTGTAGAGCTGAGCGCCGAGGGAGGCATCGACGGCGAGCGTGGGCTTGATGCGTCCGCTGTTGATGTTGATGCGATCAACGACGGCCCGGCCATATTCGGCGAGCGCCTGCTGTTCAGTCCCGTTGAAATCGAAGGGCAGGCCACTGCCATACTCGGCGCCGCCCGCGATCCACAAACGCGATGTTAGCTGATAGCGAATACGCAGGCGGACTGTGTTGCGCTGATCTTGCGAATCCGGAAAGTGCCCGGTGAGTTGGGTGGTCGCGTTGACGGCGTCCGTGCCGACGAAAAGGCCTCCGGTTACAGGAAACCAGGCATTGCCCACGATATAGGAATAGCTGAGAAATCCGGAGAATCGATTCCAGTGCGGGAATTCGATCTTCTCTTCCGCCCCATAGATGATGGCTTTGCGGAACGCGATGGGAAAGCTGATGGCAGTGCTAAGGATTTGATCGTCGTCAGCGTAATTGTCGACGTATCGGCGGAAATAGTTCGCATCGAAACGAAATTGGCTAAGGAAACTTTTGGTGGCGCCGAACTCGAAGTAGTTTCCGTGAGAAGGTTCGACCGGGAGGCGAAGAACATTGGGGTTGAGCGACACGACACTGGGCGAACTAGCGAGAAGAATGTTTTCGAACGATGGGGTCTGGAACACGCGGTCGTATGAGGCGTGGAAGATCAGATTCGTCGCGGGGAAATAACGCGCAACCGAGACGCGCGGACTGGCGGCGCTTTGGTTCACGACGAGTTGATAATGATCCCAGCGGAGGCCAGCGTTGACCGTCCATTTGCCGAGGTGGAAGAGATCCTGGATGAAGGCCGACTGTTCGAGATCAGGGCGGGCGCCGGTGAACGCAAAGGATATGGGAGTGCCGGGATCGAAGGGATAGAGCGGGTCGTTGGGATTTGCGGTGATGAGGTCGCTGAAGTTTTCGTGGAGGAAGAAATTGTCGGATTCAATGCCAGCTTTCCATTCGTGACTGCGGTGATGGATGGAGATGGATGCGTTGAAATATCCCTCTCTGAAGTCGTTGTGCAGGAAGGCGGCTATGGGCCAGGAACCGCTGTTGGAGTTGAGGTCGTCGGAGTTGTCGCGAACCATGCCGCGAATATTCGCGAGAACGTTGGATGAAAAGATGTGCTGGTAGGAGGCGATGCCCATGGTTTCGAAGTTGTCCGCAGTTTGGAGTTGGGGCGCGGTGGTGGGCGGAGTGCGAAGGTCGGGAAACTGCTGCGGCTGCTCGTTGGGGATCTCGTAACGGGCGAGTTCGTGGCGGACGCTGAGGGTAAGACGATCTTTGGGAGTGAGGTCGCGCTCATAGCTTAGAGAAAAGTCGCCGGTGGTGCCGCGGTTGGTGTAGTTCTCCGGAATCACCGGATTGAGATAGTGGGCGGTCATGTTGCCGGAAGCGCTGAGACCGATGGTGTTTTTTCCAAAGGAATCCTGGAGCCGTGCGAAGGCGCCCGCAGTGTCGAAGCTGCCGCCGGAAAGAACTGCTTGTCCGTGGAGGCCGGGTTGGGCGTCGTGGAGTGTGTTGACTTCGATGACCCCGCCCATTTTGCGTCCATATTCGGCGGGAATGCCAGCGGTGTAGATGGTGAGGGAATCGACATCGTCGGCTTCGATTTCGGGGCCGGAACCGGGCGAGCGATTGTCGATGAGAGGGATGCCGTCGAGGACGAATTGAGTTTGATATTCCGAGCCGCGGGGATGAAGGACGGCGTTGCCTTCATAAAGCCAGCCGGGCTGGGAGTTGATGAGATCGACGAGCGAGCGACCGGGCAGCGACGCGGTGCGATCGGCAATTTCCTGTTGGCCGATATGATTTGAGGCGCCGGCGCGGTCGGGATCGAGAAGCGTGTTCTGCACGCTGACTAGGACGGCGGTGCTGAGGGCCGCGATGTTCAGCTTGACGATGTACTCGGTGGGAAGGGCGGAACGTATTTCGATCAGACCGTCATAGGGAGCGAATCCTTGTTGCTGCACCTTGAGGCGATAACGACCGAAAAGGAGATTGCGGGCGAAGATAAGGCCGGAATCGTCGGCGGTGAAGGAGCGGTGGAACTGGATGGCATCGCTTGTGAGTTCAGCCGCGGCTTTGACGGCGAGGCCGTCAGGGTCGGTGATTTTGAGGCGGAGTTCTCCGGCATTGCTCTGCGCCAGGAGCGGGAGAGCGATGAGGAGGAAGGCGAATTGGAAAAATGAACGCACGGGTTGAGTGAGGAATCTTTATGCTACCAGCCTGAAGATGAAGGATTGTAGTCACCTACGGAATCGCGGGGGATTTGGAGAGCTGCAGATTTTGCAAATGCTGACTCTACTTTCGGAGGAGGAGATCGGCGGCTACGAAGAGGGCGAAGACTACGGAGATTACACCGTTCATGGTGAAGAAAGCGTCGTTGAGACGGGAGAGATCGTCGGCCTTGACGAGGGAATGCTCGTAGAGCAGGAGCAGCATGACGGCGATGACGCCGCAGAGCGCAAGTTTGCCAAGCCCGAAGGCCGGAAGCAAGGCGACGAGAAGGATCAGCATAATGATGTGGAAGGCGCGCGCGATCCAGAGAGCGGGGCCGATGCCGATGTGGCGTGGGATGGAGTGGAGTCCGGCGTCGCGGTCAAATTCGAAATCCTGGCAGGCATAGAGGACATCGAAGCCGGCGACCCAAAAAGCAACAGCGGCGGTGAGGAGCAGTATGCGAGGGTCGAGGGAGCCGCGAACAGCGATCCACGCGGCGGCAGGGGCGATGCCGAGTGCGAGACCGAGCACCAGGTGGGATAGACGGGTGAAGCGCTTGGTGTAGGAGTAGAGCAACAGGACAGCGAGGGCGACAGGCGAAAGCCAGAGCGAGAAGCGATTTAATTGCGAAGCGGCGAGGATGAAGAGGGCGCAGGAGACAATGACAAAAGTGGCGACAAAGGTGGGCGAGAGATGGCCGGCGGGAAGAGCACGGGTGCGAGTGCGGGGATTGGCGGCGTCGATGGTGGCATCGACGAGGCGATTGAAGGCCATGGCGGCGGAACGGGCAGCGAGCATGGCGATGACGATCCAGAAAAGTTGATGGACTGTGGGAAGGCCGGAGGCGGCGAGCATGGCTCCGCAGAGCGCGAAGGGGAGAGCGAAGATAGAATGCTCCCACTTGATCATCTCGAGAGTGATGCGGAGATTGTGGAGGACGGGCACAGGAAGATTGTAAGGCAGTTATCGGTTCTGGGTCCGCAGAACGCAGAGTGGAAGGACGATTGGGCTTCGGAGGATGCCTTGCCTTACGGTTCCGCCCGGGCTTCACTCTGTGAGAAACTAGCCAGCATTCCGAAAGTGAGGTCTTGATGCACGCAGCTCAGAATGCAACGATTTCGGCAACGGTTGGTGGACCGCTAGTGGTGCGGAAAGATGAGAATTGCGGGCTTTCATGTTTGGTCTGAGATCAGAGGGACGAAGCGAACGGGGTCACGCAGGGAGATGATGGGCTGGCCGTTGTGCATGCGGATAAGTTGGAGCTGCTGGGAGTCGGGTGGACCGACGGGGACAATCATGCGTCCACCGTCGCGGAGTTGGGAGAGTAGAGCGGGCGGGAGCTTGAAAGCGGCGGCGGAGACGAGGATTGCGTCGAAGGGAGCATGAGCGGGAAGGCCGAGGGTGCCGTCGCCAGCAAATATTTGGACATTGGTGTAACCGAGTGCGGCGATTGCGGTGCGAGCGTTGGCGGCAAGCGCGGGGTGACGTTCGATGGAAAAAACTTGTGCGGCAAGTTCCGCGAGGAGCGCGGTGACATATCCAGAGCCGGTGCCGACTTCGAGGACAATATCTTTGGGGGCGAGCTGGAGGGATTCGAGCATGACGGCGACAACATAGGGCTGGGAGATGGTTTGGTCGTCGCCGATGGGCAGAGGGTGATCTTCGTAAGCTTCGGCACGGTAGGGTTCGGAAACGAAGGCGTCACGGGGAACGCGCAGCATGGCGTCGAGGACACGCGGGTCGGAGATGCCACGGGCACGGAGTTGAGTGTCGACCATGAACTGGCGGGCGGTGATGGTCATTGGGCCTCGTGCTTCCGGGTTTTGCGCTCCAGTTGGACTGGTTCGGACTCGGTCTTTATTTCTATTTCTTACGGCGGCGAACGCGCAGGTCGAAGCTGACGACTCCGTTCTGATCGCGGGTGCCGACTACCGAAAGGTTGCGATTGAAATAGTACTCGCCCTGAATGATCTGCTCCGAACTCTGTGAGACGTTGGTGGAATAGGTAAGGGACACGTTGTTGGCAAATTCCTGCTCGATGGTGATCTGGGGGCCGTTGCTGATGGGATTGGTTTCAGAAGTAAGTCCCTGAGGATCGATTTTGATATTGCTGGCGCCGAACAGACGCTGCAACCGGCTACTGACGGTGGTGTTCAGGGCCTGGCTGAGGATGAGGGCAGTAGCCTGATCGGAGAAAACGCTCTGCCCGGACTGCTCCTGCAGTTGCGCTGATTCATTGCCCGTGCGGCCGAGAGCGAGCAGGGCGATGATGTCGGATTTAGGAAGCGGTGGTTCGGAGCGGTAGTTGATATTGAGGCCGCGATCGGGCGTACCGGTGACAGTGATATTGAGATCGTAGTTGCGGACGTGAGTGGAAGCCTGGAGATTGAGTTGCGGTTCAATGGACACCGGATTGGCGAAATTGATGTCTCCTCGCTCAAGCGTGAAACGGGTCCCGTGGAAAGTGGCCTGGCCTTCGAGGATGTCGACGCGGCCGAGGACGGCCGGGCGAGCCACGGAGCCGCGCAGGCGGAGATCGGCGTCACCGGAGAGCCGAGCGATCGTGGTGCGCATCTGGAGTTCAGGCGAGGTCTGGACGTGGATATCGAGTTTAATGTTGTTGAGCGGAGAGTTGGAGACGGTGAGGGACGCGCCTTGGCGGCCGCGCTCGAGGTAGGAACTGAAGTCGAAGCCGGGAGTGACGGCGATCTTATTGATGGTGATCTCGCCGGAGACGGATGAAGCGGAACGTGTGCCCACCCAGTGCAATTCGGCGTCCGCGGTGGAACTGACTCCAGGCGGATAACGCAGGCGAACGTCCTTGCCGGAGGCGGTAAGATTGAAATTCAGTTGCTGATTGAGATAAGTGGCGTCGCCCTGAAAAGCGAGAGTGCCGCCGCCGGTACGGGCGGTGAGCGTCTCGATGTGGACACGATCGCGAGTGAAGAGCAGAGAGCCGCTGACTCCGCTCAAGCCACTCGGCAAGGTCGCATAAGAGAGCGAGCCATCGGCAAATTGAAGACGGCCTTGAGGAAAGGGATCGGCTAGGGTTCCGCCGACGGTCATATTGATGGTGACAAGGCCAGAGGCCGTGAGGTCGGGGTAAAAGCCGGAGAGCAGTTTGAGGTCGAGACGGCCCTCAGCCGCGAGATCGAGGGCACGACTACCGAAGAGTTGCACGGAGCCGTGGGCGGTGAGGTCAGTTCCCTCCCCCAGCATGTGGAATTGCTGAACGTTGACGGACTGGTTGGCGACGACGAAGCGAATGGGATCCTGATTGTTGAGTTTGACGTGTTCGAGGTCGAGGGAGAGAGCGGTGAGATCGCCGTTAACAGCCCAGCGAGAGGGAGAGCGGAGAGGACCGCGGAGATCGAGATTACCGGCGACGACGGAGTGTCCGGTCAGTTGGGCGCCGAGATAGGCGTGCCAGAGGGGGTCGAGATCAAGCTGATCCATGCGGAAAGAGAGATCGGCGGGATAGTCGTCACGTAACTGGACATTGCCGCTCACAAGTAATGAACCGCGCGGCAAGCGGGAATTGCCGGTGAGATGAAGTTCGCTGCCCCGAGTAACTACTTGCAGGTCCAGTTCGCCTTCGAGCTCATGGTCGAGGGCGAGATTGCGAATGTGAAAGTCGGCATTGATGGCGGGCGCGTCCGGTGTGCCGGAGGCTTTGAGTTTGAAGTCGGCGCGACCTTCGACGGGGAGGCGATCGGAACGGATCTGGCGGACGCGAGCGAGATCGAGATTATTTCCGGTTACGTCGAGGAGGAAGGCGCGGGTAGTTGGGTTGTAGGCGGCGCTGCCAGTGATGACGGAATCGTCGTGGAAGAGATGAATGTTATCGAGCGCAAGTTCGCCGTGGGAGAAGTGAAAAGTGGAATCGAACTGTTGAACGGGCTCGCCGTAAGCGGAGGCATTGTTGAGATGGATTTGTCCATCGCCGTGAGGGTCGGACTCAGTACCCGCGGCTTGCAGGAAAAGATCGGCCGTTCCGGTGACGGGATAGTTGAATCCGGCGAGCGCCTGCAGCGCGGCAAGGTCGGTGTTGTGAAGATTGGCGCGGATGGAAAAAGCGCTGTCGCTGGTGACGTGGCCGTGTTGAAGCGTGGCGGAGGCATCGAACTCAGCTGAAGTGTCGCCTCGGCGCAGAGTGGCGCTGTGAAGAGCGACGGACTGGAAGGAAAGCTGGATCGAGGCGGAAAGAGAATCCCAGCGGGTTTTGAGTTGACGTGCCTTAGCGATGGCGGGCACGTTGACTTCAAAATCGTCGATCAGCAGATTTCCGGCAAGTTGCGGAGAGGAGAATGCACCGCTCATGTTGCCAGTGAAAGTGGCGCGGCCGTTCAGCACCACGGGAAAGAGCGCGGGGCCGCGCAGAACGGCAGCGAAAGGAAGCCAATCAGCGAGGCTGGAAGTGGAAACGGACAGCCGGAGCGCAGACGTGGAAGAAAGCGTGCCGGAGGCCTGCACGTGACTGGTCGGAGTGGTCAGGTTGAATTGCGGGAGATCGAGTGTGTCGTTGCTCGCATAGTAGACGCCGTTAGCGTGAGCGGTGAGCGGTAGTTGGCCGGGGGCGGAGCGAGCTGGGGGATTGACATCGAGAGCGAACTGGACTTCGGCGTCGCGACGAGTTCCCTTCCAGCGAGTTTCGAGGGTGCCGGAGGCCAGTCCAGCGAGATGCAGAGACTGCAGGGGGTGAGCGGGCGCGTTGAGGGCGATGGCGAGATCTCCGGCGGAGATATCGCGCAGGCGAAGAAGGATCAGTGCGCTTCGGATGGCGGGCGGCTTGGGTCTTGCACTTGGCTGGTGGGATTTATTCAGAGGAGGAGCCGCGGAGATAGTGGCGGTCTCAAGATTTTTTCTGGCCGTGGACGAGAGGTGCTGGTCGGGAGCGAGCCACTGATTCAGTTCGGCATCGCCAGTGAAGCTTCCGCCGAAGATCTTGCCTTGCAGCTTGGAGAGTTTGAGCTGCTGATCGCTGACCGAGTAGCCAGTACTGAGAGATGCTTTGGAGAAAGAAATCTGATCGGCCTGCCAGGCGAGATCGCGCAGGGTAAGCAATCCATTGGAGGCGAACTGGTCGAGTGACCATTCTCCTTCTCCCTTGAGTTCGAGGAATCCGGCGCGAAGCTCGCGACGACGCGTGATGGAAGCGGCTTCGGTGAGGTCGATGTGGGCGTCGTAAGCAGCTTGCAGGTGCGGACGGCGAAAATTAGTGATCTCGCCGCTGGCGGAGAGATTGGAGCGCCCGGAATTCCATTTGAGCGAAGAAAAGGTAGCAGAATCGGATCCGAGGTTGAATTCCGCGGAACTCATCCACGCGAAGGGCCGGCAGTCCAGCAGCTTAGTATCGACCAAGCCGAGCAGAAGACGCCCATTGTAACGCGCGTGAAGATAGGAGTAATCCATCTGAATCGAGGTGTCGCGAGCAGCGAAATCGAGAGGAATGGTCTGGTCGTCCCAGAGGATCCGCCCCTGACGAACTTCTAGGCGAGTGATGGAGAGCGCGAAGAGTTGTTCGACCGAAGCTTGAGTAGAAAAAGTGCTCGTCCGTTTAGGAAAGTTGCTGGTGCCATCAGGATAAAAAACCACGTGGACGACGGGCCGATCGAGGATCAATTCATGAAAGGCGAGTTCGGACTGAAGAAGAGAGGTGATCTTCAAGCGGGCGATGACGTTATCGGCGTGAGCCAGTGGAACGTCGGTGGCGTCCTCGCGGCCATGCACCGTGATATTCCGCACCTCGACTTGCAAGCGGAACGGAATGGTATGGAAGCTCGCGATTTCGGCGCGGCCTCCGGTAATGTGCTCGACCTCGGCGACGAGGCGGCGGCGAACCAGCGACTGGAAGGATTCAGTGTTGATATAGATGGTCAGAGCGAGGGCGATGAGAGACGCCGCGCCGACGAGGATCAGTACGTATTTCCACCAGCGGCGGGCGGGCTTGGTGGCGGGCTCGGTCACTGCGATTGCACTCCCGGGTCGTTGGATGAGGAGGGAACGCCGGGAATGTGCACCTGACCTTCAGAGCGTAAAGTTTGCAGCCAAGAGACGAGCATCTCGCTCACTTTCTCTTCGGTGAGCAGTTCGCGGATCTTGGCGGAAACCTCGGTAAGGGGTACTTCAGACGCGCCGGCCTGTTTCAATTTAGGGACGAACTGGTCGCGGTAGTAGGCCTCGATGGACTTGGAATCGATTTGCACGGCGGGGCGAAGACGAGCGTCGACCAGGCGCATCACATCGATCTGCTGCTGGACGTGGGCGAAAAGATCTTTCTCAGTGAGGTGATAGGACGCAAGCAGCGAGTGCCAGGCGTCATCGGAAGCAGCTCGAGGATATTGTTTGTGGGCATCGGCGATACGGGCGGCGACCTCGGCGTTGGTGGCATGGCGGAAGTCGGCGGACTTCATTTGCTCGCGCAGCAGTTCCAGGTCGACGAGGCGGTCGAGAACGGCGCGGCGATCATCGTCTGTAAAGGCGGCGAGGGAGCGGTTGCTGAGGAGCGCTTCGTAACACAAGGCTTCATCCCAATCGGATTGCAGAATGACGCGGCTGTTTACAGTAGCGACAATGCGATCGATGACCTGAGGAGCGGGAGCAGCGGCGGAACGCGAAGGGGCGGGAAACAAGAGAGAGAGTAAAAGCGCAAGCGCCGCGGTAATCGGTCTATGGTTACGAAATTTCATTAAAATGGCTGCCCTATGCTGAAAAAGACATTGAAGTGGCGCAAACGCTGCGTCTCGAAGTCTCCCGTCAGTTGTCCGGTCGAATTAACGATGCCCTGGAAATAAGACGTCGGATTCAGATTGTACCCGAAGTCAAAGCGCAGGGGGCCAATTGGTGTTTTATATCGCAAACCAACGCCCATGGCGTGAGAAGTATAGTCGTAACCGCTGTTGTTGAACGAGGTGATACAGGAGGAGTTGGGCACCCCACCAGATTGCAAACACTGTGAGGGATCCGGCTGGTGCCAGCGCAGCACACCCTTGAGCATGTCGTGGCCAGCAGTGAAAACGTTTCCCATATCGTGAAAGAGAGCGAAGCCGAAGCCTTCCCCGAGATAGGGCAGGCTGACGGAAGGAAAGCGCAGTTCCTCACTGTTAACGAACAGCGCCGAGCCACCGACGGGAAAACCGGAATCGGGATCGCGAGGTCCTGCCTGATTTAACCCGAAACCACGATGGGAGTTGCCACCCCCGGCGAAAAAAAGTTCGGGCAGGGGAATGATAGAAATATTTTCCTGACAGGCAGTCTGCAGGTGATTCAGGGGACAGGTTCCCGGGGGCAGGATCCTGGTGCCACCATAGACCTGCTCCAGGCCCAGAGTGGTGGAGCGAGCGAAGACGTACTTGTGATTGGGACGGCCGAAGGCGTAATAGGTGGAATCCTGCGCAAGAGCGCGGCCATAGTCTGACTGAGAGCCGACATAGCTGGAGGCACCGAAGCCATCGAGCGTAAAGTATTGGCCCTTGGTGCTTTCGAGGGGGTTATCGCGCTTGTCGCGGATGAAAGTGAAGCCGGGACCGCCAACGTGGGCAGGCAGGGAAAACAAACTAAATTGGGCAGGTGAAAAGTCCGCCGCGAAGTTGGTGGCTTTCACTCGGCGGTAATCGAACCGGTAGGTGATGGATGTAGAGTGATTGATTTGCTGTTTTCCGATTTGCTGGCGAAGATCGATTTTGCCCTCGAGACGCTGCGACGTGAAAGTGGCGACGTTGAGACTGTTGTCGTAGAAGATTGTGAAAAAGAGCTTGAAGCGGTCACTGTTGAAGATTTTGGGGATTTCATAACTGACCAGACCGCGCTGCTGAAGGCTTCCGACGTGGGACTGGAAGATGAGGGTTTGGTCGCGGCCGCCAACGTTGAGGCGGGTGACATTAAGTCCCACGCGGGGACTAACGCCGGTCGAGCCGGCTGGAGAGCTGGTACCGGAAGGCAGGCCCGTTGCGAATTCCAAGCCGACGCCGTAGGTGAAGGTGTAGCGTTTAGCCTCCTGTACCTGGACGAGAACATTCTTCTCAGGGTCGGAGCCGCTGGGATTCTGAACGGCCGTGTCGACCTGGCTGAAGATACCAAGATCATAGAGCTTGCTCTGTGTAGCCAGAAGATCCTGCTGGCTGAGGGGCTGTCCCGCAACCACTTGAACTTCGCGCTGCACCACGTAGTCGCGGGTGTGGTCGAGCCCAGCGACCAGCACTCGATCGACGAAGAATTGTTCGCCCTCCTGGATGGTGTAAGTAACGTCCTCGCGATTCGGCGTACCTGGGGAAGGGTTCGTGGTGATATCCAGGACAGCGTTGGGAAAACCGTGATTGAAGTAGTAGTTGAGGATGGCCCCGCGGTCGGTCGCGAGATTCTGTTCGGAATAAGGCTGACCGGTCGTAGTATTCAACTCGGGAAACGCTTTCGCGTTAATCTTCTGATCTCCGACGATGTGGAATGCGCCGACGAGAGTCTGCGGGCCTTCTTCGATTTGAATGTGAACCGCGAGATGGTTAGCGGCGCCGCGATAATTGTCGTCGACCTTGGTTTCGATCTTGGCCTGGCGGAATCCGTTGGAAACATACAGGGCCTGAAAACCGGCGACGTCGTTCTTGAGCAAGGCTTCACTGTAGCGTCCTGGAGAAAAGAAACTGCCGGCGGGTTGAATCTGCAGGCGCTGGCGGAGCATTTGCCTGGGAAAATATTTGTTCCCACTGATCTCGATGCGTTCGAGCTTGTGCACCGGGCCGGGATCGATACGGTAGATCACCCGGACGCTGTCAGGACCGCTTTCCTTCTGAAAATCTACAGAGGCATCGAAATGACCACGAGCCTGGAGGTAGGACAGAAGGTTGCGTTTACCTTCGTTGAGCAGGTCATCGTCGAGTGCGTTCTCCTGGTAAACCGGAACTTCCCTTTTCAGCACGCCGCGGCTGATGTGAAAACCCTGTGCGTATACCACGACGACGGGTCCAGGTTCGATCAGGAAGGTATAGTCGACGGAGTTGGATTCAGGACGGTATTTCTGTTCGGCGATGGAAACCTGGGCCAAGACCCGTTGCTGCTTTTGGAGCTTCTTGCGCAGATGCTGAAGAGAATTGGTGATGCGGCTCGCCCTGATCCGTTCGCCGGGGTGCATCCTGGCGATGTCTTGAACCTGGCTCTGGGAAAATTTCGCATGACCACTGACCCTGACTTCGCCGACGTGAGCGGGCTCACCCGGAGTAATGTGAAACAGAATGCTCACCTGCTGGGTGGCGGCATTGGAAGTGCTTTCCGCCGTCACTCGCGCACGGTAGTAGCCGTTCTCCTGCATGAGCTGGCGGATGTTCTGCAAAGCACGGTCGAGCTTGTCGCGGGTATGGAGTTCGCCGAGTTGGAATTTGGAGGCGTTGACGATCTGGTTATAGCTGGGATGGCTGGGAGCGCCTTCAACGTCGACGGAACCCACAAAGAAGTTGGGCGAAGTCGTGAAGGTTAGCAGCACATCCGGGCCGGAGGGAGTAATTTCCGCCTGGATGTCGGCAAAGCGGCCGGTGGCGAAAAGGATTCGGATGCTGTCGCGAACCTGGTCCCGGTCTAAAGGCTGGCCGGCTTTTTGTGGAAGCAGTTGGAGAAAATGGTCGACGCCGGAAACGCCGGGAAGGTCAATGGATTTGACGGTGCGTCCGACGTAGGAGGACATGGAGGCGAGAGTTGAGGATGTCGCGGTTTGCGGCTCCTGCGTGGAGGGTGAAGATGCAGATGCGGACGAACCGGCACGGGCAGCCGGAGCGAGCCAAACCATCATAAATATTACGAATAATGAGTACGTTCTCAGCAGATAAAGTCCTTGGGCCGTTTCTTTTTTCGATGAAGGGCGAAGGAGCCTCGTTGTCCCGCATCCTGACGGCTTAAAGCGATCACCCTATAATAAAGGTTTTGAGGTTCATCACTGGTGACCTCCTTGAGGCAGGGCGTGGAGAAAGAAAAGATCGACGAACGGTACTCGCGGCAGATTCTGTTTCGCGGCATTGGAGCGGAGGGTCAGCGGCGGCTGGTTGCAGGTCGAATTGCAATTGTGGGATGTGGAGCGACCGGGTCGGCATTGGCTTCATTGCTAGCTCGCGCGGGCGTGGGAGCGCTGCGGATTATTGATCGCGACTATGTGGAGCTCAGCAATCTGCAAAGGCAGTCGCTGTTCGACGAAAAGGATGCGGCCGAATCATTGCCGAAGGCAATTGCGGCGGCGCGAAAGATCGCTGCCTTCAATTCGGAGATTGTGGTCGAGGCGCGAGTCGAGGATGTGGTCCCAGGCAATATTAAGGTTTTACTTGAAGGAATGGATGTAATTATCGATGGCACAGACAATTTTGAGACTCGATATCTAGTGAACGATTTTGCAGTGGAAGCTTCATTACCGTGGATTTATTCGGCGGCGGTGGGGAGCTATGGTGTGACGTTGAACGTATTGCCGGGAAAAACCGCGTGCCTGGCCTGCATTTTTCCCGATACGCCGCGGGGGATGGTGGAGACTTGTGAAACCTCGGGGATTCTAAATACAGCGGTGAATATGGTTGCCTCGGTGGCCGCGACCGAAGCTGTGAAGTTGCTAGTGGGCGGTGAGGCACTGGGAAAATTGCGGAAGACGCTCTGGTCGTTTGATGTTTGGACAAACGAGCAGGCGGAGATTGCGGCGGGAAAACCACGCGCTGGTTGCCGGGCATGCGGCGAGCGGGACTTTGTGCATCTGGCAGGCGAGGGACGGCCTCATATCACAATGTGCGGGCGAAACTCCGTGCAGATTCACGAACGGGCCAGGCCGATTGATTTTGCTGAGATGCAGCGGCGACTGGAAACGCTCGGTGTGGTGCGACACAATGAGTTCGTGCTGAAGTTCTGGCGCGAGCCCTATGAGATGACTCTATTCCCTGACGGGCGGGCGATCATCAAGGGAACAACCGACACTGGAGTTGCGCGAAGTTTATATGCGAGGTATGTCGGGAGCTAAATTGGTGGCCCCCTTCGCTGTTGTCTTTCTTTCTACGAAGCCGCGTTTAGTCAGCCAGAAAAACAATGCTCGGGAACCAACTCCAAGGCAAGACGGCTGTCATTACTGGGGGAGCGGGCGGGATCGGCCGCTCCACTGCACTGCTTTTTGCCCGTGAGGGCGCGGCGGTGACTATTGTCGACCTGAACCAGCCAGCTGGCATCGAGGTCGTGCGCGAAATTTCCATTGGGGGCGGCCGGGCGATTTTCGAGCGCGCCGACGTGACTCGCGCCAGCGACTGTCGGTGCGTGATCGAACGCACTGTTCAGGAATTCGGTGGCATTCATGTGCTGTTCAATAATGCAGGCATTATCCGCCGCGCTTCTGTGATTGAGATCAGTGAGGACGATTGGGACGCGGTAATGGCAGTCAATGTAAAATCCATCTTCCTTATGTCACGCGAAGTGATTCCCATCATGGCGAATGCGGGCGGCGGTTCGATTGTCAACACGGCTTCGGGATGGGGGCTGGCGGGTGGCGGGCGGGCGGCAGTTTACTGTGCTTCAAAAGGCGCTGTAGTGCTGCTCACCAAGGCCATGGCGATTGACCATGGCGGACAGAAAATTCGGGTGAATTGCATCTGCCCGGGCGACACCGATACCGCGATGCTGCGTGGCGAGGCGCGGCAATTGGGCGAAGCAGAGGATCGATTTCTCTCGGACTCTGCCAAGCGCCCTCTGGGGCGAGTCGGAACGCCGGAGGAGATCGCTCAAGCCGCGCTTTATCTCGCCAGCGATGCGTCCTCGTTTGTGACCGGAACGGCGCTGGTGGTGGATGGCGGAGGCCTGGCGGGATCGGGTTAAGAAAAGTCAATCTCACATGACGCAGACAATCCAGACGCGAAACCGCACTCACTCTCAGGAGTGGTTTGAACGGGCACAGCAGTCGTTAGTCGAAGGCGTGAACTCGCCATCGCGTGGCGCAGCAGTATACACACGCGGACCGATCATGCTGGAACGCGGCGACGGGTCCCACGTATGGGATGCAGACGGCAATCAGTATGTCGACTTCATGATGTCGTTCGGGGCGCTGATTCAGGGGCATGCGCACCCGACGCTAGTGAAGACGGTTTGCGAGGCGATGGCGGAAGGGTCCCACTTCGCGGCCGCAACCTCCGCGGAAATCGAAGCCGCGGAACGGTTTCGCCGCATGGTTCCGTCAGCCGAACTGGTGCGCTTCACCAACACTGGCAGTGAAGCGACCATGCTGGCTTTACGTCTGGCCCGCGCGCGTACGGGACGGCGTAAGTTCCTGAAGTTCGAAGGACACTATCACGGATGGTACGATCCGTTTCTTCTGAACGCGCATAGTCATCCGCCGGAGCAGTTGGGTCCGGTGGAGAATCCGGAGCGCATTCCAGATTCTGAAGGCATACCGGCTTCGACGTTCGACGAGGTTGTGCTGGCGCCATGGAACGATGTGAATGCACTCGAACGGGTTCTCCAGCTGCACGGGCACGAACTGGCAGCGGTGATCACCGAACCCATCATGGCCAACATGGGTTGTATTCTTCCGCGAGATGGATATCTGCAGCGCTTGCGAGAACTCACGCGAGACTGCGGCGCGCTGCTAATTTTTGACGAGGTGGTCACCGGATTCCGCTATGCCCCCGGCGGCTGCCAGGAATATTACGACGTTAAGCCGGATATCAGCACCTTCGGCAAGGCGCTGGGCGCGGGATTTCCTGTCGGCGCGGTGGCAGGACTGCGCTCGATCCTGGAGCGAATGCAGTGGAGCGAGAACATGGTTCTGCACTATGGCACTTTTAACGGTCATCGACTGACCATGAAGGTGGTTACAGCCAACCTGGATCTGCTAGCCGCCCCCGACACTTACCGAAAGCTTCACGCAGTGGGTAATGCCGCTATCGCCGGACTTCGGGAAGTGTTTCGCCGACATGGGACAAAGGCGATCGTGCAAGGCTTCGGACCCATGTTCCAGATTTACTTCACCGATCGCGAGGCTATCCACAATTATCGGGAATATTGCGAGTTCGTGGATGCGAAACGCTATTCGCAATTTGTCCACGGACTGCTGGAGCGAGGAATCTATATGACTCCTTCCAACGGCCTGCACTGGATTATCTCGACAGCGCACACGGATGCCGATGTAGAGGCGCTCGTTGATGCTGCAGACCAGGCCTGCTCGGGACTCTCGTGAAGGCGACTGTTTTTCTTGGAGGCGGGCGTATTACCAGCGCGCTCGTAGCCGGACTGCGACTGGCGAAGTACCGCCGGCCTATCGTTGTGTATGACCGGCATTCCAAGAAGCTGCAACAACTAAAGCGGCAGTATGGTGTGATCGTCGAACCAGATCTACATCGCGCGGTGGAAGCGGCAGACCTCCTGATCATCGCAGTGCGCCCGGACTCAGTGCGCCAGTTGCTGGAAGAAATCGGAAGGATTCTCCGGCCGCTGACGGCGGTGAGTTTGGCGGCCGGTGTTCCTCTGTTCAAACTTCGGGCAGGATTGGGGCGACCGGTACGATGGGCGCGGGCTATGCCAAGCCCCGTGTCCCGCAGCGGATGTGGACTGACAGCGCTGACATTTGGCCGGGGCTGGCCCGACGCGGGGCGCAAGGAAGTGCGCGATCTGTTCTTGCTTGTGGGTCCCGTGCTGGAAATTCCTGAGAGCCGGTTCGATGCTTTCACTGTCACTTATTCCAGCAGCCACGGCTATCACGCGCTGGCGGCGCTGGTTGATGCGGCGGAAGCAATAGGGCTTGACGCGAGGAGCGCGCGGGTGGCCGCCGCTCACGCCTTGGCGGATGGGATTCTGGCTTGGCGCGAAGGCAAAGTGCCATTGGATCAGTTGCTGCAGGAAGCCGCTACGCCAAGGGGAATCGCCGCCACGGTTATGAATGAACTGGACCGCAGCGGTTATCAGCAAATTGTGGTGCGGGGACTTCGCGCCGGAATGATGCAAGCCCGAAAGAACGCGAGACGATGATCGATCGAAATTGACCGTCGCTCGTTTTCTATGCGGCTTTCTTCTTTTTTGTGTGGCCGCTTGGGCGTCGAAATCTGCCACCACGCTGCCAGTGAAGTTGCTGCCGCCATAAGTGCAGCCTTCGACGAATCGGTTTCAAGCTGTAACTTACAATTGTGTCAACAATGGGACCCGGCCTGGGGAGAAGCCGGTCCCTATTTGAGGCTGCGAAGCGTTTATTCTGTTGTGAGTTTCTTGGAAGGATGGGCCATGCCACATTTGACTCCGCATGATGTGATGACGATGTTCATGGCGCTGGCAGTGTTGCTCGGCTGCGCCAAGCTGGCGGCGGAGTTGATGCAGAAGATTGGCCAGCCCTCGATCCTCGGAGAGATTTTCGTCGGCATATTCCTGGGACCGACGGTTTTGGGGCGGTTCCGGCCGCACGTCTATGAAGCCTTGTTCCCACCACTGGGCCGATGCCAATTGTGCTGGACACCGTCACCACACTGGGGGGTGGTTTTCTTTTTGCTGACGGCAGGTTTGGAGATCGATCTGCGCAGCATCTTCCGGCAAGGCAAGAGCGCCCTGCTGGTGAGTCTTTTCGGGGTGGCATTCCCCTTAGGAGCCGGCTTCCTGGCGGCCAGCATTTTCCTCAATATCTCGGTGCGCAAGAAGGAGCGAATCCGCTCATCTTCGCGCTGTTAGCATTGCGGGAAATGTGTGAAGTGGCGGCGGAAGCCGTGAGGAATGCGCCGGAAAGGCTGTTTCGGTTAGTCTCGGAACGGGAGCGGATTGTCCCGAGCGGTTGGGAAATGAATTGGCGGTGCCCTATGCGCGGGTGAACGGGTTAACCAGACCGCTGGTGATCGCGGCAAAATCGACAGGAATCGATTTCGATGCGCGCGATGGCAAACCGGCGCGCCTAATTATCATGATCCTGACCGGAGACAGCTAATCGCAGCACGACTTGTTGGGAGACGCCAGCGAACTTTTCAGCCACAAGGAAGCTGTGGACCGAGCCGTGCACGCGGCGAATTTTGTGGAACTGGTGGCTGCGCTGAACGCGCCGGTTAGGTAAACGTGGGGCGTAATGGCGGAACTACCGGACGCGATTGCTTTAGAGGAGAGTCTGGCTGCCCCCCAGGGATTCGAACCCCGATAGCCTGCTCCAGAGGCAGGTGTCCTAGCCGTTGAACGAGGGGGCAGCGGGCAGAGCCGATCTAACCTTCTAAGTCTATGATTTCGGGCAGAGCGCGGTCAATGATGTCGTCTAATTGATGGTGTCTCAGTCAGCTCGCGGCGAACTCCCCAAGGCGCATACCGCCCTCATAGCTTGATTCCAATTCGCCTCGCCCAACGCCTGCCGCAGGCGCTTCTGGGCTGACTGCCAATAGGGGAGTACGCGCTGGTATTCTCTTTGTCCCGCCGGCGTTAGAGTAAGGCGGAGCTCGCGACGGTCGGCGCCTGTCTCGGCACGAAGCCAACCCTTTCGCCGCAAAAGGGACAATGTTCTAGTCAGGGTGGTGCTGTCGATTCCCAGTAGTCCGGCCAAGTCCTTCTGAGAGGTCTCCGGCGCAAGAGTCAGGGATTGTAATAGCGTGAATTGGGTGGCACGCAGCCCGCTTGGGCGGAGCGCGTCATCGTAGAGCTGGGTCACCACCCGGGCAGCTCGGCGCACGTTCGCGCATGCGCATGGCAGTTGAACCGCCGTGTCCCTCCNNACGGAGAGAAATAGTTTGCAACGTATTATATGTATATACATCTATTGATCTAGCGAGGCAAGGAGGCCCGCACCTATGAATTACCTGATGCCCAGTTACCTGATTCCTTACGTGCTCAGCGGAACTTTGGCAATCACAGCCACGTTGCTGTTCGGACTGGACAGAGCGCTCAGGCTCGCGCGGTGGCCGGCCCGCGAGCGCAAGCAAGCGGTTTGGAGCATTGGAGTGCCCATGGTGGCGTGGCTCTTCGCGGCTGTGTTGCTCTCCTGGTTCGGATTCTATCGAGGTGTAGCGAACCGCTTTCCCACGATTCCATATGGCGTACTAATTCCTATCGTGACTGGCGTCGCGCTATTTTGGCGATGGGGGATGCTCAAGCGGGCTCTCGAGGCTGTGCCGCTGCAGTGGATCGTTGGCGTGCAGGTCTATCGAGCGCTTGGGTTCATCTTTCTTATTCTCTATGCAGGCGGACATCTGCCTGGGGAGTTTGCCTGGCCGGCGGGGGTGGGCGACGTTATGGTTGGCTTGTTAGCACCGATGGTCGGTTTGGCCTACGCGCGTGGCTCGCGTCGTGCTGCCGGATACGTACGCGCTTGGAATCTCTTGGGGATCTGCGATTTAGTCGTGGCCCTTACCATGGGTGTCTTGACTTCGCCTTCGCCACTGCAAAGGTTGGCGTTCGGTGCGCCCAATGAACTCGTTAGCGCCTTTCCGCTGGCGCTGGTTCCGGTGTTCCTGGTACCTCTCTCGGTATTGCTGCACTTCGCATCCTTGAACAAATTGCAGCAGACCGAGCCCGCGCAGCGGGTTTCGCGCTCGCCTCTAGCCGCGAGTGGAGGCAATTAAAGAATGCTATGTTCATCGAGATTTTGCTGGTGGTCTCCGTCTAAGTTCAAACGGTACAATTAGCATCGGACGTGGTGGGAAGATATCGATGCCAACCTCATTTGAGAAGATTGCCGCGGCCGACTACGCCGATGTAGCGCGTCGGCCGCTGGAAGCGGAGCGGTGCGCCCTGCTGGTGGTGGATATTCAGGAAAAGCTGTTACCGCCGATTTTTCAGAAAGAACAGCTGGTGCGGAATGCGAAGCTGCTGATCCGCGCAGCAGGCGTGCTCAAGATTCCTGCGATCGTGAGCACACAATACGCGAAGGGGTTGGGCGGGACCGTGCCGGAGATCGCTTCCCTGCTGCCGGAAAGCGGGGCGATCGACAAGAATCTATTCTCCTGTTTCGGCAGCGAAGTGTTTTGCACACTGCTCAAACGCTTGCCGGGCAACCGCAACACTTTGTTACTGTGCGGTATGGAAAGCCACATCTGCGTTACGCAGACGGCGCTGGCGGCGCTGCGGGAAGGCTACATCGTACACGTCGCTTCGGATGCAGTAAGCTCGCGAACGGAATGGAATTGGAAGATTGGTCTCGAAAGAATGCGCGCCGCAGGGGCGGTGATCTCTTCCACTGAGATGATGATTTATGAACTGATGCGCTCTTCGGGATCTCCGGCGTTTAAAGAGATGCTGCCGTATCTGAAAGGGTAGAAGTCCCGTCGACGATCGCGTTAACCCGCTTCGGCATCCTTCTTCTTCACCCTCACCACTGTGATTTTCGCGAAGCCCTCTTCAAAGGCGGGCGGCTTGAGTTTCGCAGCCATGCGACGCATTACGTCTTCGGGAACAACGCGATCGCGACGCTGATGCCGCTCGACACACACCTCGAGTGGGACGTCGAAGAAGACCGCGTGCACTTCGTACTGATAATCCTTGGCCAGCTTGATCCAATGTTGGCGCTCCTGCGGCGTGAGGTTAGTTGCATCCACATAATTCATCGGACGTTTTGCGATGAGACGCGCCTTGAGCATGGAGCGGAGGTTGGAGAAGACGAGGTCTTGAAAACGCTGTTCGCGAATATCGTCGAATAGTAACGACCGGACCATATCGCTGGAGAGCGGCACCACGTTGTGGCGTTTGAACCACGAGCTCTTTCCGGAGCCTGGCAATCCTATCGCCAGCACAACCACACCTTTTGGCGGACGTTGAGCGACTGCGGCGGGTGCGGGAGGCTTCGGCGCGGCCGTAGCGACGGGCTCAACGGTTTGGCCTTCTGCGTCTGCAGCATCCGGCATTTCTTCTTCCGCCGATTCGAGCGGCAATGCCGGAATAGAGCCTTTCACTACGGCAGGAGTAAAGGCTTGTGCTACAGCCTGCTCGCGTCCTCGACCCCCTCGTCCGCGACCTCCGCGACGCCTTCGGCTACCGCTAGGAGCACGCTGCGAAGCCGGAGGTTGAGCTTCGGATGGAGGCTCACTCGAACTCGTCCGGCGAACTGATCGAGGTTCCGGCACGGGCTGGGGCGGAACCGAACTTTCCGATTCGCTCGCGCTCTCGGACTCCCCGCCGGGCGCCTGTTCCGCGTCAAAATAGGCTGGCTGCAGGGGAGGAGGAGTGGGTTGGTCGGATGGGCCTGCCGGTGTTTTCTTGCGGCGCTGCAAGCGCTCACGCATCCATTTGCGCATGCAAGGCTTTTAACACAGAAGAGAGGGCGGGATCAATCCATGAGGGGTCAGACGAACCACGCCGGACAGCGGAGGAAAATACTCGCAGCGACGTACCAGCTCGGTGTAGACCCATTACAATGACGGTGATGCCTGAGGCGATCCCATCCGCGGTCCGCGGTCAGAAATACATGTCTCTGACAACGTTTCGGAAAAACGGCGTAGCGGTTGCGACTCCGGTGTGGTTTGGAGAAGAAGCGGACAAATTGTACGTGATGACGCGCAGCGACATGGGCAAAGCGAAGCGCATCCGCAACAATCCCCGAGTGCGTGTCGCTCCCTGCACGATTCGCGGAAGGGTGAGCGGCCCTGAATTTACGGCATCGGCGCGAATCCTGCCACGGGAAGAGCATGCTCACGCTCGCCAGGCGATTAACCGGAAGTATTGGGCAGCACGGCTGCCGCTGATCTGGTACAGGACGGATACTTATCTCGAGCTAACCTTTCCTTAGTATCGCTGTCAAGGATCAAACGCACAAAGTTCCGTGATGGGAGTAAAACTGCTCGCGATCTGCGCCAGCGATCATTTACGCGGGTGCCCTGTCCTGCTACCATCATCTGTCGTATAAAGGCCAAGAAGATTCTGTGATGGCATTCATAAGAATGGAGAAACCATGGCAATCAAAGTTGGCATCAACGGCTTCGGACGCATCGGCCGCAACGTTTTACGCACTTCGCTCAATGACCCGAATCTGGAATTTGTAGCGGTCAACGACCTTACCGATCCCAAAACGCTGGCGCACCTGCTGAAGTACGATTCCATTCTCGGCAATCTGCCGAACAAGATCAGTGCAGGCGCGGACAGCATTACGGTGGACGGGAAGGTTATCAAAGTCTTCAAAGAGAAAGATCCCGCGGCTCTACCCTGGGAATCGGTGGGCGCGCAGGTTGTGATTGAATCCACAGGCCGTTTCACCGACGCCAACGATGCCAAGAAGCACCTGCGCGGGCCGGTGAAGAAGGTAATCATTTCAGCTCCGGCAAAGAATGAGGACATCACGGTTGTGCTGGGGGTGAACCACGAGAAATATGATGCCGCGAAACATCACATTATTTCGAACGCGTCCTGCACCACGAACTGTCTCGCGCCAATCGCCAAGGTGATCAATGACGAGTTCAAGATTGTCAGCGGGACGATGACGACGATTCACTCCTATACCAACGATCAGGTGATTCTCGACTTTCCGCACAAAGATCTGCGACGGGCGCGAGCTGCGGCACTGTCAATGATTCCTACATCCACGGGCGCGGCGAAGGCGCTGAGGCTGGTTCTCCCTGAGCTAGCTGGCAAGCTCGACGGATTCTCCATGCGCGTGCCTACACCGAATGTTTCGGTGGTCGATCTAGTGGTGTGGGTAGAGAAGAAGACGACCAAGGACGAAGTGAATGCGGCGCTGAAGAAGGCGTCCGAGAGCGGGCCGCTGAAGGGTTATCTGGGCTACGAAGAGAATGAGCTAGTATCTTCGGATTTCAAAGGCGATCCGCGATCATCGATCGTCGACTCGCTCTTGACCCTGGTGGTGGGCGGCAATTGCGTCAAGGTGATCTCCTGGTATGACAACGAATGGGGGTACTCCTGCCGCGTGCGAGACCTGATTCACTATATGGCCAGCAAAGGTTTGTAGGTTCTGTAGCGCCGGCATCTTGCCGGCTGTCGCGAAGTGCGGGCGAGACGCCCGCACGACAACCGCCGGGACGGCGGCGCTACGTTTCATATCACATCTAATAAGGACGACCAGCCAATGTCCAAGCTTTCCATTCGTGACCTCCCTCTCAACGGCAACCGCATCTTCATGCGCGTCGACTTTAACGTTCCGCTGGAAGACGGACGCGTCATGGACGACACGCGCATCCGCGAAACTCTGCCCTCCATCGAATACGCCCTGCGGCACGGAGCGCGGCTGATTCTGGCCTCGCATTTGGGACGGCCGAAGGGCAGGCCTAATCTGAAGATGAGCCTGAAGCCGGTAGCCGAGCGGTTGCGGATGGTGCTCGACAAAGAACTGGCGCGCGGGGAAAACGTCGGCTTCTGCCCAGACTGCGTCGGTCCCGAGGCGGAAGAAGTTGCCACGCAGCTGGAAAAAGGCCAAACGTTGCTTTTGGAGAACCTCCGCTTTCACGCGGAGGAGGAAGCAAACGACGAGAAGTTCTCGAAGCAGCTGGCAAATCTGGCGGATTTCTACGTCAACGATGCGTTCGGCACGGCACATCGGGCGCACGCCTCCACCGTGGGCATTACAAAGTTCGTGTCAAGATCGGCGGCCGGCTTGCTCATGGAGAAGGAGCTGCAATATCTGAGCAAAGCGTTGGAGCATCCGGAGCCGCCGTTTGTGGCAATCCTCGGCGGGGCCAAAGTTAGCGACAAGATCGGCGTGATTCGCAATCTTATGGGGAAGGTGGACTCGCTCATTGTCGGTGGTGGCATGGCTTACACCTTCCTGAAGGCGCGGGGACAGGAAATCGGCAAATCGCTGGTTGAAGCGGATAAAGTTGACCTGGCGCGGCAACTGCTGGACGAAGCCAAGCAACGAAATGTGAAGTTCCTGCTGCCCATTGATCATATGGTGGCGATGAAACCGGAGGCCAACGCCGTAGTGCAGCAGATCGGCGAAGGTCAGCCGATTCCGGCCGACCGCATGGCGCTCGACATTGGGCCGAAAACAATCGAATTGTTTTCGGAGGAAATCTCGCGCGCGCGAACGATCGTGTGGAATGGGCCCATGGGAGTGTTTGAAGTTCCGGGATTCTCCCGGGGGACGTTCAAAGTGGCCCATGCCGTGGCGGAAAATGCGGGTGCGATTTCGATTGTGGGCGGCGGCGATACGGTCTCCGCGGTGCACGGCGCCGAAGTCGCCGATAAGATGACGCACATTTCCACCGGCGGCGGAGCGTCGCTTGAATTTCTGGAAGGTAAGAAGCTGCCGGGGGTTGAGGCATTGACGGACAAGAAGTGATTGCTCTGGATACGCGCGTGCAAGATTTCACAATTCGACTGGTGCTGGAGCGCGACAAGAATGTTGAGTTCTTAGGGCCGGCCGACATTACACGTGAGACGGCCGGTGCGATCGTAAACGCAGCGAACTCATCTCTTCTGGGCGGAGGTGGAGTGGATGGCGCCATTCACCGGGTCGGCGGACCTGCTATCCTCGCCGAATGCCGGCAGATTGTAAGCAAGATTGGAAGCCTGCCAGCGGGAAAGGCTGTGATCACTACAGGGGGACGGCTGGCCGCAAGACATGTGATCCATACTGTCGGGCCGGTCTATCGCGGGGGAGACGATGGCGAAGCTGAAAAACTGGCGAGTTGTCATCGCGAATGCATTCGCTTGGCCGATGAACACGCGATCGAATCTTTATCATTCCCTGCGATTTCAACCGGGGCTTTCGGATACCCAGTTTCGGAAGCGGCATCCATCGCGATTGCGTCTACAGTCGAGGCCCTGGCCTCAGCTAATCATGTCAACAAGGTTCGATTTGTTCTCTTTGATATCGCCACTTTGAGAGCGTACACACGAGCCGCCGAAAAGTGCATCTCTTCCAACACCGCTTATCCACTCCGAATTGAAAAGGCCTCCTCATGAGAAAGAAGCTCATCGCCGCCAACTGGAAGATGTACAAAACACCTGATCAGACCCGCGACTTTTTCCGCGATTTCCTGCCGCTGATCTCAGGCCACAGACGTGATGAAATCGTGGTCTGTCCGCCTGACATTGATCTCGCCGCTGCACTGGAATCGGCGAAAGGGTCGAATGTGGCCATTGGCGGTCAGAATGTGCACTGGAAGTCGGAGGGCGCCTTCACGGGAGAAACATCGGCGGCGATGCTGCTGGCGTTGGGCGTGACCCACGTCATCATCGGACACTCGGAGCGCCGGCAGTACTTTGGCGAAACCGACGACACGGTGAACCTGCGGCTGAAAGCGGCACTGGAGGCCGGTCTCACGCCGATCTGTTGCGTGGGCGAAGTACTCCAAGAACGCGAGGCAGGACTGACCGACGACGTTCTCCGCCGCCAGTGTGTGCGAGCTTTCCATGCTGTCTCCGCAAAGAAAGCCGCCAATCTGGTGGTGGCCTACGAGCCGGTGTGGGCCATTGGCACTGGAAAAACGGCGACGCCAGAACTCGCCGCCGAAGCGCATGCGGTGATCCGCCGCGAAGCCACCGAAATATTTGGCGAAGATTTCGCCACGAAGTTGCGCATTCTCTATGGGGGATCGGTAAAGCCCGACAATGCCTCAGCCCTGATGGCGCAGGAGGAAATCGACGGCGCGCTGGTGGGCGGGGCGTCGCTCGATCCGAAATCATTTGCGGCGATTGTGAAGTATTGAAGCTCAGGCGCGCCTGTTGGTGAGTTCGCCTGGTCGCGAATTGTTCCTGCGATCTGCTACTCTTCTCTGCTCGCAATCCAGGAGTTCAATCTGCTCGAAGATAGAGAGCGTGGATGACGGAAACTGTGCGACCTGAACCGAGCCGCCTGTACCGGTGGCTGGTCCTGATCTTTGTCAGTCTGGCGATGTTTGGCAGCTATTACGTGTACGACGCTCTTAGCCCTCTCGCCGATGTGCTCAAGCAACAACTTCGGTTTTCTGATCTGGACATCGGATTCCTGCAGGCCATTTATAGCTTTCCCAACATTTTTACGGTGCTCATTGGCGGTTTCATCATTGACCGGATTGGATTGCGAAAATCGCTGATGATCTTTGGCGTGCTTTGCTTCATTGGTCCAGCCATCACCGTGGCATCCGGTCACCTCCCGATCATGGCAACGGGACGCCTTATTTTCGGGATGGGAGCGGAATCACTCAACGTTGCGGTCACCACCGCGCTGGCGCGCTGGTTCCGCGGCAAAGAACTGAGCTTTGCATTCGGACTGAACCTGACGGCGTCGCGCCTGGGCACATTCGCCGCTCTTAACTCTCCAACCTGGGCGCGTGCGGCATATGCCAGCTGGCGAGCTCCCTTCCTGATCGCACTTGCCTTCTCTTCCCTGTGCGTGGTGGGAGCTGTCATTTACTGGATCATGGAAGTATGGGCCGAGAAGAACTATCGCCTGGGTGAGGTCTCAACCGACAAAGTGGTCTTCGCCGACCTTTGGAAGTTCGGCGTAAGCTACTGGCTTATTGTGGCCCTCTGCATTGTTTTCTACTCAGCCATCTTCCCTTTCCAGACTTTCGCGGTGAAGTTTTTCATGGAGGCGCATGGCACCTCGCGTGAATTTGGCGGATTCTTGTCGAGCATGCTGACGTTGTTTGCCATGATCGCAACGCCGCTCTTTGGGCTATGGGTGGATCGAGTGGGCAAACGCGCTTTGTTGATGATGTTCGGATCGCTGCTGCTGATTCCCGTATATCTGATGATGGCTTACACGCGCATCAACTTATATGTGCCGATGGCGATGATGGGGGTCGCGTTTTCGCTGATCCCAGCGGTAATGTGGCCGTCAGTGGCTTACATCGTCGATCAATCGAAACTGGGGACGGCGTATGGGTTAATGACCATGATCCAGAATATCGGGCTGTTCGGACTTAACTTGCTGGTGGGATGGGCTAACAATTATGGCCATGCCGACGCCACCAATCCGGCGGGCTACAACCTGGGGATGTGGATTTTCTCGATTCTGGGAGTCCTCGGAGTTGTCTTTGCGTTTCTGCTGCGGCAGCGGGAACTGGGGCCGCACGGTCATGGTCTGGAAACGATTACTACGGCCAACAGTAAGGCTTAACTTAATCCCTCAACGCTACAAATTTCGGAAGATTGCGACTCTTCGCTTCCAGTGGGGTTTAAAGTCTGGGGTGGACTGATGCTCCAACTCTCCCAATGCAAAGGCTTTCCAAAGGTGTCTGAAACTCCAATGAAGCCCCGGGAGGCCATCCGAAGTTCGGTAGAAATACTCTGATATTCTGGAACCAAAGACGCGCACCCGACGTTCGGCAAGGGCACGCAAACGATACAACACAAACTACTTATGCCGCATCCGAATGAGTGCGGCCGGAAAAGACGAGTTGACCGAGCCACGACAGAAAAAAACCACTGAACTCAGTGAAGCCGAGGCCATTGAACGGGCCAAGCTCGGGGACGCGGAAGCGTTCAAGGTGCTCTATGACAAGCACAAGCGACGAGTGTATTCGCTTTGTCTGCGAATGACGGCGAACACCGCCGAGGCGGAAGATCTGGCGCAGGAAGCATTTCTGCAGCTATACCGGAAGATCGGTACGTTTCGCGGGGAGTCGGCTTTTTCGACCTGGCTGCATCGTCTGTCGGTAAATGTGGTGCTGATGCATTTGAGGAAGAAGAGCCTCCCCGTGGTTTCGTTGGAAGAGACTACCCAAGGTACCGAGGATGATTCGCCGAAGAAGGATTTTGGGGCGGATGACACGGCATTAGTCGGGTCGATTGACCGGCTGCAGTTGCAGAGGGCAGTGAACGATCTGCCTCCCGGCTACAAAACGATTTTTGTTCTTCACGACGTGGAAGGTTACGAGCATAATGAAATCGCCGGTCTGGTGGGATGCTCGATCGGCAACAGCAAGTCGCAGTTGCACAAGGCGCGCATGAAGTTGCGCGACCTGCTCAAGATGAATAGAGCCGAAAAGGCCGGGAAATCTCGAGTAGGGTAGGAAACCAGTCAGAACTGAATTAGACGAGGAACATTCGTAACCTCGGCAGGGGCGTTCGAGCTGCGGTGATCGTTAGAATCGCAGTAGACTCGGGGAGAGGTCGTATGAATTGCGTTGAGCTGCAGCAGAGCTTGGCGGAAGTGGAAGACGGCAGCACACTAGAGCAGAGTACCCACCTAAGAGCATGTCCAGAATGCTCCGCGTTGCTGAAAGAATTAAATCTGATCGTTGCGACGGCTTGCGAACTGCACGCGAGTGACGAACCCAGCCCGAGAGTGTGGAACTCGATTGAGATCGCGCTGCGGCAGGAAGGGTTGATTCGTCCCCAGCGTACGGACCAAGACCGGCGGTCGCCCGTGTCCTCCTTCAGCGCGCGCTGGGGAGCGGCACGATGGCTTGTACCGGCAGCGGCCATGTTGCTGTTGGCTGTGGGAATCTATCAACGTCATCAGTCGTTGCCCAATCCGTCTCATCAAGAGGCCATGGTGGTCACGCCGGTAGTGAATCTATCAGGGCTGAACGATGATGACTTGATCCAGGAAGTTGCAGCCAACGCTCCGGCGATGCAGAGCCAATACGAAGAGAACCTGCGGCGGGTGAATGAATCCATCCGCGACGCGCAAAGCGTGGTAAACGAGAATCCGAATGACGAGGACGCCCGGCGGTCGCTGATGGATGCATACCAGCAGAAATCCATGCTATTTGAGATGGCGATGGATCGGCCTCTGCCCTAGCGGTGGAGATTTTCCGAGAACGGGTTTTCGGCGAGGGTAGGTGGCTTGGGAGATTGACTTATGTTGAGTAAACGCGCGGCAAAGCTCGTCACCGTGACCGTAATCATGGCGGGGGCGCTGGTGGCGGAAAGCAAGAAAGAGCTGCACTTCACAGTCGGGCCGCGATCCGGCGTGTCGGTGATGAATCCTTATGGGTCGATTTCGGTCAAGCCTTCCTCGGGCAATACTGTAACGGTCGTTGCGATTTTGCACTCCGATAAGGTGGAAGTGGATAACAATCAAAGCGGGAACCGGGTTGATATTCAGTCGCACCTGCTGGCCGGCGCCGACGCCGAATCCGGCCGCGTGGACTATGAAATTCTGGTTCCGGCAGATGCCAGCATCACCTTGCATTCCAGCACAGGGTCGCTCCACGCGGAGAAACTGCACGGGGATGTAAATCTGGAAGGTCCGGGAGCGGCCGTGGATGTTCGTGATATATCAGACGCTCACGTGCACGTGAAAACGATGAACGGCGCCGTGAATCTGGACAATATAAAAAACGGGCACGTCGAGGTCGATTCGCTGAGCGGCGAAGTTACGCTGAACCGGGTGAATGGTTCGCTGGTGCAAGTGGTCTCGACCAGCGGCCGTATCAACTACATCGGGGACTTCGGCAATAGCGGTGAATATCGGCTGACCAGCCACAGTGGCGACATCGACGCCACCATTCCCGAGTGGACGTCCGCCGACGTCAGCGCCCGCTCGGTTCGCGGCGAAGTGCACGACGATATTCCTCTCCAGCCCAAAGCCCACACATACTTTGCGCTCGACAAGGGTCGTGCCTTCGCAGGTACGGTCGGCCGCGTCGCGGTCTCATCTACCGTAGTATTGCGAACCTTCAGTGGTAAAATCCATCTCAGAAAACGCTCCGAAAAACAATAAAGAAGAGAAAACTGAAGCAGCGAAAACGGCGTCCGAAGGTTTCGGCCAGAGTTCCACGGCCCAGTGCACTTCGTAGCGATACTGCGACCGGTCAACCCGGAATACGGGCAGTCATGCTGGTGGGCTTCATGGGCGCCGGCAAGAGTAGTGTGGGCCGAGTTCTTGCTGGGCAACTGGGCTGGAGCTTTGAAGATCTCGACCAACGGATTGAACGGCACCGAGGAAAAACGATAGCAGAGATCTTCCGAAATTCCGGGGAAGCTGAATTTCGTCGGACGGAGCACGAGGCCCTGAAGGAACTGCTGCAGGAGTTGAGCGGCGGCTCCGAAGCAGTGATAGCCCTGGGTGGAGGAGCATTTATCCACGAATCCAATGCTATGTTAATTGAAGCCCTGAAAATTCCGACTGTCTTCTTAGACGCTGGAGTGGATGAATTGTGGCGGCGGTGCACGCAGGAGCCGGCACAGTTGGGTCACGAGCGGCCGTTACTCACTGAGTCACAAGATTTTAGGGACCTCTACGAGAAACGGCGCCCGTATTACTTGAGAGCATCGTTGAGACACGAAACAAACGGGAAGGCCGTCGCAGAGATCGCGGCAGAGCTGATTCAAGCTTTGGGGCTACGTCGCCGCGGGGGAAACCGAGGAGAAAACTAGTGACTCTGGTCGCGCACGTAAGATGGGGAATGGTCGCGGTTCTGGCGTGCGCGGTTGTGACCTACGCCCGGGACAAGAAAGACAATCCGAAACCGGCGGGCAGCCAAACCGTGGATGCCGGCTCGTTCGGCGTTTTCGTCAAGGGCCAGCGCGTGGTGACCGAGAGTTTCAGCGTGCTGCAGGACAATGGCATCAGCGTAGTGAAGTCGCGGCTGCAAGAATCCGGCAATTCCGCGGCAGCCGTCCAAAGGTCGGAACTACAGATGACCGGCAGCGGCGAATTGGTTCGGTATGAATGGAGCGATGGAAGCGGCTCGCTGGTAGTAACCCCCAAAGACGAATTCCTGCTGGAAAAAATTACGACCGCGGCCTCCTCCAAGCCGGCGGAACAGCCGTTTCTGATGCCGAACACCTCGGCCATTCTGGACAACAACTTTTTCATTCACCGCGAGGTCCTGGTGTGGCACTATCTGGCATTAGCTCCCTGCAGCGGCGAGGCTCCCCATCGCCAGTGCCAGCCGCTGGAATTCGGTGCGCTGGTGCCGCAAGACCGGACTTCCATGCGGGTACGCATGGAACTGGTGGGAAGAGAAAAGGTAACAATACGCGGAACCGAGCGGGAACTGCTGCGGCTGAACCTCAAGGGCGAAGCGTTCTCCTGGGCACTTTGGGTGGACGATAAAGACCAGTTCAAGCTAATGCGTGTGTTGATTGCGGACGATAATACTGAGGTGATACGGGACTAGCGAAAACGCGGATCGCCTCGCGAGATTTGAATTGCCTGGAGCAACATTTTGCCGCTGGCGGATGCACGTACGGCCCGGATCTTGATCACAGTGCTTTTATTTGCGCTGGGGTTGGGGTTTCTCTATGCCGCACGACAAACCTTGGTGGCGTTTCTGTTTGCGATCTTTTTTGCCTACCTGATGAGCCCCTTGGTGTCGTATCTGGAGAAACTTTTGCGTGGGCGAGGACGCGCCATTGCAGTAATCTACATTCTGCTCCTGGGTTTGGTGGTGTTGTTTTTCGTTTCCACGGGACCGCGGATCGCTCGGGAAAGTGCCCGCTTAGGCCAATCGCTGCCCGCAATTTCGCGTTTGAGTTCCGGGCAGATCGCGGAGCAACTAGGACAAGAGCACGGCTGGAACGCCCGGGCGGTCGACTTGGCGCGGGACTACCTGGCCAGCCATAGCGATGAAATCGCGAAACTGGCGCAGGCCGTTGGATTATGGGTGGCGGATGTGGCCAAACAAGCTTGGCTGCTGGTGATTGTTCCGCTGTTATCGATTTTTTTTCTGAAAGATGGCAGCGGTTTCAGCCAGATTCTGCTTGACCTTGTGCAGTCGAGGCCGCAGCGGGAACTGCTGCAGGGCGTGCTTAGCGACTTGAATCAGATGCTGGCGCACTTTATCCGCGCACAACTGAGCCTGGCGGCTCTCTCGCTGGTAACGTATTCGGCGGTTCTGGGCTTGATGAGGATGCCCTACGCTCTGGTGCTGGGGACCGTGGGTGGATTGCTGGAATTCATTCCGGTGATAGGGCCGCTCGTAGCCGCCATTATCATCGTGGGCGTATCTTTGTTGGTAAGCTATCCGCACTGGCTCGCGCTAATAGTCTTTCTCGGCGTCTGGCGCTTGATTCAGGATTATGTAACTTCCCCACGGATCATGGGCCACAGTATGGAACTGCATCCGCTAGCGGCCATCTTCGGCGTCATGGCGGGCGGTGAAGTTGCCGGCATTCTTGGTATTTTTCTTTCGATTCCCGTGATGGCGAGCTTGCGCATCGTGTTCCGTCGATGGCGATTGTACGCGGAGAAGCGAAAGTTCGGCCCGCTGGATGAGTACGTACTGGGCAACAAAGTCGGGATCAAGAAGTAGGCTAAGCACTCTTGCAGTTCTCAGGTCGGTTCTCGATCCTCATACTTCCCTTCCATAATGTGATGCTAGCCGCCACAGTTACCTGGCGAACGAATTCGGACGGTTGTCTCGGGCACGACCGTTTTAGTGAACATACCGGAACCTAGTTGAAACCTGCCACACGCGTGAGACGCGGAATCACGCTAAATACAGGGCAGTGACGGAAGACTCCCAGCTCTTCAGGGAGGACGTGAGGCGATTGATTTATGCATTTAAGGTGTTCTGTGCACTCTGGGAGCACGACCAGTTACTTTTGGCAAATTATTTCTAGACAACCGCTGTTGTAGAATCCAAAGTATCTTCCTATGACCTTCAACTTATGAGCAGCAAGCTTCCTATCGGGATTCTGGGCGCTACGGGCGTGGTCGGGCAGAGGTTCATCCAGATGCTGGAGACCCATCCGTGGTTCGAAGTGGCCTGGCTGGCGGCTTCCGACCGATCTGAAGGCAAGAGTTACTCCGAAGCCGCGCGCTGGCGCCTGAAGACACCGATTCCGGCGAATGTGGCCGCGATGAAAGTTTCGCCAGCCACGCCCGAAGGCGCGCCCAAGATCATTTTCGCAGCGCTCGATGCCTCCATCGCTGCGGAGATGGAACCGCGCTTTGCCGAGGCTGGTTGTTTCGTGGTTTCGAATTCCAGCGCGCTGCGCATGCAATCTGACGTGCCCTTGGTGATTCCCGAAGTCAATGCCGGGCACATCAAGCTGATTGACGCGCAGGCGTGGCGAAAGAAATCCGGCGGATATGTGGTGACCAATCCGAATTGCTCTGCTATCGGCTTGGTGCTGGCATTGGCGCCACTGCAGCAGCGCTTCGGCCTCGACGCAGTGATGGCCGTGACCATGCAGGCGGTCAGCGGTGCGGGATATCCCGGCGTAGCGTCGCTCGATATCCTGGGCAATGTGATTCCCTATATCCGGAATGAAGAAGAAAAAATGGAGGAGGAGACGCTTAAGCTGCTCGGGCAACTGAACGGAACGAAAATTGTTCCTGCGGCCTTTGCCATGAGCGCGCAATGCAACCGCGTTGCGGTGGAGGATGGGCACACGGAGTCGATTTCGGTGCGGTTGAAAACGAAGGCCAAGCCGGCGGAGATCATCGCCGCGTGGAACGACTACCGCAGCGTCCCGCAGGAATTGAACCTACCTAGTGCGCCCACGCGTCCGGTTGTGTACATGGATGCCAGTGATCGTCCGCAACCGCGGTTCGATGTGGACCTGGGCGCAGGCATGACCACTGCGGTTGGACGACTGCGTCCCTGCGGCGTCCTGGATTGGAAGTTCACCGTGCTTTCGCACAACACCATCCGCGGAGCAGCGGGCGCGGCGGTGCTGAATGCCGAACTCCTCAAGGCTAAGGGTTACCTCGATTGAAATTTAAGCGGCACTCGCGCAATTTTGCCTGGAAGTTACGCCGATGATCGTGATGAAGTTTGGCGGCACTTCCGTGGAAGATGCCAAGGCCATCGAGCGCGTGGCCGCGATTGTTAAAGAACGCGTGCCGCAGAGGCCGGTGGTTGTGGTCAGCGCGATGGCCCGAGTTACCGATACGCTGCTGACTATGGCGCGCGCTGCGGGAGCGGGCGAACGTAAGACCGCTCTCAAACTCTGCCGGTCACTTCAGGAACGCCATTACAATACTGCCAGCGAACTGCTGGGCACGGCGCTGTTCACCGATTTTCATTCGGAACTGGGAGCCGATTTCGAGGCGCTCGATGAATTGCTGCGCGGCATTTCCGCGGTCGGTGAGATTACTCCGCGGACCACAGATCACGTGGCGGCATTCGGCGAGATCCTTTCCAGCAAGATTGTGGCGGCGGCGTTTTCGGCTCAAGGACTGAACAGCGCGCATGTGGACGCACGCGAGGTGCTGGTGACGGACAGCAGTTACATGCAGGCGGTTCCGCAGCAGGAAGAAACGAACGAGCGTCTGCAAACTAAAGTAAAGCCACTGCTGGATGCCGGCCAGGTTCCGGTAATGGGTGGGTTTGTCGGAGCGAACCGCGCGGGAGTGACGACGACGATCGGACGTGGCGGCTCCGATTTTTCCGCTGCCATCGTGGGTGCGGGATTGGGCGCGGAGCGCATTGAAATCTGGACCGACGTGGATGGAATTCTCACAACCGATCCGCGTATTTGCAAGGAAGCACGGCGCATTAGGGTGATCAGCTTCGATGAAGCGGCGGAATTGGCGTATTTTGGTGCCAAGGTGCTACATCCCGCGACGGTGCTGCCGGCAATCCAGAAAAATATTCCGGTCTATGTGCTGAATTCGCTCAACCCGTCGTGTGAAGGGACGAAGATCACAACCCGCGCACCGCAGGGAAAAAACATCCTCAAAGCAATCGCCGTAAAGAAGCGCATCACCATTGTGGATGTGGCGGCGCCGCGCATGCTGCTGGCGCACGGCTTCCTGCGTGCGATCTTCGAGGCGTTTGACCGGCACAAGGTCGCAGTCGACGTGGTCTCCACCTCAGAAGTCAGCGTTTCGCTCACTGTGGATTCCAACCAGGCAATCCCGGCCCTGGCAGCCGATCTGGCTAAGCTGGCCGACGTGAAGTATGAAGGCCGCAAAGCGATCGTTTGTCTGGTAGGCGAGAACCTTCGCGACAAGCCGGGTGTAGCCGCGGCCGTTTTTGGGGAATTGGCGAGCACAAATATTCGCATGATCTCGCAGGGTGCTTCGGAGATTAATCTGACCTTTGTTATCGAAGAAGACAAAGTACCGGAAGTGATCCAGCGTTTGCACAAAGCCTTTTTTAAGGACCTCGATCCGGAAGTGTTCGCGTAGGGTCTGGGACTCGGCAATACTTCTCCGCTATCTCTGCGTTGGAGGCTTTCCATGAACGTCCTTCTGCTTGGCCGCGGAAAGACCGGATCGCTGGTGGCCGATGTGGCGCGCCAGCGCGGACATGACATTCGCGTCATGGGCGCCGAGGAAAATGCTGGTGCGGCGATGCTCGTGGCCGAAAGGCTCCGCGGAATTGATGTGGTGATTGATTTCACTGCTCCCTCCTGCGTCGTGGCTCACATCGAGGCCTGCGTCGGAGCAGGAAAGAACATGGTCATCGGCACCACCGGCTGGTACGGAGAGATCGACCGCGTCAAGACGCTGGTCGAGAGCCAAGAAACCGGGTTTGTCTATGCGGTGAATTTCTCGGTAGGAGTAAATCTATTTCTCGACGTCGCCCGAGCCGCGGCTGCGGCCTTGCAGCACGAGTACGCCGGACAGATATTCGAGCGGCATCACGCTCACAAGAAAGATGCGCCGTCGGGAACGGCCATCGCCATCCAGCGCGTGGTCCGGGAAGCCTGCAGCAAGGACGAAGATCTTGAAATCACTTCGTTCCGCGAAGGCGATGTCGTGGGCATGCACGAGGTTGTCCTGGACTCCGCAGTCGACACTATCTATCTCTGTCACGACGCGAAGTCTCGCCGGGGCTTCGCCGATGGTGCGGTGCGCGCCGCTGAGTGGATTGCTGGCAAGAAGGGCTTCTACGATTTTAAAGATGTTTGGCGGGAGTTGTAATTCCACCAGCCGTTCCCACACTGGCCCATTCGCGTTATCTTATTAGCATGCAACTTCGTGGCTGTGGTACTGCACTGGTCACTCCGTTTCATCAGGATGGCTCCGTCGATGACGCTGCGCTGCGCAATCTGGCGTCGTGGCAGGTTGAGTCCGGCATAGATTTTCTTGTCCCCTGCGGAACTACTGGCGAGACGCCCACGCTCACGCACGATGAATGGCTGCATGTGATCGATACGACCATCGAGGTGGTGGCCGGGCGCGTGCCGATCATGGCGGGCGCGACGTCGAATTCCACGCATGATGCCGTCGAGAAGGCCAAAGAAGTCGGCGCACGGACAGGAGTTGACGCCATTCTCACCGCTTCTCCCTATTACAACAAGCCGACGCAGGAGGGGCAGTACCGGCATTTCAAGGCGATCGCCGAGGCCGTGGGAGACAAGCCGGTCATTCTTTACAACGTTCCCAGTCGCACGGGTGCGAATCTCGAACCGGCAACGCTGGCGCGGTTGGCGGAGATTCCGAACATTGTGGGCGTGAAGGAAGCCAGCGGCAACATGACGCAGGTCGCCGAAGCTATCAACGTAGTGCCCGAAACGTTTTTGGTTTTCTCCGGTGATGACGCGGTCACATTGCCCGTGATCGCGCTCGGCGGCGTGGGGGTTGTATCCGTGGCGGCGAATGAAATTCCGCGCGAGATGGCAAGCATGACGCGCGCCGCGCTCAGCAACGATTGGACTACGGCACGCAGCATTCATCGCAAGTATCTGGCCCTGATGCAAGCGAACTTCATTGAATCCAGTCCGCTTCCGGTGAAGGCGGTGCTGGCGATGATGGGGAAGATTGAAGAGAACTACCGTCTGCCGCTCTTGCCAATGCGGCGCGACACGAGATCGAGGCTGCAGAAAATTGCGACGGAAGCAGGGCTCATTGCGAAGCCGGCAGCGGCGGTACCGGAGGCGGCAGAATTCTACATCTATGAAAATTGGGCGGCAGGCCCGCATAAGATTGTGCTGCATCGGGGATCGTGCGGGCAATGCAATCAGGGTAAGGGCAGGCCCGCGGGACACGACGCCAACCATGCTCGGTGGCATGGACCTTACGCGACGCTGGCCCACGGGCGCGAAGTTGCGCACGGTATGACTGGGGTGCTCATTCGTAGCGAGTGCAAGTGCGTATAAGAACTTGCTGATTGTCGATTTTTGATTGTTAATTTGCCGAGCCAATCTGGTCCCGGGTTTTCAATCAACAATCAACAATCAACAATTTCATGCAATCCTTGAAAACTTCCATCGAGCGTCTGGCTGCACTGGGCGAGGTCGAGCACAATCCCGAAGCGCGGCCGGTATTTCTTGAATTTCGCGATGCACTCACGCAAGGAAGGATCCGCGCGGCTGAGAAGATCGACGGCCGCTGGATAGTCAACACGTGGGTGAAACATGGCATCCTGCTGGGCTTTCGGCTCGGTGAACTCGCTGAGATGGGCGGGGCTGCGCTGACGTTTGTGGATAAAGACACCTTCCCCGCCCGGCAGTTTTCTGTAGGCGACCGGGTGCGCATTGTTCCAGGCGGTTCTTCAGTGCGGGTGGGAGCGTACGTAGCCCCGTCGGTGATTTGCATGCCGCCGATGTTTATTAATGTGGGTGCCTACGTTGACGAAGGCACGATGGTCGATTCTCACGCGCTGGTGGGATCGTGCGCCCAGGTCGGCAAGCGAGTGCATTTGAGTGCGGCGGCACAAATTGGCGGTGTGCTCGAGCCGGTTAATGCCGCGCCTGTGATCATTGAAGACGACGTACTGGTCGGCGGCAATTGTGGAGTGTATGAAGGCACGCTAGTCCGGGCGAGAGCTGTGCTGGGGGCAGGTACAATTTTGACGAGATCGACGCCACTCTACGACCTGGTGCGGGGTGAAGTTTACCGCGCAACACCAGAAGCGCCGCTCGAAGTTCCAGAAGGCGCTGTAGTTGTGCCGGGATCGCGCGCGGTGAAAAGGGGCGCAGCGGCGGAGCTGGGTATTTCCTTATATACGCCGGTGATCGTGAAATACCGAGACGAAAAAACGGACCGTGGGATTGAGTTGGAAGATTGGCTGCGGTGATTCACTGCCGTTGCGCATCTAACTGGCGCTCACCATCAGCTTCTGCGCGCCATCGGGAGCAACTTGAATATTCGCAAGTTTTTCCACGACTACGTCCGCTTCGCTCAATGCCGACGCGGGATACGTGCTGGTGAGAGCAATCACTTTCATTCCCCCGGCCTGCGCGGCCCGGATTCCCGCAGGCGCGTCCTCGATCACCAAACACTCCAAAGGGCTCACGCCCAATAGCTCAGCGCCCTTCAAATATGGCTCCGGATGTGGCTTTCCGTTGGTGACTTCGTCCGCGGCGACCATGACTTTCGGAACCGGTATTCCGGCGAGGCGCAGCCGCCCACTTGCCAGACGTCGAACTCCGGACGTGACCACGCCCCAGCACCCCTCAGGAATCGCGCGGATGAGTTCGACAGCCCCGGGCATTACGGTCACGCCATCACGATCATCGGCTTCACGTCTTTCCAGCTTGCGAGCTTCCGCTTCAGCGTCGAGATGAGGAGCAACGGCGCGAATCATTTCGATGGCGCGAACTCCGTGGCCGACAGCCATCAGTTCATCTCCGTTAACTCCATTTTCGCGGGCCCAGGCGCGCCATTGGCGCTCCACAGAGCGCGTGGAATCCACGAGAACTCCATCGAGATCGAAGAGAATTGCGGAGCAACGAAAAGTGGTCATCCTTTTTCTAGCACAGATGGACTAGCGGATTGCAGCTGGCAGAGTCAGCGTCGCCTCCGACACCAAAGCTTGCTGCTGGGCTTGCTGGCGCAATTGCAAGTGCCGGTTGCGAAAATGAGCTTTGGCGCGCTCGCCCCAGGCGCGTACGAACCAGTAGTTCAGACCGGCACCGATGGCCGAACTGATCAGCGGAATCATGCGTCCCGCCCACTTCTCCACAACCTCAGCGCTGGCACGGGCTGCGATGCGCTGGATCACGCGCGGGACGAACCTGTTGACCACTTCCTTCTCCAGCAGTTCGCGGCTGATGTCAACTCCGGCCGCGCTGGCAGCGGCGATCCAGAGTTCGGCGATTTCATTATCGGTATTAAACTGAAAGCCGTAGACGAGGCTCAGTTTCTGGATCGTGCGCATCGTAATGGCCGACAGGATGCCAAGATCGGGAATGATGGTAATCAAGCCGCCCAGGCCAAAGCCGGCACCCTCGGCGGCGGCGAGTTTCATCCCACCGCGAATCAGATCGTCGGCCACCCCGTCAAGCTCGCCCATCTCCAGCGAATACACTCCGTGATAGCCGCTGACGGGCAGGCGGTAAACGGTTCGGAGTTGTACCAGAAATCTTGCCGGATCGACTTGGACTGTAGAGTAAGCGCGCGTCAGTCCCTTGACCAGAGCCTTCTCGGCCCGAGACCGAAGCCACGATTTGGATTCCACACCTGCCATTTATTCAACAATAACTCACGGAAAGAGAGAATGCTATCCCGCCGGCCTGCCGAAGCAAAGCATCGCCCTGTACGGTATGTGACACAGTCTGCTAGCATCAACAGTACTCCATGCCAACTGGCAAACTGCAAATTGTCCCCTTGGGGGGCCTCGGCGAGTTCGGTATGAACTGCATGGCGGTCCGCTGGGGCGACGACATTATTGTGATCGATGCGGGCCTCATGTTCCCCGAAGCTGAATTGCTCGGAGTGGACATTGTGGTCCCCGACATCTCCTACCTGATCGAGAACCGCCAGCGGGTTCGCGGGATCATCCTCACCCACGGGCACGAAGATCACATCGGCGCATTGCCATGGATTCTTTCCGAACTCAACGTGCCGGTATGGGGAACGGAGTTCACGCTTGCCTACGTAGAAGACAAGCTTGACGAGCACGGACTGCTGGAAGGCGCCGATCTGCGAGAGATGCGTGCCGGTGAACGCTTCAAGGCCGGCGTGTTCACCGTGCACCCGATTCGAGTGACACACAGTCTGGTGGATTGCGTCGCTCTGGCGATTCACACGCCGCTTGGTGTGGTCATCCATACCGGCGACTTCAAAGTCGATCCCACGCCCACCGACAACCATCTGTTCGATCTGCACGCCTTCGCCGAGTACGGCAAGCAAGGGGTGCTGGCGCTGTTTCAGGATTCGACCAACGTTGAGCGCAAAGGATACACGCCGAGCGAGCGAGCGGTGCGGCGCAAGTTTGACGAGGTTTTCGCGCGCACGCAACGGCGGTTATTCATCTCATGCTTCTCTTCGTCCATTCACCGCATTCGGTTGGCGTTGGAACTGGCTCACCAGCACGGTCGGAAAGTTGCCTTCGTCGGCCGCTCAATGAACAACTCCGCCGAAATCGCCGAGGATCTGGGCTACCTCGAAATTCCCGACGGGTTGGTGATTAATCCCGGCGAGATGAAGAATTTTGCGCCAGAAAAAATTTGCGTGATGATCAGCGGAACTCAGGGTGAGCCCATGTCCGCTCTATCGCGTGCGGCCGTGGATAACCACAAGCACGCCAAGATCGAGAAGGGTGACACGGTCGTGCTCTCGTCGAGAATCATCCCGGGCAATGAGAAGACCATTTACCGGATGATCGATCACTTGTTCCGCCGGGAAGCGTATGTGATTTACGAAGACGGCACGTCGCCGCCAGTCCACGTGAGCGGACACGCCAGCCAGGAAGAACTCAAGCTGATCATCAATCTGGTGAGGCCGAAGTACTTCATCCCCATTCACGGCGAGTACCGTCAATTGAAACTGCACGCCGAAATGGCCGGTGCGATGCATAGCTCAGTGGGCAAGGTAATGCTGATCGAGAGCGGAGACATTCTCGAGATCGACGAGCACAATGCCCGAAAGGCGGGGAAAGTTAACGTGGGACGCGTCTGCATCGATTCGGGATCGCGAACGGACGTGGTTGAGGATTTAATTATCAAAGATCGGCGGCATTTGAGCGAAGATGGCATCGTGCTGCCCATCATCGCCATCAACAAACTCACGGGACGAGTGGAGACTGCGCCTGAGATCGTGACCCGAGGTTTTAATCCTGGTGACAACGGCTTGCTGGACGGAGCAAGGCGGATTGTCGAAGACACGCTGGCGCACTCCAGCGAAGAAGAAAAAGCCGATTATGGCGTGATCAAGGAAAAGATCCGCGCGGATTTGAAGCGCTACATCTCAAAGCAGACGCAGAAGCGGCCGCTTATCATGCCAGTGATTTTGGAGATTTGATGCAGACGGTTCGGCTTTGCTCGGCCGTTATTTCCCTTCCGCAAAGACGCTGATGATAACTCTCGAGGACGTCCGAGCGGCCCAATCCCGACTGGGGGGCGTCGCCACACGCACCCGCCTGATCGAACTTAATCATCAGGATTCCGATGGCCGCCGTCTGTTCCTCAAGCCGGAAAACCAGCAACCCATCGGCGCCTTCAAACTTCGCGGAGCCTACAACAAGATCGCTTCGCTGTCTCCTGAAGACCGGAAGCGCGGAGTCATTTCATACTCCAGCGGCAACCATGCACAGGGAGTGGCCTATGCGGCGCGGGCGCTGGGCGTGAAGGCCGTCATCGTCATGCCAGACAATGCTCCGGCGATCAAGCGCGAGGCCACGGCGGCGCTGGGCGCGGAAATTGTCATCGTGGGACCGAGCAGCGCCGAGCGTCAGATTAAGGCGGAGGAACTGGCCGCGCAGCGCGGATACGTGATCGTGCCTCCTTACAACGACGAACAAATCATCGCCGGTCAGGGGACGATGGGCTTGGAGATCCTCGAAGACCTGCCAGAGGTCGAGACCGTTCTCGCGCCGGTTGGAGGCGGAGGCATGCTCAGCGGCGTAGCCGCAGCCATCAAGCTGAACAGGCCCTCGGTCAAAGTGATCGGCGTGGAACCGGAAGTCGCGTCTGATGCGCAGGCCAGCTTGCGCGCCGGAAAGATCGTTCAGTTCCCTGCCGGCGATGTCTCGCGCACTATCGCTGATGGATTGCGAACGCAGAGCATCGGCCCCATCAACTTCGAACACATCCGCCGCTACGTGGACGATATCGTAACCGTGACCGAAGATGAGATTCGCGAAGCAGTTAGATTACTAGCAGCAAATCCCAAGACCTTGGCTGAGCCTAGCGGAGCTGTAGCCGTGGCCGGCTTTCTGTTCCATCACGACGAGCTTCCAAACACGAAACTAAACGTAGCCATCATCAGCGGTGGAAACATCGAGCCCAAGATGCTGGAAGAATTGCGGCGCGGGTAGCAAAGCCTCCTCCTGACCGATCGCCGATCACCTTGAGCGCGGCGCCAGCGCCCACCGCCGTATTGCGACCACAGACCAAACGGCCTCGACCAATCCAAACGGCCAGGCTCCTTGCAAGAAACCGTAGAGAGAGCCGAGCGCACAAGCGCCGGCAAAAGCGAGAATGAACCATCGACTGCGCGCCTCTAACGCGTAGCAGACGAGCATTGCCGTCACTGCGAACAGCCCGAAGATGGTTAAAGGTGACAAAAGGCTTCTCGCACCGCGGCCGGGGATGCGTAGGTAAACTACCTGCCTTCGGCAATGGCACGCAAGCCGGTCATGGAACCAATGCGAATGCGAAAGAAGGTTGGTGTAATCAATTCCTCGCCCGATTTCACTTGGCGTTCGCCCAGTGCATTTTGCCACCACAGGTAACGCTTCTCCAACAGCTTTCGTGCATGTGCGCGCTCATCAGCATATTGGGGCTCGGGTAGTTCCTGATAATGGCCGTTGACAATCACACTCACCCACTCAGACTCGCTGGCGATTTCATCAATTTCGATACAAACTTTGGGATTTGCGCGCATCCATTCGATCTTTTGCCCGATAGTGGAAAGAACATAAAAGTAATCGAGTTCGTATGCGAAATAAATCGGAACCACGTATGGCTGGTTGTCTTGCGAGCAGCCGAGCCTGCCGATCGAGCTGCGCGCGAGAAGATCACGGCAATCTTTTTCAGTCATTTCATTGACTAACATAGTCCTAATCCACCTCTGTAGACTGAGCGGGCGCTTTCTGCCAACTCTCATGAATGCTAAGAAAATATGCTAACAGCTGCGCACGCTTTCCTCCACCTCTGCGCACTTTCTCAAATCGATGTCACAGCAGCGTGCTAGCCGTCACGCAGCTCTGTGAGGCGCGTCACACTTTGCGGTAACATTTAGTGCTGTACTAACCTCTGGAGAGAACCGCCGTGTGCCTCGCCATACCAGGGAAGATCCTCGAAATTCAGGAGATGGGCTCGATGCGGGCAGCCCGCGTACAGTTCGGTGGCATCGTGCGCCAGGTATCGCTGAGCTTTGTTCCTGAGGCCGGATTGGGCGACTATGTGATGGTGCATGTGGGCTTTGCTATAAGCCGGGTGGATTCGTTAGAAGCCGAACGCACATACAAGCTTCTGGAGGAGATGGGAGCGCTGGAACCGGAGTTACCACCAGCGGAAGAATAGTTTTTGGCTGGATTTGGAGTATGAAGTATCTTGACGAATATCGTGACCAGCGCATCGCACGGGCCTTGGCGTCTGAGATCGTCCAGCGAACGACGCGGCCCTGGGTGCTGATGGAGATTTGCGGCGGCCAAACTCATACCATCATGCGTTACGGCCTCGATGAACTGCTACCGCGCGGGATCGAGCTCGTGCATGGCCCGGGGTGTCCGGTCTGCGTCACACCGCTTGAAACCGTTGACAAGGCGATCGAGTTAGCGCTGCGGCCTGACGTTATTCTCGTTTCCTATGGAGACATGCTGCGGGTTCCGGGATCCCGCTCAGACCTGCTTCGGGCCAAGGCCCAAGGCGCGGATGTTCGCATCGCCTATTCTCCGACTGAGGCAGTAAAGATCGCGCGCTCGAATCCCGATCGCAAGGTCGTGTTTCTGGCGATTGGATTCGAAACCACGGCTCCCGCGAATGCGATGGCGGCCTGGCAGGCAAAACGCGAAGGCCTCACTAATTTTTCCATGCTGGTGTCGCATGTGCTGGTCCCGCCGGCGATCCGTGCCTTGATGGTTTCTCAGACCAACCGGGTGCAGGGCTTCATTGCCCCTGGTCATGTATGCACGGTTGTGGGGTGTAAGGATTATGAGGGTCTGATTCGTGATTTTCGAATTCCGATTGTGGTCGGAGGATTCGAACCGGTAGATATTTTGGAAGCAGTCCTCATGCTGGTCCGGCAACTCGAGGCGGGAGAGGCAAAGCTGGAGAACCAGTATGTAAGGTCGGTGAGCTATCAGGGGAACCTTCCGGCGCAGCAAATTATGGCCGAGGTGTTTGAAGTAGCAGACCAGAAGTGGCGCGGCATCGGCTCGATCCCACAGAGTGGTTTGCGTTTGCGCGAGGACTATTCCGCTTATGACGCCAACCGCATCTTTGATCTGGGAGAACTCACGGTAGACGAACCCGCTGAGTGCATCAGCGCCCAGGTTTTGCAAGGATTGAAGAAGCCGACGGATTGTCCCGCGTTTGGCATGCGATGTACGCCGGAAAATCCACTGGGAGCGCCGATGGTCTCAACCGAGGGAGCATGTGCCGCCTACTACCACTACCGGCGCCATGCGGTCGCAACTTAGGAGGCACGTGCCAACGAAAACCATCGTCGAACTGAGTTGCCCAACGCCGCTCCCGGCCAAAGACACGATCCTTCTGGGACATGGGAGTGGCGGCAAGTTGAGCGCCGAGCTGATTCGCGATGTCTTCCTGCCTGCATTCCAGAATCCCGTGCTGGCGCGTTTGGACGACCAGGCAATCGTGAATGTGAACGGCCAGCGTCTGGCCATCACCACTGACTCCTTCGTAGTAAAGCCGCTGTTCTTTCCCGGCGGTGACATCGGCTCCCTCGCGGTTCACGGCACGGTGAACGATTTGGCGATGGGCGGCGCAACGCCGCTGTTCTTGAGCGCCGCCTTCATCATCGAAGAGGGCTTCTCGATGGACGAACTCCGGCGCGTGGTGAATTCGCTGCGCCGGGCGGCATCGGAAGCGGGCGTGCAGGTGATTACTGGCGATACCAAGGTCGTCGAGAAAGGCAAAGGCGACGGGCTCTTCATTAATACGACCGGAATTGGACTTGTGCCGGACGGAGTCGATCTTTCCGCTGACCGGGCCCTTCCGGGCGACAAGGTAATCCTAAGCGGTTCGATCGGCGATCACGGTATCGCGATTCTGGCGCAACGCGAGGGGCTCGAATTCGAAACTCAGATCCAAAGCGACAGTGCCGCCTTGCACACGCTGGTGGCTGAGATGCTAGGCGTGACTCGCAAAATTCGCTGCATGCGTGACCCGACACGGGGCGGCGTTTCCAGTACGCTGAATGAAATCGCGCAGCAGTCGGAGGTTGGAATCGAACTGCAGGAAATTTCCCTTCCGATCCACGAACAAGTCCGAGGCGCCTGCGAGTTGCTCGGCCTCGATCCTCTCTACGTGGCGAACGAAGGCAAGTTGATCGCAATCGTGGCACCCGAGGCTGCCGAAGCGGTGCTGCAGGCGATGCGGCATCATCCCTTAGGAGCCGAGGCTCAGATCATCGGCACAGTAATGAAAAAGAACGCGGGGCTCGTGACAATGAGAACTCCGTTAGGAACGACTCGCGTTGTGGACATGCTGGCGGGGGACCAACTGCCTCGCATTTGTTAGTGCAAATATCCCAGGGAACCCGTGCAACCAGCGTTCGAGACGTGGCTATCTAATTAGGTGGGGTGTGGTTCCAGTTCACGTCAACTTGCGGCGACTGAATTTGCTATGGTAGAAACAACTAGTCTCATAAAAGCGCTCCTTGAGACGTCGCCACTAAACCATTTGACAGACGAACGACACAAGAATTGGTGTGCGGTAGTTGTGCTGGCCGCTGTGTGCTCGCTAACCGCGAGTTTGGCGACGCGCTATTACTCCCCTTGGGACGCTTCCACCCACGGGGTTAGGACCCTTCAAACGAACACGTCTCCGGATACGAAAAGGCAGCGGCTGACAAAAAATGCTGCCAACTGGGTGCCTCCTATGCTCAGCTTCGATATGTTGCCGTGTCCGACTTTTCATCCGACAATTGCACCCGCCGGGCCTCCGGTGCCAACTCTCTTCTTTGAAGAAAGTCTCTACAATCGTCCCCCTCCCGCGTCGGAATCCCTCTAAAATTCTTTCTCAGCTAACGCGAACGTCATCGGAGCCTTACTGATCGCATCCGCCGTGCTTTGGCGAATGCCATCGATGGAGTCAGGTCCGCAGGGGGGCTCCCAGAAAGTTCTTTATCCGATCAGCAGCCCGGTATCGTTTTGTAGCGTCGTTCTTATTGCTGCCGGCGGCATGGGGTTTTGAAAGGATAGCGGCCGAAGTGCGGTTCGGTAGACCACTACTTTTTGACTTCCGAAAGGAAAACGACAATGCGCGTCGCGCCTTTGTTGACCGAAGAAGAGCTTGACGCTCTTCGCCAGTTTGACACGTGCATGATCTCAAATGCGATTGAAACGTTTGACGCCCGTCTCCGCAATACAGGATTTGCCGATGCCAAAGTGCGCTGCATGTTCAAAGATGCTCCTCCCATGGTGGGATATGCAGTCACGGGCCGCCTTCGAAGCGGGGAACCGCCCATTGTGGGCGGAAGCTTCCGTGACCGCGTCGACTTCTGGAACAGCATCCTCGAGATTCCCGCGCCCCGCATCCTGGTGCTGGAAGACATGGACACGCCGCCCGGCCGCGGCGCTTTCGTGGGCGATATGCATGCTGCCATTCTGAAGGCCCTGGGTTGCATCGGATACTTGACGAATGGCGCGGTTCGAGAACTGCCTGCGGTGCGGGCTATGGGTTTTCAGCTCTTCGCGGGAAGTGTAGCTGTTTCTCATGCATACGCCCACATCTTCGAAATCGCAACGGTTGTCAAAGTGGGTGGAATGGAAGTGCGGCCTGGTGACTTGTTGCATGGGGACAGGCATGGTGTCCTCACCGTTCCGACAAAGATCGCGGGCAAGATTCCCAGAGTTGCCGAAGGACTGAGGCAAGCGGAGCAGAAGGTAATTAATCTTTGCCGATCACGGGATTTTTCGGTAGCAAAGCTGCGCGAAGTAATGAACACGCTCAGGTAGAAAGCGGCCAGGGAATGCCGGCAAGGTAAACTCGATGAATCAAGATTGCAATCGGTCCAGTAAGATCTGTGCTCGCGGGCCAAGAACGTTGCTTTCCTGTGCTGTCGCGGCGATTGTGGTCGCGCTAGCTATTTTGTCCTCCTGTTCAGAGAAAGGTAACGAACCGGTTCAAGCCAGTGGACCGACGGCCACCGTGGGTGTGACGAAGGTGGTGAAGAAATCACTCGGCCGACAAATCACTTTGTCTTCCGAACTGGTGCCCTTCCAGGAGATTGACGTTTATGCGAAGGAATCCGGCTACGTGAATAAGCTGCTTGTCGATTACGGAACCCACGTGAAGGCTGGCCAATTGATGGCAATCCTGGAAATTCCGGAACTGGAGGCGCAGCTTCAGGAAGACCAGGCGGAAATAAAGAATGCGGCCGATCAGGTCAGTCGCGCTCAACATGAGTTGTACCGGTATCAAGCGCAGTACAAGGCGCTTCACCTGCAATACACGCGCTTGAATGGAGTCTTTGAGAGCCAACCCGGAATTGTGGCGCAGCAAGAAGTGGACGACGCGCAGGGGAAAGACCTGGCGGCATCGTCACAGGTGGATGCCGGACAGGCAGCTCTGGAGGCGGCCCAGAGCCAAATGTCCGTAGCTAAGGCGAAACTGTCTCACGATCAGAGCCTGTTCGACTATTCCAGAATCACGGCGCCGTTTCCTGGAGTCATTACTGAGCGCTACGCAAATTTGGGCACGCTGGTGCAGGCCGGTACAAGTTCGAGCACGCAGGCGATGCCAATCGTCCGGCTGTCCGAGGACGATCTCTTCCGGCTCGTGATTCCGGTTCCGGAGTCTTACGTACGATACATCCGTATTGGCGACCATGTGGATGTTCTTGTCCCGTCGCTCAACCACACTTTCCCGGGAAAGGTGGCGCGGTTCTCCGTGGATGTCAGGGAAGACACTCGCACCATGCACACGGAGGTAGATGTTCCTAACCCGCAGCGAGTCTTGCTGCCGGGTCTCTATGCGAACGCAGAGCTTCTACTCGACCGAAAAAATGATGTTCCGACGGTGCCGGTCCAGGCCTTGAATCACGAAGGCGACAAAACAACCGTTTTTGTAGTGAACCGGGATGGGGAGCTGGAGGACCGAGCCGTGCAAGTCGGATTGCAGACGGCGAGCGATGCCGAAATCACGTCCGGATTGAGCGAAGGAGAGCAGGTCGTCATGAGCGATCGCAGTGGTTTGAAGCCCGGCGAAAAGGTTCATCCCCAGGCGGTGAGCGTAATGCAGTACCAGGAGGAGAGCACACAGTAAACAGTGTAGATCGTGGACGCCTGACCCGACCACGAATGCAACAGGACAAACTTTATGCCAGGGTTTTCGATTCGTAATCCTTACTTCATCATCGTGATCTGCCTGACACTTCTGGTCATCGGCGTGACCAGTCTGGCGCGGATGCCAGTCGATTTATTCCCACCGATTAACTTGCCCGAGGTGGTCGTAGCCACGTTTTACACGGGCATGCCGCCGGAGGATATTGAAACCGATATCACCGATCCCCTGGAGCGATTCTTTACTCTCGCTTCCGGCGTGGACCACATGGAATCGCGGTCCATGTTGGGCGTCAGCATCATCCGCGTCTACTTCCAGCCGGGAACCAGCGCCGACGCCGACGTAAGCGAGCTGTCCAACTTAGCTCTCGCCGACTTGAAGCGTCTGCCACCGGGGACGCTGCCTCCCGTGGTCCTCAAGTTCGATGCCTCCAGCCTGCCCGTGGCGCTGGTTACCGTTAAAGGCGAGGGACTCGACGAAACTCAGCTTCACGACTACGCCCAGTTCCAGATTCGCAATCAGATCGCGGTCGTGCCGGGCGCCGAAATCCCTGGCGTGTTCGGCGGAATCTACCGCCAAATCATGGTCTACGTCGATCCCTACAAATTGCAGTCCCGTCAATTGAGTGTGATGGACGTGGTAGGTGCGGTCAACGATTCCAACCTAATTCTGCCAGCGGGCGACGTAAAGATGGGACCGTACGATTACTTCGTTTACTCCAACAGCCTGGTTGACAACATGAAGCAGTTGGGGGAGGTTCCGCTCAAAGTCAAGGGCAACTCCTGGGTAACGGTGAACGACGTAGGCAAAGCGGAGGACGCTCACGGGATTCAGTCCAACATTGTGCGAATTGATGGCCAAAGATCCGCCTACATTCCCATCATGAAGCAGGGCGGCGATACCAACACCATCGCGCTGGTGGATGGTGTCCGCCAGCTCATCAAGCACCTGTACGACATTCCTCCGCAGATGAAGACCAGCATCGTCTTTGATCAATCGGTATACGTGAAGGAGGCGATCAACACCGTATTGCACGAGGGCTTTCTGGGCCTGATTCTCACCAGCCTGATGATCCTGATCTTCCTGGGCAGCTTTCGCGCCACTTCGGCCGTGCTGCTTTCGATTCCGTTGTCGGCGCTGGCCGCACTCGTGGTGCTGGCTCTGATGGGTGGGACGGTGAACACGATGATCCTGGGCGGAATGGCGCTAGCTTTCTCGCGCGTGATCGACAATTCAGTGATTTCACTCGAGAACATCTACCGGCATTTGGAAATGGGAGCCGTCCCCATGGTGGCCGCCGAAGTCGGCGGGGCGGAAGTAAACCTGGCAGTGTTGGCCGCAACCCTGGTGGATGTGGTCGATTTCTTTCCCGTCGTTTTTCTCTATGGCGTCGCCAAGTTTCTCTTTTCGGCATTGGCTCTGGCTTTTTGTTTGTCGCTGCTGGCTTCGTTTGTGGTGGCGATGACGGTGATTCCTTTGTTCTGCTCGCGCTACCTGAAGGCGGTTCCGCACGGCGAAAGGCATGCCGGCAAGGAAAATGAGTATGATATTGAACCCACATCCGCAACCGGTCACTCCTGGATGGAGCGCTTCAATGCCCGCTTCAACCGGATGTTTAACAAGGTCCTAGATTATTACGAACACTGGGTGAGGCGGGCGGTGGCGCGTCCCGGGCTTACAGTTGCAATTTTGAGCGGCGCGTTCCTGGCAAGCTTGGCGATTTATCCGCTGCTTGGGCTGGCGTTTTTTCCCAAGACGGACGCCGGGCAGTTTACGATCAACGTTAAGGTCCCCACCGGTACGCGCATTGAGATAGCGAACGAATACGTCGCGAAGGTGGAGGATTTGATCCGGCATGAGGTAGAACCAAAGGATTTCAAGCGGATCGTCTCCAACATTGGGGTAGTCCCGGACTTTTCCTCGCTTTACACCACTAATTCTGGTCCCTACACCGCAACCGTCCAAGTGGCGCTAAACGAACCGCACCGGCTCAGCAGTTTTGAGTATATGGACCGGGTGCAGAAGGCAATGGCAAGCCAGTTTCCCGATATTCGCACATTCTTTTCCAGTGGTTCGATGGTCGACGCCATTTTGAATTCGGGTGCTCCGGCTCCCATTGACGTGCAGGTCAGCAGCCCTGATCTGGACCAGATCTATGGCATCGCGCAAAACCTAGCTACTCGCTTTCGTGAGGTGCATGGCGTCGGTCAAGTCTTCATTCCGCAAGATATGAACTATCCGGCTCTCCGGCTCGACGTGAATCGCGTACACGCGGGCGAGTTGGGCCTGACGCAAAAAGACGTGGTGGATAATGTGATCACCGCGCTCAATTCCAACTACATGATCGCCCCCAACTATTGGGTCGATCGCAGTAGCGGCAACGACTATTACCTCACGGTGCAGTACTTCGAGCATGGCAGCGCCGCCATTCACAACATGGCCGACCTGGGACAGATTCCACTGCGCGACCCTGGCAACGGAGCGGAAATGAGCTGCGGCCCCGCCGGTCCGCCCCCGCCGCAGCCCGGAAGCGGCCGCTCTTCGTGGGCGTGTGCTGGACGAAGTAGGCCGACTACGGTTCTCAAGAATGTTGTCGACGTGAAACAGGTCCTGACGCCGACGGAAGTGGACCACTATCAGATTCAGCGTGCCGTTGATATCTTCGTCACCCCCAACGGGGAGGACCTGGGACGCGTGACCAGTTCGATTCGCGATATTCTCGCGAAGGAGAAGATTCCTTCCAACGTGCGCGTGAATCTGCGCGGGATGGTCCAGGGCATGGAGGCCTCCTTTAAGAGCTTTGCCTTCGGGTTCCTGATTTCTTTTCTCTTGCTGTTCCTGATCCTGACCGCGCAGTTCAAGTCATTCATCGATCCTTTCCTGATTATGCTGGCAATTCCTATGGGGTTCATCGGCGTGCTGATCATTCTGCCGCTCACCCATAGCACATTGAACGTTATGTCGCTGATGGGGGTTCTGATGCTGGTCGGTATCGCGGACTCGAACAGCATTCTCATCGTTGATTTTGCTCACAATCTGGAAAAGCAAGGTCTGTCGCCGGCGGATGCGGTCATCACCGCGTGCCGCGTGCGCCTGCGGCCCATTTTGATGACCTCTCTGGCGACGATTATCGGGATGATTCCGATGGCGCTGAAAATGGGGACTGGCGCGGAACAATACGCCCCAATGGCCAAGGCCATCATCGGAGGTTTGACCTCTTCAGTGGTATTAACAATCTTCATCGTGCCAGCCGCTTATCTGTTGGTTTATGGCAAACGCGGAGCGCAGAACGCGGCGAACTCGACGCCGGAGCCGGCGCAATGAAACAGAAACACCCCGCTTCCTGGAAGCGCTCAGCGACCCACGCGGCACCTCATGAAGTGAGAGGCAACCCGATGACGAGGGCTAATACTTTCCTACTTTGTACATTACTGTCGATTGTGTGGGCGGTTCTGACCCAGTCTGGCTTCGCACAAACCCCCGACAAGTCCGGGTCAGTCGAAAACTTACCTTCCGCCCCGCAGCCGCAAAACCCGCTGCCGCGTGTACTGGCTCCGGAGGCCACACTGGTCGCCACCTTTCCTCACGGGGCTGGGTTGCAGGGGCGTTCCTCCGTTGATCCTCAGGTGTCGCCAGCCGCGGCGACGCCAGGCGGCGTTATGCGTTTAACCCGCACCCAGGCAGAGCAGTTGGCCCTCAAGAACAATCCTCGCATCAGTGTGGGGCGTCTGCTTGCGCTGGCGCAACATCAGATCTATCGCGAGACCAGAGCGGCGGAACTTCCCACTTTTAATGGCGCCGTCACCGCAGTCGACGCCAATGAAGGCAGCCGCATCGGCGCGGGGTCCCTCAATGCACCGCGTTTGCTTGAGCATGCAGGCGGCGGAGTCACGCTCGTCCAGCTCATCACCGACTTTGGGCGTACCGTTAACCTGATGTCCTCTGCAAAGCTCCAGGAAAAGGCGCAAAACGCCAATGCGCTGGCCACCACCGAAGATATCGTTCTCGCCACCGACCAGGCTTTTTACAACGCCCTGCAGGCCCAGGCTCTGCTCAAGGTTGCGCAACAAACTGTGACGACACGAGGGTCAGTAGAGCATCAAATCGACGAACTGACGAAGAACAAGCTGAAATCAAGCCTGGATCTGGCCTTTGCCCAGGTGAATCTTTCCCAAGCCAAGCTGCTGCAACTCGATGCAGAGAATAATGTAAATTCGACAATCGCCGCGCTCACGGCGATCCTTGGCTTCGACAAGCAGATCACCTACGAATTGACCGAAGAGGACACGCAACTTCCGCCACCGCCTCCGGATGTGGACGTGCTCATCAATACCGCCATGCAGCAACGTCCCGATCTGCAAGCACTCACCTATGGTCAACAGGCGGCGGAAAAGTTCCGTCGCGCTCAGCGCGAACAGCTCTTGCCTACCATCAGCGCTCTTGGTATAGCGGGAGTGACTCCGGTGCGTCCCGACTGCTTTGGCGGCTGCTTTTCCAATTACTTCATTTCCAGCTGGTACGGTGCCATCGGCGTCAATATGAACGTTCCAATCTTTAATGGCTTCCTTTTCACTGCGGAAGCTTCGGAAGCAAATTACCGGGCAAAAGCTGCGGCCGAGAACACCCGGGATCTGCGCGACCAGGTGGTGCGCGATGTTCGCACGGCGTGGCTATCGACGAATACGGCATTTCAGCGCGTCGGCGTGGAAGAGGAACTCGCCAAGGAAGCCGACTTGGGATTGACTCTCGCCCAGGGCCGTTATCAGCTTAGCTTGGGCTCAATCGTCGAACTCAGTCAGGCACAGTTGCAGCAGACCGATGCCGCCATCGGCTATGTGAACGCTCAGTACCAGTATCGGCTGTCTCTCTCAACCCTGAACTTTGAGATTGGGGTGCAGCCCTAGGCGCCGGTCGGGAAAAGGAGGGCCGGAGCGAACCAGCTAGTGACCTGCGCAGGAAACTGTTCCCTGTATCATTCTCAGCATGCTTCCCTTTTGCCTCTATTTCGTCGCGGCTATGATCACTGGATTCAATGTCTACACTCTACTAGCGATGACGTTGTATGGAGTTCCTTTTAATCCATTGGAGTTCGTATCTTTGCTGGGATCGTTGTGCCTCATGATTGCCGCGTTCATCAGCCTTTTCAGGCCCTATGTTGCGGCCAGGGTCGCGTTGGTCGCTTCCCTTCTGATCTGGTCTTTCTACGGTCCCGCAATCGCGAAACTTGTCCGGACCAAAGTCAACAACCATAGTGTTCTTTCTGCCAGCCTCGTTTCGCATGCGAGCCCATACTCTCAGAGCAGATGATACTGCCCTACCTAGCTATCGCTCTTCTTACCCTCGCCACCGTGTACTCTGCAATTGTCAGCTTCCGGCAAACAGAAGGCGCCGCGCCAAGTTGGATTTTTCCAACCGCCGCGAGCCGGCCCACGAGAATCATCGTAGGCTCCCTTGGCCTCGCACTGTTGATTTCCGTTGGACTCTGGTTGGGACTCGGCGCGCGGAATAACAGTCTGCGCTCATCTCGGTTTCTAATTCCTGAAGGATATACAGGTTGGGTACGAGTCGAGTTCGAGGTGCAGGGTGCTGCGCCTTTACCGATGGAAGGCGGCGAGTACGTTCTTAGGATCCCCGCCGATGGGGTACTGCAAACCTCGTCGGCTGAGCAGTACGGGTGGGCCAAGGATCACTACTATTACTATTCTGCTCAAAGTGAGCGCGTAATCCCAGCTTCGGGACCGGATGAACTCATTTGGGGCAGGATAAACGGCGAGGAGTCTGGGGCCCGAGGCAAAAGAAAGTACGAGGAGTTTTTTGTGGGGACAGCAGAGCAGTTCAATAATCAGATGAGAGAATAAAGGTTGAGTTGAGTGTTGTCTCTAGAATCTGGCCTGCCTTGGTTCAGCGTGAAATGGAGAAGCAGCGTTCTCCGCTAGCGTAAGTTCCGTTCCGCCTCTTCAGGGCGGCATTTTCAAGGCATAGTTCCCACGAACCTACTGCGTTCGCTGGATATGTCATGCTCGGCGCGCTACCCGATTTGTCCCGCTACATCGGGATCAGCACGACCTAACTTTATTTTGGTATATACCGTTACTTGGTCAGCTCACCGATAAACACTCCGTAGGGCTCGAGCGAAACTTCTTCTCCCCGAACCTCTGATTTCCCCGTTGCCAGCAGGCTCCTGGCAGATTTGAAACCGTTGGCCTTCAGGTCGAGATCCGCCGTCTGGGGCATGCCCGACATATTCAGCGACACGACTACCGCCTGGCCCCTATAGACCCGCAAGTACGAAAGCACGTTCGCATCACTTTCGTTTATCGCCTTATAGCTTCCATCGAGCAGAGCCTCATTGGTGTGCCGCATGTTGAGCACTTTCCTATAAAACTCAAGTACGGAATCTGGATCTTTGGACTCATCAGCCACGTTATGCGTCTTGTAGGTCGGAGGAACTGGCAGCCACGGAGTACCTTGCGAGAAGCCGGCATTCTCGCTGCTATCCCATTGCATGGGAGTGCGCTCGCCGTCCCGTCCCTTTTCCTTTGGCCATCCCTTGCGACCGATGGGATCCTTCACATCTTCCTGGCGTGTCGGCGGAGTAGTTTTCATTCCGATCTCTTCGCCGTAATAGATGATTGGAGTCCCGCGCAAGGTAAGGTAGAGCGCGGCCATCAGCTTTGCGATCTGGTCGTTGTGTTTGCCGTCGCCATACCGATCATAGGAGCGAACGATGTCGTGATTGCTGATCACAAACGTCGGCCAGCCGGAAGCGGCGTCCACTGCGGCGATCTGCTTGCGGAACTCCGCGGGCGACAGCTTATTGACCATGGTGAAAAGAAAATCCATGGGCAACTGCAGTTCGTTATTGCCCTTGCCGTAGTACTGGTTGAGTTCGGCTACATCCGCTGTCCAGGTCTCTCCGATCAATACCGCATCATATTCATTCGCCACTTGGCGCAATCCGCGCAAAATATCGTGGACCTCGGGCAGCTTGGTGTTGTATTTGTTCTGCTCAAACGGATCTCCGAAAGCATTCTTGCCAGGATGGTTGATTGGATTGTCTTGCAGGTTCGGGTCTTCGAACAGCGTGTCCACGGCGTCCAACCGAAAACCCGACACGCCACGCTTGTACCACCAGCGCGTCACATCGAACATGGCGCCCTTCACGGCTGGGTTTCGCCAGTTCAAATCCGGCTGCTCGGGATAGAAAAAGTGGTAGTAGTACTGATCGGTAGTGGAATCAAATTTCCACGCCGATCCCCCAAACGTCGAGACCCAATTGTTGGGAGGCTGTCCCGGTCCCTTGCCATCCCGCCAGATATACCAATCACGATAGGGCGATATTCGCGACGACTTTGAGTCGAGAAACCACTTGTGCTGATCCGAAGTGTGATTCACGACGAAGTCGAGGATGATGTGGATGTCCCGCTTCTTGGCCTCACTGGCCAAGAAATCAAAGTCTGCCAGCGTCCCGTACATGGGATCGATATTTTCGTAATCGGAAACGTCGTAGCCAAAATCCACCTGCGGCGAAGGGAAGCAGGGCGAGATCCAGATTGCATCCACGCCGAGGTCTTTCAAGTAATCCAGCTTCGACGCGATCCCCTTCAGATCGCCAACGCCGTCATTATTGCTGTCGGCGAAGCTGCGCGGATAAATCTCGTAAAAGACCGCGTGCTGCCACCATGGATGGCTTTCCCCATCCGCAGCATGAGAGGACGTCTGCGCGAAAGCAGCCAGCCATGAAAGACAGGAAAGAACCCACAGTACTGCAACCCATCTCAGGGTTTTCTTCATATTAGAGCTCCATCCAACGTAGTGATGCCGCAAGCTCGTAAGCGGGGAAATTGACCGCTCGACGAGAGTGAGTCTTTTCTTCCTATCCCCAAAATCTCTAGGACTTGCCAAACCGGATGACTAGAATACGGTGCACGTAATCTTCTCCTGGCGCGTTCGGCATCCCGATATGAATTGTGGCTTGCTTGGTAAGTTCTGCGTTTTCCACCGAGCTGATCTGCGCCGGATTCCAAACTCGAAGCTCGTACGCCCTGCCCGGCAAGCCCGAGACTTCAACAGTCAACACATTGCGGGCTGAGTTCCACTTTTCCGAAATCACGCGCAAGCCACGACTCGTGCTTCCTAGCGGAGGAAGTTCATTTGCCAATGCTAGTCCAAAGTCATCTTTCATGCGTATGACCATGTTACTCGGACCGCCAAAGACGGGAAACCGCACTGATACATGCTGATCCTCATCGTTCGGCTGTACTTCGAATGGCAGCGGCTTGCCATTCATTTCCACGGAGACAATTCGCGCGCGCAGGCTGAAGGCGGGCGAGAACTCGATCCAGCAATCCCCCACGCCCGTTCGTGTAACATCAAGAGCAATGCTGTCGGCAGTCTTGCGATACTGAAAATCAACGCGCACCGGGCCCAGATGAACATTGTGCATAGCAAACGATGTCCAGTCCGCGGGCACATGAGGGGCTAGCGTAATCCTGTGATTCACTGTGTCCGTTCGGAGTCCGAATAGCCCTCGCAATATCGGACTCACGACCATGGACGCCGACCAGATCTGATGGGGCGAGCTCGTGGAAAGCGACTGGTAGTAGTCGCCCGACAAAACTTCAGTGACGTGCCCGAGCGATCCATCCATCGTCAGCAGAGCATTCGCGCGAAGATTCGAATATGCAGGCAGTGCGCGATGATACCGGTATTCGCCCACCGATGCCCACCCGGTGAACAGTGGCCACACCGATCCGTAGTGATATCCGGAAGCATCGTACAGCGCCGAGTGAGAGGAGATGATACGCATTCCCCAGTCCGTCTCGTGGTCGGAGTCGGCCAGCCGTGTGATCATTTCTTCCACATGAGCCGCATCGGGCAAATCGAACCACATGGGTACCGTAGTTAGTACACTCGGTTCATCCACTCGCTGGTTGTTCTTATCCAACGCAAATGCGTAAATGTACTTTTTCGGGGACCAAAAAGCTTGATCGAGCGCCAACTGCCTGCTGTGAAATTCCTCTGCCAGGTCTTTCTTTATGTCATCTTTTCCGACTAAGCCTGCCAGATGAGAAAGCGCTCTCAGAGCCTCAGTGCCAAGCGCGCTCTGGTAGTACTCTGTCATTACTGGAAGCAGGGGACCGCCTTCCACCCAGCCGTGTCCCACGGCGGCGTTTCGTGGAAATCCCTGTTCATCGTAGGTGGATCGCAGAAACTGATAAGCCTTCCAAACGCGGTCCCAGGTTTCGCGGGCAAATGCGACATCACCGCTCTGCGTCACATAGTCATTCGTCGCAATGATGAACAGTGGCGTCGCGTCTGCCGAGGCATAGGGATAGGGAAACTCTTTGAACCAGGAAACAAAACTGGCGCCTTGCGCAATCTCATGTGGAATCTTGCCATCCTCGCGCTGATACTTGCTGATGAACTCGATTACCGTGCGAGTGGTTGCGAAGTCTCCTGCTGCGTTGAGAGCGAACGAGGTCCACAGCGAGTCGCGGCCGAAGAACCAAGCGAATCCTGGACGCTGGCTCCGGCCCGAGGTTCGGTACCCCGCAACCAGCCCCGTGCCCAGATAGGGGTTAGTCACGAGGCCTTGGATCATACTGATGCGCGACCAATCGTAGGCCTGCTGCAAGGCCGCATCGGGAAGATCGAGACTCACGGTGCGCGCAAGGTAGCTCTTGTAATACTCGGCCGAATCGCGAAGCAAATCAGGATACGATGCTGCCAGATGATCATAGGTTTGCTGCGCTTCGTCGAGGCCCGCAACGGAAGCCGCAATCACCAGCACCTTTGTTCCCTGGCCCTTTTGCGTGGCGCCCAAACGAAAAGAGGTTTCATTGGAGGACGAATAGTTGGTCTCGTATGCAACGTGGGGCTGGTTGGCCGTAGGAGAGCCCACCAATGCCGCAAACTTTTTCGTTTCTTCGCCGAATACGATCGCATGACGGCCCGCGTCCCACTCTTGGTATGTTCCGCCGAGCCCGGCTGGCCATTCCAGTGCAAAATCACCCACAAACCCCGCTTCGATTTCCAGAGGCTGTGAGGTTTCAACATCGAAGAGAATCACCGCCCCCGCCTCGTGCACGGGAACAAACAGCGTCTCGCGGACGCGAAATGAATCCCCGCTATAGACCAATGTCGCGGACGATGGAGTGACGGTCAGCGTTCGGGCAAGGTTTTCTGCGAAGAGAGCACGGTTCGATACATGAAAAGTCAGATGAAAATCTCGAAGCAATTTCAACGGATAAACCCATGCTTCGAGACGTCCCGATTCATTGCCGAACAAGCCGGCGCCCATGCCGACCACGGGCAGAAACTCCCAGGTGCGAACGGGTCGCGACAGCTCTACTTCGGGCGCTTGCGCGCTCGCGAACTGAACCAGCAGGACTGTCCACGCAATCAAAAGAAAAGCTCGGACTTTAAGACGATCAGTAAGGCGGTCTGAAGGAATTCGCAATGCAGTTTGACGTGAGGGCTGTGCGCTGCCAGTCTGGCCCTGCGGTCTTCCGGAGCTTGCAAAGTAAGAGTTCACTGGATATAAGAATTAGGGGCGAATTCTAGCACGATCCGAGTTGCGAAGGTACCGACCTCCTTGTCTTCTTCACGCCGTGTATTTCTGAAATCTCTCAGCCGATCGGGCCTGGTCCTGTCGCTTGAAAGCATCTTAGGGCTCGTGCGTCCCAGCTGGCTGCCAGCCGGAACCACATCCGACGAGAAGAACGGTGCCAATAAAGATTCTCTCGGAGACAGCGAGCTGGGCGTCAGTTTTCTGAATGTCGCCCGCGAATCGGGTCTCAACGTGAAGACGCTTTTCGGCGGCGAGCACAGGAACAAATATCTGCTCGAGACCACCGGTTGCGGCGTCGCGTTTTATGACTACGACAACGACGGCTGGCTCGATATTTTCCTGGTGAATGGTTGGCGGCTGGAAGGATTTCCGGCCGGCAGCGAACCCGTCTCGCATCTTTTTCGCAACAATCGGGACGGCACTTTTACCGACGTAACTGCCAAGGCTGGGCTCGCCCACTCCGGTTGGGGACAAGGGGTTTGCGTCGGAGACTACGACAACGATGGCTGGGACGATCTTTTCGTAACGTACTACGGGAAGAATGTTCTGTATCACAACAACGGAGATGGGACCTTTATCGACGTGAGCCAGAAGGCGGGCGTAGCGGGCAAAGGCACGCGCTGGAACACCGGCTGCTCGTTTGTCGATTATGATCGCGACGGACGCCTCGACCTCTTCGTTGCCAACTACATTGACATGGACCTGGCCACTGCGCCCGTGCCAGAGTCAGGGCCGTGTCTTTACAAAGGAGTGCTGGTCGCATGCGGACCGCCTGGTTTGCAGGGTGGAAAAAACATCCTTTACCACAACAACGGCGACGGCACCTTTACCGACGTTTCCGAAGCTGCGGGAATTTTTCGCGCCAGCGGCACCTACGGCTTGGGCGTGCTCACCGCCGATTTTGATAATGACGGCTGGCCTGATGTCTACGTGGCCAACGATTCGACCGCGAGCGCGCTCTATCACAATAAAAAGAACGGGACCTTCGAAGACATCGCCATCGAAGCAGGCTGTGCCTTGAGCCCAGACGGTAAGCCGCAAGCCGGCATGGGCGTTTCCGCGGCCGACTACGATCTCGATGGCAACCTCGATCTGCTCAAGACCAACTTCGCCGGCGACACGCCTTCTCTTTACCACAACCAGGGTGGTGGCAACTTCGAAGACGCCACGTTCACTGCCGGCTTAGGGGCGCACACGCAATTTCTGGGCTGGGGTTGCGGCTTCTTCGACTTTGACAACGACGGCTGGCCCGATATTCTGATCTGCAACGGCCACGTCTATCCCGAAGTCGAGCAACTAAAAACCGAGGCAGGTTATCCGCAGCGCAAGTTGCTCTACCGCAACTTGCATAATGGACATTTCGCCGATGTTTCGTTGCAGGCTGGACCGGGTATTTCCGACCCCGCGCCGTGTCGAGGTTGCGCTTTCGGTGACTTCGATAACGATGGCGACATCGACGCGGTCGTTAATACGGTCAACGACTATCCGCAGCTCTTGCGTTGCGATTCCAAGCTGGATAATAACTGGATCAAGATTCGCACCATCGGGACTAAGTCGAATCGTAGCGGCATTGGAGCGCGGCTGATTTGCATCACGCGTCCTGCAGGCGAAGCGAAAGCTCATCAACAGATTGACGAAGTGCGCAGCGGTGGGAGCTATCTCTCGCAGAACGACTTCCGCATTCATTTTGGCTTGGGCAGGGCCGAGAAAGCCGACCTTCTCGAAATCCGCTGGCCCAGCGGCCTCGTGGATACGTTGAAGGATGTGAAGGCGAACCAGTTAATCTTCGTGAAGGAAGGCGAAGGAATTAGCCGGACGATGCAGTTCCCGAAGAATTCAAAGTCAAAACCATAGGCGCGGTTTCCGGGTCCTTGGTTTCACGTGCTTCCCAACTACGATGCATCTTTCTCGATTTTCTTTCGGTTTTATCGCCATCGCCCTTATCTGCCCGATGGCGACAGCGGCACCAGCGCAGACCCCTGCGAACAGCGGCAGTTCCACGACGTTTCAGACCGGCCGTATCGCGATGCAGAAGGGAGACTTGTCAGCGGCACGGACCGCCTTTGAAAAGGCAGTACGACTCAATCCGCAGAGTGCTGACGCTCAGAACATGCTCGGTCAGGTTTTGCTCGAGCAAGGGGAACTCGATGCTGCGATCATCCATTTCCGGACGCTCGTGCGGCTGCGTCCGAAACTGGCTATTGCTCACGCCTACCTCGCCCAGGCTCTGCAAGCCAAGGGACTGCTGGACGAGGCAATTAGCCAGTACCGCTCGGCGGTTGATCTAGCACCGCAACAATGGCAGGCGCGTCAAGCACTCGGGCGCGCACTCAGTTTGCAACAAAAGACGGACGATGCGATCGCAGAGTTCAAGGAGGCAACGCGCCTGGCGCCGCAGCAGGCTGAGTTGCACGACGAACTCGGCTCCCTGTTGGCTCAGCAGTCGCGATTCGAAGAGGCAGAAAAGGAATTTCGAGGCGCGGTAAAGATAAATCCTGATTACCAGCCGGCTTATTTTCATCTCGGCGTCACGCTTTCCAGCGAAGGCGAGCAACAAAAAGCGCAAATAGAACTGGACCATGCAGTCAAGCTCGATCCTAAAGACGCGTGGGCTTGGTATTACCGGGGCAGGATACTCGAGGCAGAGGCTAATCCTGAGGAAGCTCTGCGGTCCTTCGAACAAGCGGTCAAGCTGAAGCCGGATTTCGCACCCTTGCAAACCAGCTTCGGTCTTCTGCTCCAGCGGCGCGGCGATCCCGACCGCGCCATAGCTGCGTTCACCAAGGTCGTGGAACTCACACCATCGGACCCAGAGGCTCACAACAATTTAGCTTTGTCCCTGGTGCAACGCGGGGAAGCCGATGCTGCCATCAAGGAATTTCAAGAAGCCATTAAGCTTCGGCCCGACGACGCCGGATTCCAAGGCAATCTGGGAACGGCCTATTTGCAGAAGACGGATTTCGACGCCGCTGCGGCGCAGTTCCGCGTCGCCCTCAAGCTCGAACCGGCAAGAGCCAGCCTGCATCACGACCTGGCCTTGGCGCTCAAGCTCAAAGATGACTTGCCCGGCGCCATCGCCGAATGGAAGGAAGCAATCCGGTTCGACCCCCAGTTGGCGGACGCGCACTACAGCCTGGGAGTCACCCTGTGGCAATCGGGAGATTTTCCCGGTGCGGCGGAACAATTACGGGAGGCGATTCAGATTCAGCCGACCTACGCCGAGGCCTACTACACGCTCGGCACCGTCCTGAAACAGATGAATAAGCTGCCTGAGGCGGCCGAGGCGCTGCGCCAGGCGATTCGGCTCGATCCGGATTTTGCGGGCGCTCACATCACTCTGGCTGGTGTTCTGCGACAACTGGGCGATACGGCCGGGGCCGCGGTCGAAAGCAAAGCCGGCGCCGAAATGACCCAGGCAAAAACCGATCTGCAGGCCGCCACCTTCGCCACCAACTCCGGACGGCGACTGCTGAACGCCGGCGACCTCGATGGCGCGATTTCCCAGTTCCGCACCGCGATTCGCGTCATGCCCTCCTACGCAGTTGCGCATTACGAGCTCGGCTTGGCCCTTAGTCAAAAAGGCTTAAAGGAAGAGGCAGAAGGGGAATATCGGAAAGCCGCCGAGCTGGATCCTCATCTCACTCCACCCGTATCGTCTGCTCCCTAATTGAGCATCGCCGATTGCTGGGTGGCAACCGCTCTGCGGCAGAATATCTTAGTCGCGCCGCTCGCGTACGGCCACCAGATCAGTCATCACGGGAACTCCGTGCGTCACCTTTACTCGCAACAGCGCCTCAAACGGCTTCAGGTCCGCCGCCTTGGAGACTCCCAAGCGCCGCAATAACTCTGCCAGCGAATCCTGCCGGCATACGTATTCCGCCGCCGCCTGCGTGCCGAAGGTGGTGGTTCCGGCAAGAATCAGGACAGACCGCGCAGGATCTATGCCCGGAACTATTGCAATCACCGCGTAGTCCTCGGTTGTCGGCCGGCTGGCGGGACTTCCCAGAAAGATCTGTGGTTCGCCGGGCTGTGGGTGGGTGTTGAGAACTCCTAAGTCACCCTTGCGGGGACCGGAGTCGACACGCTGAAAAACGAACTCCTGAGTCCCAGGGATATCCAAGAGGGTAAGATTCTCGGCCGGGGAACCGACGAAAATGAGATCGTTGTTCTTGGCGTCGTCTAAAGAGACCAGACTGCCACGTTTCACCCTGAGCTGCTGATTGAGGAGAACGAAAACACGATCTAGTTGATGGACCGCCAGCACTTCGCCAACACCAGTGTAATGATCCAGGATGAGTGATCCCGAATCAGCCGACGGGTTGAAATACCGCATGCCGGTCTCCGGCCTACCCACAAAGCTTCCATTGCTAAAGATCACCCACGGTTGCTGTGAGCCGTTGACGAAGCGGTTCCAGAACAACCGGTATACGGCCGGAACGGGTTCTTTCGCACGAGTTCGAACCTGCCCACGACCCGCCAGTAGCAAGGCGCACGCCAGCAAGACCGAGAGCACTACAACCGCGATCACCCATCCCCGGTTCGATGGACGCGGGATCCAAGGACGCGTGGCGTTCCTCCGATCACCTTTCCCAATCCTCCAAGGGGGCTCCCTCAAGCTGGAGGATGGGGTGCGCACGTGAAACGTGAGGGCATAGGATCCCTTGGGCAATTCGACCACAACGGAATCGTCCGGCCCCTCGTGCGCGTAATACTCCTCCAGTTTCACGCGCAGGCGTCCTGCCTGCACCCGCACTGCCGAGTCGCTTTGGGGATCGAAGCCGCCAGACCGACCCAGCACTTCAACGGCGATCTGGTACTCCTTGAGCGCCACGCCGGGATGATCGAGAGAGCGTTCCGCGAGATACCGGAGCAACTTGCAGAGAGATTCAGAGCCGCGCAGGCTATGACTATTAGTAAGTTTATCTACTTGTTGGAAGCATTGCTCTCGTCCAGCGTCGTAGCTGTGGGTTAAAGCCATGTGACAAAGTGGGTAACGGGCTTAGGTATCTAGCAGAGTGTCAGTAGCTTACACCCTGTAACGGCATGAAACCTAGTGTAACTTAATTCGGTAGTGCTTTTGTACTAGGACTTGCACGCTAAACGTACAAGTAAGTTTCCGCGTTCTCTGGGGCAACACTGGGAAAATCCGAGGAGGAAGTATGAAGAGCTCAGCTCTTGCGGCTGTAGCAGCATTCGCGCTTTTTTGTGCCATGTGGGCACCGAAGGCATCCGGCCAAGCGGTTTTCGGCAGCATCGCTGGTACGGTGACAGATCCCTCGGGCGCAAACGTTGCTAATGCAAAGGTCACGGTGGTTGATCAGGGGAAAGGCACGACTGATCAGGCCACGACCAATGAGAGCGGCAATTATAACGTGACCCATCTCATCCCTGATTCCTATACCGTTCGCATAGAGGGCCCAGGCTTCAAGGTGATTGAGTTCAAGGACATCGCCGTATCGGCCGACACCGCAACGCGTATCGACGGCCAATTTCAAGTGGGCTCGGCCACTGAGCACGTGGAGGTCACGGCTGAAGCGGAGCAGCTCAAGACCGACCGTGCCGACGTATCGATCGAGTTCAATGAGAAGTACGTGGAAGATTTGCCGATCATGAACCGCAACTTTACGTCGTTCGAGCTCCTGTCGCCAGGGACGCAGAAGATGGTGGGCTGGAGCCATGCCGCGACTGAGAATCCCCAGGGTAGCCAGCAAATCTTTGTCAATGGTCAGCATTTCAGCGGCACCGCATTCGAACTTGATGGCACGGACAATCAGGACCCGATCTTAGGAATCATTGTGGTGAACCCGAACCTGGATGCAATTCAGGAAACGAAAATCGACCTCCAGAATTACGACGCTGAATTCGGCAAAGCTCTGGGTGGCGTGGTTACTGTCCAGACGAAATCGGGCAGCAATGACTTTCACGGCGAGGGTTTCTGGTTTCGGCGCACTGATGCCACTGCGGCCCGCGATCCCTTCACGCAGTACGCTCCGAACCCAATTACCGGGAAGTTCATCCCGTCTGATCGATGGCAGCAGTTCGGCGGCACCATTGGCGGCCCGATCATCAAGAACAAGCTATTCTTCTTTGGCGACTATCAGGCCACGCGAGAAACGAATGGAACAACGAACCTTCTCACCGTCCCAACCGCCGAAGTCGAAAAGACCTGCAATCCGGCGACTTCCACCGGTGTCTGCGATTTAAGCCAGTATCTCGGTGTCGAGCAAGGCGGCAGCGGAAGCATCTTGGGCGGACAGGTCTTCAAGCCGGTGCCAGGGGACGGTGGCTCAAATCGCGTTGCATACGCCAACAATCAAATACCCATTACAGACATTTCTCCGCAGGCCGCGAACATCCTCGCACTCTTTCCTGCCCCTACCAACTCACAGGTCTCCAACAATTTTGTTGCGTCGGGGTCTGGGTCCTTCAAGCAGAATAGTTTCGACACGCGCATTGATTTCGCCGCAGCACCTACCGTCCAAGTTTTTGGCCGGTTCAGCCTGGACTACTTCAACGTGGCGGGCAGCGGCTCCTACGGCGCGCTCGAGGGCGTGGGGTTTGGTCCGGGCGGTTTGTCGGGGAGTTCGATCACACACAACTACAGCTTGGCCTCCGGAGTCACCAAGACGTTCAGCTCAACCTTGCTGGCGGATTTCCGCTTCGGATATTTCAAATACAACCCGGTTGCGTCGAAACCCGATGTTGGGGCGACTCCAATGACTTCCGTCGGCATCCCTAACGCAAATATTCCCGGAAGCACGGCGGCGAGCACCTCGGGGTGGGGCGGGTTTCTTCTGAACCAAACGCCGTCGAGTTCGTCCGCCAACAGTGGGAATTTTGGCGCCCCAACTGTAAGTTGGGGCGATGGCTTGGGCGTTGGCCGCTGCAATTGTCCGCTGACCGAGAGCGAGCAGCAATTCCAATGGGTGACCAACTGGACCAAGATCCGCGGCAACCACCAATTCAAGTTCGGCGGCGATTTCCGCTACGCCATGAATCTGCGCGTGCCCAGCGATGCTGGTAGAACCGGCGATTACACCTTCGACTACCGCACGACGTCGAACGCAGGTGTCGGAGGCCTTGACTGGGCCACCTTCCTACTCGGCGACGTTACCCAAGTCAGTCGGTATGTCAGCTCAAGCCTCGACGCGGCTGAGCGTCAACATCGTATGTTTTACTACGGCCAAGATACCTGGCGCATGACTCCCAAGCTGACTCTGAATTACGGGCTCCGCTGGGAGGTCTATTTCCCCGAATACGTGAATGGGAAGGACAAGGGCGGATTCGCCAACCTAGTTCAGGGTCTGGACCGCGTAGCGGGCGAAGGTGGGATCGGACTGAACGGCAATATCAACAACACCTGGCATGCCTTTGCTCCACGCCTGGGAGCTGCATACCAGGTGAACTCGAAAACCGTCCTCCGACTGGGTTATGGGCGTAGCTTCGATATGGGAGTTTTCGGATCGAACTTCGGGCATACGGTCACCCAGACTCTACCCGTCCTTGCCGCCCAGTTAGCCCAGGGTGCAAGTCAGGAAGTGCCTGCGTTTACCTTGGCACAGGGACCTCCAATCTTCACTTTCCCAGCAATTCCTTCGAATGGATTACTTCCGGTGTCTGGCCCGAACTGCTATCAAAACCCAGTTTTCGACCCGGTCACCGGACAAAACACCCAGCTTTGCGTGCAGCCGCATATCCGTCCAACGACCCAACGCCTGCCAACCCTCGATGCCTGGAACGCTACAGTTCAGCACCAGATTACTAACACGACCACGATCGAGGTAGCTTACATCGGCAATAAGGGCACTCATGTGTTCGCTGGCGACGGGCCCACCTACAACGTTAATAATCCTTCCATGGTCGGATATTGCGGTGACCCCACATGTTCGGCTGCGCTTAAGACACCTCAGGTGTATCGTCGCCCCTACTACAACAACTTTACTTACCCTGACTACCCAGACCCGACAAACACTCTTGCAAACTTTCCCGGCGCGCCTCGCCTCGTTCCCGGTGTATTGCAATGCTGCTCTACTGACGAGGGCAACTACTTGGGCAATGATGCTAGCAGCAAATATGACGCGCTGCAGGTTAAGGTGGAAAAGCGCTTCTCGCGCGGCCTGCAGGTGCTCTCGCACTATACCTTCGCCCACGCATACAAGTACGACAGCTCCTACTATCCCGATGACCCAGCCGTCGCCTACGGGCCGGACGATCAGGTCCGAAACCATGTCTGGGTAAACAACGTCGTCTACGAGTTGCCATTCGGCAAAGGAAAAATGTTTGCCGGCAATTCGCACCGAGCGGAGGATTTGATAATCGGAGGCTGGCAGATCACTGGCACTACGACATGGGGCAGCGGGCTGCCCTGGACGCCCAGCACAAACGAGTGTGGCGGGGAGGAGGACGTGGGAGTTTGCCGCCCGGATAAAGGGTCAGGGTCATTTCCCATAGGGGCGGGGTCACTTCAGCACCCAGCGAGCGGGTCTCCCTTCGTGCAATTCTTCACGCCCCTAACATCGCTCACCGGACCATTTACAGATCCGGGGAACGGGAATTTAGGTAACATCGGGGTCTTCAGTTACCGCGGACCACGGGCATTTTATGCCGATGCCTCCATTTTGAAGAACTTCTCTCTGGTGGAACGCCTAAGACTTCAGTTCCGCATGGATGCCTTCAATGTGTTCAATCATCCGGTGCTTGGGTTCAACAATAACCAGAATGGTGGAACCTGTATCGATTGTTCCGGGAACGGGACGATTACAGACATTGAGCACGACGCATCGCCGGGATCGGCAACCGGCATGCGCCAGCTCGAATTTGCTCTGAAGCTCATCTTCTAGCCAGGCAGTGAGCCGTTTCCTCAGAGGGGAGTCCTTCGGGGCTCCCTTTTCTGTCGGTACAATCAAGGATCGCAATTGGCAGGCAGGCGACGGGTGATCTCTTCGGGACGGTTGGATAAGTGCGCGCTAGCGGCGGGATTTCTATTCCTGGTAGGGGTGTTCGGGTCGGGTTCAATGGCACAGAATCCAATTACGACTCAAGCTCTACCGACGCCTTCCAAAACTGTCGACCGAAACGGCTATCTCGGCAACGAAGCTTGCGCTTCGTGCCATTTCGGAATTTACGAGTCCTACCAGCGCACCGCTATGGCCCGCGCCAGTGGCCCTGCCATCGCTGCTCTCACGCCTGCGGAGTTCACGCACAAGGAGTCCGGCGTCCACTACCGCATCTACAGCGAGAGCGGACACGCCTGGCTCAGCTTCGATCGGCCGGGAGATCCTGACGTCCGAGGAAAACGCGAACTTCTTTACTACATCGGCTCGGGACGTCGTGGCCGAAGCTACCTGTTTGAGACCGATGGATTCCTCTTCGAGTCTCCGGTGAACTGGTATGCGAACAAGCAACTGTGGGATATGGCCCCCGCCTACCAGAGCGCGCGAGAGATCCCGCTGAATCTTCCTGCTTTCACGAGCTGTCTGCACTGCCATGTAAGCGGAATGCGGCCTCCTGCGAAGGATACGGACAACCGTTATCCCAACCCGCCTTTCCTACACAACGGGGTGTCGTGTGAACGCTGTCACGGACCGGGAGCCGCGCATGCCAATGGCGGAGAGATTATTAATCCAGCCAAACTTTCCCCTGCTCGACGCGACGAGGTTTGTATGCAGTGCCACCTGGAGGGAAAGGTCGCTATTGAGCGAAAGGGCCGGCACGCTTACGAGTTCCGACCAGGGGACGAGCTTTCCGACTACGTCCGATATTTCGTGCTGCTCGATTCTCAAGCATCCAGTCTGGGGGCCGTCAGTCAGGTGGAAGCGTTAGAGCAAAGCCGGTGCAAGAAAAAATCGGGTGATGCGATGTCTTGCACTAGCTGTCATAACCCGCACCAATCGCCGACTTCCGCAGAGCGCGTTGCCTATTACCGAGGCAAGTGCCTGGCCTGCCACGGCTCACCGTTCGCGGCCAAACACCATGCGGATCAGCCGGATTGCCTTACATGCCACATGCCGGCCTCCGCCAGCAGCGACGTGGCGCACACTGAGGTGACCGATCACCGCATTCTGCGGCGGCCACAGCTCGAGCCACGGCTGCTGCAGGACGCTGCGAGAGAATCTTCCTTGCCGCGCTTGGTCCCGTTCCCCGCTACCAGCAAACCGGAATCCGACCTACGCGACCTTGCGCTGGCCTGGGAATCGTTGGTCGAGAGCGGGATGACCGTAGCTGAACCTCAAGCGCGAAGTCTGCTTTCGAAAGCCTTGAAGCAGTCCCCCGAAGACCCTGCGCTGCTTTCGGCCCTGGGTTACATCGAACAGAAGCACAGCGCAACCGAAAATGCCCGCGCGCTCTATCAAAAAGCGTTGGCGATCGACCCGGACCTGGTGGATGCGGCTACCAATCTCGCCGTGATCGAAGCGAGAGCCGGGAACCCAGGAAATGCGATCGCTCTTTGGCAGAAGGCGTTCGAGCACGCACCGGCGCGGAGTAGTATCGGTCTAAACCTGGCGCGCGCTTACTGCAATGAAGGAAAAGTCGCCGAGGCTCGCACTTCAACGCTTCGCGTGCTCGAGTTTAATCCCGATCTGGCTACGGCAAATCAGATGTTGAAGTATCTCAACCAAATCCCGACGAAATGTGGATTGTGAAACGTGTGCTCCAGAAATGGCTATACCGCCGCGGACCAAAGAAATTGCTTTAATCCGATGGACACTGGCGGCGAGCGCTTCTAGAATTTCAGTTAGGTCGGCAGAGAAAAGCATGGGGAAAGGTCGATTGGTACTGTGGGTAAGCAGTTTGGTAGTCAGTATATTCCTCGCTTGCCTCTTTCCGGCGCTCACGATCCAAGCGCAACAAGCGGCTTTCGATCTCAATGGCAAGGCCGTGAACCCTCTTGACCAAGCCTCAGGCAGGATTGTGGTGCTGGTATTCCTTCGACAGGACTGTCCGGTCTCCAGCCGCTACGCTCCGGTGATTCAGCAGATCAGCGCGCGCTACCAGCATGACACCAGCTTTTTTCTGGTGTATCCCGACAAGAGTGAGTCTCCGCAGACAATCCGCAAATATCTGGCAGATTATGGATACGTTCTGCCTGCCCTGCGCGATCCGGAGCATGTGTTAGTGAAGAAGGCTCACGTGGAGATTACGCCGGAGGCGGCGGTGTTCAACCGTGAACGGAAGCTGGTTTATCACGGGCGCATCGATAACTGGTATGTGGAGTTTGGCAGTCCGCGTCCTGCTCCCACCAAGCACGAGTTGAGCGACGCGATCCAGGCGGCGATGGCCGGCAAACCAGTGGCCGAGAACGCCGTCAGGGGAGTGGGATGCTACATTTCGGACCTGGAGTGAATGCGCGCATAGAATGGACCGCATGGATCTTGGCGACGACCCTGGGTGCGTCCTCCCCAGGAACGGCGTTCCCGGGAAGGGCTCCGCAGCGGGCGGAGCAAGCGAGCGCAGGCGCACCGAACGTCACTTTCAATCGCGACATTGCACCCATCATCTTTGATTCCTGTGCCTCGTGCCATCGTCCCGGCGAGGCGGCGCCGTTCTCGCTTCTGACTTACGCGGATGTAAAAAAACATGCCCGGCAGATCGCGGAGGTTACGCGCACGCGGAATATGCCTCCATGGCTGCCTGCGCCGCAGGAGTTGAAGTTTGCAGACGAGATGCGGCTGTCAGATTCGCAGATTGACCTCATCCAGAAGTGGCTGGATCAGGGCGCGGCGGAGGGCAATCCCGCAGACCGGCCGCCACAACCGAAGTTCACTGAGGGCTGGCGGCTGGGAATGCCTGATCTGATTCTGAAAGCACAGAAGCCGTTGATCCTTCCGCCAGAGGGCACAGACACCTACTGGAATTTCATCTTCCGACTGCCCATCGAGAAAACGCGTTGGGTCAAGGCGGTCGAAATTCGGCCGGGTGACAAACGCTACGTGCACCATGCCAATATTCTGGTGGACCGCGAGGAGGAGTCGCGACGTCGAGAAGCCGCGCCCGGGGCTGGATTTGGCGGGATGGAAATCCGGCTGGAATCGCAGGTATTCGACCCTGACAGTCACTTGCTTTTCTGGAAGCCGGGAACGGTTCCCTACGTCGAGCCGGAAGGAATGGAACTTCGGCTGGATAAAGGCACCGACCTAATTCTCAACACACACCTGCAGCCGTCGGGGAAGACCGAAGTAATTCAGCCGAGCATTGGACTTTACTTTGCTTCCCATCCCGCGACGAAGCTGCCGATGCTGCTGCAGCTTGAAAATGATGCAAAACTCCAGATCCCTGCTGGCCAAAGAAATTTCTTGGTAACCGATGATTTCATCCTTCCGATCGACGTTGATCTTCTGGCCATCTATCCACATGCGCACTACCTTGGGAAAGATATTCAGGCCTTGGTCACACTGCCGGATGGTACGAAAAAGACGCTGATTCATATCCCGCGCTGGAACCTGAACTGGCAGGCCGTTTACCGCTATGCCGAACCCGTGATGCTGCCTAAGGGCACCACCGTGAGTCTCCGGTACGTGTATGACAACTCGGAGGAGAATCCCCTGAATCCAAACCATCCGCCCGCCCGGGTAAAGAGTGGTAACAGGTCCAGCGACGAGATGTGCCATCTATGGCTGCAGGTACTTCCGGTAAATTCTGATCCCGCTCAAGGCGATCCACGAATGCTCCTGCAGGAAGCGCTTGCCCTGCACAATGTGGCAAAGAATCCCGCGGACTTCGAGGCGCATTACAATCTCGCAGCCATGCTTCAGGCCAAGGGACGATTGGACCGCGCCATGGAGGAATATGAAGCTGCTCTACGCCTTCGTCCCGACGACGCGGTTGCCAACAATGCGATGGGCGCGGCGCTGCTAGCGGCAAGCAGTCCTGATCAGGCAGCATTTTACCTGGAAACGGCGTTGAAAGCGCGCCCCGACTATTTCGATGCGCACTACAATCTGGGCAACGCGCTGGCATCACAGAACGATTTTGAGGGTGCGTCGAAGCAGTTTCTTCTGGCTCTGCGGGCGCGCCCCGCCGACGCCAATGCAGAAGCAAACTTGGGGAGCGCTTTGGCGGAGATGGGAAAGTTCTCTGAGGCAAAATCGCACTTCGAGCGCGCCTTGCAGATTGATCCTGATAACGCACTGGCGAGAGAAAATTTGTCAGAACTGCAACGCACGATGAACCAAAGGTAGCTCTCAGCCGGGAATTCGGGCGATTGGCCGCCTTGCTGAGAAAATTTGCCTTGATTGTTTCAGGAAACAAACGATGCCGCGTATTTCGATAGTTCGGACGATATGGTTCTCGATCTATCTTTGGACTTTCTCCGCGACCGGATTCGCCCAGCAATCAACGCCGGACGCCCCAGCCGCTCAGGCCTCCGCGTCGCTCCCGTCCGCTGCTGAACTAGCGCCGGCGCGCAAGTTGATGCAGGAGGGGAAATTCGACGACGCTATTGCTGATTTGCAATCGCTGCAAGCCAGCAATCCGGAGGCGAACGGCCTCGACTTGGAACTGGGCACGGCCTACTACAAGAAAAGTGACTTCCCTAAAGCGATCGAGCATTTAAAGAAAGCCTCGGCTGCGGATCCGCGCAACGGTGAGGCCATGCAGTTGCTGGGTCTCTCTTATTATCTGGGCGGACATCCGGCGGAGGCGATTCCGCTCCTGGAGAAAATGCAAGGCTGGTATTCGCGGGCGAATGTGGATGCCGCGTATATACTGGGCATCTGCTACATCCAGACCAAAGATTATCCGCGCGCACGTGTGGCTTTCGCAAAAATGTTCGACGTTTCGCCTGATTCTGCCGCCAGCTACATGTTCACCGCGCGAATGCTGCTGCGTCAGGAGTTCGATCCCGTGGCAGAAGAATATGCCCAGAAAGCGGTGGCTCTCGATCCAAGACTTCCTCTCGTTCACTTCCTGCTCGGCGAATTGTATCTGTACAAATCGCGCGTCCCCGAAGCGATTGCGGAATTTCAGAAAGAACTGGCTATCAATCCCGGCCACGCTCAAACCTATTACAAATTGGCCGACGCCTATTCCCGTATCCAAGAGTTTGAAGATGCCGAGCGCCTTCTGCAACGCTCCATCTGGCTCGATGCCACCTCCACCGGCCCCTACATCCTTATGGGAAAGGTACTGGAAAAGAAGGGCGAATTTGAACTGGCTGTACGCTCTTTACAGCGCGCCGCAATTATGGACCCGAACAATCCCACGACTCACCACTTGCTGGGACAGGCTTATCGCGATATGGGGAAAAAAGAAGAGGCCGATAGCGAATTGAAGCTCGCCGAGCAATTGCAGACCCAGCAAGCGTCTCACCCATAAATCTCCGGTCACTATGGACTCGGTTCCAAGGGCCGATTTTGCTCTGCTGCCAATCGCTCTGCCATCTCCTTGGGCAATCCGTGCATCAGCTCGAGAAATGCCGCATTGGTCCATCCAAAACCTACAACATTCATCTTGTAACCCAGTTCCACATGGGCCTCAGATGAGCGCGTCACCACGTTGTATTTCTCGACGATGTAGCCGTCGCGGCGGAAGTTCTCCGCAACCATCGACAGAAATTCAAACGATACTCTGTCCGCATCCGCGTTGTAGCCATAATGGCGCAGGCCCTCAACCGCCAGCATTTCCATGTTTCCCCAGCCGTACGGCAAATCCCATTGCGCTCCTGTGTCTTCGGTGCTCATGGACAATCCGCCAGGCTTCTCGAGAGTCAACAGATTCTTCTCGACGGCCCATGCCTGTCCTGGCGTGGCGAGCCCCGCCCACAGTGGATAAAAGGTTGTCGCGTAGCGATAAGAGGATCGTTGACCCGTAGTGAGGTTGTAATCGAAAAAGAATCCCGCCTTGTCATCCCACAGGTAGCGCGTGATGAGTTGCTTGCGTTTCTCGGCGCGCTTGCTCCACTTATTGGCATCGGCCCCGCGTCCCAACCACCGGCTGATCTGCTCCATATCTTTCTCGGTTTTGTAGAGCAAACTGTTGAGGCATACCGGCGCGTAGTGATGGGTGGCAGCGCCGAATGGCCCAAAGCGAAAACTTACATCGAATCCGGATTCCCGCATCGAGCGGTCGCCCTTGTAATAGTCGGAGCTCAGTTTGAATTGGTGCCGCTCGTCGCAGCCCGCACGGGCCATCGTATGCGAAACATCGCAGATCTCCAGCGTGTAAGGGGAGCCCGCGGCTGACTGCATAACGCCAGGCAAGCTTTCGAGAATGTACCCATCCGCCTGAACAGGATGAAAGAAAAAATAGGTCGCGACCTTGCGGTAGAAGCCAGTTTCATCCTGCACCGCCTCAGGGGGCGGGCCCTCCCCAAAATCGTAGTAGCGCGACAACCCGGTGTCACCCGCAACGTGAGGGTCGCGGTTCCACATTTCGTAATCCTTTTCCAGGTCGGCATAGGCTTTCGTCAACCAAACAGGATCCGCGTGCCCCGATTTTGCAACCGCATCGTACACCTCGACAAACATCGAACTCAGAAAAGGTGGCTGTGAACGAGTCAGATAATAGGTCCGGTTGGCATTGAGCATGGCCCCATAGTTCTCAATTTCGAAAAAGAAGTTGTCGACCATGCCACGAGCCAACTCGATGCGGCCGGAGCGAAGCAGTCCACGGACGATGAAGTAGCTGTCCCACCCATACATTTCGTTGAAGCGTCCCCCTGGCACTACATACTTGTTCTCCAGATAGAGCAGTCCGGGTGGCTGTATTTTGGAGGTGTCGATTTCGCCGAGACGATGAATCTCGATGGGCAGATGCTCCACGCTCACATCGCACTCACTGGCCAGCTTCTTCAACGTATCTGGTTCACTAAAGCCCGCCGGCAAGTACAGGACCGGATCGGCTTTGATCTTAGGATCGACCAGGCTCTGGCAATCGCTCATAGAGCGCGTCAGCGTATCCCACGCCGAGGAAATGTATTCAAGAATCGGCTTTAGGCCTTCCCCTTGCCCGGCATTGAACTTTCCAGCGGCATTTGGGCCGCAGCGCGCCGGCAACGATAGGATCCAACAAAAACCAAGGGTAAGGCTCAACCTGCGACGAAAAATCCTGAAAAAGTTGGGTTTCATTCGCCTGGAAATGCGGCTCTTCATATTAGCTCCCCACACTAAGTCCTGCAAAATGAATTTGATAGGGAAGAAAATCCTGGCCACTACTAAGTGACCCATTCTAGACGAGGTGTTGGAGAATGTTAACCAGATCCGAAGACTTTTGTCGCGGATGCAGGCACGGCCTTGTTTTCAACGTGTATTCTTCATCAAAGCAATTGCTTTTGTCGAGCATTTGATCACGACAACTTAACTGATGTCCTCTGAATGGGTTAATCGGTGCCGGAAGCGGGAACCGAGTTCCCAAATGCCTTTCGGACCTGCGGATTTTAAGTTAACCGTGCCGGTTTGCTAACAACCCAGAACCTGGCCGCTGGCATTTAACGACGACGCTGGTTACGTTTACATCGTGCCTAGTGACCGAGCCAACTGCCGGACTTCGGTCTAACAAAACCCCGCTGTCTTTTCACAGTGCAGCGCTCTGACCTGAAAACTGTGTCAAGCTGGAAACCATTCAAAAAATGGAGCGGGAGACCGGGATCGAACCGGCGACATCCAGCTTGGGAAGTTGACAACCAGCGTAGGTGCTTGAATCTGTTAACGTGACACCAGCATGTTTACTGCATATAAAGCGGTTTTCATTTCTTCCGTAGTGCTGACCCATGTGCTGACCTAAATCAGGCGCGGCAAGCAATCGGGATAGGGGGGACAGTC
>PLHQ01000016.1 GCA_003138975.1 Acidobacteriaceae bacterium | reverse complement strand
CGGGGGCTTCTCGGTATCGTTCTCACGCGCAATTCGGAAGCAATTTCTGAGAGAGCTGATCGCGGCATGGCCGACTACTCGGGAAGTAGAGGGTCAGCGCAAATTATTTGGGAGTTTCATCCCGGTTCGCGTCGTCCTGTACGGACTTCGTCGTAGCCGACTTGTCGATCGTCGACTTGGTGGACAGACCACATGCAGCTGGGGGATTTGTCATCTGCTTGGCGAATACGCGGTAGCTCGGCCCGTCCGGCTGCAACGTCGACCAGTATCCCGACCGGGTCAGCAAGGGCTTGCGCTGGACGATGGTCTGGTTGACCAGAATCTTCACTCCACATTCGAGATTGTTCTTCGGCTGGAGAATGGTTTTGGCCGGATCGTTCGCCTTTAGCACTCGGTCCACTTGCCAATTGAAATCGCAGCCGTAACGCTTCTGGTCTTTGTACGAAAGCTGCAACAATCCTTCGCTGCGCATGGCCAATACGCCTTCCGGCTCGGTGTGACGGACGCTCGTGTTCGGATTCAGGCCGGCTTCAGCACCTGCAAGCGCCTGGAAGAAGTACGCCCAAAATGTGCGTTTATCTGTTGTGCCCATCTCGTAAAATCGCGGGCAGAATCGACGCACGCCCCGAGGGACCTGGGAAGAAAGCATTTCGGGCGGCAGCGCCTTCTCGATGATCTGGTCCCATAGTGGATTCCAGGGGGTCCCCCCGAGCTCGACTTTCTTCATGTCGATAGGGGTTGGCGGGACTGGTTCGATGGCCTGCGCATGCGAAGGTGTCGCTGTTTCCATGAAAAACACGAGACTCATGATGAACAACGATGTCTTCGACGCACAGATCCTCATGTTTGCCGGCCTCCGCTGCTAATCGATCCAGCACGTTCCCACCCGTCGCGTAACTGCTCTGCTCCAGGTTCTGTGCGCAAAGATCATGCAGGGATCGACGGGACCCTTCTTGGCTCAACCCACCCGCCTGTCCGGAAGGGACAAGGCAATCGGCAAGGCCACAGCGCCCGCCCTGTCCTGCCTGCGAGCGCAGCCTCAGGAGTCAGGCTGCCTGGCGGGCTTTCGTCGCCGTCTTTCGCGCGGTGCGTGGCTTTTTTCGAGCTGCTGCCGCAGTTTTCCTCGTTTTGAATGCGGCTTCAACCACAGATAGCAATTCCAGCTGGGGCTGTTTCGCATTGCGATGGTGGCCATGGCGCAACGGCCGGATGCGCGCGGCTTCCGCTTCGATACGCAGCTGAGCGTCTCTATTTTTTTGGCGCTCGTCCTCAAGATATGCCGGAATCGTTTTAGTTGTCATGGTCAGAGTGTGGCAGAACTAGATCCTTCCAAGCTGTCCAATTTTGGCCACTNNCGAATGCTTCGATTGGCCGCGTAGCTTGTTAAAACAATCTGACGAAATGAGCAATTTTGTACAGCCACACGATGTTGGGGACACTAATATTCACGCTTGCTTAGCGCGGCGACCCCCTGAAAGGACGGCCAGCCCCTTGGGGCGGGCATGAGGTCCTGTCGACCGGTTGGCATATCAAGGAGAGCAACATGAAGAAGCTGATGACGATTTGTTTCGCCCTGGCCCTGCTAACCCCAGGAATGGCTTTGGCCCAGGACAACATGCAGAATGACAACATGAAGGCTGATGCCTCCAAGAAAGCGGTTCACGTCACAGGCAAAGTTAGCGATGACGGCAAGACGTTTGTGGGCGACAAGGACAGCAAGAGCTGGACCATCAACAACCCAGAAGCAGTAAAAGGACACGAAGGGCACCACGTCACCCTGACAGCACAATGTAATGCGGACAAGAACGAAGTCCACGTTATGTCCCTCAAGATGGCGAAGTGACCGCAAGAAGACCGACAGCATGCGGAACTAGTCGGTCGATCAGCCGTGCGGGCGAGTGAAATGGGGCAGCGAATCCGTTGAGGGAGCCAAACAATCAGCTGGGGCAGTGATCGAACTCTAACCACCCTCCGCGCGTCGCGATGGTCCATCTTCTCGATGAGCGTCGCATCGGCGGAGTTTTCTTCCAAGCTGTGCTCCAGCAGGCACGAGGGCGGAGGCTTCTCTCGGACAAGCACTGTACGGTGGATGGAACGCTGCTAGAAGACTGAGCGAGTGTGAAGAGTTTTCAGCGAAAGGATGCCCACGCATAGGAGATGCACTGCTCTGTTTGAATCATTTGCATCAAGTTCTTCACTTCAAGACATCTAGCTGCACAGTCCGATCTCTTTACAAAGTTGGATGAAGCGTGATTCCTCACGCAGATCATCAAAGGCCTGCCGGACCTTCAGCCAAACCAGGTCGGCGGCACGCACCCTGCGGGCTTGATCACGATAGTCGAGAGCTTCTTTTCGGAGAAGGTTGCCTGACAGGGCAGCCTCTCCACCTGTGCTCCGCAACCGCAATGACCGATTGCTCCGTGATGAAAATTGACAAAAAGTCCATGAATGAAGTGCTCCACCGGGAACACGCATTTCCCGATATGTTCGTGGGATATTTGCTGACACGGAACATCCGACACGAAGAGGATTTGGTTGACCAGCTTTTCAATTCGAGTGAAAAAAGACTGGCGTGGATATTGCTATTGCTGGCGCATTCCGGCAAGGAAGGCGTGCCCGAGACTGTAATCCCCAAGATTGAGTCAAGAGACCCTCGCAGAGATGATAGGCACACCCCGCTCGCGGGTGAGCTTTTTCATGAACAGGTTTAGGAACTTGGGATTCATTGATTATCAAGCTGGCGATGAATTACAGGTCCACAGTTCACTTCTCAACATCGTTCTCCACGACTAGAAATTCGTTCCGAAAAAACGGAACTCTACTCTCTTACAGACGCACGGACGGTCCGCTGCCATTCCGCGACGGGAGCTCCGTCTTACTTGGGCCACAAATGAGCACTGGTCCTAGTGGAACGTCGGGTGGCGGGCTTCGCCTCAGTGGAAGACGCCCAACATGTAGGCTACGAGGAGGATCAACAATATGGTGCCCAGCCCTATGCCCGCACCCCCACCATAACCCCAGCGGCTATGGCCGTAGTAGCCTCCACCGCCCCCTAAAACCAAGATCAAGATGATAATCAGTATCAACATGTGGATCTTCCTTTCCTCTGAACGTTAGACCAGAAATAGCAGCGCTCCGGAAGTCATTACTCTCTGCCCGATACGCGGAGCACGATGCTACCAATCAGCGCCACTGCGCCGCGCTCACTTACTTCTCCAACACCTTTTCAATCTGCCCCACTTTCTTTTGAACTTTGCCGGCGAGCTTTTCATTTTGGCCTTCGGCAGTCAGATTGGGGTTATTGGTGACCTGGCCCGCCTTTTCTTTGACGGTGCCCTTCGCCTCATGCAGATTGCCTTTTATTTCGTCCTTCGTGCTCTGGTTCATTCCGTTTCTCCTTATCGCTTTTGACGTGTTGTAGATTTCAGCAAGACATTTGGAAAGGCCCAGCGGGAGTGGAAGGCGTGACTCGCCTGACAGTCGTTCCGCTTCGGTCGAGTCCAATCCAGGGAAACGACAAAAACCTTGGTCCGCTCTCCACTCCCAGGCTGGAACTCTGACGAGACTGTTGGGGAACAAAAGATACCGACTCAGCCAGAATTTCCATTTTGGAATCCCGAGGGGCGGACAGTTTACCCAAGAGCTTCCTGTCTGGGAATTTCAGTCCAGACAAGAGTAAGAACTTTCTCGGGGCGTGTCTGCTCAAAAGCGCTCACTCTGGCGGGAACTCAAGTGCGCGATCCGCACGATGTTGGGGCGACGGCCTCGAATTGCAAGATCGTTAAAACCAGACTCATTGTCAGAACCGTGCAGTTTGGACCAGCGGAACCATTCTTTCCAAGCCTATGCTGGATAGGTCGAGGAGATAAAAGGTCGCAGCCGCTGCGTAACCCTCCGCTCCTTGGAAGGAAACAAAAGATAGGACCCAGATACGTGAACTGCCCGTTGATGTCGGAATGCTCGAATTGACCATTGTGCATGACAAGAGTGGCGGTGAGGCTCTCGCGTCGCTCGCCAAGATGCGTTTGAGCTGATAAAACTAGGGCACGTTCTAAGAAAGCTCAGGGTTGCTCCCGATATACATCGGAACCTCACCGGCCGGGTGGTGCAGCACGGAGACACGATCCAGGTCAGCGCCGATCTCACCAACGTGCAAGACAACACCGAAATCTGGGGCGAGCAATACGAGCGCAAAGCCAGCGACATCATCGCTCTCCAGCAGCAAATCGCGGGCGACATTGCGGGCAAGCTGCGCTCGACCATGACCGGCGCGGAGAAACAGCAGGTCGCCAAACAAGGCACGCAGAACCCTGAGGCTTACCAGCTTTACGTCAAAGGCCGGTACTACTGGAACAAGCGTACTGAGGCCGACCTTAAGACCGCGATTTCCTATTTCAATTAGGCCATCGATAAAGATCCCGGCTACGCGCTGGCCTATGCAGGAGTGGCGGATGCCTATGCGGTGATCGGCACTTTTGGCGGCGACGCCGGCGAGTTCGGCGCCAAGTCGAAAGCTGCGGCTGCAAAGGCACTGGAACTTGATCCCACGCTGGCCCGCCCGCATGCGGACCTAGGCCTCATCAAGATGCAATACGACTGGGACTTCGCGGGCGGCGAAGCCGAGTTCCGAAAGGCGTTTGAGCTCGATCCCAGCGATGCCACCGCGCATCAGTGGTTCGCGCAGTCACTCTGTTACATGGGTGGCCGGGCGCAGGACGCGATCGAGGAAGGCAATCGAGCCCGCCTGCTTGATCCGCTCTCGCCCATCATCGCCTTTGCCCAGGCGGAGGCTTATGCCTATGATCGTCAATACGATAAGGCGATTGAGATGTACAAGAAAGCCATAGCGGACAATCCAACGTTTAGCGTGGGGCATATCTTTCTGAGCTACGCATATTGGGGCGAGCACAAATATCCGCAGATCATTCAGGAATATCAGACCTACGCCCAACTCTCAGGGGATAAGAATAACGCCGAGTTCACCGCCGCGCTGGACTCCGGTTTTCGCTCCGGTGGATGGCCCAACGCCGCGCACAAGGGGATCGAAGTTCTAACCGCGCAGTACAAAGCCAAGACCGACTACCTCGCTCCTTACCAAATTGCCGAGCTGTACGGCGATATCGGCGACAAGGATCACAATTCGAATGGCTTAACACCGCATACCAGGAACGCTGCGTCTTGGTCGCCGGCCTGCGGACCGACCCCGCGTTCGATTCGCTGCGCTCCGATCCACGGTATACGGAACTGGTGCGCAAGATCGGTTTCCCGCAATAGTCACAGCAGCCGCACTTTTCCGGTAACTCCGCCTCCGCACTCGTGATTGCAGAAATCGGGGTATAAGCAGAAAGACGCAATTTCCATTAGCATTCGCAGACAATTCCGGGCGGGCGGGTAACGGGCTACTCTTACCTAACCCAGTAAGGTAAGGTTTGCCGACAAACGGGGAGTCAGGTTGGCTTGGAGGCGGGGGTTGGGAAAGGCTTGCTTGATGGAACTCAGCTCGTTAGCTGGCCACTCTTGAAAGGTGTCAAGTGCTCGCCTTCGCTCTAAGAGGTGGTTTGGATGGAGGGTGTTTATATCAGCATCTTGCTCTGCTGGCGGCGACCAGGATGGTTGGGGTCGGTGAATTCGAGCAGTTCGATAGGCGCGCCGTTTTCGACTATGAACGCGACGCGGACGCCGTCGGATGGGCTGTTGGGAGGAATCAGGATTTCGCGGCCAGCAAGCTCGGAGGCGAGATCAGCCACTTCAAACGCGACGTGCGGAACTTGCCGGACGAGATCAGGGACCGCCGCGTCCGCTTCGAAACGCATCCACTCCACGCCAAATTCGCTTTTCTCGTGGCTGACGACAAAGAGTTTCAGGTGCTTCAAGTGGGTCTCGCCAGGCTTCGCTTCAGTAGTGGGAATTCCGATGTGATGGTACCGGCGCATTGTTTTTCGCTCTCCGTGGAATTGGCACAAATTCTACGCTGTCGTTTGGGGTGAACCCCTCTGTTGAG
>PLHQ01000165.1 GCA_003138975.1 Acidobacteriaceae bacterium | reverse complement strand
AGCTCCATATATTCATCCGCACCCACGATCTTCAGCACGACGCGCACCGAAATCGGGAATCGACGGCGCGTAGGATCATCCACGACCTGTGGTGAGGAAAGCTGATACCGCTTCCCGCGAGTTCTCAATTCGCAACCGCCCGCCGCGAGGACGTTCTTCACCCACTCCGATTGGCTGCTGTACGTGAGCGCGATGATGAAGCCGTTCGACGCTCGAAAGACGTTTATGGGTGTACGGTAGACCTTGCCTGATTTCCGACCTAGATGCGTTAGGATGCCGAAGCCCGGAAGCCAGCCAGCGAACAAACTGGTAATCCGATTAGTGAAGGCAATGTTGATCTTCGCCAGCCATCGCTTACGAAACCGCATCATGAGCACGCTCGTGGCGGCGATGGCGATGATTATGATGGCTCCGGCGATCATGGGGTCTTGGTTGTCAACTGCCGACCTACGCCATCACAGCAGAGGCTCGCTCCACTGATTTCTTTGCCGGAGCCAGTGCGACGAGCACAACACCGACGATTGCGAACACAACCACTCCCGCGAGTTCTCGGCGCTCGATCACATTCCGGTATTCCTGCGCTGCCATTACTCCGGCATGCGCGATATTTGCCCATCCGCCGAAGGCGATCAGACTGCGGTTCGCCGCTGGGTCACGCACCGCCAGCAGCAAGAAAATTCCGAGTGTGACATAGATGCTCATTATCATGGGCACCGCAGGCTCTCGCGAGAAAAACATTGTCAGCGGAACAACTCCCGCCGTGAACAACAATCCCACCACCACCAACACGATCTTCAGTGCCCGTTCTCGAACCATGCTGACCTCCTTATCGTTCTCGCAATCAGCACATGATAGCGCGGATAGCTATTGCAGCTTCGCGTACTCGGCTTTGGCTCGTTTTGGAGCCGTAGTTGCGGCTGGTGCCGCGACTTAATCCCACGGTTCTGCGTCCAGTTACTACACTTCCGCCACTTTGCGAAGTGCTCGGTCGAGATCGCTCCAAAGGTCTTCGACTGCCTCGATACCCACGCTCAGCCGCAGCAGCGCCGGAGGCAGGTGTTCCTGCCCGGTAATGCTGGCGCGTCGTTCGATGGTGGACTCGACCGCGCCGAGGCTCGTGGCGTGTTGGATTAGTTTCACTCCGGCGCACACAGCGTCAGCCGCGAGGGCATCGCCACGCACGTCGAACGAAATAATCGTTCCAAAGCCCTTGAGTTGGCGTCGCGCCGCCTCGTGAGTCGGGTGACTCGCCAGACCGGGATAGCGCGTCAGAGTGACGTTTGGATGGCGCGAGAGTCGCTCGGCGAGTGTCATCGCGTTTTGCTGCGCTCGCTCCAGCCGCAGCGCCAGCGTCCTAGCCCCGCGAACCGCGAGAAACGTTTCGAGAGTGCCGGGTGTTGCGCCAGCGAGTTCACGGGCTTGCCGCAACCCCGCCAGCAGATTCGCGTCGGTTACGGTGACTACGCCGCCGAGCAAGTCCGAGTGTCCACCGATGAACTTCGTTATCGATTGCACAGCCACGTCGGCTCCGAGCGCCAGTGGACGCTGATTGAGGGGCGTAGCGAAGGTGTTGTCCACGCCCAAGATCGCGCCACGCTTCCGGGGTGCAGTGCAGATAGTGTCCAAGTCAGCTACCGTCAATAGCGGGTTTGAAGGCGACTCTAGCCAAATCAAGTCGGCAAGGCTGCACATCTCGATCCAGCGTGCTGTGTCAGTCACGGCGACACGATGAAGCGTCCATCGACCACGGCTTTGACCAACTTTGGCAAGTCCCGCGACGCCTTGGTAGCAGTCGTCCGGCAGTGCCACAACCGAGCCTGTGGGGAGTTGATCGAAAATCGCCGCGATCCCCGCCATGCCGGACGCGAAAGCAACCGAAGAACCACCTTCGAGACCGCCGACGATCTCTTCCAGCGCCTCCCAGCCCGGCGTTGCGTCGTCGCGAGAGTACGCACGGCGCTCGCCGAGCACGAAGTTCGACGCCGGGCACGGTGGAACGTTTAGCGGCGAGCCGGGGCGGCGATCTCGTCCTGCCGATACCAGCCATGACTCGACGGAACCTAGAACTCTCGAATTGTGCCCTGTATCCCTAATTGTCATCGCTCGATTCTAGCGAATGTAGCGCCTTAGATCAGGTACAAACGCATTGCCTGTTTCGCCCCACGCCTCCCGAAGGGAAACTTTGCTGGTTAGCTTGGTATACCTTCTGAGGCTAACCAACGAATACTCGATGGAATCCACTTCGCCACACCCTCGATGAGCGGCAAGGCGATTTCCTTTGGTGTAACCTTGGTGTTCGAACCGACTTAGACCGGAGACGACCGAGGGAGTTGCCGTGCTTCCAAATTCTGGGAGCGGAGGTTTCTTCGATGAATGGGCGCAACAACGCTGCACGGATTCTGGTTGCTCTGGGTGCCTTGGTTTTGAGCCCCGCTGCGCTGCTTCATTGCATAGCTGCCTACCCGAAAGTTTCGACTGCGGTGAACGCTTCGAATCTGGGCGTTCCTTTGCAACGGGCGTTGCGCACCGTTTTTCTCTTGGTCGGATGGGACTGGATCGTGATCGCGATCATCATGCTGATCAGTGCCTTCACTGTGACAAAATTACGGAAGCTGATTGTTTTGTTCTGCGGATTTGCTCTTCTGGTGACGGCGGCGGTAATGCTAACGTTTCCGGGCTGGTTCGTAGGCACCGACATGGTTCTCGCATCAGCCCTGATGAGCCTCTGCGGGGGCTTGTTGTTTAGAAATACCGCAGGTTAGCCCCTGCTTCAGATCGCTCAGTCGTCCCTAGTTTACGAAGCGACGGAGCATCGAACTCCGGCACTGCCTTTTCGCATCTATTTGTCATTAAATCAGGATAACCGGAGCGAGTTGGTGTGCGTCTTGCAAGACGAAGTAGTATTGGCGAGATCGCGTCATGCCCGGCTACTACACGGAGAGGCTTGCTGCCGAACGTCTTCGCGCTTGCTACGATCTCGCTCCTCCTCGCACCAAAGCGTACTTTGAAGCGGAGGTCGAGTTCGTCCTTGCAAGAACGACGCCCTCCATCCTCGCCTTGGAACTGGGTTGCGGCTATGGACGGGTTCTTGAGCGGCTTCTTCCCAGAGTGCGCGTGGCGTTCGGAATTGACACGTCCCCGTCCAGCCTCCGCATGGCACTGGACTATCTAGGACGCAATCCATCACTACGCCTTACCTGCATGGACTCCGTTCAGATGGGCTTTCGTGACCACGCCTTCGATCTGACAATCTGCATTCAGAATGGCATCTGTGCCTTCGCGGTTGATCAGCAGCAGCTTCTCCGAGAGGCTATTCGGGTGACCCGATCAGGCGGGCTTGTGATGTTTTCCAGCTACACGTCTCAGTTCTGGGAACATCGACTGGAATGGTTTGAGATTCAGTCCGCACACCACCTGATCGGCGAGATCGACTACCAAGCCACAGGCAACGGCATGATTGTCTGCAAGGACGGCTTTCGCGCAACGACGGCGGATCGGGCGACTTTTGAGAAGCTTGCTGCCAGTATGGAAGTTACACCCCTCATTACTGAGGTAGACGGTTCCAGTCTGTTCTGTGAGTTCGTTGTCCCTTGAACACGGCTCCGTGTACGCTGAGGCGAGCTTAGGCACCGACCGCAGATGTCCTATCGACAGGCTGTTTCGCCGGAGCCAGAACAATCAGGGCTGCACCGATAACAACGAGCACAGCCGACCCGATCAGTTCGCCGCGTGAGATCAGGTTGCGAAACGCTTGGAACGACATGACGGCGGCGTGGGCAAAGCTCGACCATGCCGTGAAAGCAATCAGGCTCCGATTCGCAGACGGGTTTCGGGCTGCCAGTATCAAGAAAATGCCGAGCGTGACATAAAGGCTCATCATCATCGCCAATGCGGGCTCCTGCTTCACGAACAGCACCATGGGATAGACCGTTGCCGCAAAGAGCAATCCCACCAATACAAGCACGACCTTCAGCGCCCGTTCGCGACGCATGGTGCCTCCTCATTCCACCTCGACAGCGGGGTACTTCTCGACGTATTCCTCGCCATTTGAGCCATAGTACGAGACAGTGCGGGCGCTGAAATCGACGTCGTATCGGAGGACGCCCGCACGCCAAGAGGCAGCTAGAAACTCAGGGAAGGTGCTGTTGCCAGCCTGATCAGTTCGCAGAGCCGTGATTAAAGCTTCGCGATCAAATGGGGGCACGTCCACAGTGCCCGATACGAGGGGAGTGCCCTGCATGACCACCGATCCATCGTTTGTGATGAACAGGCTTTGAGCAGATGGCAAATTCCAGATGTTGCGCGTGACGCCTGCGCGACGCAGCGTCTCAGCCAAATACGGAAAGCCTCCGATCTTCGGTCTACCAGCCATTGCCCGCCGCTGCGCAGCCTCTAGGTTCTCAATCGCTCTGCTCATCCGACATTCTCCCTTTCTAACGTAGTCGATGTCGTGGACATAGGCGTAAATGGTCGCACGTGGAAGGGGAGAAAGCCAAGGTCAAGTCGTTGAACCGCCCTGCGACCCGCGTTTCAAAAGGGGTTTCCCGCAGCAGCCGCAAGTGGATGATTCAATTGACCGAGGAATTCGCGTTCGGGGTGGTCAGGCGGGTATACCTTTTGGGCGGGAGACTACCTGAACCGCGAAACGACTGAGATAAACTCGTACGCGGAGCGCGATACGCCAGAACTTCGAGAATTTGCGAGGAACATCTGGATCGTGGACGGCTCGAATGTCCGCGATTTCGGTTTGATGTTTACCACTCGCATGGTCATCGTGAAGCTCTCTGACGGCTCGCTATGGCTAAGTTCTCCGGTGTCTGTGCCTTTCGACACTCTTCAACAGATCACCAAATTGGGAATCGTTAGATACCTTGTCGCAGCGACCCCAAGGCACGTCTGGCGGCTCGAAGCATGGCACACCTTGTTTCCCGAAGCACAGTTATGGGCGGCAAGCACTCTTTTTACTTTGAAAAAGGGGCACCCGCCACTCAGCGGCACTTTGGGGGATACTGCTTTTCAGGGGTGGGCGGAAGACCTCGATCAACTCGCCTTCAAAGGTAATCCGCTTATTGAAGAAGTAGTTTTCTTTCACAAGCAGTCTCGCACAGTGATGTTGGATGACTTAATCCAAATCCATCCAACTGTGAAGGGCAAGGTCTTTCGCAATTCGCTCTTCAAATTAGAGGGCGTTGTGGCTCCCAACGGCGGCGTTGGTCTGGATATCAGGCTGTCCTTCACTAACCGAACTCTCGCCCGACGATCACTGGAAAGGCTGCTTTCGTGGGACTTCGACAAATTGATAATTGCTCATGGCATGTGCATTGAAAAAGACGGGAAGGAATTCGTGGAACGGGCGTTTCGCTGGCTATCCCGATGATGGCGCAGAGAGGACATGACGACCAAACGCAGCCTTATCTTCGCGCCAGCGGCGTTCAATCTTGCCGAGACGACTCGCATGATTGAGATCGCAAAGGGCATTGTGGCTCATGACGCCGCAAGCAAGGTGTTTGAAATCCAATTCATCTCAGACGGCGGCGACTTTGAACGCTTGATCGAAGCAGAAGGCTTCCCGCTCCAAAGGCTGGAGCCTCGGTTGAGCAAGGAAAAGATCGAACATATTGCTCGCGTGGACAGAGGAGAGCGATTTGCGCCAGCGTTCTCCGAGAAGGAATTGATCGAGCGAGTCAAAAATGAGACCGCGTTTTTGAGGCAGGTCATGCCCGCAGCCGTGGTCACAGGCTCCTACTTGACGATCCCGGTGACTTGCCGCGTACTGAAGGTTCCGCTGGTCTGGGTCATCCAGTCCACGTGGCTGGAGCCATTCTTCAGCACGGGAGCCGGAATGACCGACCGTGTTCGCCCCAAATCCCTAAAGCGGTTCGCCGACCTGCTTATCCTCGGATTCATCAACCTCTGGATACGATACGGTTTCTTGAGCGGAGTGAACAAAACGGCAAAGCACTTTGGTGTCGAAGGGTATAAATCAATCTTTGACTTTTGGCGGGGGGACATCACGCTTGTCGCAGAGCCTCCAGAATTTTCGGGGATGAAGCTCCCGCCTGATCACTTCTACGTCGGTCCGCTGATCGCGAGACAGGATTTTCCACTCCCGCCAGAGGTCACGAATATTCCGCGTGACAAGCCTCTGATCTACTTTGCAATGGGAAGCTCTGGGACGCCGGAAATCGTAGCCAAGATTCTGGCAAGCTTCGAAGGAAAACCGTACCGCGTCATTGCCCCGATTAAGTTTCAGCTTCAGCAGCTTGGAGAGGTCAAGATTCCTTCAAATGTCATGGTCACGGATTGGCTGCCCGCGCTTCAAGTGAACAAAATGGCTGACCTTTCCCTGATTCACGGCGGTATTGGAACCGTGATGACTGCCGCCTACGCCGGAAAACCCGTGGTAGGCGTGGGCATGCAGTTTGAGCAGGTCGCGAACCTTGCATGTCTAGTTCGGAAAGGCTTTGCTATTCGAGTACCGAAATCGTCTAATCCTTCTCACAAGGTGCAAGAAGCCATTCGCCTCCTTCTGCCTGACAACGAAGCGAAGCGCAAAGCGCTGGACTTCGCCGTTGTCATGGCGCAGTGGGATGGTTCAAAGACATCGGCTGAACTGCTGTTCGAGAAGTTCGGGCAATGACAAAGACGTTCCAGCAGCATGAATCGGGTGTCGGGTGACTGCCGTCACTGCTCATCGGTTCCATCGGCGGCGACAATTATCGAGGGTTCGACACTACTCGAACCACGCGACGACATCCGATGACTCTGAAATCGAGATTGGCCCTCCGCTTGGTATTTATGCCAGTTATGTGGGGGTCTCTTTTATTCCTTCCCGCTGGCTCCTTCAGGTTTTGGCAGGGCTGGGTCTATTTCATAATTACGCTTGCCTTCATTCTCTCCATTCATGGTTACTTGTATAGGCACGATCCGCAATTAATCGAGCGCAGGCTGAGAGGGGGGTGGAGGCAGGAAACCGTCCGCGAACAGAAGCTCATCATGAAGTTGATCGCCGCGATTATGCTGATCGCCTTCCTGCTCCCCGGCCTCGATCACCGGTTTGGCTGGTCGCACACGCCCTTGTGGCTGACGACGGTTGCGGAGGCATTCGTTCTCGGCGGCTACCTGATGATCTTTTGGACATTGAAGAGCAACAGTTTCGCTGCCAGTACGATTCGAGTCGAGGCTGGTCAGAGAGTTATTTCCACGGGGCCCTATCGCATCGTCCGCCATCCCATGTATTTGGGCGTGGACGTATGGTTGTTGTCCACGCCCGTGGCGCTCGGTTCGTACTTCGCCTTACCTGTTTTTGCCCTTCTCGTCCCACTCATCGTTGTTCGCCTGCTCAATGAGGAAAAGGTTCTTCGCCAAGAACTGCCCGGCTATCCTGAATACTGCCTCCACACGCGCTTCCGGCTTGTGCCGTTCCTCTGGTAAACCGGGCATCACTGGGATAAAGGTGTTTCTGCTCACCGACTCGCTCTAGCCCGCTTTATTCGTGAACTTGTC
>PLHQ01000140.1 GCA_003138975.1 Acidobacteriaceae bacterium | reverse complement strand
GGGTGAGTAGAATCGGAAAAACAAGGGAGCTAAAGAGCTTAGACCGTGTCGCCTCAAAATTGACGCGGCAGAGCTAGTAGAGACCAATCGCTTGGGGCGTGGGCACTTTAGTGTGACTCCGGTACCATTGCTTAAAGCCTATGTCGTCAGCAGAATGGTGGGATGACCTGTACAAAGTGTGGTGTTGATTTACCCAATGACTCGCGTTTCTGCTGTAGCTGTGGGCAAACGCTGGGCGTAGTTTCCGTTGGTGGAGGTGCAGCGGCAGCCGTTGCTCCGGCCCGGATCCCAGCGCCTGGGCCAAAGTCAGGCAATGCAATCTGGGGCGTGCTCGGAATTGTGCTGTTGTTGGCCTTGTTAGTCGCTTCGTGGTACGTGCAAAAGAAAGCCTCAAATTCGTTGCCGCAAGCGCAAAAGGACCAAGTATCATCAGAATAGTATCCAGTTCGCGCTCTGTGGTCGGGCGAGGTCTGAAAAACTTGCCATCAACTTGCCATCAAAATTGGGCAATTTAGGGCGTGTTTTTGGGCCTTTCGAGGGCGGAAAAGCTAGATGGGGAAAGGGTTTTAGGTCATTGACCTCAAAATTGACACGGTAGAGCTCTGGGTTCCGGTCCCCCTCGTGCCTAGCATTTATCTCATTGAATTGGCTGTCGCGAGCGGCGGTCTTTAGCGGTTTTAAACTTTCCTGCTATTAATATCATCAAAATCGAAAGCTTTTCGACCGTCGAAAAAAGAAAACGACCGGGAAAAACTTCCAGTCGTTTCTTATGGGAGGGCTGCGAATGAAGCTTTGGATTTGGCCCGAACGAAGAGTTCCTAACGAAGTTACTTCTACCCTGCGGCACTGGTCGGTAGTTCGGCAGCAACTTCTTTCGCCTAAAAGTCAGCGTCTTCCGGCGTGCAGGTGCAATCTCCCTGGCCGCTGCCCAATAGATTAAGATAGAGACACAGGTTCTCGAGCAGTGCTTTTTCAGACGACGCGAGGTTCGAGTCGGCTGCCTGGGTTTCGGCAACGTAGAAAGCCCCGGTGGTAGGCGTGGCCCTCTGGGTCTGGGTGGACCATACCCGCAGTCCGGCGGCCGGTGTGTTTGTGTAGTTGGACGGGCCACCGGCAGCAACCGAAGACGAAATTGTCTTAATGATGCCACGTGTGTTCACTTTGCTGGTCAAGCTGTTGGCCGTGAGATTCTTATCCACGGATTCCGAGGTAATGCCGTCGGGCGTTACTTCGCAGCTGCAGCACTCCTGCAACTCTTGGCTGTCATCGAACACGTAGAAGGATGCCCACAGGTTTGCTCCTGTGTCGCCATCGTTGACGATGCGCAGAGTTTGATCCGGCGCACCAGAGGTGTTCGCAAAGGAATAGTAGGTGGTGAAATAGAAGCTGTTATCGCCGACGTTTTGCGCCTGCGCAGTTCCCCCCAACATCAGGGCGATTGCCAGCATCGGAAAAAGCAACAATCCAAGTGCTTTCATCTTGGGACACTCCTATAGGTGATTGGGGCACCTGGCGGCTGGGGGGAGAATCAGTTATGGGCGCCCTTTTGACACTTTTTACCTTTGGCGAGTTTCTTACAATTACCCACGTGGGTTAGTCGGAAAGATGAGACCAGGGACCTTGCCATCAACTCGCCCTCAAGAACGGACTGTTGTGATGCATCCGGGGGCTCTAGAATGGGGAAAGCTAGGTGGGCAAGGCGTTTCTTAGGCTTGCTAACCTCAAAATTGATACTAGCGGTCAGGAACTCGAGTCTCCTCTCATGCCGACCATTTCCATCAATCCCTTCCGTCGTAAGCCATTATTAGCATCTCCAAGCTCTGGTACAAGTACTCGCCAAAGTTGATTTGGAAAGGCCTGCCTTACGATCGTTCGAAATCCGCGATTAAACCCTTGCCAGTTGCAAAGTCACAGCGGCGGCAGCGACAATCGTTCCATGCCAAAAAGCTCTCAGCAGAATAATACTGGTGCGGGCACGCAGATGAATGCCCGCGGCCCTTTTTTGCCAGGGGCGATGGTGGTTGTGACGCTCGGAAATCCTCGGGATAAATTCTGGGGCATGATTCTGTCCTTGGCCCCGGAAGGGCTGAGCATGAGTGGGATTGAGCTGGCCTCTTTCGAAGATCTGGTCGTGATGGTGAAAGATGGCGAGTCGTTCACTCCGGCGGTCGTTTTCTTTCCTATGCACCGGATCGAAAGAATCGAGCTTGACCTTCCCGATGGGAGTCTACCTTCGCTTTCGCAGCGTTTTCTGGCCAAGACCGGCCTCGATCCGGCGGTGGCGCTGGGCTCTGCCCTTGCCGACAGGACAAGAGATCCTGCCGCGAGTGCCGCGAGTTTTGCAGTTCCTAAGAAGGGTCCTGTATGAGGCTCTCCCAGATTTTCACTGCGCCCAATCAGCTGACGCTGCTGCGGATGGTTTTCGTTCCATTTATCGTCATCGAACTGGTCGATGGCCGCTATTTCCGGGCGTTGGTCCTCTTCGTGATTGCCGGCTTCAGCGACGGCCTAGACGGACTGCTGGCTCGCAAGTTGCATCAGCAGACGTTGCTCGGCCAGTATCTCGACCCCATCGCGGATAAGCTGTTATTGAGCACCATGTTTCTGGTGCTCTCCATCCTGCACAAGATTCCCTGGAAGTTTACCGTGCTCGTATTCAGCCGTGATATTTCTATCCTGGCGGCCAGCGCAGTGCTGTTCGCCATCGCCGGATTGCGCGATTTTCGGCCAAGCATCTTCGGCAAGGCGAACACCTTCTCGCAAATCGCCGCTGTTTTCTTTGTCATGCTGCTTTGTGTTCGGCCTGAGCGCTGGATTTGGATTACGCGCACCGTATTCTTGCGCGCCACCTTCGCCTTCACAATTATTTCCGCGCTGCACTATGTTCTTCTGGTGCAACATCGGCTGCGGTTGCACACTCACGCGCTGGCCCCACATTCTTCCGCCGATATCCCCGCCAGTTGACCCTCTTTCGCGCGCCCCCCTAGAATTAGGGGTTCATCTCTGAGCGCTGCAATCGCCTATGGCCTTTCGCCTTTACAACACCATGTCCTCGCAGGTCGAGGAATTCCATCCGCTGCGCAACCGTGAAGTCCGCATGTATGCCTGCGGCCCCACCGTCTATGATTACGGCCATATCGGCAACTTCCGCACCTTCATCGCAGTGGATATGCTGCAACGATTCTTGCGACAGTCCGGCTACACCGTGCGTTACGTGATGAACATTACGGATGTTGACGATAAGATCATCCGCAATGCGGCCCGCGACGGTGTGAGCGTCCAGCAGTACACCGCGAAATACGAGAAAGCGTTTCTGGAAGACTCTGCCATGATCGGCATCGAGCAACCCACTCTGGTGCGCGCTACGGAACATATCGCACAGATGGCGGATTTCGTAGCCAAACTTGTAAAACGGGGAATCGCCTACCGTACCGACGATGGCTCCTATTACTTCCGCATCGCGAGCTTCCCGCGGTACGGGAGACTCTCGAAGAAAGATTTCGGCGGAATGCTTGATGGCGCTCGAGTCGATGTGGACGAGTATGACAAAGATAGCGCGCGCGACTTTGCGCTGTGGAAGGCGCCTAAACCGGGCGAAGCCTCGTGGGAAACCTCCATTGGGCCGGGACGGCCCGGCTGGCACCTAGAGTGCTCGGTCATGTCGATGGCGGAACTAGGGGAGAGCTTTGATGTGCACGCTGGAGGAGAAGATCTCATCTTCCCGCATCATGAAAACGAGATTGCGCAATCGGAATCCTTCACCGGAAAACCGTTTGCACATTTTTGGTTTCACGTACGCTTCCTGCTGGTCGAAGGCGAGAAGATGTCAAAAAGCCTCGGAAACTTCTACACCTTGCGCGATCTTGTGCTGAAGGGACATAAGCCCTCGTCGATCCGGTACTTGCTGACGTCGGTTCCCTATCGTAACCAGTTGAATTTCACTTTCGATGGACTGAAGCAGGCTGCGGTCTCGGTGGAACGGTTGAGGAATTTTCGTCAGCGCTTGGCGGCGGGAAGTTTCCCGTCCGGCTCGTGCCTCGAGATGCAATCGCTCGCAGCCGAAACGGTCGACCGGATGAAGTCCGCACTTGACGACGACCTTAATACCGCTCAGGCGCACGCGGCACTTTTCGAAATGGTGCGCCGCGCCAATGCGGCTTTCGATGCAAACGGGATTAAGCAGGATGACGTTCCACTACTACTTGCCGCGTTGGAAAAGTTCGATGAGATTTTTGCCGTGCTTAAAGGTAACGACGTCCCCCAGATGAAACAGGTTTCCGATTGGGCTTCCACGGAAGGCCGGAAAAAAGACATTAGCTTGGAACTGCGGGAGGCGGTGCAGTCCGGCCAACTCTCGGATGCCGATATCGAAAAGAAAATCGCCGAGATGGTAGCCGCGCGCAATGGCCGTAACTTCAAGTTTTCCGATGCTCTGCGCGCGGAACTCACGGCCGCTGGCATCGTCATCGAAAACACGAAAGATGGCGTGCGCTGGAGAAGAAAGTAGTTCTTGCCGGTGTTAAGCTGAAAGCCGATACCTGAAGGCCGACAGCTGGTATGAAATCCCTCGACGAATATCTCCTCGACGCCGAGCAAGCCCACGGGCATCTTTGCGCCGGACAAGTATTGGGTGTGCGGCTGGCGATGCTGGGATTGGTCAAACTCGGCATCAAAGATCCGCGCGGCAAAGACCGCAAGCGGCTTGTCACCTTCGTCGAAATCGATCGCTGCGCGACGGATGCCGTTGCTGTGGTCACGGGGTGCCGCTTGGGCAAGCGCGCGCTGAAGTTCCGCGACTGGGGAAAAGTTGCGGTAACGTTTGTAGACGTAACTACTGGTGAGGCAATTCGTATCGCAGCCAAAGAATCTTCGAAGGCTCTTGCCCGCCAACTGCATCCCGAAATCTCAGATAAGAACCAGCAGCAGATGCTGGCCTATCGCGAAATCAGCGACGACGATTTGTTCACAACGCAGTGGGTTAAGGTCGAACTGCCGCCGGAAGAGTTTCCGGGATACAAAGGTGAGCGGGTGATTTGTGAAGTATGCGCGGAGGGCATCAACTTCCGCCGAGAAGTGCGGCGAGACGGGAAGGTGCTTTGCCGCGCGTGCGCAGGAGAAAAGTACTACGAGCCTATCTAAGCCGCACGCTCGTACGCATGCGCCAAGCGCAGAATCGTCGCTTCGTCAAAATGTTTCCCGAGAATCTGCAAACCGATCGGCAACTTCCCTTGCGTTTCACCGCACGGAATTGAAATTCCCGGAATCCCCGCAAGGTCCGCGGTCACCGTGTAGATGTCCGCCAAGTACATAGCCAGCGGATCGTTTGATTTCTCGCCCAGGCGAAACGCTGCCGTGGGACTGGTTGGCGTGACAATCGCATCCACTTTGCGGAAAGCTTCTTCGAAATCTCGCGTCAGTAGCGTTCGCACTTTCTGCGCCTTCAAATAGTAGGCATCGTAATAACCCGCGCTCAACGCGTAAGTGCCGAGCATGATGCGGCGCTTCACTTCGGCACCGAAGCCCTCATCGCGGCTCCGCCGATACATCTCGGAAAGTGTTTTCACTCCCGAAGCACGATAGCTGTAACGGACACCGTCGTAGCGGGCGAGATTGGACGACGCCTCCGCGGTTGCAATCAGGTAATACGTGGGAATCGCATATGGCGTGTGCGGCAAAGAAACCGGCACAACTTCGCAGCCCAGGCTTTTCAGTTCGTCGATCGCCGATTCAACGGCATGGTGGACTTCATCGTCGAGTCCTTCGCCGAAGTATTCTTTGGCAACGCCCAATCTCAGCCCGCGCACGGACTTTTCAAGGTCGGTTGTATAGTCCGGCACGGGCAAGTCGGCCGAGGTGGAATCCATCGGGTCGCGCCCGGCAATCGCATGCAGCACAATGGCCACGTCTTTCACCGTCTTCGCCAGCGGCCCAATATGATCGAGCGAAGACGCAAACGCGATCAGACCGTAACGCGAGACTCGACCGTAGGTAGGCATCAATCCGACTACGCCGCAGAACGATGCCGGCTGGCGAATCGATCCGCCTGTGTCCGAGCCGAGTGCGACCACAGCCATGTCGGCCGCAACGGCAGCGGCCGAACCGCCGGAAGATCCTCCGGGCACACGCGTCAAGTCTCGTGGATTGTGGACGGGATGAAATGCGGAGTTCTCGTTCGAAGAACCCATGGCAAACTCGTCGCAGTTCGTCTTGCCCAGCACTACCGCTCCAGCGGCTTCCATGCGCGCCACCGCCGTGCAGTCGTAAGGCGGGATGTAGTTGCCCAGAATCTTCGATCCCGCAGTGGTGCGCACACCGCGAGTCGACATTACATCCTTGATGCCAACGGGCACGCCGCCTAGCAGCGGCAACGGCTTGCCCTCGGCGGCCATGCGGTCGATGCGATCTGCCTGCTCGAGGGCGCGCTCTTTGCACAGAGTCAGGTAGGCACCGATTTGTCCGTCTTCATTCTGGATGCGTACGTAGTGCGCTTCTGCGAGGGCGAGCGTGGTCGTCTTGCGCTCTTGTACGGCGGAGCGAGCGGCGTCGATGGTGAGCCCAGTGAGGTTCATCTTGTTTGAGCAGGCGCTTCAGAAATATTGAAAGGATTACGCCTGTTGAATCGGACCAATGGCCGGCAAATAGGTCTTATCTTTCAATCACCTTCGGCACTCGGAAGAACGTTCCATCTGCGTCGGGCGCGTTGGCCAGCGCTGATTCCTGAGACAAGGACGTGCGCAATCCCTGGGGCACATCTTCGCGATTCGCGTATGCAAATCTTTCGCTTCCCTGCTTGGAGTCGTCGACGCCGTAGCGGTCCGATACTTGCGCCATGGGTTCGACGTTGGACGTGTCCAGTTCGTTGAGCCTGTCGATGTAGTCGAGGATCGAATTCAAATCGCGAACCATGCCCGTTCGCTCGCCCCCGGAAAGTTCCAGGTTGGCGAGATCGGCGACGTAGGCGACGTCTTTTTCTGTGACCTTCATCTTCGGTGACTTATTCCTGTTTTCCCTGCCGAATCACAAACTCGATCCTCTCCACTTTTTGGCCGGCATAACGATTCAGTGTGGCGAGATAACGCGGAGCGAGGCTCTGCATCTCACGCTTCCATCCAGCATCGGGAACTTCGACACGCAAGACTGAGTTTGAGAATTCCAAAGCCTGTGTACGCCCTGCAACCACCGAACCGCAGACCAAGGGCCAGGCGAGCAACGGGGCTTCGGCTTGCGGCACGCGCCGCAGCGAATCCACAACAATTTTTTCCAATCCAGTGCCTGCCTGCTCCAATGCAACTCCTCGAAGAGTCATTTCCCATCGACCATTTCCTAGCGATCAAGCGACCGCCGGAGATTCCGATTCTAGCACTCCAGTTCGTGCGCTGCGGTCCGACAGGCCCTCGCGGTCAGACGGGGAACTCGCGCCTGACGAATTCGAGCGCCGCTTCGCGTGAAAGCAGTCGCCCTTCGAGTTGAGCATCTTCCACGGCTCCCAGGATTTCGCTGAACCTTGGGCCTGGGACGTATCCGGCGGCGATCAAGTCGTCGCCAGTCATCAGCGCGGCAGGGCGAATCTTGTCTGGCGGAATCTCGGTGAGTTTTTTCTGAATGAACTCATACGTGCTGAGGTTGCGATGGCTGGCTAGGCTATCGGCACGGTGCAACGCCAGATGTTCATCGAAGCCGGGGAGGCGGAGGAATTTTTTCAGCGTCGACTCTTTCATGCGCGTGACATGACCAAAGCGCATGTGATTGTCGACCAGAGCGAGCACCTGGGCCGCGTCGTGATTGGAGAACCGGAGACGTTCACAGATTTTCTCCGCCATCTTCACTCCCACTTCAACGTGCCCATCGAAACGGATGCGATCGGGCGCCACGCGGAAGGTCGGGGGTTTGCCCACGTCATGCAGGAGCGCGCCCCAGGCCAACGTGGGCGAGCAAGGATGGGGCAAGTGTTCCAATAGCAGCAGCGTATGAACAAACACATCACCCTCAGGATGGAACTCCGGTGGCTGCTGAACCCCTTTCATGACAGAAATCTCTGGCAAGACTTCTTTGAGCAAACCGGTTTGATCGAGCAAAAGAAAAGCGCGCCAGGCATGGCCCTCGGTGAGCATCTTGGTGAGTTCATCGCGGACGCGCTCGCGCGAGACCAGTTGAATTTCGCGGGCGAGGTGCTGAATCGCGGCCAGCGTCTCCGGTTCGATAGCGTACTCAAAGCGGGCTGCAAAACGAACCGCGCGCAACATACGTAGTTTGTCTTCACCGAAGCGGCGTGCCGGATTGCCAATGGCGCGGATGATGTGGGCATCCAGATCTTTTTCGCCGCCCACAAAGTCGAGTACTTCGCCGCTCACCGGATCGAGCATCATGCCATTAATCGTGAAATCGCGGCGGACGACGTCCTCCCGTGGATCCTCGCTGAATCGGACTTCATCGGGATGGCGTCCGTCAGAGTATCCGAGATCGCTGCGGAAGGTTGCCACCTCCACAGCGTCGGCCTTCGGCGTGATGTTCTCACTTCCGTCCCCGCGTTGCTTTTCCGGCAGCGGTACCAGCACGACGCCAAACTGTGCTCCCACGGCATAAGTGTCTGGAAAAATTTCCATCACTTGCGCGGGCGTTGCACTGGTCGCGACGTCGAAGTCCGCAGGCTCGCGTTTCAGCAGCAGATCACGGACACATCCGCCCACAAGGTAGGCCTGAAAGCCTTGCTGGCGCAGGGTCTGAATGATCGAGATGGAAAAATTCTGGGACATGACGCGGTGCCGCTCGGAAGGTCCGGCGCGGCTTTCATGATACCGCCCGCCCCTTTTTGGATTTGCGATATTCCAGAGACGTTGCCTTTTAGGTCAAATCAGGCCGTTCGCAGAAGTACCGACTGCGCAATCACACGCCGTTGCGTTCGATCCCGGCTTCTTCTTTCTTGATGGTCTTACACGCCCAGGCCATGCGCGGAGTATTGTGCGCGATGCCGATTTGTCCCTGCGCGTTCAAAACGATGATGCCGCCATGCCCATTTAAACGTTGCTTTAGATAATTCATCGCTTCCTGCGCGGCCCACTCCGGAAGATTCCCTGCTGCCACGCGGTCGGCCGTCCACTTGGCAAGGACCAACTTCATAATCGGTTCGCCCCAACCCGTGGTCGAAGCGGCCGCGCTAAGATTATCCGCGTAGCAGCCGCAACCGATCAGTGACGAATCACCCAAGCGTCCGGGAGCCTTGTTCAGCGTCCCGCCCGTTGAAGTCGCCGCGGCGATGTTGCCCTGGCGATCCAGGGCCACCGCTCCCACGGTATCGTGAGAAATCGTAGGCGCGAATAATTCGTTCCCGTGACCCGCCTCCTCGCGCTGATACTCGCGGAGACGTTCCACCTCGCGCGCAATTATCAAGTCTTCGTTCCTGCACAGTGGAACACCATGCTCCGCGGCGAACTGCTCAGCGCCTGCGCCCACGAAATAGACGTGCGGACTCTCGCTTAGAATCTTGCGCGCGGCGCGCACGGGATTCCGCAGTCGCTCGACGCATCCCACTCCTCCGGCCTGCAAAGTAGCGCCATCCATGATCAGCGCATCCAACTGCACCTTGCCATCGCGGTTCAGAAAACTCCCTCGCCCCGCGTCGAAGGTGTCGTCGTCCTCCATGAGGGCGACGGATTCCTCAATCGCATCCAGCGCCGAGCCACCACGCTCGAGTACGCTCCAGCCAGCGGCCAGCGCCTTTCGCACACCGCGCAAGTGGGCCTCGACCATGTCATCGGGTATGGCCCACGCACCACCGTGAACAACAAGAACAGGATCAGTAGGCAAGGAATATCCCCAGAAGAAGTGAAACGACTGAATAGTCTAGCATCGTGGGCCGAGGAAACTGAGGTTCCTCAGGCGGCGTGTTCCGCTTTGGCGGGCGCTGCGGGCGGAGCATCTTGGGTGCGAGTCCAGGTGTAGCGCATGCGGTGGATTACGGTAAGAGTGGAGAGCACCGCGATGATCCACAGTACGGGCGCCATGCGGTTGAAGAGCGCGCCAATGATCACCAACACCAGCCGTTCCGGGCGCTCCATGAAGCCTACGCGGCAGGATCCGATAAGCGACTCGGCGCGAGCGCGCGTGTAGCTCACCATGATGGCGCTGACCATAACGAAAGCGGCGAGCACAAGATAGACGAAGCGGTCGCCGCGGGCGTAGAAGACCAGCAGGCCCAGAAACTGCGAGGCGTCGCTGTAGCGGTCGACTACTGAATCGAAAAAGGCTCCGAAGCGGGTGACCCGGTTGGTGGCGCGGGCTACCTGGCCGTCCACGAGATCGAAGAAGCCGGAGAAGATAATGACCAGGCCGGCGAGGAAGAATAAGTGCTTTTGTGTTCCGGCGGTGGCTGACCCGAAAAGAATTGCAGCCCACGTATTTACCACGAGCCCCATGAACGTCAGCACATTCGGATTGATGCGCGACAGCGCCAGCCAGCGGACGATGGTATCGAGCAGCACACCGCAGGCGCGGCCGAAGGCGCTCGTCCATGAAACGGACATCAGGCTTCAGCCTTCTCGGGGCCGGCCTCATCGTGAACAGTGGTCAGACTTAAGATTTCCAGTTCGCGCTTGCCGTTGGGAGTGATCACCGTGGCTTCTTCTCCCACCTTCTTGTTGAGTAGAGCGCGGCCAATCGGCGAGGTGGTAGAGATCTTGCCCGCGCCTACGTCAGACTCTTCACTGGTCACGAGTTTGTATTCTATTTCTTCATTTTTGGTGCTGTCGTACACCTTGACCGTGGAGCCGAGCCCCACTTTGTCCTTGGGGATGTTGTTCATGTTGGTCAAGGAGAGATCGGCCAAACGCTTGCCGAGTTGGCGGAAGCGCGCCTTGACGAACTCCTGGCGCTGCTTGGCCATGTGATATTCCGCGTTCTCGCTGAGATCGCCGAGAGCGGCGGCGCGCTTAATTTCTTTGGGCAGCTCGTGAACCAACTCGTGCTCGAGAGCGTCGACTTCTTCCTGCAATTTTTTCCTAAGTTGATCAGTCATGCGTGGAGGACAACTTTCAAGATTATAAACCCGCTGGGAGGCTGCGGGTACCGGGGGCGGCTTCTAAAAGAGCCACCTTAGCCGTTGGGCAATGGGCCGGGAGCCCGCGATGAGTCTGCGGCCCGCCGGTTCGACGGCTTCCCGGATTGGTCTTGCCACTGACAATTGTGGCCGAGATTGCACCCTCCCTGCTGCCGGGACGACTAACATGATCTGAGGACTCGGTTCGTGTTTTCAGGTCGAATTACACAGGCGACTCTTCGTGTTTTGGACTGGCTGGCAGAACACGCGCTGCCGCCGGACCAGACTCCGGCACACCAGCGCACCGGGCGCCGGGGCGAGGAACGGGCTTACTTTCATCTCAGAAGATTGGGCTACACGATGGTGGCCGAAACTTTCGATCGCCGCGTTGCCGCGGAGAGATTGATCTGATCGGCTGGGAGGATGATGTCCTTTGTTTTGTGGAGGTGAAGACTCGCAGCACACGCGACGTGAAGCCGGCTGAAGCGGCCGTGACCGACACAAGCGCCGCGAGGTGGCAGCGGTCGTGCGAGAGTATTTGCGACGCTTTCCACCTTCGTGCCAGTGGCGCTTCGACGTTGTCAGCGTATACTATGGGCATTCAAAAGCCAGCCGGCCGCAGATCGAAGTATTTCGCAATTCCTCCCTGACGGCTTAGAATGAAAGATTCGTCTATCCTAATAAAGGGGTTTGGTGAGTGCCTGAACTCAGAAAAGATCCTATTGTTGGCCGCTGGGTGATTATTTCTACAGACCGAGCGAAGCGCCCCACTGATTTCGCCCGGGAGAATGTGAAGTTGAAGGGTGGCTTTTGCCCCTTTTGCTACGGAAACGAAAGCAAGACGCCGCCTGAGATCCAGGCCTACCGTCCGGGATCAAATGGCGGACCGGCGTCGCAGCGGGATACGCCGGGATGGACGGTGCGTGTAGTGCCCAACAAGTTTCCGGCATTGGGAATTGAAGGTACGCTGAACCGGCAGGCCGAGGGCATGTTCGACCGGATGAACGGCATTGGAGCGCACGAAGTAATTATCGAAACGCCCGACCATAATGCGAGCCTGGCGACACTGCCGCCCAAGCGGATTGAGGACGTCTTGTGGACGTTCCGCGACCGCATTCTCGATCTGAAGAAAGACCGGCGGTTCAAATACATCCTGCTGTTCAAGAACCACGGCGAGGCGGCAGGAGCGTCGCTGGAGCATGCGCACTCACAACTGATCGCGCTGCCGATTCTGCCGATCAACGTGGTCCAGGAACTGGAAGGCGCGAAGCAGTACTTCCTATATAAAGAACGTTGTGTGTTCTGCGACATCATAAGGCAAGAAACGGAAAACGGAAGTCGCGTGGTTGCAGAGAACGAAAATTTCCTGACCATTGCTCCTTATGCGCCGCGCTTCCCGTTTGAAACCTGGATTCTGCCCAAGCAGCATGAGTCGGCGTTCGAGAACTCCTCCTCGCACATGTTTGAGAACCTGGCCAAGGCGCTGAAGACGCTGCTGATCAAGGCCGACCGAGTACTGGATAATCCGCCCTACAATCTGGTGATCCACACTTCGCCGGCACAGGATCCGACCAACGATCATTATCACTGGCATATGGAGTTCATGCCGAAACTGACCAAGACGGCCGGATTCGAGTGGGGCACGGGTTTCTACATCAATCCAACGCCTCCGGAAGAAGCGGCGAAGTTCCTGCGCGAAGCCAGCGTGGAAGAGCCGGTTCCGGTTACGGTTGGATAACCGGCCGTAAGAATCGGCATAGGGGAGCGGGTCACCCCGCCTCCCCTGCCACACCACCGAACATGCGGGTCCGCATCCGGCGGTTCGGCGGATTCAGCGAAGAGCTCACGACCAGAGGCGGAAGCCCGAGCCCC
>PLHQ01000053.1 GCA_003138975.1 Acidobacteriaceae bacterium | reverse complement strand
GCGCTGGAAGACAAAGTCGTCCAAGCCGCGATAGGGACAGTTCTCAACCAGATCTGGGAAGAGGACTTCTTGGGCTTTTCGTACGGGTTTCGGCCGGGGCGCAGCCAGCACGATGCGCTGGATGCGCTGTACGTCGGGATCACGCGCAAGAGAGTGAACTGGGTGCTCGATTTGGATGTCCGGTCATTCTTCGACAAAGTCGATCACAACTGGATGATCCGATTCGTCGAACATCGGATCAGGGACAAACGTATCGTCCGTCTAATCCAGAAATGGCTGAAAGCGGGCGTGATGGAGCAAGGCCAGTGGTACGAGACGAAGGAAGGGACGCCGCAGGGCTCGGTGATATCACCAAGCCTCGCCAATCTCTACCCGCATCATGTGCTCGATCCATGGGTGGAACAGGCGACCGGCGATGTGATCATCGTCCGCTACGCTGATGATGCCGTGCTGGGGTTTCAACACCGAGAAGAAGCCGAGCGGTTCCTGGAGGAATTGCGGATGGAACTGCACCCGGAGAAAACGCGCCTGATTGAGTTCGGGCGCTACGCCGCTGAGCGCCGGCAAAAGCATGGCCAAGGAAGACCAGAGACCTTCACTTTTTTAGGTTTCACTCACATTTGTGGGACGAGCCAAAAGACGGGCTATTTCACCGTAAACCGCAAGACAAGCGGCAAACGTATGGCCTCGAAGCTGAGGCAAATTCGTGCTCAGCTGAGAGACCGGCTGCATGTGACGCTGGCGGAGACGGCCAAATGGTTGCAGTCGGTGGTGAGAGGTTACCTTCAATACCACGCGGTACCGGGAAACGAAGAGAGACTAATCGCGTTTCGAAAGGACGTGATGCGATCGTGGCTACGCCAGCTTCGGCGGCGGAGTCAACGGCATCGCTGGACCTGGGAGCGCTTTCTGGCCCACTTCAGTACCTTGCTGCCGGAAGTCCAGATCCTGCACCCGTATCCTGACGTGCGCTTCAACGCTAACCATCCAAGGTAGGAACCGTGTGCGCTAGTAGCGCCAGCACGGGTCTGTGCGGGGGGTGCTGAGCAATCGGCATTCCTACCGCGACTGAATCTCGTGGGGTGTAAGTCCCCACACCACCAATTGCCTGGGCGGGTGGTTTAGTCGTTTATGCACTCTGAAACGAGAATTTTGTTCTCGTTATATCGTCAAATTCCTGCATCCAGTGGGATTAGCAGGGATATCAAGGGCGGAGCCCTTGGCTAGTTAGGTCCTTCCCAAACTACCCCTTTAGTCGGCGACGAAGAGCGGGGCTAGCGGAACTGGCACGCGCTGGCCTTAGGAGCCAGTGGCCGTAAGGCCGTAGGTTCAAGTCCTGTGCCCCGCACTATCCCAGTGCCAAGCCGTCGCGCCATCAACGCACTTAGGACACTACCCACGGACGGTGGCTTGGCACCGTACCGCGAAAGGCATTCAGTGTGAAGAGCACTTCGGGAGGGTTGATTGGCTGTCGGAAGTAATCTGGTGCGTAACATTCCGCTTTTGTAGTATCTCCCAGATTGGCACCGGCAACCCGGTGCGAAAAAACTTGAAAAAACGAGGAAAATCTAAGTTATGAAGTTCTGCAAAGTCAGCTTGTTTTTTGCCCTGCTCGTGGCGGTTTGTCTTCCGGCTGTCGCCCAGACCGCAATGCGGGTGGACATTCCGTTCAATTTCATCGCCGCGGGCAAGTCTCTACCTGCCGGGCACTACATAGTTGCGCATGTATTTGGGAGCGACAACGTCGCATGGAAGATTTCTGACGTTTCTGATGACCATGCTACCGTAGGGTTCCTTTCGAACTCGGTTCAATCGTCGCAGGCACATCGCCCTAGCCTGGTTTTCTTGCAGGCAGGTGGAGCATATTCCCTGATCCAAATTTGGACTGGGCAAAAATTAGGCCGGGAGGTGTTCAGGTCGAAAGTGAAACAAACTCTTGTGTCCGAAGGTGTCAAGGACAAGTACGTTGAGATCGGAGCCGAGTAGCGGGACGGGCACTACTTAAGTACCTGCTCGGAACGGGCGGGTACTCCCCCCGGGGCTGGTGCCGTTCAACCGGCCTTTCAAAACCTTGGTGGACAATAGCGAGGAGACATCCATGAAATCGGCCACTTTCGTGTGGGGCGTCGCTCTGGCCCTGCTGCTGGTGGCGCCATCGCTTGGCGCGCAACCCCACGGGCAAGGTCTTCCAAAGATCACGGTGGACGTTCCCTTTGACTTCATGGTCGGGCAGGTCATGTTCCCTGCTGGAAATTACGTAGTCAAGCCGGTGGGAAGTCGAACCTTCCACTTGCAAGCCACCCACGGGCGAGCGTCGGTCAAGTTTGCGACGGGGCCAATCAGCGCGCCTTCACCTGCGGGCGCGACGCGCCTGATTTTTCTCCAGGAAAACCGGCACTACCAGCTGCGCGAACTTTGGATGAATTCGGCGATCGGGACAATGATCCCCGGACCGCAGGTGGAGCAACTGCGTACCGTTGGCGAATCACGCGTGGAAGTACCGGCGACTTGCACGGGCTGCGATTGAATCGCGAATGTGCCACGCCTGCTGGCGGTGCAGTAAAGAGCGAGAGAACGCCTTGATGGGCAAAGCCCACATCCAGCATATCGTCGGCGTGCTATTCATCCTGGCCATCCTTGTTGGATTTGCACCCGCTAGCGGCCGACAATCTTCCCCACCCTCCGGCCCTGCGCAGAGCCCGGGTGAAGATCAAGATCAGTCCCTGGAGACCTTAAAGGTCAACGTAAATGTCGTCCAGCTTTTCTTCAATGCAAAGGACAAGAAGGGCGCGCTGGTCTACAACCTTACCAAAGACGATTTCGAGATTCTGGAGGACGGCAAGCCACAGAACATCAAGTACTTTGCCGCTGAGTCCAACCTCCCGCTGACGCTGGGAATCCTGATTGACTCCAGCGGTAGCCAGGAGCGCGTGCTCCACATGGAAAAAAAGGTCGGTGGCGAATTCCTCAATGAAATCTTGCGCGACCAGGACCTCGCCTTCGTCATCGGCTTCGATGTGAACGTTAATCTACTGCAGGACTTCACCAATTCGGTGGATGTTCTGCAAACTGCTCTGAACAGCGCGCGCATTGACATTACCGGGGGGCGGGCAACTGGCACTCCTGGCCCGGGAGGCACCGTTCCCGTCGTACTCCGCGGCACGCTGCTCTATGACGCCGTGTACTTGGCCTCAAACGACGAACTGTCGCAGCAAGTCGGGCGCAAGGCCATGATTCTGCTTACCGACGGCGAAGATCAAGGCAGCCAGATGAGGATCACAGACGCGATTGAGGCGGCGCAGCGATCCGGCAGCATCATATACGTGCTGCTGTGCGCCGACCGCAGCTTCTACGGCTCTGGCGAATATTCCGGCAAGGGCAAGATGAAGAAGCTCACTGAGGCGACCGGAGGTCGCGTCATCGTCGTGGGAAACAAGTTAGACAAACTGAAAGACGCCTTCANNCAAAGACTACAGAATTCAGGCACGCACCGGATACTACGCCGTGCCCACGCGGAATTAGCAGCTGAAGCGGGCGCCGGGCGCCTACGTGATTGTGGGCATTTTCACGATAACTACGAAAAATCCCGATTTCACTTGTAACCGAACGGTTACAAATGTAAATGCCTGATTTCAACAGCTGAGCTTCATTCAGGATCGGAATTTCCCGAGTCGAGGCGTCTCGTTGACTACTAAAGGGTCATACGGGCAGGGGCCGGATCAACAAAGGCTAATTGTTGTTAATTCACAGCGTTTTAGTTTTTGACCCGTCTGCGCTACCATCGGGTTGGACGTGCAGAACGTTCTTGCGGAGGTCGAGGTCACACCATTCCGCGTGCGAGACTTCACCTTCGCGGCATCCGCTCCACCAGAAGAACGCCCACACCGGCCACTCCTCTTCGGTGCAAGCCGCCTTGAGTGCCCTGAGTTCGTCCTTCGTGTAAGCGTCTACGATTTTCTCGTCGTAGTCCAGTTTGCCGAGCAGTTCGCCAGCGATGAAAACCTTGTTGGCGCGGAGGAAGGTGTTCAGTCCTTGGAAAACGTTGTAAACGGTGCGGGCACCCTTGGCTGAATCGTAACGCTTACGGAGGAAACGAATGAACTGCTGGCAGTCAGCCTCGGTGATCTGATCGAGGAACTGCTTGGAGCAGGACTCCTGAAACAGGGCCAGCATCCGTTTGCGAGCCAGATGGGTCTTGACCGACTTCCCGGCTTTCACGTCATCAAGGAAAACTTCGACGGAGTCGGCCACGGTGACCCGCTTGCCGTTGGACTTCGCCACCTGCTCGGCTGCCCCGGCCACGCCGTTCAGCAGAGCCTCGCGATTGAGTTTCGCTTGCCATGCGGACAGCGCATCCTTGCCCACGTTCTCGAACTGCTGCTTCTTGCCTTCCAGCCAGGTGACGTAGTAAGCGTGGAGTTGGGATGCGTCGATCCGGACCCTCCGGCCCTTGACCAGCACCGCTCCGCCGTCGGGCCAGCCCGTGGATCGCATCGCAGGTTTGTAATAGGAACGCTTGCCGTTAACGGTCGCTGCGGCCAGCAACCTTACTCTCAGATTCGCCAATTTGTCTCTCCTCTACAGCAATACTGTGCTCCGAGGAGAGTCTCGCAAATTGTAAAGGCTAGTTGTAAAGAAACTGGTAAGCCCTGNNGCGCGCTCGCTGGAGATCTTTATCAGTGGGTTGGGGCCTGTCGAACATGACTGCGTTCACCGATCAGAGCAATACGATGGAGACTGCGAGTAAGGCAATTGCACCACCCTCAATTCTAGGCCGTGCGGTGGTTTTCATGAGAGATCTTGTTGAGCTGAGGCTAGCTTCTGAGCTGAGGCAATGAGGCAACCCTTCAGCCCGAGAGTATCTCCGGGCAAGCTCGGCCATAGCTTCGAAGCGAAATAACCCGCCGATCGGACTCGGACGCCGCTTTGATAGAATCCATCGCGAGGGGGAACTCAATGAACAATGTAACTGGGGTCGTCCGGTTGTTGAAGAAGGAACAAGATCGGTTGACGAAGGAACTTCGCGGGATTGGTGCTGCGCTCGCAGCTTTTGGCCAAGCATATGGAAAGGGAACTTAAGCTGCTCTTGGTTGCGTCCGCAGATAATCTTCAATCTGAGGTCGTAGGAGGATTTACAAAAATGGCCCACCTGGTGAAAGGCGTTGGAGTGTGCTCGTCCCATGAACCCCTGGCCGATCATTGCTACATTCAGTCGCTTACGAGATGTCATACCTGCTTAAGACTTTGCGGAAGGCGTGCACAATGTCTTCCTCATCCCGCTTGGTGAGGCACGACGGAATCGCGAGCAAGATGCTGCGCTCAAATAAACTATCAGCCACCGGGCAAGTACCTTTGTGATAGCTGGCAGTAGAGCCCTGATTTTCCGCCAGCCTCCAGGGCGATCCTTTCTCGTCCACACTTGTCTTATTCACCAGACTCGGGATGTTGAAATAAACATGAAGGCCCCAACTGGTCATCACAACGTTGTTGAGTCCCTGGGATGAGGTGACGATGCCTTCGGCGCGCAAAGCTTGATTGACTTGGTTGGCGACTTCAGGCGTGTCGAAAGTGGAAATCAGAAAGCAACCGGTGTCCCCCTGCGGATCAACAATCTTCCTTAGCCGCAGTTGAGGGAACTCTTCCAGAGCCTTGCGAATACGATATTTGCTGCTGTGCATGGCGGCGATTATTCGCGGCAGCTTTCGGAGTTGTACTCGTAAAATGGAAGCGCGCAGTTCATCGATTCGGTATCCTCGTCCCCACAAACACAGGGCAAGGTTGTCAAAGACGGTCCGGCCGTTGTCGTCCCGAGCGTAGCCCAGGTCGTGACAAGCAAAAGCTCGGTCGTAAAGGCGGGCGTCATTCGTGACGACGGCCCCACCCTCTCCACTGGTCATATTTTTGTTCATCTGGAAGCTGAATATCCCCATATCCCCAAATGTGCCGACCTTTTTCCCGTTGACACTTCCCCCTGCACACTGAGCACAGTCCTCGAGAAGAAACAATCCTCGCTCGCGGGCTACCTTGAGAAGTTCGGTAATGTTTGCGGGCGCGCCACTCATGTGGACTGCGATGATTCCTGTTGTTCGCGGGGTAATGGATTTCTGGACAGCAGCGGGATCAAGACAGAAAGTCGCATCGATGTCAGCCAACACCGGAATTGCGCCAAGATTCACAACCGCTGCGACAATCGAAACCCACATGTAGGCGGGAACGATCACCTCCTGTCCGGGCCCGACACCCAGCGCAGAGAGCGCAGTGTGCAGAGCTCCGGTGCCACTGCTTACGGCGATTGCGTGAGCTACACCAAGAAACGACGCGAACTCAGACTCGAATGCTTCCACTTCTCCTTGTAGATCGATACCGTAGTAGCGGAATGGCGAGCGACTTTTCAGTACACGCAGTGCTGCCTCGATCTCTTCCTCATCCATGTGGTGGACGCCTGGAAACTCCAAGGGGAGAGGCTCGGTCCGAACAGGCTTGCCACCGTCGATCGCTAACTTCTCATCTATCGTCGTAGAATTATCTTGTGTCAGCTTCATTGTGCGTCACCCATGATTGATTTTTGGATCTTAACTGCCTGTCTTGCTCTTTACCTGCTGAGCGCGTTCTCCGGCTTCCGCTTTGGAGCTCTTACTGCTCCACAATGCGGTCGTGATCGAAATCGCTGGCAACTTCAAGCGGAGTACTCGATCATGGAATTTCACGCCCATTTCCACGTCTTCGTCCTTGCTGTTCATCAGCTCGCTCACAATCTCGCCATCCGGTGCTTTGAACGCCATTACCCGCACTCCGTCGAGTGATCCGGTAGTCTTAATACGAATGTCCCCTGGGCGCACGAACTTGCTGAAGTGCGCGAGGTAATAGTAGAGGCCCGTGTAGGTGATCTTCTTCGATCGCCGATCAATGATAACCACGGGGTGCTGAACGTTCGGGTCGGGGTTTCCATGAATCTCCGACACGGACCAAGGTCCGCCCTTTTCGTCCAATATCATGTTCCAGTAGATCCAGGCGGACGTATAGACCTCAAGATCGTTAAAGATCTGATTTCCCCAGTAATCACCGTCCTCGAAGTCGAAGCGGGGAAGAGGCATCGATTTAGGGGTGCCTGCATCGTAGGCGTAGCACACCTCTGTCATCCATAAAAACAGGTCCGGATATTGACGATGCAGGTTCAGGATTTTGTCCCAGTCTTTATCGTCATATCCGTGATAAGGCGCGACTGAGACATACTGACGCGCCGCGGGATCATCCAGCACCAACGGATAATTGCGAGCTGCGTCCTCCCGGTTAGGCGCTTCACTTAACATGATGCGGGTGCGGACGCCTTCTTTCTTGAGAAGCGGGCCTACGTGGTCTCTCAGTAGAACGTCGATCTCGTTGTATGGAATCTTGGTGTAGATATCTGGCTCGTTGAACAGGCTAAGATAGTCGATGAATACGCCCTGCTTTTCGTACTCCTGGAGATAACGAAGATAATAACGAGCTAGCGCGTCGTAATATTGTGGATTCACGTCTTGATTCTTGTTCACATCGAACAACATCCAGTCAGGCGGATAATCCATCGGAGATTGCAGGACGAACCTACCGTAACGGCGAGCCAGCTTGATGAAAGTGATGAGCCCATTTGGACCGAGATCGCGCGCTATGGAGAAGTGGTTCATGGCGACGTCCCCGCGCACATCGTCATAGCTGTAGAAAGGTCCCGCTGACATGAAGTCGGTAGAGGCAATTACGGTCTTCATCGCGGAAAAGCCGGCGCCTTTCTCGGGATCGAAGAGAGCGCGCAAAACAGATTCGCGTCCACTAGGAGACAAACGGTTGAGGCAGATGAGGCCTGCTTCTAAGAAAGACGCCCCAAAGCCGTCCATCTTCTGGTAGGTAATGTCGTCATCGATCTCAAATTTCACGGCCGAGGGATCTTGATCCTGCTGGAAATGAAGAACGGGCCTCGGAGTAATGCGATCCCCTGCCTTCGAGGACACAAACCTCTTGACGTCCTGCGCGGCGGTTGTCGTGCAGGTTACCAGGAGGAAGATGGCAAACGTGGCAATGAGATATCCTCTGCTCTTCTCCTCCGCCTCAAGGCTCTTCATGCACCGACCCCTCTGTCAAAAAGTCCATTTTGTTTCGATTGACGGCAGCCGCACGCTGCTGACAACCTCAGAAATTGAACTTGAGCGCAAGCTGACCAATGCGAGGGTCGCGAGCAACTGTGATGATTCCAAAGCTTGAGCCTGGAACTCCAGCACAGCTCTCTCCAGGTCCACTCGTGACACAGGTGCCCGTGCCGGGAGAGCCTAAGCCACTCGTTGCTACAAATTGCGTGTGATTGAATACATTGAAAAACTCGGCACGAAACTCGATATGCATGCGGTCACGCACCGCGAAGTCTTTCAAAAGCGCCATATCCCAATTGTTGATTCCTGGGCCGCGAAAGAAGCGTCGCCGCGCATTTCCTAATTGGCCCAACTGCTCTGAAGTGAACAGTGATGAATTGAAATACGGTTGGCCGCTTCTCGGGTCGGTAAAGTTCAGTGGGCCAGGAGTAAAGTCGGGAGTGTCAATGCCGTTGTTGTTTGGCCCCGCGGAAGTCGTACCTGTCAGCGAGTTATCGTCAAGTTCGAGCAATGTAACCGGCAGTCCGGTAGAAAAGCGAGTGATGCCGGAGAGCTTCCAGCCGCTAGTGAGGTTGGCTTTCTTACCGAACAGACGGTCGAAAGGCAGCTCGTACGTATAACTGATGACAAAGTTATTTCTCAGGTCAAAAGCGGCTAACTCTTTGGTCTGGCCGGGATCAAAAGGGTTGACTTGATCGCCCAGGCCCGAGGCCTGATCCAGCGTCTTGCTGTAAGTGTATCCGGCCAGAAACTCAAGGCGGCCACTGCGGTGGCGAAAAGTAGCTTCTAAGGCGTTGTAACTCGCGTTGCCGATATTTTCGTAGAGACCGGTGCTGCCAAAGTCTGCTCCCAACGGCTGACGGGGAATTATTGTTTGGCCGGTGACAGTTGTAAAAGTGCCGGTTTCAGCCATGGGGCCGCACGTCGCAGTTCCTGGCGCGACTTCGCTTGCTTGGCTTACAGAAAGGCAGATAGCTGGGACTGAAGGATTGGCATTGACCAGCACCAGTAGCCTATGACTCTGAGTACCCACATAGCTAACATTCAACATTGAATAGCTGCCGAGTTGTCGCTCGAACGACAGTTCATAATGCTCGGCGTAGGGAAGACGGTTTTTGTACCAATAGCCGGGTGAACTTGAGATCGGCTCGAACTGGGCCCAGTTCACATTTGGATCAGGATTCGATGCCGAAACATTGGCGGGAGGAAACACCACAGGATAGCGCTGTCCCTCGCTGTTTCCAGTGGCTCTATCAACGAACGGAGTGGCGAACAAAGGAGGATTCGGGCTCGAATAAAACAGTCCGTAGGGAGGGTCCCCGACCTCCAACGCGTCGGTCAGATCTTCGATCGCGGTGTAGAAGATGCCATATCCAGCCCGGATGCTACTCTGTCCGCTGCCGCCAAGTAAGCGGTGCAGAGGGCCCGCGTCTGATGAGGGCGAATATGCCAATCCCACCCGCGGAGCGAAATTGTTGTGATGAGTAGGAGCCAGAGTCGATGGCACATTTGGATCACCAGGAAATACCCAGCCGGTAGGAGCGCCAGGGAATACTCGTGATTGTTCTCCCGGAATTATGGTTTCCAACTGGTTTTTGGCTTCCCACCACGAAGTGCTTACGTCCCAGCGGAGGCCATAATTCACCGTCAGCGCTGAGGTAACACGCCAGCTATCCTGCGCATAAAGTCCGAAGTAGCGGCTGCGGGAGTGGAGTGGGGCCTGTTGTCCCTGCTCATAGTAGACCGGTGCGCCGATTAGAAAATCAGCGAAGTCGAGTCCTGTTTCCGATCCATCGAATGCGAAGCTGCCATTGTTGGCGCCGTAGGCGACCTGCGTAATCTGGTCGTAATGAACGTTTCCGCCGAACTTGATGGAATGGGTGCCAAGCACTTTCGAATAATTGTCGAGCAGTTGATAAGTATTGTTGTACTGGGCCAACGGATAGGCATTGACGCCGAAACTGAAGTTGTTCAGCGAAATATTTGGCACCCCTTCAAACTGCGGCGCAATCGGGACAATCCCCAGAGTGTTCGCGCCCGTCACAAATCCTAAAGAAGAGAGCGATGGGCCCACACCCCCCTGCGGTTCGCCCGAAAAGCTTGCGAAACGCATGTAATGCAGACGAAACTCGTTCACCGCCGTCGGGCTTTGTGTGGTAATGTCGCTCAGGTTGACCATCTGCGCCCTGCCCACATTCAGAACGTTAAACCCCGGCAAAGACACGAAACAGTAGGGGCACTGCTGGTTATAGTCATCCAGAAAGTAGTACGCAGAGAGCATGCCGGCGTGGCTATTGCCATCGACCCGGATTCCACCCTTGTCGTCGCGCAGCACATTGTTATATGCGCCGGTCTCAAAAAACGGCTGGCCATCCTCGGTACTGTTCGGCGGTGGGATGTACTTAAGAAGCGCCGTCGCCGGAGCGGATATTGCCGATGACGGAATGATTGCATTCGGAAAGACGCAGCCCGTTGTTGAATTGTCGCTCGTGCATCCCGCGAAATAGTATGGTTCTCCGGGTTGGACCGGATATCCCAACTCAGAAGTAAGCACGCTTGCCCAGGATGTGCTGGTGGGTGTGCTGGTGGAAGAGACGACAGTCCCAGTCAGTGCGCTGGATACATCTGTTAGATTTCCGGTGAGGTCAGCAGCAGAATAAACTGGCACGTTGGCAACTTGCCCCTGGACCTGACGAGTTCCCTGATAATCGATAAAAAAGAAAACTTTCTTACGTACAATTGGGCCACCGAACGTGCCGCCGAACTGATTCTGCTTGAATGCCTCGCGGATACTGCTGAAGTAATTGCGGGCGTCGAGATCGTCGTTTCTTAAGAACTCAAACAGTTCTCCGTGAAAATCATTTGTGCCCGACTTGGTAATCGCATTCACCTGTCCGCCGCTGTAATTGCCGTATTCGGAGTCGAAGTTATTGGTGATAATGCGAAACTCCTCGATGGAATCCAGATTGGGAACAATCGCCGTCGTCTGATTTACGCCTTCGTTGACGTTACCGCCGTTCACCATAAAGCCGTTGGCAGTTTCGCGCTGACCACTAACGGAGAGACCGCCGGCGTTCAAATTGCCAGAAGGCGAAAGGGGTGCGTACTCTCCCGAGGTTTCTGGCGCCACGCCCGGTTGCAGTGCCAACAAGTCGGTGTAGCTTCGCCCGTTGAGCGGAAGGGACTCCATTTTGGTGCTCCCGATCACCTCGCCCATTTGCGTAGTTGTGGTTTCAATGCGGACCGCGCTACTTGAGACGGTCATTTCCTCGTGCACGCCACCCACCTGTAGACGCGCATCCACCCTCACTGCGCTGTTCGTGTCAATGGCAATAGCGGTCTGCCCAAACTCCTTGAAGCCAGTCTTGCGCACGGTGATTGCGTAAGTGCCAACCGGCAACGCCAGAAACGAATAGAAGCCCTTCTGATCAGTGACAACTACCCGCTGAATCCTGGTTTCGATGTTACGGGCAGTCACCTCCGCTCCGGCAATCACGGCCCCGCTCTCGTCGGTTACGATCCCCGAAATGCTCCCGGTTACGCCAGCGTTCGCACGTTGAAAGCTGGATAAGCAGAACAACCCAGTAAGGAGCACCGACCAGGCAATTGCATGCCAATGAATCCTTCGTGATCGATGTTCGAGATCTCTTCCGGCCGTCAAGGCAACTCGCTTTTGTGGCATAGCAGCTCTCCTGTGAGCTTTATGCTTGGGCAGCAAGAATGTATTTGCACTTACTTCATTAACTGAAATAATATGTTGCTTGATGGCCGACATTTACGCCTATTAATTCATTTATGTCAAGAAGTATTTGCGGATTCCCTGCGTTCCAGCAAGATTGCGATACAGGCAAGTTCGAGTCCCTGATAGCGAACAGCCTGCATAATTAGCGTAAATTACGCGAAACGGCTGTTCTGTTCCTTAGCGCAACTGGAACTGTCCAAAGGGCTTCGGATCGTAAAAGCCCATTGAAGGGACCGCCGTGAAAGGGCATAGATGGTGATCACGAGGAGTCTACAAAGGGCGCAGGCTCAAAATCCCGAATCCAAGTCTTTCAAGAACGAGTGGAATGTTCTACAGCTCATTCACGCGAACCGCAACATTTCGCGAATTGAGCTGTCAAAGCAGACCTGCCTCAGTGCAGCTTCCATCACCGCTATCGTCCAAAATCTGATTGATAGAGGGCTGGTTGTAGAATCCGGTCACAACTCCAGTGCTCTTGGACGAAAACCTGTTTCTTTGAGCCTTCGCGACGACGTCGGATTCCTTGTCGGAGTGGACCTGGGATCATTCCACACGCGAGTAGTAGTCACAAATATCCGAGGCGCTCTAGTCTACAAGCAAGAGTCCGAAACCGGAATGCAGGACGGCCGCGATCTTGTTCTTTCCAGAACCATGAAGAAGATCCACAAAGCAATCGATGATTCCGGAACACCGAAAAATGCTCTTAAGGGCATTGGAATCGGGCATTCAGGAGTGATCGATGTAAGTAAAGGCCTAGTACTCTCCTTTCCTCGACCTGGTCAAATGACCGAATGGAAAAATGTCCCGCTCAGAGACCTCCTTGAGCGCGAGTTCGGAGTGCCCTGCCTGCTTGAGGACAGCGTAAGAGCGATCGCAACAGCAGAAAAGCACTTTGGACTCGGAGCAGGTCTGAGCGATTTCATATACGTTGACGTAGGAATGGGGATTGGCGCCGCGATTTTTCTTGATGGCAAACTCTACCGCGGGCCCGGCGGCAGCGCCGGCGAATTCGGTCACATGACAGTAGATGAACACGGCCCGCTTTGTTGCTGCGGCAATTATGGATGCTTGGAAATACTGGCTTCTTGCGGAGCCATTATCCAATCCGTAAGAAGCGCCATCGAAAAAGGGGTGGATTCCAAAGTTCGAGAGTTAGCGCAAGGAGATCTGAACCGGATCAGTATTGAGATGATCGGGAAAGCTGCCCTGCAAAATGACAGCCTGTCCTTTCGTGTTCTGCACGAGGCAGTTTCACACATTGCCGTAGCTCTGGCCGACGTTGTGAACTTGCTGAATCCGCACGTTCTCATTTTTGGAGGAGCTTTATTCCGTTCCGCGCCTGAACTATTTCTGGAACCTTTGAAACGCACCATAAAACAACGCGCGCTGGAAAAATCAGCCAATGAAGTGCAGCTCAAGATCTCGACTTTGGGGAGCGAAGCGGGCGCCCTCGGAGCCGGAAGATTGATTTCCGAAATCGTGGTAGAAAGACTCTACCGCATCGCCACCTGAACAGTCAGTGATCTACAGTCAGTATTTGTCGGAAGTAGAAGTGAGAGTACGCGATTCGTCGCTGGTATGAGAATCCCGGCACCTTATTATCCTCATGTCGAAGCCCGGCGCAATACTGCCTTGCTCCCGCTGGACGACTGCCTCTTCAATCCGGACTGAGAAGCAGCCCTTTAAGCGAAAATCTCGTTCACCTTCTCGCGCACCTGCTGACTCCGGGAAGGCTTCAAGTAGCGCATCGTCGATTCCATGCCCGAATGGCCAAGCCACTGCTGGACTGTCCGCAAATCCACTCCGGCCCACAGGCTCAATGTTGCGAATGTTGCCCGGAACTTGTGGAGCCAGAAGTCTTCCTTGTTCAGCTTCGCTCGCTCAGAACAGGCTTTGAGATCGTCCAGGAAGTTGAGCTTCGGGCGGCATCCGGCAGTTGGGAAGACGAGGCCACAGGTTTTGTCTGACTTCGCCTTCAGAGCCTTCAATTCCTTCACGAGCTTCGCGGGGATGGGAATCTCGCGCTCCTTGTAGTTCTTCGGGCTGAAGCCGTACTCCGGCTTGTACCGAACGGTCACAGTGCCGGGAGACAGGTTGATGTCATCCCAGGAGCAGTGCATGACCTCCTGCTCGCGCATCCCAGTCATCAGGAAGAACTCGAACCACAGCCGTTCTTGCTCGTCACATGCCGCGAAGAGCGTGTCCAAGTCCTCTCGCTCGTACACCTCCGGCTCCTCTTCCACGTACCGTGGCCAGTCGTTCTTACCCGCCAGCCCGCGAATCCCGTTCGCCTTCAGAAACGTCATCACGTTCTCGAATTTGTTGTAGACGCTGCGCGGTGCCTGTTCTTTTTCGTCACGGAGAAATGCCGAAAACTTCAGCAGGTCTTTACGGTTGATGTCTTCGAGGGAGAGTCTTGGGCAGGACTCGGTGAAGTAGTTCAGAGCAGTCGTGTACGCGGCCAGCGTCTTCGGCTTCTTGGTGAGCTTCGTCTCCTCTAGGAAGTCAGTGACCGCTGCGGCTACTGACCGGTGCCCGTTCTGGCCGTCAGGCGCGATGGCGACGCCGTTGTTTCTCGCGTTCAGTTCAGCTTCCTTTTGAAGACGGCGGGCGGTAGCAGTGGCAGCGTCTTTGCCTATGGAAAGGCGGACTCGCTTGCCGTTCTCTCGCCATTCAAGGTAATAAGCCCCTTCTGAGTGTCGTTCAGGCTGGCCGTTGACGAGAACTAGCTCGGGCTTGACGCGACCGTTCGCAGACAGGACAACGGGGCAGTAGCGCATGCCCTTGCTGGTTTGGACGCGTTTGGTGAGGTTTACTTCCTTGCTCTGGGTATTCGGCACCGTTGATACCTCCGATTCAACTAGGAATCAGTGTAGGTATCACCGGCTTGCAAGTGCCAGATAACTAAGGTAATGGCGGAGAGGGAGGGATTCGAACCCTCGGTACAGGTGTTAGCCCGTACAACGGTTTAGCAAACCGCCGCATTCGGCCACTCTGCCACCTCTCCGGCGTGCGGAACTTCATTTTACCACGTCGCGTTAGTGCTCTCACTGAGCCAGCTAAGCGGTGGTGGCCGCTCCCACGGACTCCCGTCACCGTTGACTTCTACTCATTTTCGATACAAGAGCCTCAATTTCAATTAAAGGCCTCGGTCAGGGACATAATTTTCAGCGCACCCTTAATTTGTTCCAGCGTTGCCGCGGACTTTAGATGTAACGTGACTGGCTCTGCTGGAAGCAGATCAAAGTAATTATCCGAGCTTTGAACGTCAAGATCGCCGAAAGATAGATACACGCTGCGCGCTAACTTCGAGGATTGAACCGTAACGGTGTAATCATCGCCGGCTTTGTTGAGAGTTGTCTCGATCTTAGGCGCAACCGGCAATTCCAGGTCATGCGTCGCATTAAAGAAGATCAGGTTTCGGGACACTTTCTTTCCGGCTATTTCCAGGTCAAACACAAGAAAGCTTCGATGCAAGTCGGTTTTTGCCGCTAAAGATGCCTTGTCGACTGTGAGATAGATTGCATTCGATTGCGCGGGCACTTGAACATCCTTTGTTTGGTCGAGCAGAGTAGTTCCGGAGAAGTCGAGGAGACGCATGTGGATTGTGCCAGAAAGCGGCTGGAGCTTGTCGGATACCACATACACATCCACTTTATCGTCATGCAAGAAAGGAGAGATCAGCACATCGTCGTAAAAACGGCGAGCGTAATAGTGCAGCGCTTTCCAGCGGCCGTAGTAATCGATGCTTGCCCATGAGGCTACCGGCCAGCAGTCGTTCAGTTGCCAGTAGAGTGAACCCATGGTGCGCGGCCGCTGCCTGCGAAGATGTTCGGCGCCGATCTTGATGATCTCCGCCTGCTGCACCTGACTCAGATAAACGAACGAAGCGAAGTCCTTCGGCTGGCGGTACTCGCGCAACATGTAAGTGAGGATGCGTTCGTTCCCACCTTTGTTTTTCTGGTGTGCCTGCATGACGGTGGAGCGAATGTCGAAGTCCTCGGGCTTGGCGAACGTTTCAATGGTCCGCATCTCGGGGAAGGATTGAAATCCGTACTCCGTCATGAAGCGCGGGAATTGCAGGGTGTAGTCCGAAGCCGGCGCTTGCTGGTGCCATACCGCCCAGTAATGCATATCGCCATTGTGCTGATTGTCGGGAACCTCTTCGAAGTTGGCGCTGGGAGAACTGGGCGTGTAGGGCACCGGATCGGCGTATTGTGCGACCGTGCTCCTCAGGATGTCGGAGAAAAGGATCACGTAATCCTGCCAGACACGGTCGCGGGTTTCTGGAGAGATCGATTCTTTGAATTCCTGGCGATCGCCCCAGTGATGCCATCCGGTTTCAACTTCATTGTTGCCGCACCAGATCACGATGCTGGGATGATCGCGAAGACGCTTGATCTGATCGATGGCTTCTTGCCGGACGTTTTCCTGAAAGGCAACGTCGCCGGGAACCATGTCGCCGCCAAACATGAATTCCTGCCACACCATAATGCCGAGTTCATCGCAGATGTCATAGAAATCATCGGACTCGTAGTAACCGCCTCCCCACTCGCGAACCATGTTCATGTGAGCATCGCGAGCGGCTTGAAGAATATTGCGATGAATCTCTGGAGTGACACGGTTCGGAAAGCTGTCGAACGGAATCACGTCCGCGCCTTTGCCGAAGACCGAGATACCATTCACAACGAACTCGAAACTCTTGCCCCACTGATCGGGAACGCGGCGCAGTTCTACAGAACGCAGTCCTGTTTTCGTCTCGGCATGCGCTGCAGCGTCTTTACCGATGCGGATCGAGGCGGCAAAACGGTAGCGGTTTTGAGCTCCATATCCAACCGGATACCAGAGTTTCGGCGAGGGGATCCGGAGTGGAAACGAAACATGATTGATGCCGGCATTGAGTTGCAGCGTTTGGGTTCCGTCGGAGGTCTGCGGTCCAGACATTTCATCGTGAGTCAATGTGAGAGCGGCTGTTGTGGGCTTGCTGGCTTCAATATCAAGCTCTGCCGCAATATCGGCCAGGTCGGAGGTGATGCTGTGTTGGTGGATATGGAAGTTGTCAATGCGAAGCGCATCCCACGTTTCAAGACGGATGGGCTGCCAAATGCCTTCGGTCATGAAGCGCGGTCCCCAGTCCCAGCCATAGTTGTACGGAGCTTTGCGGGTGTATGGGGCGGTGGCGATGTTTTCTTCGTTTCCGTAATTGTGGGTCGAGATCGAGGGCAAAATGTAGGGCAGCGACTTGGCGTACGGAATCATTTTCTCGACGGCAGAATGGAATACGATCCGCAGGGTATTCGGCCCAGACTTTAATATCGTCTTTGCCGGGATTCGCCAGCGGCGGAACATGTTGTCGGCATGGAGGATGGACTGATTATTCAGGTAGACGTCTGCAAACGTATCCAGCCCGTCGAAAACGAGGTCGACGTGGTCGTGCGCCAGAGCGGCGGCGTCGATTTGGAATGTGGTTTGATATTCCCAGTCCGCCAGGCCGATCCATTGAAGATGGAATTCATTGTCGCGATCGAACGGGTCGGGAATGAGCTTGCTGTTCAACAGGTCGGTTTGAACTACTCCTGGAACTTGTGCGGGATGCCATTCCTTGACGTCGGATCGATCGGTGTTGGCGACGGCTCGGAACTGCCAGCCGGAATCTATGGTTCGCGAGGAAGGCTCGGCTGCTTGCAGTGGTACTGCGGCCAGAGAACATAAGAGCAGACAACTAAGAAGACAAAAACAGGTAGCCGACAGATTGCGAAGAAATCCGGACCGCGACAGTTTCATATAAGGTGCTCCTATCTCGATGAGTAAGTTCAGTGCTGTGAATCTTGTTGTCCAGAGGATTGCGGCTGAGCCGAATTGTTCTGCAATCTTTCGAACTCCTGCATCTCATGCTTCGCCTCAGCGCTCTTTCCTTGCTTCCGATAAATTCCCGCTAGTCCGAAATGCGCCTGCGCCGCCAATGAACTTTGCTTCTCGATGGAAAGAAGTTTGGTCCAGGCTTTCTCGGCAGCTGCGGAGTCGCCTTCGAGCGACGCCGCTTTCCCGAGTGAATAAAGAGTCTCCGGCATTGCAGGCATCAACTGATCGGCGCGCAAAAGTTCTACCCGCGCCTCATGCGCTTTCCCTTGTTCCAGTAATGCCTGTCCCAGACGGTAGGCTGCTTCGGCGTTTCCAGGTTGCAGCCTGACTTGTATGCGGAATTCTTCTTCTGCCTTGGGCCACTGGGAAGCGCCAGCATACACCTCGCCCAGGGCAAGGTGAGCTTCGGGCAGCCCCGGACGTTGCCGCAAGGCTTCGCTGTATTCCTTTTCAGCATCAGGCATTCGCCGCAGCACGAAGTAGTTTTCCGCCATTGCCTGGTGGGCGCGGGGGGAGTCAGGATAGGCGGCTAGTAAGGTGTCAATCGACTGCTTCGCGAGCAGACCGCTGGCACGTCCGAGGTAATAAAGGATATCTGGATCGTTGGGATGCGCGGCCAGCGCCGCCTGCAGATTTGCCACCGCCTCCGGCAGTTGGCCAGTTTGGATCTGCGCGATGCCTAATGCGGTCTTGTCGGGGGCGCGTTGCAAGTGCGGAATCGCCTGGCTGGCATATCCCTGTGCGAGCAGCGCATACCCCAGCAACTGGTGAGCCGGAAGCAAATCCGGTTTCAGCTCCAAGGCATGTTTTAGCGGCGGAATCGCGGAGCCGTAATCACCGTTCTCCATATAAGCTTGGCCCAGGCTTATGAAGCCATCCGCGAATGCCGGGTCGAGTTCCGTAACCTTTCTATACTCCGCAATAGCAACATCAAACTTCCGTTCTTTGTCGGCCGTGATTCCCGCCTGCATGTGCTCGGCGGCTTGCGGCGACGCGATCTGCCAGGCGAACCACAGAAATAAGAGTGCGCGGATCACGGCTTCTCCGGTTCACGCACTTCTAGAAACTGATCGGCGTGAACATCGTTCAAAGTTTGGTGCGTGCCAGACGGCCAATCGATTTCTACTTTTGCTTTGTCCGCCGTGCCCAGCCCGAAATGAAGGCGCTTGTCATTCGCGGATTCGTAGCTACCAGCGGTAGTGGCGAAACGCGTCTGCCCGTTCACTTGCACGCGTGCGCCAAGACCATCGCGGTTGCTGCGCGTGCCCCGTAGAGTGATCGTCAGCCAGTGCGCACTTCCACCCCGATTGAAAAAGAACTGAGGATGCGCCCCCGGGACCGTCGTCACTACGTCGATCCAGCCATCATTGTTGAGGTCGCCGAATGCGGCTCCGCGGCCAGAGACCATTGCTTCACTTCCCGAATCAACCTGCTCGAACCGGCCGTTGTGATTCAGGGCCACGAGCGTGGGTTCCAGGTAGTGCAACGAAGGATCAATAGTTTCCACGTTGTCGAGAACGTGTCCCTGGGTGATGAACAAGTCTTTCTGCCCGTCATTGTCGAAATCTTCCAGACCAATACCCCAGCCAGAGGTTATTCCCGAAAGCATGGTCACCCCCGTTTGCAAGCCGCGGTCACTGAAAGATCCATTTCCGTCATTGTGGAACACCGCGTAGGTCTGGCGCGGCAAAGTGGTCACGATGATGTCAGGACGGCCGTCATTATCGTAATCCTGAAACACCACGCCCATGCCAGACAGTGGCCCACCATCGAGGTTCAGTGCCACGCCCGCTTCGAGGCCGACCTCGGTAAACGTACCGTTGCCGTTGTTATGAAAAAGATATTGCTGCATGCCATCGTTAGCCACAAAGATGTCCGTGAACCCGTCGCCATCATAATCCGAGAAAGCCACACCGAGGCCGTGACCTTTCTTGGCTGCAATTCCCGAGCGTTGACTCACATCTTCAAATGTGCCGTCTCCGCGGTTGTGGTAAAGAATGTTGGTGGTGCGCGGAAATTCTCCGGGCGGACAGTAGGTGTGAAAATTCCCGCCGCAATCTTTGCTGTGCTGAGTGTCCCAGTCCATGTAGCGGGTCACAAATAGATCCAGCTTTCCGTCGTTATCGTAATCGAAGAATCCGGCTGAAACCGACCAGCCACCCGCCGCGACCCCCGCCTTCGCGGTCACATCCGTGAAAGTGCCGTCGCCGTTGTTGTGATAAAGAATGTTTTTTCCATAGTTCGTAACATAGAGATCAGGATAGCCGTCATTGTCGTAGTCACCGACGGCTACGCCCATGCCATAGTTTCCGTCTCCAACGTTCGCCAAACCGGCTTGCTCGGTCACGTCTGTGAAACTTCCGTCTTTGTTTTGACGGTACAGACGATTCCAGTAACGCGGGTCATGACGCTCGAAGTTTTCAGGGGCCTGCATCTGGCTGGCGATGTGCCCGCCGTTGACAAAGAAGACATCCAACAGCCCGTCGTTGTTGTAGTCAAGAAGGGCTACTCCACCCGGCATGGTTTCGATCAAATATTTTTGAGGAGTAGGGGAGTTCTGTAGTGTGAAATCCACACCGCGGGGCAGGCTGACATCGAAAATCGGTCCCCCGGGGGCCGTGGCCAACAGCAGGGTCAAGACGCAAAATACACGATACAAAGTGTTCACCAGATTACGGTTCCTTCAATAGCCCAGCATATCGCGGGAGAGACGTACCGCGAGCATTCTTCTACTCAGCATCTCTTCACTGACATGCGCGGCGAGGGTACCTCATTCGTCAACCGGGCGAACCCGGGATGTGCTCGATGAATTCTACGGCTGTCGCCGCGTCGATTCCCGTTCCACAAGTTTAGGGGGAATCAGTATCTTTTGGGATCGCATCGAGCGCTTCGACGCGATCCGCGTAATCAGAAGTTCGGCCGCGAGAACCCCGATTTGAGAGGTCCCCTGATCGATCGTCGTGAGTGGAATCGCCAACACGTCGGAGTAGTGAACGTTGCCGGCTCCGACCAGTGCAATATCGTCGGGCAGTTTCAGTCCCGCCTCCAGGATCGCCCGCATAGCGCCGATCGCAACCGGATCGTTGTAACAGAAAACTCCGTCCGTAACCGGCCCCACTCCTAGCAGTTTCCGCATCCCGTCGTACCCTGTGTCATCTCCGCGACCACCCGCGACGATGTAACTTGAATGCGGACGAAAGCCGTGCCTGGTCAGCGCTCGGCGATAACCTTCCAGCCGTTCTTCTGCAATTCCCACTTCGGGACCGCGCAGGTGACCGATGCGGCAGCAGCCTCGTTCGATCAAATGCTCTGTCGCCAAACTGCCGATAGCGCGGTTATCGACTCCAACGAAGCAGGCCCGCAGGCCGACGATAGGACGGTCAATCAGAACATAGGGCGTGTTGCGCTCTTGCACCCGTTTGAACATCGCCAGGCGATGCGGCGGCTGCGAGGAAGCGATGATTAATCCATCCACTTGGCGAGCTAGCAGAGAGTCGACCTCGCTCGCTTCCAGATCGGGATCCTCCTCAAACGATGAGATCACAATATGATAGCCGTGAGGCCTAACCGTCTGGGCGACGGCCCGGGCAATCTCGGCGAAGAAGGGATGTGCGAACTCCGGCAGCAGCAAACCGATGGTGTAAGTGCGCCGTGTCACCAGGCTGCGCGCCACCCAATTCATCTGATAATTGAGTTCTTTTGCGCGCCGCAGAACTCGTTTGCGCGTCGCATCGCTGATCCGTCCCTGGTTGCGCAGTACTTTTGAGACCGTCACCACGGAGACCTTCAGGTCCTTCGCGATGTCCATCATGGTCACGGGCATGACCGGGAAGCATACCACCGATTGGCAGGGTTAACGTTTATTCAAGTGGGAATCATGAATTTTATTCTTGACAACGGTTGTGAATGTGATCAAGAATCCGGGCGCAATCACATTTAGGAAATTTCCGCACCGGAAAGAGCCACCTATGCCAAGTCGCAAACTCTTCACGCTGCTTATCTCGTTAAGCCTGCTTATCTCTGCCTCGCTCTCTCTCTATGGCCAAAGCACATTTGGCTCGATCTCCGGATCGGTCACCGATACTTCGGGGGCTATCGTCACGGACGCCAAAGTGACGTTGACCAACTTGGGCACGTCAGAGAAGCGCACGCAGTCCAGCGGCAGTGACGGGCTTTTCACGTTTGTGAACCTGTTCCCCGGCCAGTACCGGATTGACGTGGAAAAGCAAGGGTTTAAGCACTTTGTCCGCGCCGATATCACGGTCCAAGTTCAGCAAGACACTCACATCACTTCCCAGCTTCAGGTCGGCGAGGTCAGCCAAGTCGTGGAAGTGACCGCCGAGACGCCGCTGCTCCAGACCGAATCGTCGTCACTCGGTCAGGTCGTCGAGCAACGCAAGGCTGACGAACTTCCTTTGAACGGCCGCAATATTTTCAACTTGATCACAGTTTCTCCTGCCGCCGTCGCACAGGGTGGCTCGGGCGGATCGCCAGTGGGCCAGAACCCCTTCAGCTGGGGCAACTATCAGGTCGGCGGTTCGTTCGCCAATCAGGGTGCAGAGTATCTGGATGGTCAACCCCTGAACATCGGCTACATCAATTTGCCCATCATCATCCCAACCCAGGACTCAGTTGGCGAGTTCAAAGTCCAATACAGCAACCTGGGCGCCGAGTGGGGCAAGTTCTCCGGCGGCGTCACGAACCTCAGCACAAAATCCGGCACCAACAATTGGCACGGATCCGCCTACGAATATTTCCGCAACAAGGTGCTGAACGCCAATGAATATTTCAACAAGGCGAGCGAGATCGCTAGCGGCACCAAGAACGAGCCTCCACCGTGGACGCAGAACCAGTACGGATTCCAGTTGGGTGGGCCGGTCCTCAAGAATAAGACATTCTTTTATGTGAGTTGGGAGCAATACCGGCAGCGCACGGGTTCTCCCTTTACCACTACCGTTCCTGCCGCCAACGAGCGCCAGGGAAATTTCGCCGCACTCTGCGTCTCTGGATTCGTAGGCGGTATTTGTCAAGACAAAGACGCTGCCGGAAACACCACCGATCAGCTCTACGACCCATACAGCATCAATGCGACAACGCTGCAACGCGCGCCTTACCCGAACAACGTAATTCCCACCACGGAATTCAGCACGGCCACCACCAAGATGTGGGATACCTACTTCCCGCTGCCTACGAGCGCTGCCACGGTAAATAATTTTCTGAGTTCGGCACCAGGCGGCGGCAACACCAACGAGTTCGTCGCGCGCGGCGATCAGAACATTGGAAACAACACGCACCTGTTCGGAAGATTTGCCTATTTCGGATTGCTTGACTTGCCGGTGAATCCCTTCGGCACTGGCCTCTGCCTCGACCGCTGCGCGGAAAAATATCACAGCAAGTTGCTCGCCATCGGTTTGAACCACGCTTTCACTCCAACCACTGTTCTCGACGTGAACCTCGCGGCTAGTCGCTTCGTCTACGGACGTCAGCCGCTTCTCTCGGGGTTCGACCTCACGACCCTGGGCTGGCCCTCAACTTACAACAGTCCGCCAAGCACGATGCGGACCCCTCCCACCCCTGCCTTCCCGTTCCCCAACGACGTCGGAAAGTCGCAGGGCAACAGCGCCATCGGCGATCACAACACGCAATACAACCTGAGCCCGGCGTTCACTTTGATCCGCGGCAAGCACACCATTCAGACCGGCGCCCAGTTCGAGTGGGGCTACGATAACTACTTCCAGACCAACATCGCCAGCGGCGCATTCGGCTTTCCAGGAAATTGGACCACCCAATACGCACTGGCATCAACCTCAGCCGCAGTCGCGGCCGACCCTCTTTTGGCCAGCAATCCCAATTACGCCTTCGCCGACTTCCTGCTCGGCCTGTCGCAAAATGAAGGAAGCTTCGTCAACCAGACCGAAGGCGTGGCTCAGGTTCCCGCGCAGACCAAGGGCTTGCAGGTCTATCGTGCCTTCTACGTGGACGACACGTGGCACCTGACGCCTAAGTTGACCGTCAACCTGGGTCTTCGCTATGAATTGCAGGGCACCTGGTCTGACTCCTATAAGCGCCTCTCTTATTGGGATCCGTTAGCAACCAATGCTACGGTCTCTGGCTGCGGCGGAGTGGCAGGAGATGCATGCCCGGGCGATGCTTTCCTCGTTGGAACGGGCCGGAACTCCAGCGGCAACAACATCCCAATGGATAAGAAGGCGTTCTCTCCACGGCTCGGCTTCGCCTACGGCGCGGATCCGAAAACCGTCATCCGCGGTGGCTACGGCATTTTCTACATCCCCAACTACGTTTCGTTCGGACTCAACCCCGACAACGATTTTGTGAATCTTGCCAGCACGCCGCTCCATGCTACGACGGACTCCTTCGTCACTCCGGTCGGTATGTTGGACGGCGACGAATGCTCATATAACGCGACCAACTCGGTGTTCCCCGTGAGGGGACCAAACGCCTTCGGCTGCGCACAGTCGGGTCCCTTCGGGAACTCTGGAATCCTGCCGCCGCCCGGACGCAACTTCGCACCCTTGGCGGGCACCCTGGCTCCATTTGCTGCCAACGTATCAAGCTTTGCGGCCTTCAACGGCAACCCGACCTTGGCTCCGTACTACGGGGCCACCGGACACGGCAATCCGCAATGGGGCTACGTCCAGCAATGGAACTTCGACATCCAGCGTCAACTCCCGGCGGGCTTCTTCGGGGATGTGGCCTATGCGGGTTCGCACGGCGTTCATCTGGAACAGTATTCAACTAACGTTGACCAGCTTCCTGATACCCTCTGGTCTCAGGGCGCTGCGCTCACGACGCAAGTTGCCAACCCAATGGTGGGCACGAATCCCAATCCGTCCCTGAACGGGGCTACGGTTGCAGCAGGTCAGCTGGAACGTCCCTACCCGCAATACAACGGGTTGTCTTTGGGTGGTTACGGTTGCTGCGGCAGCACTTACAATTCTCTGCAAGCCACCTTAACCCGCCGGTTCCAAGGCGGTGGCACGTTGCTGGTGGCTTACACGAATTCCAAGCTCCTCAGCAACACCGACACTCTGACCAGTTGGCTCGAAGGACCAACCGGTGGCGTTGGCGCCGTGCAGGACTGGAGCAATCTGGCGGGAGAAAGATCGCTCTCCTCGCAGGATGTTTCGCAACGGCTGGTGATCAGTTACGTTCTCGACCTTCCCTTCGGCCACGGAAAGGCGTTCGCAAATAACTTCAGCGGATTCGCGAACGGCGCGGTTTCCGGCTGGGGCGTCGACGGTATCACCACCTTCCAACGCGGCTTCCCGCTGAAGATTACCTACTCTGGCTCAACCCCGCTGGAAGCGGCAAATCTTGGAGTCGGAAACATCCGGCCTGATGTCGTTCCCGGATGCGACAAGAAATCCGGCGGCGGCCACCTTACCAATTGGTTCAACACCAGTTGCTTTGCGAACCCGCCAGATTACGGTCCGGGCAGTGAGTCGCGCGTCGATTCCACACTTCGCGGACCTGGAATCAACAACTTTGACTTCGCGGTTTTCAAGAAAACCAAGGTCTCGGAGAGAATGGGCATCGAATTCCGAACCGAGTTCTTTAACATATTCAACCATCCGTACTTCTCCATGCCGGCCACTGGCTTCGGTGGCACCGGAGTATCCAACGGATTCGGCGTGATCAACTCAACCGTTCAAGGCGGTGTAGCTTCACCTGAACGCTTGGTTCAGTTTGCTCTGAAATTTGTGTTCTAAGGGACTCTCCGGGCCAGGAAATCGCTCCTGGCCCGGAGGCAACTTCGTTTGCAAGCTCTGCGTGCTGGCCAGCGATGGCCAGCATTTATTTTGTCGAGTTCATGCGCTCCAGCCTGTCATATCCTGTCTTCCCACGTATGAGGACCCTCCAATCCATTGACTACTCCGAAGCCAGGCGGGCTGTCGATCTCATCGTTGAAAAAGCTTCGCAGATGCAAAAGGCTGTAGTGGTGGCCGTTGCCGATTCGCACGGCGACCTCATCTGTCTTGCACGAATGGACGGTGCTCCTGTTTCCTCTATCCTCGTCGCCACGAATAAGGCGTGGACCGCGGCCCGCGAGCGCAAACCAACCAAGGAGATCGGAGAAAAGGTAAGACATCCGGAAAAGGGCCACGACATTGCTTACTACGGCGATCCGAAATATGTGGGGTGGGCTGGCGGGGTTCCGGTCTGGAAAAATGGCGACGTAGTTGGAGCCGTCGCGGTGAGCGGCTTGTCGTCGAATGAAGACATCGCTCTGGCTACGTTGGGCGTGGAACTGATTGTTGCTGCTTAGAAGATTTTGAACAACTGTCCGGTTTTGTATTTGCAGAAAAGTTCCGCAGTATTCACGCTGCCCTGTGTGCATAATGAACCAGCCCTCGCACTCGGACAGACACGCGATTGCGCGAGCTCGTGTTCGTGTTTCGTAACACAATTCACTTTTTGGCGCCGCGAACGGGATTTGATGAAAAACTCAGTCGCAACTGAGGGGGATGAGTGGATCCGAAGGACTGTCCGCGCTGCGGCGGTACCGGATACATTGCCAAGCCTGTGGACATCAGTGGCAAGTCCGAGGGCATCGCATTTATCCGAGTGCAGTGCCCGGCTTGCGGTGGCAGTGGACGGAAAAACTCGATTCCACCCAATACTGCGGGCTGACCGCACGGCCTGTGGTGCTTGCGAAACGTACGAGCCCGGGGCCGTCATGTTTCCCGCCCTCAATGACGCTCCGGGCCCGACGTTCCACCGTCGTTTGGGTTGGCGTCTGAACTCCCGCCCCAGAAACTCACGTGAAACTTGCAAGATCGTCAGGCGATGCCAGCGGCTCTGCTGCGGGTTCGGCGCCGGGGAGAAGAAGCAATTTCGACTCGGTTGCGTCCAGCGGCTTTGGCGCGGTAGAGCGCTTTGTCAGCTGCCTGGATGACCGCGTCAGCCGATGAATGCTCACGGTTGGAACTCGCCACCCCGATGCTCGCCGTAACCGAAAGTTCAATGGGTGAGGCTACGCGCGAGAGCTGCCGTGTGGCGAAGCCAGTTTGCGCGCGGGCACGCACACGCGGATTGCGGCGGTCCGGACCGCGAGCCCCGATACGGCGGTCACGGCCGCGGAGGCGAAAGCTGCTGGCCTCGATGTCGGCGCGTAACTGTTCCACATGATCCAAAACGTCCCCGGCGGTCTTCCCGGAGAAGATGATGGCAAATTCTTCTCCACCGTAACGGTAAGCTTGTCCTCCGCCGGTTACGCGTGCAAGGCGCGACGCGACCAGACGCAGCACCTGATCTCCAGTGTCGTGCCCGTACGTGTCGTTGCATCGTTTGAAGTGATCAATGTCGACCATTGCAATGGAATAAGGTGGCTGAAGGCGAAGCAAGGCCTCGTGAAAGGCGCGCCGCGAAGGCAGCGTCGTGAGTTCATCGTGATAGGCGAGCAGGTACGAAGTCTCGACGATAGAAACTGTCAGGATGAACCCCGCCGTGGCGAAGTAAGCGGAGGGGATGCGTCCAGCGCCTCCAAAGCGGAGTGCTAGGAATGAAGCGGCCAAGGCCCAGAGCAATCCACTCTCCGCTGGTTTGCGGAAAAGCAGGAATCGAATGAGCAGCACAACCGCCGCGAGTGCGAAAGCTATGAGTGTGGCGAAAGGCAAGGGCTGCGGAGTTAGAGGATGGTGCAAAGCGCGCCGCGCCGTCGTCGCCAGTGAATCAGGCCGGCAGAGCACGGCAACCACGACGGACTCGACGAACAGCCACAAGGCTGGAGGCGCGATGCTGGAGAAGGTGAATCCCTTTTCCTGCGCCAGTGAGAGCAGAACAAAGTTTAGTGGCAAGAGCAAGCCAACCGCTGCTACAGCAGTGCTTCCCGGTGCGCTGCTCGCGCCATGACCGCCAGAGACGAAAGAGAAATAGGAGATTGCGCGCTCGGCGAGGAACAGAACCAGCATGGCGAAGAGGATGCGGCTGGAGTGGAATCGCCACGCGATCAGAAGGCCCGCGATCAACGCCGCGTACATGGCAAACGTGACGAGCGTGGCACTGGGTGTGACCAAGCCTGTGTGCAGCAGGATCGCGGCCGCCACAATCCAGATGGCTGGAGTGAGCAAAGACTTCATCGAAGTTTGGCCCTGGCTATCATTAAGAACGTTCGTTGCGCGAGGCGAGTCCTCTGCAGATTATCGTCTTTCGATTATCGCCGGACGGCGGGCTTAGAGTAATTGACCGAGAGGGTTCGACGGAGGCTGTGGATTTTGCTTGAAATAATTCTGATTTCGGTTTGCCGGGAAGACCGGCAGCCCCAGCGAGGATCGATAACCATCAAGGTCTATAATCCCGTGGCATGGAAAGCCGCAAGTCTGATTGGGAACGAGTAAGTCCAACCAAATTAGGCGAAGGTGGGCAGAGCGAGGTCTACCTCGTGCGAACGCCCGAGAGAACGAAACAACGTGCCCGCAGCTCACGACAATCAACTCTCACGTCCCCACCGCCATAAGCTTTACGACGGCTGAAGAAAAGACGAGTGTTAACACTCAGTTTGCTGAGGCCATTCGAGATTACACGCGTCCGGACCTACCCACAGAGCTCGGAGCGATGAAAGAGTTCAAGCTCCGAGACGACGAGGAACAGAGTCTCAGGCAGCTGCAACAGGAAATCGAAGTTCTACAACAGAATAGAGCGGGACTGTCCAAACTCTTGGGTGCGAACATAAACGAACGCTGGATGGTGACTGAATACCTTTCCAACGGGACTTTGGAAGATCATCTCTCGGAGTACAGAGGTAGCCCGGCTCTCGCGCTAAAGGCCTTCCGATCAGTAGTGAACACCATTGCTGAGCTTCATAAGGAAGGCATTGTCCACCGCGACATTAAGCCTGCCAGTATCTTTATCGGAAAAGATCACGAGCTTATTCTCGGCGACTTTGGGCTGGTTTTCGTCCCCAACCGACCGCCGCGTATAACCGCTTACCAAGGGGAGACTGTAGGAGCGGGCGATTTCATACCGCCGCCAACGTGGAGAGGCATGGGCGTTAGGCCCGATAACGTTAATACAAACTTTGATGTGTACATGCTGGGGAAAGATCTATGGTGCATGGTCACCGGCAAACCGAAACTGGGCAGAGAATATTGGGATGAGCCAGTCAACGACGTAACGAAGCTCTTCCCTAGCGATCCACACATGTACATGATTAACGTCATCTTGGAGCACTCCGTCGTTGAAAGACAGGAGAAGTGCTTTAGCTCAGCCGACGATTTGCTGCTTGTAGTGAACACCAATCTTGAGAGTATCAGGGAGGGTGGTCAACTATTGAATGACGGAATTCCAAAAATTTGCCATGTGTGCGGAGTCGGTCGCTACGCTCGGCAAACCCTCACGAAGGATGCGCCGACTTGCAGCGAATCGGTAACGTGAAGGCGGAATCTCTCAAACCTATTTTTGATGAAAAACTCAGCCCCGAGGCGAGCAAAGTTATTACAGATTCCGGGCCGACCTACCGATGGCTTTTTCGCTTTTTCCTACCGAAAAGGATGAGATCGCTAGCCACAAGGACGAACTGAGAACCAAGGGCGAACTTTCTACCAAGACTGTAGAAGGCGCATTCTCACTGTTCAAACGTGGCGTAATCGGCTCATACCATCATCTCACCGAGGACCACCTAGACAGTTACCTGCAAGAGTTCTGCTGGTGCTACAATCGCCGCCACATGCAACCGCATATGTTTGAGACGCTGGCGAAGGAACTGGTCACCAGGAAACCCCTCACCTACAAGAAACTAACCCGCGAAGTGTTCTAGAATTGCGCGGGGCCGGTCAGACTCCCGCCGCGCTGCTGGCAGCCTTAGCAATACGGGCGCAGGTGGAACGAACGGGCGCTCTCCGCTGAGTTACTTCAAGCAACAAAGCAGAGGTCTGGCCCCGGTTCAACGGGAGAAACAATGAAAACCAGAGAAGCCGAGAAAAATGGATGGAGATGCCCCGCCTGTAATGGCAAAACCGCTCAAGACTTAAAACATCGTGGCTTTGTTCGGCATCTTGAAAGATTCCGGCCAAAAGACCCGTCAGTTCCTAAAAATAAAGCGGGCAAATGTCAATATAACCGTAAGTATGCTCGGTAGGTGATTGACTACGCCGCCGAGTTCTTCCGCTTCTTAGGCTTTGGTTTCGCTACCTTAACTTCTGACTTGGGCAGAGGCGGGGTCGCCAGCATCTTGCGAAGCAGGGCATCGAATTTCTTCTTGTCTACTGTGATTTCTTCGGGCATTTATCGTCCGCGAGCTTCCTTTTCTCTGCTTCGATCCAAGCCTCAATCCGTTGTCGGATGCCACTATCAGTACACTCTCTGCACACCTTTTCCAGTCTTTCAATCTCTGCCCTGATTATCGCCTCGTCCCCGCGTGAAAGCATTCGGCATTATACTCTGTACAGAACTGTACAACCGATGGCAAGATACTACGGAGTTAAATGCAAGTTGTGCGGCGAGACTATCGCACTCGGTAGGTGCGATCCTCACTCGCAGGCTACTCGGACTTTCTACACAACACCGCTCGCGCCCGTTCCATGCAAAGCTTGTGGCGGCAGCTACCTGTACGGCTCGGATGATCTTTTCGAGTTTGAGGGAGCGGATAGCACGCCACTATTTGATCCTCACGAAACGTCAACGTAGGCCAATACATTCCATTTTCCTCAACTGGAAACTCGTGATCGGGTGTCGGTCACCATTCATTTTCCCTTTCCTCCTTTGCAATTAGCTTATTAAAACGATTTAGTAGGCCGAATCCAATCCTATGCCAAGTGTATAATTATTCAACTAATTCTTGGGGGGGGGTGGCGGAAAATGTCCCAATCACCCCTCCCGGCTTGATATAACAAACCTATAAGCTAAAACTTTAAGAAAACGAGGCGCGGCCCATGGGCCGCGCTTTTTCTTGTGTGCCGAGCATGTTCGAC
>PLHQ01000194.1 GCA_003138975.1 Acidobacteriaceae bacterium | reverse complement strand
CCCAGCTTGTCGAAGATGTTGCTCAGATGGTGTTTCACCGTGTCTTCGGTGATCTTGAGACACTCCGCAATCTCTTTGTTTGAATATGCGGCGACGACCGCGGACACGATGTCCAACTCGCGCGGGGTCAGCCGAAATGTCTTCTGCTGCGCTTCGTCACGGGACGACTGCACCAGCGTCCGCAAATATTGCATCATGTTTGAAACACTCTCCCGTCCCACCCAGTACTCGCCTGACATGACCGTCTGGATCGCTTTAATTAGCAGTTGAGTGGCGCGCGGAGTCGTATTGAAAGACTCTGCCTGAGCCAGGTCAATGACGCGGGCCTACGTACCCTTTGGCTATCCCGCGAGTACACCGATCAAAGCAAGATACTGTCGCCATTCTCAGGGATTCCCCGGCGCTGGCTCAAAAATCCCCAAAGACCTAACTATTGCTGGGCATCATCGTTTCGGAGTACGGCAAGTGGTGGATGCAGAAGTGCTGAACTCCATTTTGCGGGACTCTTGAATCTCGATTTACTGTTCCTGAGTGGTGACCTCAAAATGACTAATGAGGTTACATTAGAGGGGAGATGCGTAAGAGGATTCGAATCAGACAATCGCCGCGGGGAGTAACGCGCTCTTGAGCAATGAGGATCGTCGGGTATCAGCCCCAGGACCCGAACCGCAGCCAGCCGCTGCGTAGCGCTCTTCTGACTGAGACCTGCTTCAAGAACAGGCCATCCCGGGGTGGCAATCGTCTGCGCACACGCCTGAATGCTGAACGCGTTGATCACGACTTTGATAATGAGCATGAGGCTGTAGCGGCGGACGGCTCGTTTATTCAGAGCCTTCTTCGAAAAGTGGAGAATCATCTTGAGTTCCTTGGGCACAGTAGTTTTCGCTCCATCTTCAGCTATCGCAAGCCGCCAGCCAAAGCCAATTGGAGCCGGCAACTTTCAACCGCGAGAGCACATGATCAATCACATTCATCGAGCAGCCCCTCAGCGCTCGGCACTGCAGCCGTACCGGCCATCTCGCGCTTGAGTTCCTCGACGCTGACCGTGCCAGTCCCGGCATGCCCGGCGCTACTCGCCGCCGAGGCATTTCCCGCGCCCGACTCTGTGTCGGTGCAAATCTTGTTCTTCGAGTCAAGCCGCGCATCGTAAACCGCCGAGATTGTGTCCAGGCGCGAGATCATGTCCCGCGTCGCCGCGAGTTTCAATTCCCGCGCTTGTTCGGGCGTAAGTTCTCCCGTTTCCATTCGTTCGGAAATTTTCTGCAAGCTGGCATGAACTTCCCGAAGCAACCCATCGACGCGAGCGGCATAGTCCTCGCCCAGGGCCGCTACGGCATCTCCGTTTGTCGAGCAGTTTGCACTCGCCGGTTTTTGCGCCACGGCCGGAAGTACCGCGAGAACTATGAGAGCAAGGCACACTGTGTTTTTCATTTCAACTCCTTATGGTTTAAATTTCGTCTCTTGCTTATCAAATCTCTGTTGCTACGCTGCTCGACTCAATTCCGTCTCGGCTGTGCAACTCTCTCGCTTGCATGTCGGTACTATGCAGGTTTCACCGCAGAGCGCACATCACGCGATAAGAGGTTTTTTCGCTACCACTGCTGGGGATGAAAGGGGATACCACCGCGGGAGGCACGAGCAGATACCACTATTGGGTAGGTCAGAAGCAGCGCTACAACAACTCCCCCATTACCGCTTTAGCCTCAGTGGCTTTGCGAGCACGCGCTGCAGGAATGTTTGCGCGGGACTGCATCGCCATGGCCACGAGGGCGCCGATGCGCCGATTTTGCTTGTCGCAATCGAAGCGGCAGGGCCCAGATGCGCGGCCAAAGGAGAAGGACAGGTAAGCGCCCCATTGTTCCGGCCCCCACTGACTGAACTCGCCAAACGGTTGGCACACAACTTGAACCTTTTTGTGCGCATTAACGTACCATGGGGCTGAACCTCAATCCTTGAACAGGATGGAAGACGTAGTAGCCGCCGGGCCGACAGCGCGTTACAAAGCGGAGGATCGAATGCGATCCGAAATTGAAAATGCTGAAGCCGATAACACACAACGAAGATACGCGAGACTTGCGGGGTTTCTGTTCCTCGGAGAAATCATTTTTGCTCTCGGTAGCGGCTTCGTTCTCTCCCACATCGCGGGGAGCGGAACCTTCGCAGAAACTGCCAAGAGGATCGCAGCGTCGGAACGTTTATACCGAGCAGCCCTCTCCACTGTGCTGATTGTGACTTTGGGTAGCGTTGTGCTGGCGTTCGCATTGTACGCAACGCTGAAGCGCGTCAACCGTTTGCTGGCTCAACTCGGGATGATTTTCTGCTTGGGAGATTCATTTCTGGGACTGGTGGTACGGATGTGCGGCTTCGTTAGGCTGCATCTTTCCGTCTCTGCACAACCCGGCGGAGTCGGGACGATCACCGCCGAAGCATTGGCGGACCTGATGCGCGGTATTGCGGGCACAACCGAGAACATAGGGGGCATATCGTTCGGCCTAGGCTTGCTGCTCTTCTTTTATCTGTTTTTCAAATCGAGCTATATCCCGAGAGTGCTCTCATGTCTAGGTCTTGCTGCCACCGTGATCTGGACAATCCTCTATTTTGGCAGTTTGGTATTCCCGGAACAGCGCGCGTTATTCCAATACATCTGTTTTCCGCCAATGGCTCTGGCTGATGTCATAACTGGCTTCTACCTTGTGCTGTTTGCGGTAAAGGCCGAGGTCCGCGGCAATCAGTCTGCAGCGATCGCTGAGGTCTCGAACCGCTAGGCAGGACCATCGCGACTATTACTCCTGGGTTGTCGGCCAACCGGGAGTAATGCGCGTGGCATGAGCCAACGTCGGACGGCCACTCGCAAGACGGCTCGCGGACGATCGTATGCGTCATGGGAAGTAAACGGTTGACAATGCTCTGCGTGTAAACCTCGGTGTACGATCTTTGCAGTTTTCGAAGTCAAAAAGGAAATTCCGGTCCAGTGTCGTTTGGTTGTGCAATGTTGGTAGACGCTGCGGGTCGTGCGGCCGCAAAGGATACGATCGAGCTCGGATCAAGAGTTCTGTAAGTGCATTTCGGGGCGATATGAGAGTGAGATTCGCAGTGGCAGCGGCGGTGATGAGTCTCGCGCTGAGTGTCGCAGCCCAGAAGGAGATGCACGTGGTCCATGCCAAAGGTTCTTTCGACATCAAGATGACTCCCGTCGAACCAACCGACTTCGAGAAGGCGAACGACATTACTCGGGTCACATCCGACAAGACTTGGCACGGTGACTTCGAAGGCGTCAGCCATGGAGAAATGATCACCGGCTCGACCGCGAGCACCGGCTCCATGGCCTACGTTGCTATTGAGCGCATGACAGGCAAGCTTAACGGCCGACAGGGCAGCTTCACCTTCTCGCACCGCGCCACCATGATGAAAGGCGACGCCCCCTCTGCGGGAGAGCTGAGCGTGATGGTTGTACCCAATTCCGGCACTGGAGAACTGACCGGACTCACTGGCTCGCTCATCATCCATATCGACGCTCAGGGTAAACACACCTGGACCTTCGATTATTCGCTCCCGTAGCCGTCCTCGCGTGGGCGCGCGTCAAGTGTCTGAACCCAGCAGCGGTCTGGATTTTTCTTGCGGCAAAGCAAGGCGGGCCTCCAGTGTCAGCTCTCGTTGGCGGGCCTGGCCCAAAAAATCCAGCAACTGGCCTACAAAACCCTTAACCAGACAGGTTGGGCAGCTGTCTTTCTTGGGAGTACCTTGCGATCCTGCGTCATTTTGCGCGCAGGCCAGCCCGGAGATCAGAAGAAGTGCACTCGCGAGAAAGATTTTCTTGTATATCACAGACAATGCCTCCGCGCCGTTGCGTGCCCAAGTGCTTCCGCCATACCTATCAACGCCCAGGTTCGCTCTTCAGTTGTCGGTCTGGAACGGGCCCACTTGAGCACTGCTCTAGGGCCAGACTTGATGGTCCATGCGCGAGCAATCTGGTGAATTGCATCAGTGCCCCTTGCTTCAGCGAGTCCTTTATTCTTCTCGCCAAGATTCACACTTTGAAGATCGTTGAGGAGACGAAGAGCTTCGGCGATATTTCCTTTCCTCGCAGCTACCGCGGCGAACTGGCCCAGTCCGAAAACCAGGTCTTGAGAATCCGATTTGTCACGCAGCAGACGTTCCGCTCCTGAAGGATCCACTTCGTATTGGTGGACCGCTACGAAGGAGACGTTCGAACAACCGTTTTTCCGAAGCACCTCGTCGGCCTCAGCGAACTTCCCCCGTGTCGCGTCGAAGTACGCGTCGTCACACGGTGTCGCTTGAATGACTCTGACCTCTTCCGGATGGGGCCAAAGAGTGAATCGTGCACACTCCAGGAAGAGAGCTGCGAACTTCCGGTCTTTCATGTGAGCGGCGAGTTTACGAGCACGGCTTTGCTCGCCGCGAGTGCGCAGAGCATCGCCGATGTCGTAGAAGAGTTGATAGCCCGACTTAGTACGCCCAGCGGTATCAAGCGCTCCCTCAAAATCCCCCATCTCAATTTGGTGACCTCCATACGCCAAAAAAACCTCATCACACTCGCCGAAGGGAGCGATCGTTTTAAGCGCACCCGATAGATCCCCGTTCTGAGCTTGGATTAGAGCGATGACCTTAGCAGCCTTCCTTTGCAAGTCCGACCCGGCAACGCTCTGAATAGACTCTTTTGCACCTTGAATGTCTCCGTTTTCGGTACGAATCTTCACCAATTCGACGATTGACCACTGGACATCCTCAGCACGTTTGAACAGACGGCCTGTGGCTGCTGCATCCTCGTAGTACCCCTGTGCTGCCTGCTGTTCGAAGATCTGAGAGTTGGGCCCATAGCCGGGTTCTCCGGCTTTCTTCCACTCCGCAACCGCTTCCCGAAGCAGTTCCTGATCCGTGATTTTGTGAAGGGGCAATTGCCGCCATAGCATCCAGCCGAGCCCAACACCAACGCACAGCAGAAGCGAGAACGCTGCGACCTTCAATCCGAGGCCCAGTCGGCGTGATGAGAGCAGTCCCACACACTAATTGGACACCGGTGGCGGGCACGCCGGCCACTCTCTTCGGTAATCAGACTTGGGGAAGACTCAGTGACGAGTCTATGTTTGAAAACTGATTTGGCGGCAATCACCGGCGAAGAAGTGGTTGCACCGCCGGCAGAAGTTGATTCCAACGACGACACCCCCCGAAACTCCAGATGCAGTGCAGCCGCAGGTCGAAAGCACGGTGCACGACTTCTTCAGGGGCATCGGGGGTAAGAGCAATGCTCACGCCCTGTGACGGAGCACTTCGGGCAGGGAGCACGCGGTACGGCAGATGCCGTTTTTCCGTCGAGTTCGGCTCCCCGCTATCGATGATCCTGAGAGACGAGAGCCCAATCACTACGGCGCCAGCTTCCCCATCCCGTGGTGGCGGGGGAACTCCTTGGATCACACCGGGTGCCGACACCATCAAGCGATAGGCAAAATACGAAACCTTTCCGGATGTGAATTTGACCCCGACGTCAAGGCCCTCGAAACGGAATCCCCACCAACGCAAGAGCGACGCAAGAGTGCTGTTTCTAGTTCCCAGCAATATCCTGGCCGGCAGGCCATTTCCGACGAGGCCTGAGAAACACTCGTCGGCGTCGCAGCGAAGCGCGCCGTATGGCCCCGCATTGGAGGGTTGTAAGGTTGGTATCCGCCGCAGTATCTCGGCCTTGGAGGTTTCCCCAAGGCGCAAAGTGGAGAGTGCGGTCACGACAGAGACAATGCGGCTCGCGTAGATTGCAGCCTCAACCCGTAATGCGATGGCTGAGGTGACGACGACGGCGAAGCACCACAGAAAGACGATGCATGAAGCGGATCGAAAGCGAGGGGAGACAAATGCTCGCGTCATCGATAGCATCCTTCTTTAGCAGACAATCAGAGGGAGTCCAAAGTTCCCATTCTCAGATCGATCACTTCTTCCCATCAGAGCGCGAGTCCCTGCAACGTCCGTATTCGTCGTATGGCAAGACGTTTACGATCTTCAGCTTGAGCTTACGCATCAACGCGCCGAGATCGGAATATCGGGCGTTCACCTCGGCTTCGGTCAGCGGTGCATTCCCCGGAACCGCATTAATTTCAAAGCTCGTGCCTGCAGGAAACCGTTGAATCCACCCTTTAAAATCGTCAAAGGAATTAGTGAGTTCTCCGAAATGAGGATCTCCCTCGTTCAGCACCCATACCGGAAACTGTTGTATTTGCTCGGTCGTGCGCGCCCATTTCAAGCTGTCGCATCGATAGACGCACAATTGGCGCAGACGATCGATTCGCTGCGGCTCGGGCAGCCAGCTCCGCCCATTCAAAAGCGCAGATAACAACGCTGCTTCCAGGTCTTTTTCAGGTGAGATGGATTGCGTCGAGTCACGCATACGGAATGGAGGCGATCGATGCCATCTCTCCAATTTTGTCCAGAGCGCCGGTTCTGAATCCTTGGAACCAAATCGCTCCAGCAAATGCGCAGCATTCGTGGCGATGGAGTCACTCTTGTCGAGTTGCGAGACAACGATAGCCTCGATTTGAGGCGACCAACGTCGCACAGAATGGTTGAGCCAAATCTGCTGAAGGGCCAGATCGGCATTGCAAATTGGGTCAGCACCGTCTTGATGGTAGCGCTGGACCAGTCTCTCTTCGGCAGGTCGTCCCTGTTGCTTGAGCGAGAAAGCCCAGAGCGCAGGGCTCGCCACACAAGACTCTGAAGCGAGTATCTGGCGCACTGGGGCAATCAGGTTCGCCCCGCCCAGCCTAAGCAGAACCTGATCTAGGTTATCCTCCGTTTCGACGTCGGGCTCTTGGCGAAGGGCCCTGGCAAGATGAGAATCAACTACCGCCGAGGGTTTTTCGTTTTCTGGCATAACAGCGGCCCACCCAGCCGCCGTTGCCCAATCACCACGCGCTGCCGAATGAATCATTGATTGTCTTGCTTCTTGTGGGGCCAACATGTAGAGCCAGCGCATCTGCTGGGAACCTTCAGTCTTGCGCAAGTATGGGAGGAGAGCAGGCGAGGCAAGGACCTTCCATTCTTCCTCCCAGAGATTCGGTGCTTCTTTCATCCTGGGCATTAGACGGGCCGCTTCGTCCGTCGCCTGCATTCGGAGTTGAGCCTTTCCGGGAAGGTCCCAACGCGCCAAAATCATCAACGCGGCACTAAGGCTGTCTCTCTGCGCGGCCGCGTGCTTCTGAGGTAACGCCGACAGTAGTTTTCGAGTGTATTCAGCCAGTAACTGAAGGAAAACCTCATTTCTTCTCTTTGACGCCTGTTCCCACTCAGGGCTCCACCAAGCCTTGTCGCCAGCGCCGAATAGTTCCGGACGCTGAACTTCAGCCGCAATGAAGGCTAGCTCCGCTGGAAAGTTGAAGTCCACGGAATGTCGTGGATCCACTAGTTCCTTCTCCATCGCTCGAACTACAAGCTTGCGGTGCGGCGAGGCGATCAGGCCTCGTCTAGCTACGTTGGAGTTCTGTTCGTAGAACTGCGTGAGCAATGGGATAACCGCCTCTGAGTGGGAATACTGGGTCCACTCCGGGAAAGGCGTGGAGTCAGGACTGAATGACCAGGGATCGTCGTCGCGAAAGTGGCTTTGCAGAAGGATGAGCGCGTCTGATGCGAGGTTCGCAACATTCGCTACTTCAGGCAACACGTCGACTTCGACCGGATCTGTTGTAAGCGTAATGTTGACGGCTGACTTCCGATCGTCGTAAGGATCGTCGAGAACGTCCTGAGGCTTTCTGAACTCCGTGCGGTAGGTGACTGAGATTTTGTATTTTCCGGGACGGTCGAACTCGATCCAGTCGTTCAGTGTGAAGTTAATCTGCGGTGGAGGAATTTCGGCGCCTGGGAGGTATCCTACAACTCCGCAGGTACGTGGGCCGTCCCTGCCGGTCGCATGTTGAGGAATTCCGGAGTAATACCAGTTGGCCCAAGGATCGTGCCAGCCACTCGATGGTTCGACCGTAAATTTCAAAGACGTGCAGCTGGCTCGGCTCAGGGTACCAATGGCTAGTTGTGAGTCCTTTGGAAGGATGAGGCTGGCAAAGCTCGCTTCTCCAATCTGGATACTGCCTTCCCGGCCCCCAATAGCAAGTTGCGCCTTTGGGCCGGCGACCGCGTGAGCGGGAGGGTCGCCGCAAGCCGGAGCAGTTTGAGTCAGCGTCGCCAGGGCGACCAGGACTGTGACGCCCAACAGCAATGGCCGCTTCATTCCAGAATTATCGAGGAGTACAGAGGCGATGTCGAGGTTACTTGAGACATCTCCTTCCATCATGAGACACGTCGCCTTGCTATCGCTAACTCAGGAACTGGACAAAAGAGGAATGGAAGCAGAGCCTGAGGCACTTGGGTGGGATTGGGGTGTTCATTCTTGCCGCCCTCGATAGCTCTGTGCTACCCAGGCGCTATGCGCCTCTAGCGCAC
>PLHQ01000178.1 GCA_003138975.1 Acidobacteriaceae bacterium | reverse complement strand
CACATGCGCGTGAGACGATGGGTGATTTGGAAAACGGAGAGTTCAACCTCGTTGAGGGCAGTCACGTGACAGGTTTGGCACACAGCGCATTTGAGAAGTGCGCGTGAGTTGCTTTCTTCCAGTTCCTTTTGTCGAGGAAACCGACTACCCCATTGTCGAGGAAAGCGAATACCCCAGAAATTGTCGCTCTGGTTGAGCACTTCGATTCCATAAAGATTGCGTTCGGAACGAATGCCAGTCTGCCCCACTACGCGGCCGACCGCTTCCTCGCCGCTGCCCATCCGTTGCAAGTGAATTTTCTGCCCCGGAGCCAAGGAACACTTTAAAGGCAGACAGCAACCGCTACGGCTAACATTCACTGTCTGCACAACGTCGGTGAAGTGCTCACCCGCGAGATCGATACACGAGACCCGAACGCTGATTGAGATTGAAATACGATCACCCTTGCGAGTGGTTGAGGCCGCTGCTTCTTGGACTTCCATGTCCTTTGATTGTAGGAGTACCGATCACCACTAACTGTGATCTCGTCACATGAGTCGTTACACTCGTAACATTCGGCGGGTTGCGACGGCCACATTTAGGAGTGCTGCGATGGGAAGTCAATGAGCCAATGAGAGGAAAACGGTCCGAATGAAGGCGCAAAGCGGCACAAATTAAAGGCTCTCCTGAGCACCTGCCTCATTGGCCCGGAAGGGGATAGTTTTCGGGCTGCCCTGAGAGCCGCAAGTGTCGCTCTTTTCAACGCAGCAGTTACTTCTTGGTAATGGGGTGAAGTCTGTGGCGCAGAGGTTACCTTTTGGACAAACAGGTGTTGTCGCATGCAGCCTCATAAAATTGTGCTCCCCGGACTCAATTAGAGCCGCGTAGAGATGCGGATAACCTATCCTAGCGGACTTACACCGGACAATCGGAGCTAACGATGGGAACGTGTTGGGCAACACTATAGGGCACGAGCGATCACCAAGGTCAGATCGTCTTCTTGCTCGCCTAACCTGAATTGTTCGGCCGCGTTCTGCACGTTCCGCAATATGTACGAAGCCTCAAGGTCCCGGTTCTTGCGCAACGTGTCCAAGAGACGCGCCTCGCCGAATTCTTTTCCACTGTGACCAGTTGTCTCTGTGATCCCATCGGTATACAGACTCAAGACATCTCCGGTTTCCAGCCGAGCTTCGGCCACGGAACAATCCCAGTCCGAGAACAGGCCGAGTACCGTGGCGGTCGCGTCAAGTCTCTCAACCGCACCTCCCTTGCGTAACAGTACGGGAGGGTTGTGCCCGCAATTGACATAATGCAGAGTTCGTGTGGCATCGCTATACCGCCCGAAAAACAAAGTGGCATAGCGGTCTTTCGCGGTGTGCTTGTAGAAGTGGCGATTCACCGAGGCGAGTAATTGGGGAATATCTTTCGAGCCAGTGCTGTACTGACTGTAGAGGCTTCCCTGCAAACTTGCCATAAGCAGGGCAGCCGCGATGCCTTTTCCTGCAATATCCGCCAATACGAACCCGACTTCCCCCGGACCCATATCGAGAAAATCGTAGTAGTCTCCTCCTATCGTGCGTGCCTGCATGCAGTCTCCGGCGTAATCGAGGGTCTCTAACGGCGGTTTCTCCTGAGGTAGGAGCCCCCTCTGTACTGCGCGAGCACGCATCAGCGGTTTACCATTCTCCAGTTGACGCAGGTCCAAGTTCCAGAGGTCTGCATCCGCTGCCAGACACTCAAGACCGGCCTGACCTGCGCTAGCAGTACCCTGCGCACCAGTCCAGACCACCCGGAAAGGTGCCTTCCGGTTACCGCATTCGAGCTTGACAACTTCCCCTAGTTCTAGCGGTTCTTCAAGGCCAGCCAGCCGAGCTCCCGACTTGGAGATATCGACGGTGTGGGCCGACTGAAGCTTCAAACCTCGGGCGGCTCGACATAAACGTATTGGTAGCTCTATCCGCACTCGTTCTTCTGCCCGCTCGTGGTAACTAGCCACTGCCGTTGCGATAGCTTCCGTCAGGACAGATTTGTCGCAAGGTTTGATGAGCAAGCGGAAGACACCCGCTTCATTGACCGCATTTGCTGCGCCGTTAAGATCGAGGTGGCCCGTGAGCAAGAATCTTATTGTGCTTGGGGCGACTTGGCGCACACGCCTCAGGAATTGCACTCCATCCATGTCGGCCATCTGCATGTTAGAAATGACGACTGCAAAGGGGCCGTCATTGCGGAGCGATACTAAGCCCTCTTCACCGCTGGCAGCGGTTGCAATATCGAATTCGCTTTCCAGCATTTGCCTATAGCAGTTCAACGCTACCGGTTCATTGTCCACGAATAATATCTTCTGATTCACGAGACAGCCTTTTCTCACATCACAGTATTCAAGAGGCCAGTTCCGGGATTCGCTACTCTGCGTCGGAATATGCGTCTTTAGTTGGGCACGATGACGCCCCTGTCCATTCTTGACCTTCCATGCCTGCATCCGCATTGATTTCCCGCTGTTTGTATTACCGAAGTGTTGCTCGCGCTGGGCAGCCCGAGAAACGTTGTTGTGTGATACCCACGAGGGAGGGAGACGATTCGTTGGTGAAAGTGCGAAGTGGTATTGGTGCCTGTTCTCAGAAGGAACGGAATAGCTGAGAGGCCCTGAGCAAGCCGACGCCGAGCGTGACCACAGCAAGGGCGAGAATCACCGCCCCGGTGGCCTTGGGAATGGCTCCAACGGGCTAAGGTCCGCAGGAGGTCATAAGTTCATGATTTCGATATTCTGATTTGGC
>PLHQ01000124.1 GCA_003138975.1 Acidobacteriaceae bacterium | reverse complement strand
AACAAGGCAAGCGAGAAGCAGGCAGCCGCCACTCGGTCGAATGAGAATAAAGCGGCTCATTCGCAGCCTGCAGCAGCTCGTCAACAGGCTGCACCTCGCACTGAGGCTCGCGCCGAGAGCGCTCCTGTGAAAAAATCACCTGGAGGTAAAGAACAGCCTCGTCAGTAGCGAATGGACTACGAGGTATTACGTCAGGCAGCTTGAGGTATAAGAGAGTCGATTAACTTTATATTGGTGCGGGTCCACTCCCGTGGGCTCGCGCGTTTTACTTTTTTGGCATCCACGCGCCGCGCGGAAGCAAAAGCGTTCTCCCGTTCACCCCAAGTTTTCTCGTGAAAGCAGACGTCCATTGCGGCTCCGATCGCGGGCGGAAGAGGCAAGGCCCAAGGCATGGAACGTCCGCGATTGCCGTGCTGCACCCAGGGTGACATTATCTTGGAGCATTTACAGATCTCCGGTTCTGGATTGACCCTTTCGTTGCAACATGTTATAAATGCCCGTTTTGCGCTACTCTGCCCGGAGCGAAGTCCTAATTTCTCCGGCCGGCAGTAGGCAGACTCCGACGCGGCCAAGCTCCAACACTCCGTTAGGTTTTGCGGTGGAAGCGTGTTCGGAATTTCCAGCGACTGTCCCCGATGCTGCACAGGGCGTGCTCGGACGGGAGTGCTTTGCTGGAAGGCGGTCTCTAAACACGTTTGTATATTCCTGAAAACCGATTCATTTTTGGAGGACTCATTATGCGCACCTGGCTCGCCACTGCTGCGTTCCAAGGACGCCGCGTGGTTACCGGTTTCCTGAAAACGACTCTCGCCTTAGCCACGCTGCTTACCGTCGGCGCCGCCTCGGCCCTGGCTCAGCCTTCCGGCGAATCCGCTGGCGGCGAAGCCTCACTGAAACTTCCCGACCTCTCCTCGGTCAGCTTTCTAAACGGCGCCATCGATGGCCATCGCCTGCTTCTCATTGGCATCCTGTTCTGCATCTTCGGACTCGGCTTCGGCATGGTCATCTTCATGCGCCTCAAGAATTTGCCGGTGCATCGCTCCATGCGCGAAATCTCGGAGCTCATCTACGAGACCTGCAAGACTTATCTCGTCACGCAGGGCAAGTTCATCCTCCTGCTGTGGGCCTTTATCGCCGTCATCATCTTGCTCTACTTCGGCGTCCTCCAGCACATGGAAGCCATGCGCGTCGCCATCATTCTCGGCTTCAGTCTAGTCGGGATCGGAGGCAGTTACGGCGTGGCTTGGTTCGGCATTCGTGTGAACACCTTCGCCAACTCACGCACCGCCTTCGCATCTCTGCCCGGCAAGCCGTTCCCCGTCTACCAAATTCCGCTCGAAGCCGGCATGAGTATCGGCATGATGCTGATCAGTGTTGAACTCCTCATCATGCTGATCATTCTTCTCTTCGTCCCCGGCGATTATGCCGGCCCCTGCTTCATCGGATTCGCCATCGGCGAATCCCTGGGCGCGGCCGCCCTTCGTATCGCTGGCGGAATCTTCACCAAGATCGCCGACATCGGCTCCGACTTGATGAAGATCGTCTTCAAGATTAAAGAAGACGATGCCCGCAACCCCGGCGTCATCGCCGATTGCACCGGAGACAATGCTGGCGACTCCGTCGGACCCTCCGCTGATGGCTTTGAAACCTACGGTGTCACCGGCGTCGCTCTGATCACCTTCATTCTTCTCGGCGTCAAAAATCCCAGCGTGCAGGTGCAGTTGCTGGTCTGGATCTTCGTCATGCGCGTCATGATGCTGGTCGCCAGCTCGCTTTCCTATTTCCTCAACGCGGTCATCTCCAAGGGCCGCTTCGGCAACGCCGACGAGATGAATTTCGAAACGCCCCTTACCTCATTGGTTTGGCTCACTTCCATCGTCTCCATCGCCTTGACCTTCCTGGTTTCCTTCTTCATCATTCCCGACCTCGGCGGTGACATCACCCAGTGGTGGAAGTTGGCGACCATCATCTCCTGCGGCACTTTGGCAGGGGCCATCATCCCGGAACTGGTGAAGGTTTTCACTTCGGTTAATTCACGGCACGTGAAGGAAGTGGTGATTTCGGCGGAGGAAGGTGGTGCGTCGCTCGGAATTTTGTCCGGATTCGTGGCTGGCAACTTCTCCGGATACTACCTTGGCCTCTCAATGATGGGACTGATGTCCATCGCCTACTACATGAGCACCATGGGATTGGCCGCAGCCGCGACCATGTTGGCTCCCGCCGTCTTCGCCTTCGGACTCGTCGCCTTCGGCTTCCTGGGCATGGGCCCCGTCACCATCGCCGTGGATTCCTATGGCCCCGTCACCGACAATGCTCAATCGGTCTATGAGCTCTCGCTCATCGAACAGGTTCCAAATGTCGAGGCCGAAATTAAGAAAGACTTCAACATGGCGGTGAATTTCGACCGCGCCAAGCACCTGCTCGAAGCCAATGACGGCGCGGGCAACACCTTCAAAGCCACAGCCAAACCGGTGCTCATCGGTACCGCTGTCGTCGGCGCCACCACAATGATTTTCTCCATCATCATGGCCCTCACCAACGGCCTCACCGAAAACGTCAACAAACTCTCGCTGTTGCACGCTCCGTTCTTCCTGGGCCTGATCACCGGCGGCGCTATGATTTACTGGTTCACCGGCGCATCCACGCAAGCGGTCTCCACTGGCGCTTACCGCGCCGTCGAGTTTATCAAGGCCAACATCAAGCTGGAAGGCGTGGAGAAGGCTTCTGTCTCCGACAGCAAGAAGGTAGTGGAGATCTGCACAAAGTATGCGCAGAAAGGCATGTTGAACATCTTCATCGCCGTATTCTTCGGCACGCTGGCTTTCGCCTTCGTGGAACCCTTCTTCTTCATCGGCTACCTGATCTCCATCGCCGTCTTCGGCCTCTATCAGGCCATCTTCATGGCCAACGCCGGCGCGGCCTGGGACAACGCCAAGAAGATCGTCGAAGTCGAAATGAAGCAGAAGGGAACTCCCCTGCACGATGCCACCGTCATCTGCGATACCGTGGGCGACCCGTTCAAGGACACTTCCTCCGTGGCCCTGAATCCGGTTATCAAATTCACGACTCTGTTTGGATTATTGGCCGTCTCGTTAGCAGTCACTCTCACCCACGACCAAGGCCCGACCATTACGAACGTGCTGGCCCTGGTTTTCTTCCTGGTCTCTTTCTTCTTCGTCTACCGCTCGTTCTACGGCATGCGAATCCGAAGCGGCAAATAGAAATATCTCTCGAACTGCCATCAACAACAAACGCCATCCGGCTCCACCGGATGGCGTCTTTATGGCCTTTGACCGTAGGCTACCAAGCCACATCTTCTTTTTGAACACTGCGTAACTCGCCGTGCTGCCGGTGAAAATCGTCTTCACAGCGCCGCAGCAAGCCAGACGGGGATTACAATCTTTACCGACTTCGAAGTTCAAGAAGGAAACTCCGGCTAGCTATGAACATCGGCTTCGTCGGCATTGGCAGCATGGGAAGCATGCTAGTTCGGGCGCTGTTGCGCTCCCGATTGCCAAATTACCCAATCCCTTTAGTTCGGCCCCTTCATTTTGTCCTTCACGCTGTGCGCCAGCTTCTCGATCTCTTCGGCCTTCCTGAGCACTTCAACCGAAAGAACGTTTTCATTCGATTTGTCCACGTACGCTTTCAGTTCCCCAGCCAGTTTCACCAATTTGTCGGTATCTGCCCGGAGCGCGGCTTGCCGCTCCAGATTGGCTTTCTTGGCCATATCGCGGGCGATGCGATCCCGGCTCCCGTCGACATCGGGCGACGCCACACTCCCGTCTATTCTCTGCGGTAGGCCCTGGCGCTCCTGCGCATAGCTGGGAATCACGAACAATAGACACAAAGAGAGGCTCCAAGCCACTTGTTTCGCTCGCACGGGATCCTCGAAAACGGACGCGGACCTTCTGCCCGTTCCTAAAGTATGGCCATTTTTCCCAGAGACGGCAATGGAAAATACTGAAGCGGATTGATATGGGGGATATGATACGCGGGATACAGTGCCCCAAAAGCCGCAAGCCTCCAGCGGACTGGAGGCTTGCCATCTTCAAACGCTAATGCCTGATATTTACAGCGAACTCATATTCGACAAGAACTCGCCGTTTGACTTCGTCTTGCTCAGCTTGTCGATCAGCAATTCCATCGCTTCCACCGGAGACAGAGGGTTCAGCACCTTGCGCAGCACCCAGATTCGCGACAGATCTTCCCGCGGAATCAGCAACTCTTCCTTACGCGTGCCTGAGCGCTGAATATCGATGGCCGGGAACACGCGCTTATCAACCAATTTGCGCTCCAGAATAATTTCCGAGTTGCCCGTGCCTTTGAATTCTTCAAAGATCACGTCATCCATTCGCGACCCGGTATCGATCAGCGCAGTAGCTATAATCGTCAGCGATCCACCTTCTTCAATATTTCTCGCCGATCCAAAGAATCGCTTCGGACGTTGCAACGCATTCGAGTCCACGCCGCCGGAAAGCACCTTGCCCGACGGCGGAACGATCGTGTTATAAGCGCGCGCCAACCGCGTAATCGAATCCAGCAGGATTACCACATCGCGCTTGTGCTCGACCAGCCGCTTCGCCTTCTCGATCACCATCTCGGCAACCTGCACGTGCCGCGCCGCCGGCTCATCGAACGTCGACGAAATCACCTCGCCCTTCACCGACCGCTGCATATCCGTAACTTCTTCCGGACGCTCATCGATCAGCAGCACCATCAGCACCACTTCCGGATGGTTCGTCGTGATCGAGTTCGCCACATTCTGCAGCAGCATCGTCTTGCCGGCGCGTGGCGGAGAAACAATCAACCCGCGCTGTCCCTTGCCGAGCGGCGTCAACAAATCCATCACCCGCGCGCTGGAATTCTCGCGCGTCGTCTCCAGCTTCAGCCGCTCCTGCGGATACAGCGGCGTCAGATTGTCAAAGAGAATTTTATTGCGCGCCTCATCCGGGGACTCAAAGTTCACAGCCTCAATCTTCACCAGCGCGAAATACTTTTCGCCCTCGTGCGGAGGCCGCACCTGCCCGCTGATCGTGTCGCCCGTCTTCAAATCAAACTTGCGGATTTGCGACGGCGACACATAAATATCGTCCGGACCCGGCAAATAGTTATAGTCCGGCGACCGCAAGAATCCGTAGCCGTCAGGCAGGATTTCCAGCACGCCCTCGGCAAAAATGTGTCCTTCTTTTTCGCTCTGCGCCTGCAGGATTTTAAAGATGAGGTCCTGCTTGCGCAGTCCGCTGGCACCGGGCAGCTCCAACGTCCTTGCGATCTTGGTCAGCTCGGTGATGTTCTTTTCTTTTAGTTCAGCAATGGTCATGATTCACCTAAACCCGAGCCACTCAAACGTGTAAGTTTCAGCGTTTTCGGGAGATTTTCAAAGGAGGGTATTCAGGGAAGACAAAACACCACGAGGCAGGCGGGCGGGGCTGTCTTACGCAGCCCGCCGTTGTGCCTCTGCAAAATTCTCCGGCTCCGACAGGATTTCCTGCCGCTCCGCGCCCGCGATCCGGTCCAACACACCATTCATCGTTTCCTGGATTCTGGTGCTGGGCCGGTGGAACTTCCGCGTGGCCTTGGAGGCGAGCTGACAAAGCATATAACGATTCCGTAATGTTTGTAAAGCATCAAACACACGATCAGAGCGCATGTGTGCCTTTCCCCTTCCTTAATATTGTGGGCATCCCGCTTTCGCCCTTTTTCTTCGTAGAATCGCCACAACTCCACAGGTCGTTGTAAGCTACTGATTCTACTGAAGATTGTTAGGAGTTAGCGCAATTCCTACCCAGAATAGATGCGCGACCGGACCCCAAAGATGCTCACTTTTCCTGATTTGGGCTCACAGGTCGAGGCACCTTCAGAACTGACCCAGAGGCTCCGGATGTCCGTGGAACAACATACTGTACCCGGAAACCTAAAACAGGTCAATACCTTTTACGTATCTTTACTGGTTCGTGTGGAGCGGAGACTCCTGTCGGTTGCCTTTGATCTTGATTTTGATCTTGCCTTCCACACGAGCGGCCCGCACCACCGTTGAAGAGCGGCCTGTTCGGCAGCCGCGTGGTCGTCAAGAGTGAATCCGCGATCGAGTCGGGCGCGAAGTTACTTCAACCTTACCAACACCGCGACATCGAACTTCGAATAATATTTCTTCACATCTCCGGCGCCGTACTTCTCCCGAAATTTCTCGACCACAGCCTTCACCGCCTTCGCGTCCGTCACCGGAACGGCACGAAACTCAGCCTCCACCCCTCGCGGATCAATTCCAATCGACCGATTCTTGAGCAAGTTCTTGTACCACTGCGAGTCCGAGCCCTGCACCGGCAGCAGATGCAGCTTCTCGCCTTCCAGCACAAACCACACCGGAATCGAGATTTTCCGCCCCGACTTCCTCCCGATCACGCTGATCTTGATCTGCCGGAATCGCGCCAGTCGTTCCTTCAGTGTGTCCTTCGACGTTGCCACGGCCTGCCTCCTTTCCCCCAGCCAGCAGAATATTACGTCATCGGAGGCCTGTCCTAGTCTCTCCCACTCCGACACATCCCCCAACCACTCCCACGCCTCCTGATACTCTCCCCACGTCGGATTTCCGCCGGGGGTCGACTGTTTTGCTGGAGATGCGCCCGATCTGTACCCTATTTCTTGGTCCCACCCTCCCCCTGTTTCTCGCAAAATCTTTAGGATCATGGAGTTACGAAAATCGATCCCCTGTAAAATCCGCCTTCTATAAGGACTTGCA
>PLHQ01000075.1:15485-20114 GCA_003138975.1 Acidobacteriaceae bacterium | reverse complement strand
TGATTCCGCTGTTATTCATGGGCGACGTGGTGGGGCGCCTGTTCCGCGAGTTTGCCGTGACCCTGGCCGTCACCATTGTGGTTTCGGCGGTGGTCTCCCTTACGCTGACGCCCATGATGAGCGCGCGCATTTTGCGGCACCAGCCAAAGGAGCAGCAGGGGCGCATCTATCGAGCTTCGGAGCGTGCTTTCGAGGGGATGATCGCGTTCTATGGCCGCACACTGAAGTTTGTCCTTCGCCACCAGACGATTACGCTGTTGGTCGCGGTGTCCACACTGCTGCTCACGGTTTTCCTTTACATCGTCATCCCCAAAGGATTTTTCCCGGTGCAAGACACAGGCGTCATCCAGGGCATATCGCAGGCGCCGCAGACGATTGGCTCAAAGGCCATGGCAAAGAAGCAACTGGAGCTTACCAAGGCAGTTCTGGATGACCCGGCGGTGGAAAGCGTCTCGTCGTTTATCGGCGCTGATGGAACGAATACAACGACGAACAGCGGCAGGATGTCGATCAATTTAAAGCCGCTCGACCAGCGCAAGATCAGCGCGTCAGACCTGATCCGCAGGCTCAATTCCAGGGTGAACCAGGTTCAGGGAATCCAGCTGTTTATGCAACCGGTGCAGAACATTACAGTGGATGACCGGGTAAGTCGCACGCAATACCAGTACACGCTTGAAGACCCCGATGCCAATGAATTGAATGACTGGACCAACCGTTTCGTCGGCCGCTTGAACCAGTTGCCGGAACTGGAAGACGTGGCCACCGATCAACAATTGGGAGGGCTCGCCGTATCTCTGGTGATCGACCGGGTCACCGCCTCGAGACTGGGCATCGCGCCCACGACCATCGATAACACTCTGTATGACGCCTTCGGTCAGCGGCAGATCAGCACCATGTATACGCAGGTGAATCAGTACCACGTTGTGCTGGAGAGTGAGCCGCAGTTTCAGAAGGATCCGAACAATCTGAACCGTCTCTACATCCAGTCCAATGCGTCTTCCGGCGCAACCGGTACCGGAGCCTCTTCCTCTTTCGCGTCCTCCGGATCGTCCTCCGCGGGGTCGAATGCGCTAACGAGTTCAGCGTTGTACACTGCGGCGGCAAATACCCTTGCTCCTCCCGCGAACGCGCTTTCGGCAAGCACCTCCACGGCGGCGTCCAGCCAGGGAGCCACCTCTGCCGGCGCCACCAGTTCGGCCACAAGCAATGCCGTGCCGATGGGCGCTTTCTCGCACTTTGAGCCGACGACCGAGGCGCTCTCCGTCAGCCACCAGGGTCAATTTCCGGCCATCACCGTATCGTTCAATCTCGCGCCGAATGCCGCGCTGGGCAACGCCATTACAGCGGTCGACAAAGTGCAGAAAGACATGCACATGCCTCCCAGCCTGCAGGCCGGTTTTCAAGGCACTGCGGCGTCATTCACCAATTCGCTGGCCAATGAGCCGTTGCTCATTCTGGCCGCGCTGGTCACCGTGTACATCGTGCTTGGTGTTTTGTACGAGAGCTTCATCCACCCGATTACGATTCTCTCCACCCTGCCGTCAGCGGGCGTGGGCGCTTTCCTCGCGCTGATTCTCTTTCGCCAGGATTTGAGCGTGGTCGCGATCATCGGCATTGTCCTGCTGATCGGTATCGTGAAGAAGAACGGCATTATGATGGTCGACTTCGCGCTGGAAGGCGAGCGCAAGCACGGGAAGAACGCGACGGACGCAATTTATGATGCCTGTCTGCTTCGCTTCCGCCCCATTATGATGACCACGATGGCCGCGCTGCTGGCGGGGCTGCCGCTGGCCCTCGGAACTGGTTTCGGTTCCGAGTTGCGCCGGCCGCTGGGCATCGCCATGGTGGGCGGACTGCTGCTGAGCCAAGTACTCACGCTTTACACCACGCCCGTCATCTACATCTTTTTTGACAACCTGGCGCAGCGCTTTGCGAAAAAATCGACCCAGCCGGAAACCGGAGACGGAGAACTGGCAGGGCCAGCATGAATATCTCCCAACCCTTTATTCGCCGGCCAGTGGCGACGACGCTGCTCACGGTGGCGATTGCCCTTGCCGGGGCGATTGCGTTTCAGGTGCTGCCGGTCGCGCCGCTGCCGGAAGTCGACTTTCCAACTATTTCAGTCAGTGCAGGCTTGCCGGGAGCGAGCGCCGATATTATGGCGTCGTCCGTCGCCACTCCCCTGGAGCGGCAGTTCGGTCATATTGCCGGGGTGACGGAGATGACCTCCGCCAGCACGCTCGGCAGCACATCAATCACTATTCAGTTTGACCTCAGCCGTGACATTGACGGCGCGGCGCGCGATGTGGAGGCGGCCATCAATGCGGCGCGAACCTATCTGCCCGCCAACCTGCCGGGCAATCCGACCTATCGCAAGGTCAATCCCGCCGATTCGCCCATCATGATTCTCGGACTTACCTCCGACAAATACGGTCCCGATAAAATGTATGACGAAGCCTCCACCGTCCTCGCGCAGAAATTGTCGCAGATCCAGGGCGTGGGGCAGGTCTCTGTCGGAGGTGGCGCGTTGCCGTCCGTGCGTGTGGATGCAAACCCCACACAATTGGCCAGCTATGGACTTACCCTGGCGAATTTGCAGTCCGTGCTGAGCCTACAGAACGCTGACGTGGCCAAAGGCCAAATTTCCGACGGCGTGGTGACCGCCGACATCCTTGCTAACGACCAGATTTCTCACGCCGCCGACTACAAGCCGCTCGTCGTCGGTTATAAGAACGGCGCGGCTGTCCGGCTGTCCGATGTCGCTGAGGTGACGGACTCGGTGCAGAACGTCCGTGCCGCCGGCTATTTGAACGGCAAGCGCTCGGTTACAGTCATCATCTTCCGCCAGCCCGGCGCCAATATCATTGAGACGGTCGACCGCATCCGCGCGCAACTCCCGTTTATCCAGGCAACCATTCCGCTCGGTATCGATATCACTATCGTTCTTGATCGCACCACCACCATCCGCGCCTCGGTCAGTGACGTCGAGAGGACGTTGCTCATTTCCATCGGCCTCGTCATCCTCGTCGTCTTTGTTTTCCTGCGCAATGGCCGCGCCACCCTCATTCCCGCGGTCGCGGTGCCGGTCTCGCTGGTCGGTACGTTCGCGGTGATGTATCTGTTCGGATATACCCTGGACAATCTCTCGCTGATGGCCATGACCATCGCCACCGGATTTGTGGTCGATGATGCCATCGTGGTGATGGAAAATATCGCGCGTCATCTGGAAAACGGCATGAAGCCCTTTGTCGCGGCGCTGAAGGGCGCAGAAGAAATCGGTTTCACCGTCTTCACCATCAGCATTTCGCTCATTGCCGTCTTTATCCCTCTGCTCATGATGGGCGGAATCGTGGGCCGTCTCTTCCGCGAATTTGCCGTCACTCTTTCGACGGCCGTTTTCGTGTCCATGATCATCTCGCTGACGACGACGCCGATGATGTGCGCCCACCTGTTGAAGAACGAGCGCGCGGAAAAGCATGGCCGCATCTACCTGACCACCGAAAAGTTCTTTGACGGGGTGTTGTCCGTGTATCGCACCAGCCTGCATTGGGTGCTCGACCATCCGACCCTCACCCTCGTCGTTCTCTTCGTCACCATCGCACTCAATGTGGTGCTGATCGTCAAGATACCCAAGGGCTTCTTCCCAGTAGAAGACACGGGAGCGATCAGCGGTAGCGTGCGCGGGCCGCAGGATTCATCCTTTCCGGCGATGAACGATTCCATTCAGCAGATCGGCGCCGTGATCAAGAATGATCCTGCCGTCGCAAATGTGATTGCGTTCACCGGCGGCGGCGGGGCCACGAATACCGGCTCCCTCTACATTGCGCTCAAACCGCTGGCGGAGCGCAACGTCAGTGCCGCTCAGATCATCGACCGTTTGCGCCCCCAATTGAACCGTATGCCGGTAGCTTCCGCGTTCCTACAAGCCGCGCAAGATCTGCGCATCGGTGGCCGGTCCAGCAATGCGATGTACCAGTACACTCTCCAATCCGACAATGTGCAGGATCTTTCCAAGTGGGCGCCGATCCTGCTGACTCAGATGCAGCACCTGCCCGGTCTGCAGGACGTGAGCTCAGACCAGCAGAATGGCGGCCTGGACGAGCTGATGACCTACGATCGCGTCACTGCGGCCAAGCTCGGCCTTACCGTGCAGTCGCTGGACTCGGCGTTATACGGCGCATTCGGCCAATCGGAAGTGTCCATCATCTACACGCAGTTAAATCAGTATTACGTGGTGCTGGAAGTCGCTCCCCAGTATTGGCAAAGCCCGGAAGGATTGAAAGACATCTATCTTCAAGCGTCCGGCGGCGGTAACATTCCGCTGCTCGCGGTGGCCAAGAGCCAAGCTAACACTACACCACTGGCCGTCAACCACACCGGCTTATTCCCCTCGGTCACCGTGTCCTTTAATCTTGCGTCGAACGTGTCCTTGAGCGATGCCACATTGAGCATCACCCAGATGCAAAAACGGCTCGGCACGCCATCGACGCTGCAAGGCTTTTTTGCCGGCACGCTGCAGGCCTACCAGCAGTCCCTCGGCACCGAGCCCGTGCTGATTCTGACGGCGCTCTTGGCGGTCTACATCGTTCTCGGCATTTTGTATGAAAGCCTGGTCCATCCCCTGACCAT
>PLHQ01000075.1:0-15474 GCA_003138975.1 Acidobacteriaceae bacterium | reverse complement strand
ATGATCGATTTCGCTCTTCAGGCCGAGCGCCAGGAGGGAAAGAACACAACCGATGCGATTTTTGAAGCGTGCATGTTGCGCTTCCGTCCCATCCTGATGACGACGATGGCTGCGTTGTTGGGCGCTCTGCCATTGGCGCTGGGGACGGGCACGGGGTTTGAGCTCCGCCGGCCCTTGGGCATCACGATTGTGGGAGGGCTGATCTTGAGTCAGTTGCTCACGCTCTACACGACGCCGGTTGTCTATTTGGCGTTCGATCGGCTGCGGCTGCGCATGGAGGGGAAAACAGCGCGACATCCCTTCCCGGCTCCGGAGGCCAGCTAGCACGGTGGACTGAGATGAACGGTTGGTTAGGCAGAAACGTTATGAAGATCTTCACGCGAAAACCAGTGAACAGCAGGCTGTTTGCGGCTGCGCTCTTGTTAATGTTATCGGGCTGCGTGGTCGGACCGAAATACCACCCACCTTCGCCGCCGGCGCCTCCTGCGGTCTACAAGGAATCACCCGCCCGGTTCAAGGAAACTGAAGGCTGGACGGTTGCGCAGCCTGCGGATGCGAAGCTGCGCGGCAAGTGGTGGGAGATCTTCAACGATCCCGAACTGAACGCCCTCGAAGACCAACTGAATATTGACAATCAGAACATCAAACAATATTTCGAGAACTTCATGGAAGCCCGCGCAGTGGTGCGTGAAGCACGTTCGCAATACTTTCCGACGCTGTCGGTTGTGCCGTCGGTCACGCACTCGCGGGCTTCGGCGAATGTGGGCTCGGCCAACGCTAATTCGGCTGGCACGGGCACCACTTCGAGCCCGCAACTGCAAAGCACGCTCTATTCCCTGCCGCTCGAAGCGTCCTGGGAACCTGATCTTTGGGGCAAGGTCCGCAACACGGTGCGCCAAGCCCAGTACGCTGCCCAAGTCAGCGCGGCCGACCTCGAGAACGAGCGTCTGACCGAGCAGGCCAGCCTCGCGGAGTATTTTTTCGAGATTCGTGGCCAGGACGAACTGCAAAAGATCTATGACGATACCGTTGCGGCGGACCAGAAGGCGTACGAACTGACGCGTGCACTCTATGAAGCCGGCATCGACGACCAGATCTCTGTGGTTGAAGCTGAAACCACGCTACAGAGCGCGCAGGCAGGAGCAACCAACGTCGGAATCGCGCGAGCGCAGTATGAGCACGCGATCGCGGTACTCCTAGGCAAGGCCGCCTCGAATTTCTCCATTCCCGTGAAGCCGATGACCATTGCTCCACCGTCGATTCCGGTCGGCGTGCCCTCGGAACTGCTCGAGCGCCGACCCGACGTTGCCGCCGCCGAGCGCACTATGGCCGAAGCGAATGCCGCGATCGGCATCGCTTACGCGGCCTATTATCCGAACCTGACTTTGAGCGGGGAGGGTGGCTTTGAGAGTTCATCCTTTAGCCATTGGCTGTCCTGGCCGAGCCGCTTCTGGTCTGTCGGTGCGTCGATTCCGGAAACTATCTTCGATGCCGGTTTGCGTCGCGCCACCGTCCAACAATACGTTGCAACCTATAATGCGGATCTGGCCAGCTACCGTCAGACGGTGCTTGCCGCATTTCAACAGGTGGAAGATTCTCTTGCTGAAGTTCGCATCTTATCCAAGGAGATCCAGCAAGAGCAGCAGGCAGTGAATTCCGCTCAAACCTACCTCAAGCTCGAACAGGCGCGGTACGAGACGGGCGTCGATCCCTACGTCGACGTGCTGATTGCCCAGACTACAGTGCTGGCGGACCAGCAGATTCTGAATACTCTTCAGGTGCAACAGATCACCTCCGCCGTGGCGCTGGTGGAAGCCCTGGGTGGTGGGTGGGATCGTTCGCAATTGCCGAATGCGCAGCAAGTGACACAGAAGCCGACCAAGTCGGAGACGACCATCGAACAGTAGGACGGAGGACATCGGGCCCGATTGCTGCCTTGGTTACAAGGCTGGAAGGGGAAGAGTCGCCAATTCTTCTTCCGTGGCTTCCTGACGTCCGTGTTGGGCGCGCGTAAGTTCTTCAGCAGATGCAATGGGGTCTCAGGTATCCTCAAGCCGTGGTGGGGACCTCCCCTCACCGTCTTGCTATTCCCACTCGCTACCTACCGATCAGACGCGTAAACCGTGGCTCCTCACTTAGGATCTACGGCGGAGCCCGGGATATCCACACTTCCAACCTCAGACTCGCGGGGAGGCTTCGCTCGAAGATCTACGCGGCCAGTTAGCAACAGATAATACTCCGGAGGGTGGAAACGTTGTACGATTATTGTACGATTCCAAAATGCGCTACTAACTATTTCATTATAAAGGAGTTACTGGTGCGGAAGGGGGGATTTGAACTACTCCATAACATTGATAACACGTAACTTACTGATTCTGCATCCGGCCTAAAGGCCCAAATGCCCCACAATCCCGCTTCCATTGTACGTTTATTGTACGGCGAACGCACGCAGAAGAGAAAAACCGCGCCCAAGCGCTTTCTCTCAATCCTGCCAGCAACAGTTTGACATCCGCCCCTCCCATCGGTCAAGGCCAGTGTTCGAGAATGCCTGGGATGGTGAGCGTGCTTCGAAGCCCGTTTCCGTAGTTGATTTTGTGCCTCGCGATGTCGACTGCGCGGACAAGTTGCATTTCTCGGAACAGCTTTTCGCATACAATCTCGCAGTATGGCTGTTCACAATGGGGAATCTTCTTGAACCTCGTTTGCCGCAATATTGCCACCGTGGTGATTTTAGTCGCGGTTTCTCTGAGTCATGCACAGTTTGAGCGCAGCAAGCCGGATACGCAGCCGATTCATCATCCCGTCCCCTCCATTCAGGACACCGAGAGCCTCGCCCAGCGCGATGCCCGGATGCAATGGTGGCGCGAAGGCCGCTTCGGTATGTTCATCCACTGGGGTCTTTACTCCATCCCGGCGGGCACCTGGGACGGCAAGCAGATTCCAGGCATCGGCGAGTGGATTATGAATAACGCTTCCATCCCAGTTGCGGAATATAAGGCCCTCGCGCCCCGGTTCAATCCCACCAGTTTCAGCGCTCGGGAAATTGTGGCCCTCGCCAAAGCTGCCGGGATGAAGTATATGGTCATCACCGCCAAGCACCACGACGGCTTTGCCATGTTCGATTCTAAGGCAAACTCTTTCAACATCGTTGCCGCAACTCCTTTTAAGCGCGACCCACTCCGCGAACTCGCTGAAGAGTGCAGGAAGCAGGGTATGAAGCTCGGCTTTTACTACTCCCAGGACCAGGATTGGACCGCGCCGGGCGGGTCCGCCTACAAGACCGGCAATCATGATTCCGCAAGCCACCACTGGGATTCGGCCCAGGACGGTGATTTCGACAGCTATCTCCACACCAAGGCCATTCCACAAATCAAAGAACTCCTGACCCAATATGCGGAGTTTCCAGTCGTTGTCTGGTTCGACACGCCCACTGCCAACATGACCCCGGACCGCGCAGCGGAGATCGTCACCCTGCTGAACCAGCACCCAAATCTCATCTGGAACAACCGTCTCGGCGGAAGCTACCAGGGTGACACTGAAACTCCGGAGCAGTACATCCCTCCCCAAGGTTTTCCGGGCCGCGACTGGGAGTCCTGCATGACCATCAACGCCACTTGGGGTTACAAGTCCTACGACACCAACTTCAAGTCCGTCGAGACCCTGCTGCGCAATCTCATCGATATCGCCAGCAAGGGCGGCAACTATCTTCTCAACGTCGGCCCAGACTCAAAGGGCGTCATTCCGGCTGCTGAGGCCGAACGCCTCCAGCAAATAGGCAAGTGGTTGGCCGTCAACGGCGAAGCTATCTATGACAGCAAGCCAACGCTTTTCGGCCCTGAGGCTGGCGCGTTAAGCCCCATTGAGGAAGAGAAGATGGGCAACCCCAAGTTCATCCCTTCATGGAACTGGCGTTCCACCACCAAGGCCGACAAGATTTATATCGAGATCTTTACCTGGCCTGGCAGCGGCTCCTTCCATCTCGTCAAACCACCCCGCAAGGTCACCAGCGCTTACTTACTCGCCGACCCCACTCACACGCCTCTGAAGCTGATGCAGACCGGCGACAGCGTGAACGTGCACCTGCCCGCTAAGGCACTCGACCCCATTGCCACGGTCCTGGTCCTCAATACATCGAATTAACCCGAAGCTATACGGAGCTCCCGACTGGGCGGCCGAACGGATTTTGGACGTGATAAGGAATTGAACGCCGATTATTGTTGCCCGGTTCATGCCCTATTCGGTCTCACGATTTGTGATCGACACTCGAAAGAGCGGCTTGGATTTCTCCGACATTTCTATCTCATAGATCTGCGCGGTTTTGCTAGAGTCGTAATCTCGCCAGAGCCACACCATCTCCTCTGGAAATTCCACTGCTCCTTGGCTCGAATTATGGGTGCCGTTGCCAAAACTTAAGTGAAAGTCATAGTTCTTCAACTTCAGCGCATTGGCAAGCCGAAGGTTGGCCAACGGCCAGCTGCCGTACTTCTCCAACTCCATATCCTCGGCCCCGTCCTGCAGCCATACGCGAAGATTGCGCCGAGATTCGTGCAGAACCTTCTCCGGATAATCCTGTCCGCCGTCCGCAACCGCAGGATCTTCCTTCCACTGAATGCCGGTGAAACTGCCGATCCAAGAAATCACCCGACTAAACTGATCGGGCATCTGCCACGCCGCATTGAACGAGCAGATGCCGCCCGACGAGAGGCCTGTAATCGCCCGGCTGTATGCATCCTTACGAATGTTGTATCTCGCTCCCACCTCGGCGAGCACTTCATCCCGCAGAAAGCGGGCATAGCGGTCGCTTACGGTGTCATACATCGTGCTGCGCATGGAATCCTTAAGCGTGCGCTGCCATTTTTCTGAATATGCTTTCACGAAATTAAACGTGGGTGTTCCCGGCGAGCTTTGAATGTCGCCGGGGTTGATGAAAACGCAAATCATCACCGGGATCTTCTTTTGCGCAATCAAATTGTCGATGACGTTGAGCGCGGGATTCTTGCCGTCCCGATCCAGGTAGAACTCCCCGTCCTGGAAGACCATGAGCGCGGCGGGCGTCTGCGGGTCATATTGCGCGGGCACGTAAATCCAGTACTCGCTCTTCATGCCATCGTAGATCTTGCTGGTATGCACGATCTTCGGTGATAGCCTCCCGGATGGTATTCCGGGTTGCTGATAGGAGAAAGGGCCGAACGCCGGCAGCTCCAGGCGGCCTCCGAACTTCGTGCTCTGGATGATGTAGTAAAACGAGTGCAACTTTCCCACGGGCTCGATGCGGGCAGGAGTGTACCAAATATCGGAGCCGGACAAATTCTGCATCGGCGGCCCGGAAGCTCCGTCGATGAAAAGCGCTGGTTTCGAAGGCGCTTCGCTGGCAAAGAAAAAGTCTGGCCCCCGAGCCATCCAGGCCGTTCCGTCCTTTAGGTCCTTGGCATCGAAACTGGCGGTGATCGCGTCCCGCAGACTGGGACTGTTCGATCTGGCGAGTTCGATGAGTTGTGTCGCGCTCGACTTTTCGGTCGCGACTGCAGGGGCGATCAGCAACAGGACTAGAATGCCCACGAGTCCGAATCGCGGTAGACGGCACATAGAAAGCGTTCTCTTATCAAGTTCCCGGCGGTTTCTGAGGGGTCTGACAGATTCGTTTCAAAAGCAGGTTCAAGAGGACCGCTCAGGGAGGAATGCTCTAGCGCTTGACCACTTCCACCAATGCGCTGTCCGGTCCCGTCCAGGCTTCCGCCCCCTCGTGAGTAAACTTGCCAGCGGCGTCATCCCAGCGTAAGTGAGTGATGGAGCCCGCACCGTTTTCGTAGGCGTAGGTTGTGCCGTCATCGGAGAACAGCGTGAAGCTCGCATCGGCGCCGGCATAGACGCGAACCCGGTCGATAGCCTGCTTTTGATGCGTGCTCTCGACCGGCACGCCCAGCGGGACGATCGAACCAGCCCGTACGAATAGCGGGAGGCTATCGATGGGCGCGGCCACGACGATGGTCTGGCCGCCCATTATCCGCTCGTTGGTCCAGTAGTTGTACCAGTCGGCGCCGGCCGGCAAGTAGACCTGGCGGCTAGTTGCACCCTGCTCAGTGACCGGAGCCACAAGGAAGGCCGGGCCGAACATGTATTCGTCACGCAGGTCGGCTACCTTGGGGTCGTTGGGGAAATCCAGCGGAAGGGCGCGCATGAACGGCGCGCCGCTGAGCCAGGTCTGGTAGCCGAGCGAGTAAATGTAGGGCATGAGCTGGTAGCGAAGGCGGAGGTACTTTTCCAGAATCGGCTCGGCCTGGCTGCCATAGGACCAGACCTCGTTGGCGGGGCGGCTGCCGTGGGTACGGAAGATGGGCAGGAACGCGGCGTACTCGAACCACCGCGTGTATAGCTCTGGGTAATCGTCGTAGCCGCCCACGTTGGCGCGGGCGTCCGATGGATCCAGCAGCAGCGGATGGGCCGGGTGGTGCTCCTCGGGAAGATACTGCCAGCCGCCCGTGTCATTCGACCAGTAAGTCAGCCCCGATGCCGCAAAATCCAGCCCAGTGGGAATCTGGCGCTTAAACGTGTCCCAGGTGGGATAAATGTCGGAGGACCAGAAGATGGTCCCGTTGCGCTGTGCGCCCAAGTAGGCGTCACGCGACAGGATCAGCGCCCGCCGCCCCAGCTCGTCCTTGCGGAAGCCGTTGTAGAGAGCCGCAGTGTGGAAGAGCGGGTAGACGTTGAAGAACTGCGTGCCTGGGCCAATGTGGAAGTAGGCGCCGTTGGGGGGCAGGTCGGGTTCGGTCTCGTCCGCCCAAAGGGAATCAAAACCCTTGCTGAGGATATTGTCGCGGATGGTCTTCCAATACCATGCGGCGGCCTCGGGATTCGTGGTGTCGATGTCGGATCCCGCACGGTCATAAGGCAGTCCGTCGATCGGCGTGCCGTCAGCGAGATGAATCAACCAGCCTTTCTGACGCAGCTCGGCGTAGTAGCGGTCATCGGGCACAAACCTCGGCCAGACGCTGATCATGGTCTCAAAGCCCATTTCGTGGAGCTGCTTGTTCATGGCCGATGGGTCGGGCCAGAACTTGGGGTCCAGATCCATTTGCCCCATCTTGGTGTAGTAGAACCAGTCCACCACGATCACGTCGGCAGGCAGATGGCGGTCGCGATAGCCCTGAGCAACGTCCAGCACCTCCTTCTGGCTGGCGTAGCGCTGCTTGCACTGAATGTAGCCGTAGGCGGCCTTGGGCAACAAAGGCGTGGGGCCGGTGAGCAAGCGGTAGCCCGCGTAGATCTCATCCGCCGTGGACCCGGCAATCACGAAAAACGAAACCCGGTCGCCCACCTGGGAGGTCCAGGAGGTGCGCTCGTTGAAGCCCGGCTCGATGGTGGTCTTCGACGGGTTGTCCCACAGCAACCCGTAGCCCTTGTTGGTCACCAGGAACGGCACGCAGAAGGTGGGCGCAGCCGGAGCCCGGTAATCTGCCCAGCAACGAACCGGATGGCCGCGATGATCGAGGAATCCCTCGTGATTCTGGCCCAGGCCGTAGTAGTGCTCGTCATCCGGTGAGGCAAACGTCGCGCCCACCTCGTAGAACTCAGGGTCGGTGGAACGGCGGTCGCGGGCCAGGTCCGCCGTTCCGTCCTTGTGGTTGGGCACGGACTGGAACCACCCAGTGAGTTCCAGCAGCATCTTGCCCTCTGGGGTTCGGAGCGTGATGTGCGTGTGCGGAGTGGAGCCATTGAAATACTTGTGGATGTCAGTCTCGGTTTGAACCGGCGGCTTGCTCGAAGAGCGATCGCGATCAACCGCGGCTACAATACGGGCCGACTGGTAGACATCCGCCAGCGCGGTTTGGCTGGCGCTCCAACCTGAGGCTGCGGGCGCGGCAATCAGGCCGTATCCCGGCGGAGCCAGCGCCGACTCGCGCTTCAAACTCAGCGTGACACGCAGAATGTTGGGCGCATAGGGCTCAAGAACAATGGTCTGGCCGTTGCGTGCAAGGGTAACTTGAGACTCTTGAGCGTGCAGAATTACACCTAACATCAGGATCGTGGCCACATGGAGAAGTATGCTGCCCCGGCGGACGGATGAGATCATCCTTGGACCCTCTTAAAGACAGTTCTCGTACCGCAGCACAAGCCGCGGCACAGGGTGAAGAGACGTAGCGGGAACGAACTTCCCGCCACCTTCTCATTTCCAGTTGGCAGAAGAGGAGAAGTGATAGAGCGGTGTGCAGAGGAGCAACACACCACCGTCCCCACTTCTCCCCGAAGTGCAACTACCTCAGAAAATTGCACGCACGTGGATCTGGATGCTGCGCGCTGGCAATTGACTCGTCGCTTTGCCAAAAGTACCCTGGGACAGGTCATTTTGCACGGAGATAAGGTTGGAGCGGTTGAACAGGTTAAAGAACTCGCCTCTTCCCTCGATCCTCATCTTCTCTCCAAAGAACCATGGAACCGAGAAGTACTTCGTAACGGTGAAGTTAACGTTGTTATACCCCTCATTGTCGTAGGTGTTTCGACCGAGGTTCCCTTCCGCTCCCAAAGCGGGTGCCGGGAATGCAGAGGCAGGAAAGAGCCCGTTTATGAAGTCGCTCTTCTTCTTGCCACTGAGGTGGCTCCCGAAAGCGGGTACGTTGGGCACGTCGTAGTTGCTTCCGTCCGCATTGTAGTCGCCTCCGCTATTGCCGACGATTGTGCTGCCGGCTGGGCATCCACCATTTACCGCTGCTACTCCCCCGGAGCAGACCGGCGAAAAACCTGCGGTGGTGTAGACCCAGAAGGGCAGTCCCGTCTGCGCTAACCACACGCCGCTGAACTGCCACCCGCCCAGAACATTTCGCATCGCCGCATTACCGTAGTGGTTGGGAGCTATCCAAGTGCCATCGAAGGCGAATTGCTGTCGTATGTCGAAGTCGGATCGGCCACGCTGTGCTGGTAAATCGCCATTCTGGATGACTGGACCGTTCTGATTAGTTGAGGTGATTGCGCCCCCACTCAACGAAGCCGAACTGCTGGAAGTATCCAGCGACTTCCCCCAGCCGTAGATGCCACGAACTGCCAGCCCGTGGGACATGCGGCGCGTCAGCATCGCGGTGCCACGATTGCCCGTGGCATTGCCGTCGGAAGTGGTGTAGTTAATTCCGCCAAAGTTCGGATTGAGTCGCGTCAAGGTCCCGTTGTTTACGATCAGGTCTCCGGCAAAGCGGTTAATGTCCTGACTGTATATCGGCAGGTGGTGCGACTCTGACCCGGAATAGTTGATTTCAAGAATCAGGTCCTTTTGCAATTCCTGCTGCAGGCTCAAGGTCCACTCCTCGACCTGGGTCAGTTTGTAGTTGGGAGAGTATCCTCCGAGACCTGCTCTCGAGAGAACACCGTTGATGAAGAGCGCGCCAGTCGTCGGGTCAACCGTGACATTGTTCGTGGGCAACACGGGGCAGGCGAGATTGAAGCCGTTTGGAGGTTGACAAAGCTGGAACGTAATCGTATCCCCCGACCGCACGTCTAGGCTGGGCGTGTACTGGTTTGGCAGATTGCCTGCAACCAGGTCTGTTATGTGCAGGTACGGCGGTTGATCTGCGAACATGCCAACGCCGCCTCGCAATGCTGTCTTGCCCTTTCCGAAAATGTCCCAGGCAAACCCTACGCGGGGGGTGAACGCCCATACATTATGGTCCAGCACATGATTATTTGGGCTAAGCCCCACGATCCCGCCCGCGACCTGAGCATCGTACGATGCACCTTGTCCGAGCGTGAAATTAGTCAGTTGCGGATTATTAATGGAAAAGAAATTTGCCATTTGATCGTAGCGGACGCCGGCATTGAGGGTAAATGTCGGCCTGACTTTCCAGTCGTCCTGGACAAAGAATCCCGTGTACAGTTCACGGTATCGCCGATAATAGGGCGCTTCCTGGTGGGACACGAGGTTGACCGGGGTACCCGTTTCCGTGAGCGCCCCGTCCTGGATGAAGTCGAGCAAACTGTCGAAGTTGAACGTGGGGCGATCAAACGCACCGCCTTGTGTATCGTTCTCGCGGATATTGAACTGGTCAAAGCCGAACTTGAGGGTGTGGGCTTTCACAGTTGCGATCATGACATCGCGCCAGGCGACCGTTTGTTGGGTGAAGTTCCCAGGTCCCCAGTTTCCGAATCCCTGCAATCCAGTTACGTTGACATTCGGTATGGCGAAAGCCGGGCTAGCCCCATTTTGACCGTAGGGTCGAATGATATTCGCGCCTGCTTGATTCAGGAGATGCGAGGAGAACGTGTGTGTCCAATCGACGTTTGCAAAATCGGAATGGTTTGTGCTTGGAGCGGCAAACGCAGGGCGCGCATTCGTGCTTGCCGACGTGTCGTAGGTTCGAATCACATCCACGTATAAGCGATCATTCTTGCTGGCATAGTAATCGACCCGGAAACTCCACTGGTATCCGTTCTTGGGCGCGGTGGTGGTGTAATTCACATTGCCCAGCGCATCCAGAGTGCCAGGGATTCCCGCCGGAAGCGGGAAGTAACTGCCGGTTATCTGGCTTACTGTCAGCGCGCCGGGACTGGAAGCGGTGGCGTAGGCCACCGGCGGCGCCATGGTAAGGGCCTGATAGGCCACGGTGTTGGGGAGATTGGTTTTAACCCAGTTATAGAGATCCTGCGTCTCGACCGTGGCCGAGCCGTTGCCGGTTGTAGTGGAGCGGAGCACGTCGATAGCGCCAAACCAAAACAACTTGTTCTTGATAGCCGGCCCGCCCATCGTGCCGCTGAACTCATTGCGCTTGAACGTCGGAACCGAAGATTCAAAATGGTTGAGCGCAGACAAATCATTGTTCGTGAATTCGTAGTCGAAGTTTCCGTGGAAGCTGTTGGAGCCTGAGACAGTAAAGACGTCGACCGTCGCGCCGCCATTTCTTCCTTTTTGGGCATCGAAGTCGTTCGTTCTCACCTCCATGGTCTGCACGATTTCGGGATTGGGAGAGATGGAGGTGCCGCCGCCTCTGGACGGGGTGTTGGTCTGCGCGCCGTCTATCTGGTATCCGTTCTGTTCCTGGCGCAATCCGGGGGCGTTGATGTTGATGGCGTACTCATTGGTAAAGTTGTCTCCGGAGGTCACTCCGGTTCCTGTTATTCCCGGCGTGAGGGCCGATAGGCCGTAGACGTTCTGGCCGGTGAGCGGTGTCTCCTTCAAGGTGGATTCAGGAATGACTGCCTCGGTCCTCGGTGTGACCAGATCGATGGACACCTCCGTAGCGGAGACGCTGACTTCGGTGGAAGTTGCTCCGACCTCCAGTACAGGGGCAATGGTTCGGATTCCCCCGACCTCAAGGGTAAGAGCCTTCTGATCCCAGGTCTTGAAGCCAGTCGCCTGGATCTGCACTGTGTACGTGGACGCGGCGATACTGTCAATGCGGAAATAGCCAGCCTCGCTGGTTACAGCAGCTTTTGTTACCCCAAGCCGGGTATCAGTAACGGTGACCTTGGCTCCGCCGACTGAAGCGCCGGACTGGTCTTTTGCCGTACCCTCAATTCCGCTTAAGAACTGAGCGAATGCCGGCACTCCTCCCAAGCTTAGAAGGATAATGAGGGATACGATTCTTGCAGCTTTCATGCCGGCCATGGAGCCTCCTTGAAAATCGGAGATCGTGATCAGACGCTTGCCTCGGTTCATTCAGCCTTCTCGCCCAAGAGAACGTAGGATCGTAAACGTTTACGGCCTACGTAAGCGTTTACGGCGGTCCCCTTGTAGCCCACCTATGGCCTGATTGTCAAGAACAAAATAATAGAAATCCATTAGCTGATCGATTTACTGGGAAGTCAGGTACCGCGACAATGGCCGTAATCGTTAACGTTTGCGCGAATTCGTAGTATCGTGATCAGGAGCGATTTTCACGAGGTTTTAATCGGGGCAATGCAAACCGGACGGCGCCATTTCCTTCGTCTTTCCTTGGCAGCTCTTGCCGGGATGTTCTCGGCAAGATGCGGTGCCCAGCAGGCAGGTGGCATGGGAGGGCGGCGCACAACCGCTCAGAAGAAGCCCACGGAATCCGGCCGTCCGTTTGACGCTTCTTTTACCGACGTTGCGGCTTCGGCGGGACTGATTGCGCCAGTGATCTACGGCGGCGTCGACCACAAGGAATACATCATCGAAGCCAATGGCTGCGGCTGCGCGTTCTTTGATTACGACAATGACGGATGGATCGATATCTTCCTTCTCAGCGGGACCAGATTGAGCGGCGCTCCTCCCGGAGCATCCAATCGGCTTTACAAGAACAATCGGGACGGAACATTTACCGATGTAACCGGGCCGGCAGGGCTTGAGGCAGCTGGCTGGGCTAACGCGGTCTGTATCGGTGACTACAACAACGACGGCTATGAAGATTTGTTCTGTACCTACTATGGCCAGAATCGGCTTTACCGCAACCTGGGAAACGGTACGTTTAAAGATGTGACCAAAGAAGCTGGCTTAGAAACCTCCGAAGTCAGATGGGGCGCGGGGTGCTCTTTCCTCGATTACAACCGGGATGGTCACCTGGATCTGTTCGTCTCCAATTACGTGCAATTCGACTTCGAGCACGTTCCCAGACCAGGATCTAACGTCAACTGTAATTGGAAGGGTCTTCCCGTCACCTGTGGTCCAAGGGGCCTTCCCTTCGGCCGGCACTCCCTTTACCGAAACAATGGAGATGGAACCTTTACCGATGTCAGCGTTGAGTCTGGCATTGGGAAGCTTTGGCCCAGCTATGGAATGACCGTCGTGGCGGCGGACTTCAACGAGGACGGTTGGCCCGACATCTATGTCGCTTGCGACTCGACTCCCAGCCTCCTGTTCATCAATCAGCACGACGGAACCTTCAAAGAGGAGGGGGTTGAGCGTGGCGTGGCCCTGAGCAATGACGGAGCGGAACAAGCGGGGATGGGAGTCGGTGTCGGAGACTACGATCTGGACGGCCATTTGGATATTTTCAAGACCCACTTTGCCGAAGACACAGAAGTGTTGTACAAGAACGACGGCGCCGGCAATTTTGACGACCGGACTTTGCAGGCGAAACTCGGTGTTGAAATTCGCTTCACCAGTTGGGGAACTGGGATCTTTGATCTCGATAACGATGGCTGGCCTGACATCTTTTTTGTAACTGGAGGCGTGTACCCGGAGGTCGAAAAGAAACTCCCGCAGTATCCGGATAAGTGCCCTCGCATTCTCTTTAGGAACCTGGGGAACGGCACCTTTGAAGAGATCGCCAATGCCGGTCCGGGCGTCACGACGCCGCATTCAAGCCGTGGCTGTGCCTTCGGCGATTTCGACAACGACGGCGATCTGGATATTCTGATCCTGAATATGAACGAGCCGCCTTCACTACTGCGAAATGATTTGAAAGGAATACACCACTGGTTGAAAGTCAAGCTCGTCGGAACTAAATCGAATCGTAGCGCCATCGGCGCCCGTGTGTTGACCCGATACTCGGGCCGGGTCCAGGCTCAGGAAGTCCTGAGCCAATCGAGTTTCTATTCGTGTAACGACTCTCGCCTTCATTTTGGCCTTGGCCAGGCGACCACTGCGGATCTGGTGATTCGCTGGCCAAGTGGCGTCACGGAAAAATACCCTAATGTGAAATGTGATCAACTCATTACCATTCGGGAAGGGCACGCTATCATTCCGAATATGGGTTGGGCGCGCTAATAAGACGCTTGCCACCGAACGTTGACGCTGTTCTTAACGTTTCATGCATAGAGATGACGGTTCTATGTTTCCTGCCAAACGCGTGGCGCTTTTCATTTTAGGAGCAGCTTTAGTTGCTCAAGGGCAAGCCACCAAGGCCTCGATTGCGTCGATACAATCGTTGATTCGTGCTCAGGAGTACGACCAGGCTTTACAACTCACTAGATCCGCCTTGCACGAGACGCCCAACGACTTCCGTCTTTGGACATTGGAAGGGATTGTACTTTCGATCAAGGGCAGCAACCATGACGCGTTGAATGCCTTTGACAGCGCGTTGAGTCTCTCTCCGAACTACACAGCAGCTCTGAAAGGTGAAGTGCAACTCCTCTATCCGACACAGGATAAGCGAGCACTCCCGCTGCTCAAGAGAATATTGAAAGTTGACCCAAGAGATGAAACCGCTCACGAAATGCTCGCGATTCTTGAGGGAAGGCAGGGAAATTGCCTGGCTGCGAATGAGCATTTCCTTCTCAGCACGGAAGTGATCTTGAATCATCCTTACTCACTCGAGGTATATGGCTATTGTCTCGTGCAGACGAGACAATATCAGAAGGCGGTCTCCATATTTGAACGGCTTGCAACGTTAGTTCCTGAGCAGACTTATCCAAAATATGACCTGGCGGTAGTACTGGTCGGAGCGAAGCAGCATGAAGCCGCTCTAAAGGTACTTGAACCGCTGCTCGCGACCGACCAATCCGACTCAGATATCCTGAGCCTGGCCTCCGAGGCCTTTGAGGCTGTGGGAAATACCCCTAAAGCAGTGTCTCTGCTTCGGCAGGCGATTGTCTTGAGCCCGGCGAATGCAAACTACTACATCGCTTTTGCGGCGCTCTGTCTGGATCACGAGTCCTTTCAAGTCGGGATTGATATGATCGATGCCGGCTTGCAGCGCATTTCCGACGACCCATCGCTATATATCTCGCGCGGTTTGCTCTATGCGCAACTTGCGCAGTACGAAGAGGCGGAAGCCGATTTCAATACGGCCGAGCACCTTGATTCCGCACAGAGTCTGAGTTCGTATGCCATGGACCTCACAGAAGTGCAAAAGAATCAACCCGACGAAGCATTGTCAGAAGTACGGTCACAGTTGAAAGCTCACCCAGACAATCCATTACTGCATTATCTGCTCGCCAAGTTACTGATCAGCCAGGGGTCCGACGCGGACACGGACGCCGGCAAGAAAGCATCCGGTGAAGCACTAAACTCTTTACTGCGAGCAGTGAAGCTAAAACCCGATTTGGCAGAGGCAAGGGATCTCCTTGCGAGTATGTACATACGTTCGGGCCGGTACGATCTCGCCGTTGAACAATGTCGGCTCGCGCTGCGGTACTCCGCTTCCGACCAGACCGCTATTTATCATCTGATTGTTGCTTTGCGGCACTCGGGACGTAGTGGACAGCGCGAGGAAATTCCAACACTCGTAAAACGTCTCTCAGATTTACAACAGGCTTCCCGTCAGGCGGAAACCGACAGGAAGCGATTCAAGCTGGTAGAGCAGGAACCTGTGCCTCCGCAGTAACCTGTGCCTCCGCAGTAACCAACTTTCGTTCCAGGCGGATTGCTTCCCGTGTTGCCCGGCATCCGCCAACAACCCTCTAAGCGAGACATACATGGCTCCTGAACGTCTGGAAGCGGCGCTTCGCCCAGGAGACAGCCGAGGGCGGCTATCACCACACGAGCTTGCCTCCGCTCATGGTAGCGTGACTGTAACCTGCTTCCCGGAATACTGCACGACTTTATCAGCAGCTGCGGTAGACTCAATGCCGACGCCGTGTTGTTCGGCCACA
>PLHQ01000045.1:22501-24183 GCA_003138975.1 Acidobacteriaceae bacterium | reverse complement strand
GCCTTTTCTACATGCCCCCCGAACTCATGCCGCATCGCGGACAAAACCCGATCGGCAAAATCCGCGTTGCCGCGTGAACTGAAACGCTCATAAAGTGCGGCACTCAAAACAGTGGCAGGGACCGCTTCATCAATTGCGGCCTTGATTGTCCAGCGTCCCTCGCCCGAATCTGATACGCGTCCCGCATAGCTTTTCAGGCTCGGCTCTTTCAGCAACTCAGTCGCCGTGAGATCCAGCAGCCACGAAGCAATCACGCTGCCGCGCCGCCAGACCTCTGCGACATCGGGCAAACAGAATTCATACTGATAGAGTTCGGGTTGCCGCAAGGGTGTGGTCTCTGCATCGGTCGCAAGCTTTGTTTTGCCGGCATCAGCATGTTTAAGGATGTTCAAGCCCTCCGCGTAGGCCGCCATAATGCCGTACTCGATTCCGTTGTGGACCATCTTGACGAAATGGCCGGCGCCACTGGGCCCGCAATGCAGATAGCCGTGCTCAGCCGTGCCGCCGGTCTTATCGCGACCCGGTGTGCGAGATGCCGTTCCAATTCCGGGGGCAAGGGTGGCGAAAATTGGGTCAAGATGCTGAACGACATTCTGTTCGCCTCCGATCATCAGACAGTAACCGCGATCAGAACCCCAGACTCCACCACTCGTCCCAGCGTCGACATAGTGAATGCCTTTGGGCTTGAGTTCATTGGCTCGCCGGATGTCATCGATGTAGTGAGAATTGCCTCCGTCAATGACGATGTCGCCTTGTTGCATGCGAGTGGCAAGGTCATGCAGGGTCTTATCGACCGCCGCAGCGGGCACCATCAGCCAAGCAGCGCGTGGTGGCTTTAACCTGGAGACGAAGTCGTCGAGCGACTTGGCTCCGATGGCACCATCGTTCGCTAACTTGCTTACGCTCGCGGGGTTCAAATCGAACACAACGCATTCGTGGCCGCCTTCCATCAAGCGTTGCACCATATTCGCGCCCATTCTTCCGAGCCCAATCATTCCAAGTTGCATCTTCATTCTCCATTCCCTCGTGAAAAACAACGTCCGAGCTGTTGAATCAGACTAAGGCGGCGACTGCACTGCTGTGCTTCTGGTTGATGCTTGGCACCGCCGGTAAACAAGTATTCCATCCTCACCGGCTGTTCAGTTCAGAATGGTTCTGTAGGAAACCCAGAATATGCCTGCGTGAGAAGAACCCCTCAAGACGTCCGTCAGAAAGAACGGGCAATTGGTTGATACCCTCGCGGCTCATAATCTCAAGCGCCTGGATTGCCGGAGTGTCGAGCGCAATTGTCCGGAGTTGACTGAGGGGCCGCATCACAGCTTGGACGCTGGTTTGTGCCCAGCGTTCACGCTCCACACGCTCGACTTCACTTGGCGTGACGAGCCCGCTTAGACGGCCATTTTGAACGACCGCAAAGCAGCGACGTCCGCTCCGCAACAAGTATTCCTGGACAAAATCCTGCAGGCTCAAGTGCCCTTCCACAGTAGGGCAATCGCGGTCCATGATATCGGCAACAGGGCGGCCGCGAAGCCCCTCCATGAGTTCTACCTGGACGTAGCTGCGACGGGACGCATCAAGCAAGAACCACCCAATAAATGCCAGCCAGAGGCCACCGAAATTTGCACCTGCGAAAAAGCGGTAAAGCCCCAGCATGATGAATATGAAGGCAACTGCCTGACCCA
>PLHQ01000045.1:0-22458 GCA_003138975.1 Acidobacteriaceae bacterium | reverse complement strand
AACTCAGACTTGGCGTCCGATGCTTCCGATTCAATCTGCGACACTCCGCCCAGAGCAAACAAGGTAATCGAGCGTACCTTCAGGCCATACGCCTTCGCCACCAGCGAGTGCGCCATTTCATGTAAAAGGAACGACGCGAAAAACAGCAGGCCCGTTATTATCGCGGATGACCACACGACTGTATCGCTCCAGCGCGGTGTGACACTGTGAAAATGTCCAGCAAGAGAAAGCGTGATCAACACAGCGATGATGAACCAGCTGTAGTGCAGTCCGATCGAAATGCCGGCGATCCCGCCAACCTCGATTTGTGCTTGCATTTTCGTGACCCTCGGCGGGAGTGGCGCTATTCACCCTTGGCAACTCTGAATGCTGACCCTGGAATCAAGGCTTCGGCACGCAATCGGTCTTCGTTGGGATGACCATCCCCGCGACTGTATTTCTCGTGCAAGTCGTAGGTCATGCCGGCAGAATTGTTCCCTCAGTTACTCTGTGCGGGAAACCCGGTGGTCCGCAAAAGCTCGTACCCCCGCCCAGGGCATTGCAAGTCTAGCCGCGACTCCCAGCACGTTTGTCTTGCGTGAAAGCGCTACCACACGAACAGGCGAGCGCCGCCGCCGGGTGAGCGGGACCTTCCAGTTTGGACGGAGGGATCGCGGACAGGAGGCGCCTCACCGTGGTCCGCGCTCGGGAGTTCCGGCCGCGAGGCGCTGAGCTTTTCGATCTCCACAGCACCGTGGCGGTTCATAATCTCAGTTGCTGCCTCTGCTTTGTCGCCCGAACCCGTGGCGAAAACCATGATTCCTCCGCGCCGTACGCCTTGGACATAATCTTCCGCGTCCGCTTCGAGGACCCCGAACACCTTGAGATCACGAACCAAGCCCACTTCAAAATCCGTGTGTGGGGTACTCATGAGTCCGCTACCCGCCATCTCCCGCGGCTCGCCCAAAACACGGACGTCCTTCCGAGGGAAGCCAGTGGCCTCGAGATCGCGAACGACCTCGTCGACCGAGCCTGGATTCTCAAACAAACCAACTGCCGTTTTTGCCATATTGGCCTCCACCGATTTAATCGTTAACTCGCCCGGCAATGCCTGCAGCATTGTCTTGTTCTGCTACGTCGCCACCGGTCGTCCCTCTGTCGTCGCTTGGAGTGGCGCAAGTTCTCTGCGCGCTGCGCTTGTCGAGTTCCACCGGGGCGGCTGCAAGTCCGCCTGTCGCCACAGATAGACCGTCTGGTTGGCGGATAAACTGCTCTCTTGAGCCATCCACGGGGTAACCGCTGTCTTCGAGATCACGAACGAGATCATCGGTCGAACCTGGATTCTCAGACAGACCAGCTGCCGTTTTTGCCACGTTGGCCTCCACCCACTTAATCTGCAGCGCCGGAGTTGCCTACTCACCCGGGATATCTGCAGCACTGCCTTGTCTCGGTACGTCCCGATCACTTCTCGTTCTGTCTTTGCTTCCGCGCGGAACCAATCCTCCCGGTCGGTTCCGTGCACTTGCCCACGGTTCTCGAAAATCTCAGGGGTTGGGTTCTTGCTCCGATTAGCAGTCCCCCAACCTCTTCAACTGTGAAGGCAAACCTCCGAAAACACTTGTAAAGTGTCTTGTCATATCGCGTTCACACCTGGTATCTGACGGCGGGGAATAGGATCAAGGAAAAGCCCTCCCGTCGCCTGGAGTCCACTATTGAACTTTGGCTTCATGGGCATATCCGCCAATTTCGTGCAGCAGTGCCTGCGCCGACTCAGGAACGGCAACTTTGCCGTCAAGAATTTCATGGCGGTTTACATCGTCGCCATACATGGCTCTGTCTCCACTTTTGTCGGCTTGCACCACGGCTCCGTTCAGGCTCACCCCGATGAAAACACCTTTCGAACGCGAGTAAGACAAAATCTCCGCATTCAATTTGAGATCCGTGCCAGCAGCGGCGTTCCGGCCCACCGGCCCTGCTGCTACAGAGGCGTCGGCTCCGAGCTTGAATTTGTCGCTGAGCAGGCTTTTCAAGGCGTGATCGTTCATAAAGAGCATCACAAGGTCGGTGGAAGAGCCCCCGATCTGATAACCCACGCTACCGCCGTCAATAGCCAGAAACAGGGGGGCGCTCCAGCCATGGTCGGTGCGACAGGTTGCAACTCCCCTGCCGTAGTTGCCGCCGAATATAAAGGCGAACTTCACATCGCCTGGAATAATGGCGATACATTTCGCCGATTCCAGTAGACCGTGAGGAATGCCCTGGTCCGGGGTGTTCATGATCTCCTTGAAGACCTGGGCAGCTTTGTTGGTGCGATTAACATCATCCTCGCGATCCGACGCGACAGCGGTTAGAGTTACAAGTAGAACTAGCGTTGTGACCATCAGAATACGTTTCAACATTTGTTATCCTCCTCTTTCGAATTTGCGCTCGCTTATGGAAACGCGCTGTAGATTCATCGATTCCAGACCTCGCTACGGTTCGCCAAGGTGCAACTCTTCAGCGCAGATCGATGCGACAGTCGTAGATGAACTGCGTCTTAACCTATGGTCGTTCATTAACTGCTGAACGAATTTGTAGGATATCTCGCAGCTTGTAGCCAGTATGTTTGCACGAAGAAACGATGTTCAAGGTCTTTTTCATAGTCCCGCCGTGTTGCTCGACGCTGCGCGCACGAAGAAGCGGGGTGTCACAATCTTCTCGGCTTTCGCACCCGCCATTTCTTTTCTTCTAGCTTCGGATCAATGGCGGGTCATCCACAATGGCATCCTAAGACACTAAGGAAAGGCATTTCTGTTCAATAACGAACACATTTCATTTGGGTCACAGAGTGGCTGCCGTAAGCGTCGGGAGTAGCTGAAATGTAGGCCCCCACAAGTTCGCACTCGATTCACGCGGAACGGGATGAGGTAGATTTCTTCGCGACACCTGGGTGTTGTTCCGTGTGGCAAGTGTGAGCATTATTGCTCAGACCGTTTTAATTTTGACTTGCTAAGGTCTGAATTGATTCGCTGCGCTGGCGCTCCAGCAGCGGCGGATCCACTTGGAACAGCAGACCCACGCCGACGTGATCAGATTCACGTTCGCGTGTGCGACTGGGAGGTTGACATGCTGCGGATCATGTGGGTTGTTCTTTTTTATTGTGTGGGTTCTGGGACTCGGTTTTCACTTCGGCGGAGCTCTGATCCACTTATTTTTGGCTGTGGGGCTGGTGCTTCTGGCTATTGAACTACTGAACCGACGGCGAAGTACAGTTTGAAGAAAGCAGTACGAATCCCGGCACCATGAGGTACAGGCGTGGCCTCTTCACGCCTTCACATTGTGTTCGGCCCTTTCCAACCGGACCATATCCGCTAAGGAGTCCGCAATGTCCGAGCTTGATTGCACCGTGAGTTTGAAACCGAACACCCTGATGCGGTTCGAAGAGCGTTCTGCGCTGTTCGAAAAGAAGCCAGCCTCGTGTTTGCCAGTGAAACTCAGCCAGCGGTATCCAGCACGGTTAGCGGTGATTGGGAACCACCTTCCTCGACAGTGTGGAATTGCCACCTTCACGACAGACTTGTGTGATGCGATTGCTGCTCAGTACGGCGCCGCTGGAGTATCCGTAGTAGCCGTCAATGATCCGCAATCGCGCTACCGCTACCCTGCGCGCGTGCGATTCGAGATAACCGAAAGCGACCCTTCATCCTATAAAGCCGCCGCCGACTTTCTTAATTCCAGCAATGTCGATCTGGTGTGTTTGCAGCACGAGTATGGGATTTTTGGAGGGAAGGCCGGCAGCCATGTATTGCGGCTGCTGCATCGCCTCAAAATGCCAGTCGTGACAACTCTGCATACGGTTCTTCGTGAGCCAGACGTCGACCAACTAGTCGTCATGCAAGAAATCGCCGAGCGCTCTGGTCGTCTCATCGTTATGAGCGAACACTCTTCTCAGTTTCTGCAGGATGTGTTTAGGGTTCCAGGCGAAAAGATTGATCTGATTCCTCACGGCATCCCCGATTTGCCCTATGCAGAACCGGCCTCTTACAAAGATTCGTTTTCAACCGGAAAGACGGTCTTGCTCACGTTCGGCCTCTTGTCTCCAAACAAGGGATTCGAAAATGTGATTCAAGCCCTGCCGCGTATTTTGTCTCGGCACAGCAACGTAGTGTACATAGTCGCAGGCGCTACTCACCCGCACGTTAGACGCCGCGAGGGCGATCGATATCGGGTCCAGTTGCAAGCCTTAGCCAAAGAGCTAGGTGTTGAGCAGAACGTAGTCTTCCACAACCGGTTCGTCAGCCCTCAAGAAATGGCTGCGCTGGTTGGTTCGGCGGACATTTACGTCACTCCGTATCGCTACGAGGCACAGGCCGTATCCGGCACACTGGCGTACGCCTTGGGCGCCGGCAAGGCGATCATCTCGACTCCGTACTGGCACGCCGCCGAACTGTTGGACAATGGGCGCGGGGCGCTGGTTCCCTTCGAGGACCCAGCCGCCATCGCGGATACGGCGATTGAACTCTTGGACAACGACGCAGCCCGCCAGGCGATGCGTAGACGAGCTTACCTCTATGCACGCCATATGGTGTGGGACCAGGTAGCACAGTCTTATATGCGGACCTTCCTACGATCTTGCGCTAATCGCATGCAACCGGCACGCATGGCTTTGCACCTCCAGGCTGCCGAGAAAGATACAGGCCAACGAATAAATGTGTAAACGCTTTGCCAGTACCGAACTCCGGAGCGATATTCACGGCTTAACATGGCCACCTTGTCGGGATGTCCTTGCGGACCGCGCGAAGAGCGTGGTGATGAGGTAAATCGGAATGTGGACCAGTTCTTTCGCACGAAGCAGGTGGAGGAATGAGATCTGTAGTTGGGTTTGTAGGACAGTTCCTTGGCATGTCCTTGTTGGGAACGATGTCAATCGCGACCCCTCCGTCATATCCGTGCGAGAACCTTTGTAAGCTGCCTGTGGCTGCAGTGCAGCTTAACTCATCCATTCGGGAGCAAAACAATACAGAAGACCTTTTTCGCAGGTTGACCACGCGTCACCGTTGGCAAGAAGATCATCTAATTCGGCTCTCTGGAGTTCGCACCTACAAGCTAGAGAGCGGCAACGATAAAATAGTGGCCGAAGAAGCGGTAGTCGTGGAATACAGGGCGCCGACAACAGAAAAGTTCACAACCACCTCAGGAAAAGGCTCGGGATTCGTGCGCCACCATGTATTCCAGCGCCTGATGAAGGCTGAAGAGGAGAGGGTACGGGTTAACAAAGACCCAGACAGCCTGATCACTCCGGAAAACTATGCCTTGGAGGTAGTTGGCACGGATCGAATCGGCAACTCTGACTGCTCAGTGGTCCACGCTGTTCCGAAGCGTAAGGAAATGGATCTCTTCGAAGGAAAGATGTGGATCGACAACCAGGACTTTGCGATCGTGAAGATCACCGGCCATCTCGCTAAAAGCCCGTCGTTTTGGATCAAGCAAGTAGATTTTGTGCGGGACTATCAGAAGATTGACGGGTTCTGGCTTCTCTCGAGAGAAGAGGCGATTTCAGCCATCAGAATATTCGGCAAGGAGACACTGACGGTCGATTACCGAAACTATACCGTCAACGGGCCGGGAACAAGTCAGTCTTTTTTAACGAATGTGGCGCATACGCGTTACGTTGCTGGTCATATGATGAATAACAAGGCTAACGCGAATGGGACTAGGAAGCACCGTCTTATATGCGGACCTTCCTCCGATCTTGCGCTAATCGCATGCAACCGGCCCGCGTGGCGTTTTCCCTCCACGCTGCCGAGAAAAACGCTACGATCCGACTTATAAATGCCTGAGTCCTGGTCTTGCTATACTTTTCTGTCTTTGGTTGTTGAGGGCACGCTGGATACGTTGGACGGATTGAAAGGCAAGCTAGCTCTCGAGAAAACGGAAGCGAAGAACCGAGGGAGACGCTTAGCATCGGCAGGACTCCCTGTGAAGAGACTCCGACCGATGATGGTTCAGAATTTGTTTTTATGCTGCGATTTCTAGTTCAAAATTAAGAGGTGTGCCTGTGATTGAACGACTTAAGGAAACTGGAGGAGCCGCATTCGGTTTTAAGGTGGCCGGAGCGCTGTCGGAGGAAGACCTCAAAGCATTCGAGCCGCAGCTTGAATTCTTCATCGCACAACATAAGAAGCACCCGATCGGCATCCTCGCGGACCTTACAGAAATGCACGGAGCCGAATGGAAGGCACGCTGGGAGGATCTTCGGTTTCTCCAAAAGCACACCGACCATATCGCTCGGATGGCGGTTGTCGGGGCACATCGTTGGGAAGAGATTGTGGACATTCTAACCGCGGGAGCCGCCGTTCTGCAGTCCGAGACGCATTACTTCGAATCCTCCGAAATCCAACACGCGTGGCAATGGGCGCGGACTGCGAAACACGCGGAAGATGCCCCTGTCCGAATAATCTCGCCAGCGACTGGAATCTGGAAGGATTACCGCCCTGAGTTTATGGGTGTGTAACCACGAAAGCGCCGAAAGAAAGGCGGTGCATGCTGGTCAGTCTTGATCGAGACTCTGCAATCGCCGCCTTGTGCTGTCTCCGCTAAGAGCACGTCCTCGGAGGGGAACAGTTGGCGCGATAGGCCTCGACGACAAACAGCAAAACAGCACGACCAAATCCCCGATCGTGAAAGTGGAGAATTGCTCGTCAAATAGGCTGCTCACATAAGAAGGCGTCGTCGTGGGTATCAAAGAACGGTTCGCGGCCAACTCAATCGCCTGGAAATTCAGCTTAAGAGCGCCGCGAAGGATACCCAAGCTGAAGAGCAGGTTATCGAGAACGCGCAGTTAAGAACCGCCAGGGACGCTTATGATCGGCAGCGCGCCCTGTGAATAGACCTCGACGGCCGTGTTTGCTCTACTCTTGTCGGCCAATTGCGAGTCCGTTTCAGTGCCGCCGGGGACGCTTATGACTGGAAGCGCTCCCTGTGGAGAGACTCCGACCTTAGTTTCGCTCCTGTCTGCCAGTTGTGAACCCGTTTGAGAGCTGCCGGGGACACTTACTACGTCTAGCGAAGCACCTTTTGCCGGCTGCGGTCCGGCTGTTTTCGCCCGACGATGATCCAGGGTTTGTTGTGTTTCTTTGGACATAATTCTTGTGCTCCTTTGGATTCTTCTCTGAGGCGCCCCTACAGATTCGCTCACTTCCCGCAGCAATACTGTGCAGTATGGCTCAGGTGATGAGCCGTCCGACCACGTGCGACGACATCACTTGCAACGATGCATTCTCCGCTTGTGTCCGTAAAACGACTCCAAGAAGTGTTGCCCTGAAGGACGGTAAATCCCAAGGAGCTTACTCGCCCATCAGAAGCCCCAAAACAAAGCGCCTTCTCCCCCGTCATGTTCACAATTGACCAGATTTCTCGTCATATTTTGCTTGATATTCAAGGAGGATTTAGAAAACTGAACGCAGGAACGGACAATGAGCGCAACAGCCGTTGAGAAAATTACCCTCCAGGCACATGAACCGCGCGACGCTACCCGCGGGAAGCTGTCACCCACAAAAAGCCATTTCCCGAGGTGGAGGTGGGGTCTATTTGTAGCGATCGCATGCGTCATCGTTCTGACAATCCTCCTTGGCCTAATCCAAGAATGGCTTTGGATGCGGGAACTCGACTACGCCGGGATCTTCTGGACCCTTCTTTCTGTCAAGTGGGGGATGTTCGGCGTGGCTTTGGTCCTTTCGTTTCTTTATCTGTGGATCAATCTCCGCTTTGCAGCCAAGAGCGTCGACATTTCACGGGAGCACGGCCCTTCGCTCAAAGTTGCTACTGCCTCCCCTTCTGGCAAGGTCGTCGCCGCCTCCGCCGATGCGCTCGGGAGACTCAACATCGATATAAGCCCCAAGGTATTGATGCTGGCCAGCGGGGTCGCTGTCATGTTCGTCTCCCTGATATTCGCGGTTGGTGTTTCCACGCAATGGGACACGTATCTCCGCTTTCGTTATGGCGGATCGTTCGCGCTGACCGACCCGCTCTTTGGGGTCGACCTTGGCTTCTACTTCTTCCGTCTTCCATTCTACGAGCTACTGCAGGGTTGTCTAACCTTTCTGACGGTGGCCGCTCTTGTGATACTTGGTTTTGTTTCCTTCCTTGGCCTGCGGCAATCCAAGCCCAGCCAAAAATTCACAATCGGTGACAATACAGCTCGACATCTCGTCGTGCTTCTCTTCATTTTGGCTGCCACCGTCGGGTGGGGCTTTTATCTGGATCACTACGAGCTCGTCTATTCGACCCTCGGGGTTGTCTACGGAGCGGGCTATGCAGCGGCGCACGTGACCAGGATCGCCCTTTGGATGATGCTCGGCGCCTCCGTGCTGGCATGTGCGCTTCTCGTGCTCGCTTTATTCCGTCGTCCGCAAGTGAAGACGTTGGCCGTAGCCATTGGCATTTATGCGGCACTGTATGTAGTCGGAGTACTGGCGTTGCCCTACCTGTTTCAAACGTTCGTCGTTCGACCGAGCGAGCTAAGCCTTGAGACGCCGTACCTGCAACATTACATAGGGTTCACTCGAAAAGCTTACAATCTTGAGGCAATCCAGGAAACCGCTTATCCGGCTCTCACCGATCTGACTCCCGACGTTCTCTCTAGAAATCAAGACACGATTCAGAATATTCGTCTCTGGGATTCGCGGCCGTTACTTCAGACCTATCAACAAACGCAGGCGATTCGTCTCTATTACCAGTTCTATAACGTGGATGTCGATCGCTACCATCTGGCCGATGGCTATCACCAGGTGATGCTCGCATCTCGTGAACTTGCCACGCAACTACCCGCACAGGCACAAACGTGGGTGAACGAGGAATTGCAGTTCACTCATGGCTATGGGTTGGTCATGAACTTTGTATCGAAGACCGAAGGCGGAGGTTTTCCGCAGTATCTTATTAAGAATATTCCTCCCGAATCCCAGTATGCCCGCCTGAATATCTCGCAGCCGGCCATCTACTACGGAGAGGTGACGCCGGGCTATAAGATCGTGGCGACCGGGATTAAAGAGTTTGATTATCCCAAGGGCAATGAAAATGTTTATACGAGCTACCAGGGGAAGGGCGGAATTCCGCTGGACAGCATCTGGAAACGGCTTATGTTTTCCTGGACGCAGACGGACATCAATATCCTGCTCACTTCTTACCTGAGGCCGCAAAGCAAAATCCAGATTTGGAGAAGCGTGCAGGAGCGTATTTCACAAGTCGCGCCCTTCTTGCTTTTGGACAAGGATCCGTATGCGGTAGTGAGCGAAGGGAAGCAGTATTGGATTCAGGACGCGTATACCACCTCGGACCGTTTCCCCTACTCACAGCCGCAAGCTACTGGTTCGGCAGCGGGCATCAATTACATCCGCAACTCCGTAAAGGCCGTCATGGACATGTATGACGGAACAGTGTCGTTCTACGTGATGGACCCGAAAGATCCCGTTCTCGGACTGTACCGGCGCGCTTTCCCGGGTGTTTTCAAGGATCTGAGCGAGCTTTCAGCGGATCTGAAGAGCCATCTGCGTTACCCGCAGGATCTCTTCGCCATCCAGGCGAATCAATACGAGAGCTTCCATATGACCGACCCCCAGGTGTTTTACAACCGGGAAGATCTTTGGGTTGCACCGAAGGAAAAATACGATAACGCGGTCAACCCTATGGAGCCTTATTACATATTGATGAAGCTTCCCGGGAGCGATCAACTCGAGTACCTCATTCTGACTCCTTTCACGCCGCAGAACAGGGATAATATGATCGCTTGGCTGGCCGCCAGGTGTGACTTCCCCGATTACGGGAAGATGCTGTTCTATGAGCTCCCGAAAGAGAAGCTGATCTACGGACCCAACCAGATTAGTGCAATGATTGATCAGAGCACGACTATTTCTCAACAACTCACGCTGTGGGACCAAAAAGGATCGAATGTAATTCGCGGCAAGCTGATTGTGATTCCGATCGAGAATTCTTTTCTTTATGTGGTGCCACTGTATCTCAAGGCGGAAGGCACAAATTTCCCTCAACTGAAACGCGTGATCGTGGCGACAGGAGATAAAGTCGTGATGGAACCGACACTCGACGAGGCGCTGAGTTCCTTGTTTGGAACATCACCAGCGCAGCCGTCGCCAGCGGGACAAACGAGCGGGACGCAAGGACTCTTGCCGACAGCAGTGCTGGATCAAGCCAGGGCCCAACTTGCGGAAGCGCAGAAAGCAATCAATTCGCTCAAAGGCCTGCTGGCTACGCCGCCTCGATAGACGGGGCACACGAAGCTGATATGCCGATGAGACCACAGACGAAGGACAGTCGCGCGCTGAGCTGAAAGTTGAAGATAATTCTCGGGAGGTTCCGTGGTGAAAAGTAGATCGCGTGATAACGAAGCGCAGCTTGATGAACTAGGAAGCGATCCCGGGCAAGTAGGCTCGGACAGCGCTGGGCAATCAGGGGATACTCAGGGCCTCTCGCAAATCGCAGATGCTGCTGACGAGAGCGTCGAAGAACTTGCCGATACTGATCAAGCATATGAGGCGGAGGCCGTCAGCGGCATCGAGGATGCTGCTGACCACCCTGAGAGGGCTGTACGCACCAGTGAGGATCGTGCCCGGTCAGATGACATTCCGCCGGAGGGTGGACAATAGCGGTCGCGGCCGAAGGGGCAACCGACACTTTCTGAGGGCTTAGTCGATGGTTTCCGAGTGCTCTCTTGCGGCTCAGACCGTGGTCGTACACCAGGTAAGTAGCGCCCCAAGTTGCAACCGAAGATCGCAACCTTCCCGAATCCGCAGGTGCGCTTTATGATCCGCCCTGCGTCACCTGCTACAACAGTTCCTACCGTTTTGTGCCTTGCTCCACTTTTGAAAGAATGGGCTGCATCTCGGAAACGACAGCGGCATCCCCTTTTGCCAAATCGGCTATGATCCGATCGCGCATTGATAGAGTTCCACCGAGCAGAGTGCGCAGGGCTTCATCTTGGGTGCTGTTCTCAAGGCCCTGGGCCTGATCAAAGAAACGGTTGGCATCATCTCCCGAAGTTCCGTAATTCTTTTGTGTTGCCTCCAGGAACATCAGCGTGGCTGCATCGCGAAGCTGAGACAGTTGTTCAGAGAGCTGACATGCTTCGATCTGGGCTGTCGACGCTGACACTTTCTGCTCTAACCGGTTTGCTTTGGAATGTTGCGGAATGAACCCGGCAAGAAAACCTGCAATGAGCAGAATCGGCCAGACAATAAGACTGTTTCGCATAAGACTTCCTCGCGTCGTGCTTCCCGTCGTTATAATCCGCTCGTCCCATTATTCGGAGGCCTCTCAAGTTTTTTCAGGGCGAGATGGAGCCGTGCTGGTTGCGCCAGCCTCCTCTAAAGAAGCGGTGACGCACCATGTTGTGGGCAAGCAGAAAAAAGAGGACTGCCAAGACAACTATAAACAGGAACTTTCCAATTCCCAACCAGATGGACTTTCGTTCTTCAGGCCCCGTTCTGTCCAAATCAGTTGTCATCAGAGCCGTACCAGCTTGGGTGCTCGCGATAACGAAATTGATCCCTCGAACCTCCGACCAGGGCCGCATTCTCATGCGGCTCGTGGTATTGGTGGCACTTGTAGTTCGGCACGCGACCACAATGCCTGCAGCGTGAGCACGAGAAACAATGCTCTCAACCCGTCCGTCCGACATCACGGGGAGTTGATTGACATCCTTCCGCCCCATGATCTCCAGGGCCTCCATCGCGGGTGCGACCTACTTGGCGGCAGTCACCGACTTCACCGAAATGGTGGCACCTTCGGCCGTGCCCGTGACTTTAGCCTGCTCCCAAGCCAGCTTGTTGAGCGTGTCTAGCGTCGCTTGATCCGAAGTGTCAAGGGTATAGACCTTGTCGCCGACAACCAAAGCATACTTGGCGCCCTTCTGCACGCAGGCACGAACGCAGGCTGCGGGGGCGAGCCCCTCTGTGTGCTTGGCGCCGCACATGGCGTCGCTGANNTTTTCCGGTAAAGGTTTGGGGTGTGCCCGCGGCAACAGCGGGCACAACAGCCAATCCGGCGCTCACCACCACCGTCGCCATCAAACCTTGCAACATCCGCAAACGGGACATAAATCCTCCTGTGTCTCACAGACCTCTGCTACGCTCCGGGCCGTGATTTACAAAGTATTGAGTAACCGAGGAACGCCTGTCTGGTCAGAATGGAACACTCCAGCAGGATGTGCCATGGGCGTGCGCTGGGTGAGGAGTTGGAGGCTACCTCATCTTTCACCGGCGACTGATTTAATTGGTGCAGGTCTGTGATGCGAAAGAAATTCCAGTGCGATTGATTCAATTGCCATCCGTCTTTTTCCGAGTCGCGCAGCCGCATCGTTGTGTCCTCCAATGTCGCATTCTCATGCGGTCCGCGGTAAACTTGGGGGCAACTTCAGCTCCGCACGGGATCGTAGTACCTGCAGCAGGTGGGCACGGGACACAATACCCTCAACGCGTCCGTCCGACATGACGGGTAATTGATTGACGTCCTCGCGGCCCATGGTCTCTAAGGCTTCCATCGCAGGCATGTCGCGCGAAACGAAGTGAACCTCGTCCGCCGAACGCATCACACTGCGCACAGGCGTGAAGGGCCATGCTCGCTGCTCGACTGTGCGCACTTCGTTGGGTGTTATCAGACCGAGTAGGTGCCCATCCTGGACCACCAGGAAGCAGCGCCGGCCGGTACGAAGCAAGTGCTCGTTAACGAACTCCTGGACTGAAAGCTCGGGATCGACCGCGTAACTGTCTGTGGACATCACATCCTTCACGCGTAGACCGCGGAGAAGCGTGCCCGTTTTGACCTGCATGTACGTGGCGCCAGCAGCTTGCAAAAGGAACCAACCGATGAAGGCAATCCAGAGTCCTCCAAGACCTGCTCCTTGAAAGAACCGAAGAATTCCAAAGCCGATGAAGAAGACGGCGATGATTTGTCCAACGATGGCCGCTGTCCGCGTTGAGCGCTCAGCGTCATCCATCGCCCACCACAGAATGGCGTGCAGCACTCGCCCACCGTCGAGCGGAAAGCCTGGAATCATGTTGAATGCGCCCAGGGCAAGATTGATGTAGCCCAGCCATACCAGAAGCGCTGTACCGGGTGTTGTTGCTGAAGTCCACGGAGTCCAGCCAGAAAGCCTGGCTAAACCCAACATGGCCAGCCCAAGGATTCCACTGGTGATAGGGCCGACAATGGCCATCCAGAATTCTGTCTTCGGGTCCGTAGCGTCCTTTTCGATTTGGGCAACTCCTCCCAGCAAGAACAGAGTGATCTTGTGAACTGGGATCCCGTGGGCCTTGGCAACGACCGCGTGAGACAACTCGTGCGCGAACAAGCAGGCAAAGAAAAGCACGCCCGTGATGATCGCTGTGCTCCACACGACTGCATCACTCCAATCGCGGTTCACGGCATGAAATTGCGCGACTAGCGAAAAAGTGATCAGCAGCGCTATGACTAGCCAGCTATAGTGCAGGCCCAGCTCGACTCCAAATACTGTGCCCAGCTTAATCTGCGATTTCATGATTTGTCGCCCCCTGTTCCAGCACTATCGTTGGGACCGATTGGAGCGTGGAGTGAATCAACGTCCCGTGATGCGGATCAACATCTCGAGACCGCTGTTCAGCGTAATCTCTTGATGCCCATAAAGCTGGTGCCGGAAACAAGCTTTCGCGTGAAGCGCTTGCCCCAATTGCCTCGTTTCAGTCGCTTGTCATAAACGAAAGGATCCTCCGGCCCTGACAGCGCGCTTCGTCGTGGCACGCGCCGTCAATGCTGTACCTTAGCCGTGACTGAGCCAAGAAGCAGGTTCCCTTTGGTTATGCTGCTACTGCTTCGGCTGAGTGCAAGTCCAACTGGGCAGGATGCGTCGTTTCGATTATGTCTTTCGCCCGTGCCACCTCGGCGGCCGTCCCGTGGGCGATCAGTACAAATTGATCTGTCTTGAGTGCAGTTTCGTACTTCACAATGCTGTCCTTAGGGATTCCGATACTGTAGAGTCCGGCTCCCAGAACACCCAATCCTCCTACCGCTACTGCACTTTCCAGCCCTGCCACGATCCATGCAACTACCGGGCCCGCTGCTAAAATTGGGCCGAGACCCGGAATCACGAAGAGAGCAGATCCGAACAAGAGCCCCCAAAAGCCTCCCCAGAACGCACCAACTTTGCCCCAATACTTCATGCGGTCGCCGGTATTGTAATAGCCGACCACCTGCTCATCTGTGTGGTAGCCCTTCCCAACAATCGATAGCTTGTGCATGTCAACTCCGCCACGCTGAAGTTCCTTTACCGCCTGATCGGCTTCCGTGTGCGTGCGATATACCGCGACAACTGAATTTTGCGTAGACATTTTCATCATCTCCTCGGGTATTTACCCGTCATTCTCAGACCATCAAGTTAAGTTTCAGGTGAACTGCGTCAGTGCCAAACGATCACCGACTCATCAGTTCACCAAGCGCGTCTAACCTTTCTAGAAAAAGTGGGCCACTTTCTTCCCAGCATCTTCACTGTAGTTGACGGTAACTTTCGCGCCTTTCTCCAGCAGAGGCGGAAATGGCAGTCCGTCCCGCCGCCTCCAGAGGCACGCAGTCCTCTTGTCTGGACGCTACTCTGCCTCGACTGAGTGAAGAATATTCTTGCTAGGACGTGCCTTCTTCATCTGGATTTCAAGTGTCCCGTTTTGCACCGTGGCTGTCACTTCATCGGGGTCGATCGCTTCCGAGAGATCAACTTCGTGGAGGGCTTCATCGGAACCTTTTTCAACGCGAGTCTTCTCTTCACGAATTGTTCTCCACTTTCCGGTGATTACGAGACGGTGAGGTGCAACTCGCACTTGAATGTCCTCGTTGCTGAGACCTCGTTCGTTTCGCTGATCTCTACCGGCAGTGAGTGCAGTAACTCAGCCTCCGCGCGGCACCAATCTTCCAGATCCTGCCCATCCTCGCGTCCGCGGCTCTCGTACAATTCGTAGGCCCGGCGGGCAACTCCCTTGTAAGCCTGATGGACCTTCTGAGCAAATGGGGAAGCATCCCTCAATTTGAGAACTGTGGGGTGTTTTGCGCTTTCAGATTTCGCCGTCAAGTGGGCGGTCATGGTCCTCGCTCCCTTCCAAAGAAATTAGGTCCAGTTATGGCCCTAGCACTCCGGTGGCGGAGGGTGCACGCGAGTTGAAATACACCTCGACAGTTAGCATATTTAGAACATCCGACCATCTTTAGTCTGTCCAAAACAGGACACCCTGAAAATGGTGCTGGGAGCGGTCCTTGGCAATATGTGGAGTTTCGGCCTGAGCATGACTGAGGCGCAGCGAATGCCGGGTGGGGTTCTAAGACTGACGTCCGCCAATTTCGATCTTGTGCATCGGCTCAGCAGATTCTCGGCAGTTGATCGCCGGATAGAAGATCGACGATCCGCGATGTTCCTAAGCGCGTTCGGAGGGTGACCATCGCCGGATGGGAATCTGTAATTGTTCCGATGATCTGGGCGCTGCCTCCTAGTGGATGTTGGCGCATTGCTTCGAGAATCCCTTCGGCCGACTTGGGCTCAACGACCGCAAGGAGCTTGCCCTCGTTTGCCACGTACAAGGGATCGAGTCCTAACAACTCGCACGCGCCTCGGACTTCCTCGCGGATCGGAATCGCGTCTTCTTCCAGCTCAATTCCCACGTGTGAGCGGCTCGCAATCTCATTCAAGGAACTCGATAGGCCGCCCCGCGTCGGATCACGGAGACAACGAATGTCAGAGCTCGCGTCTAGCATGGCGGCAACCAAGGTGTGCAACGCCGCCGTGTCGCTGGCGACGGCGCTTTCGAATTCGAGACCTTCCCGTTGGGACAATATCGTGATCCCATGGTCTCCAATGGTCCCGCTAAGCAGCACGAGATCTCCTGGACGCGCCTGATCGGCGGAGAGCCGTACTCCGGACGAGACGAGCCCGATTCCCGAGGTGTTTACAAACAATCCATCGCCGCTTCCTTTTTCCACTACCTTTGTGTCTCCGGTGACCACAATGACGCCTGCCAGAGCAGCTGCGAAACGAATGGATTCCATCACCCGGCGTAGTGTGTCGAGCGGAAGTCCCTCTTCGAGGATGAGTGCGAGGCTTAAGAAAAGAGGTTTCGCACCGCCCATCGCCAGGTCATTCACAGTGCCATTCACTGCCAGCGTCCCGATGTCTCCGCCAGGGAAAAACAGCGGCTTCACGACAAAAGAGTCCGTCGTAAACGCAATTCGGGATCCGCCGAGATCCAAAATCGCCTGGTCATCCATCCGTTCGAGAACGGGATTTTGAAGTGCCGGAAGGAGGATCGTTCGCATGAGGTTCGCGCTCATTCGGCCGCCGCTTCCGTGACCCATCAGGATCGACTCCCCTCCGGTAATCGGGACGGGACAATTCGAAGCTATATCGAGTTTCGTGTCTTGCGGCATCAATGGCTCTCCGTCACTGCTATCGCATGCCGGCGATATCGGTAGTACGCGGCGCACGCTCCTTCGGAAGAGACCATCGGAGCGCCCAACGGATTTTCCGGCGTGCAGCGTGTGCCGAATGCGGAGCAATCCGTGGGTTTCTTCAGGCCCTGGAGCACCTCGGCGCTAATACACTCTGCGGGCTCATCCGCGGTTATTCCTTCCGTCCCAAAGATGCGATCCGCATCGAATTCAGCATATTCTTCACGGAGACTCAGACCGCTCTCCGGGATTCCTCCGATCCCGCGCCATTTCCGGTCACATACCTCGAATACCTCGGCCAGTATTTTTTGAGCGCGCAGGTTGCCCTCGTAAGTCACAGATCGGACATATTGGTTCTCGACTGTCGCCCGTCCTTCTTCGAGCTGCGTCACAAGCATCAGGATCGCTTCCAGCAGATCAAGCGGCTCGAAACCACCCACAACAATTGGCACGCGGAACTCATGAATAAGATCGTCATATTCCCGATAGCCCATGACCGTGCAAACGTGACCCGGACCAATGAAGCCTTGCACTCGATTGCGCGCTGAGCTTAAGAGGGCTCGAATTGCAGGTGGCACGAGGACATGGGAGGCGAGCATCGAGAAATTCCTAAGCCCTTCCCGCTTTGCTTGCCAGACAGCCATAGCATTGGCGGGAGCGGTCGTTTCAAAACCAACAGCGAAAAAAACCACTTTGCGGTCGGGATTTGCGCGGGCGAACTTGAGGGCCTCGGTGGGAGAATAAACAACCCTCACGTCTCCGCCTTTGGCCTTCACATGGAATAGATCGGTACGGGAACCTGGCACGCGAAGCATGTCACCATAAGAAATCAACGTTGCCTCGGGCCGCGAAGCAATCGCGATAGCCTTGTCGATGGTTTCAAGGGAGGTCACGCACACGGGACATCCCGGCCCGTGGACCAGTTCAATGCTGGGGGGCAGCATCTCGTCGATGCCGTAACGCATCAGCGTGTGGGTCTGACCGCCGCAAATCTCCATTAACACCCAAGGGCGCGTAACACGGTGGGTCAATTCGGCCACAATGCCACGGGCAATCTTCTCATCGCGGTATTCGTCCAAATACTTCATACACTCTCTCCGACCCCTGCGAAGGTTGCCTGTCTGTCCGCTCACGAATCTTCTAAATCGGATTGCAGTTCGACCTGGAGCAGTCCCATGGATTCGAGCACCTCATAGCTCCGCTCCGCCTCTTCAGCGTCCACACGACTGATTGCGAATCCCACATGCACAATCACGTAATCTCCGACCGACGCTTCGGGAACAAAGTCCAGGCAGGTCTCCCGCGTGATCCCACCGAACTGAACGCGACCCACGCGGATGCCGTTCTGCACTTCATCGCTGACGATTTTTCCGGGAATGGCGAGGCACATGTTATGGGCATCCTTCTTCGCGTGATTTAAGGAGTTTTCGATCCCAAGATTGATCGCGCCGCAAGGCTCCCGCGCGGGTCTCAACGCTAACGTCCGATGATTCGTGCCAATGTTGTAGCTGAAGCAGAGCTGCTTCCACCAAGTCTGCGAGCCCAGCTTCCACGTCAGAAGACAAAGAGGTGCCCCAATCGGTATTGGCGGGCTGCACGCCCAGCACAACAACGTCCTGAGGCTTTGTGGACATTAGTGCCAGAGTTGAGAGCAGGTCCACAACGCCTAACTGATGAACGCTCATTCCGCGTGATGTGCCCAATAAATCTCGCCCCGTCATCCGGGTGAGAGTTCCTGGCACGTCGCCCGAATTCACCGCATCGAGGAACAGCAGGCGCGAAGCATCTGAAACCAAAGGCGCCAGTTCGGGGCCGAAGGTGCCGCCGTCGAGAATCGACACCCCAGCAGGCAGTCTCGGATCATGCTGAAGTCGTCGTGCAGCATGTACGCCGACGCCGTCGTCTGAAAGGATCGTATTGCCGATCCCTATCACCACCGTATCCGATGTCAACCAGTCGTGCATTTCTCTCTCTACTCCTTTCCGCGAGGTTCTCACCGTCTATCCCCAAATTCCGACGACCCCGGCCTTTGTGCGAGCATAAGTTCGCCCGCGAGCGTCCACAACGTGGACCGCACAAGCCAAACAAGGATCAAACGAGTGAATGGTACGTAGAACCTCAAGCGGTCGTTCTGGATCCGCTATCGGCGTCTTGAGGAGCGCGGCTTCATATGCGCCCCGCTGGCCTTGGGCATCCCGCGGGCCAGCATTCCAAGTCGAGGGCACAACCGCTTGGTAATTCTTGATCGCTTGATTTTCTATCTCCACCCAGTGTCCTAAGGAGCCGCGTGGCGCTTCGAAGAAACCGAACCCTCGCGCCGTTTCGGGCCAGGAGTTGGGGTCCCATTTTTCGCCATTGTGGATACGCAGGTTTCCCGTAGCCAAATTGTTTCCTAGCTCTTCGATCCACCCAACCAAGCGATCTGCGAGAAGCTGCGTTTCGAGAGCGCGCGCCGCGAGACGTCCAAGAGTCGAAAACAGAGCAGTGGGCGGGGCCTTAAGTTTTGTCAGCGTCGAGTTTACTAACTGCTTGACGTCTGGCTGCCCAGAGGCGTACGCCACAAGCAACCTGGCCAGCGGGCCCACCTCCATAGCTTTGTCTTCATAACGGGGCGCTTTCAGCCAGGAATACTTCTGGTCGATTTCGAGATATTCATACGGTGGTTTGGGACCCGTGTATCGCGGGTTCGTTTCGCCTTCGTATGGATGTCTCGCAGTCTGGTCCCCGTTCGTGTACTCGTACCACGAATGAGCAACATATTCAGTGATATTTCCCGGATCGACCGGGTGGACATGGGAGAGGTCGCGATTGAGGATAATGCCCCGAGGAAGGAAGAAGTCAGCGGGATCTTTGATGCTGCCCTGCGGATACGCGCCATACGACATGAAATTCCCGAGTCCCTCGCCGCGTTCGAACCAGTCGCGGTAGAAGCCGGCGACCGCCAACACGTCCGGGATTAATACCTGACTTACGAATGGCTGCGCAGACTTCGCTACCTGCAGCAAGAAATCGATTCGCTCGGGATTGACGGTCGCATTCGGCTCATTCGGGTCGAGCGATGTGGCCATGCCTCCGACTAGAAACGTTTGCAAATGAGGGTTTTTGCCGCCGAGTACGGCGTGAATCCGTATAAATTCCTTCTGAAACTGAAGCGCTTCCAGGTAATGGGCGACGGCTAGGAGATTTGCTTCAGGGGGAAGATGGTAGGCGGGATGTCCCCAATAACCTGCGCCAAAAAGACTCAGTTGCCGGCTTGCAACCAGGGCGCTGATGCGGTCCTGAACACCCTTGAAATACGTCGTGCTCGACTTGGGCCAATTCGAGATCGATTGCGCCAACTGCGATGTCTTCGCCGGGTCTGCCTTCAAGGACGAAACCACATCCACCCAATCCAAGGCGTGCAGATGATAGAAGTGAATCACGTGATCTTGAATCGTTTGGGTCGCCGCGATAATGTTGCGGATTAGGCGGGCATTGTCGGGAACCTCGATGCCCAGTGCATCCTCCACCGCGTTGACCGAGGCTAGCGCATGGACCATCGTGCACACCCCACAGATCCGCTGCGCCCAAATCCAGGCCTCGCGAGGATCTCGGCCGCGAAGGATCAACTCAATCCCCCGGAACATCGTTCCCGAGCTCCACGCATCTGTTATGAAGCCGCTTTCTACTTGAGCCTCAATGCGGAGATGCCCCTCAATGCGTGTCACTGGATCGACCACAATCCGCGCCATGCTGCCCTCCCTACGCTTCGCTGCTATCCAGCGACTTGCTTGTAATCGACCGGCACCGTCTTCGTCCGGATCCCGACACACACGGTCGTTTGAGAAACCATTTCACCGCCACCACTCCCGTCATGACCTATACGAGCTCATTCCATCAACGTCCACCCCGAACGGCGTCGCCAAAATTACACCAGCCAATAAAAGGGTGACTTCGAAGCCGAAGCGATGCTATCGCTTCGCCACTTCTTCTTCGTCAACAACACGGTCCAGTGGCGCAGGCGGGTCGCTCTTGAACACAAAGTTGTCAATTAACACTAGGATCCCGAAGATGACGAACCCCCATGCCGGGTGGCTGAGGATACCGACGCCGACCGAGATCGACATGAAAGCAACAACCCTCAACGCTCGATTTCCACTCATATATGCATCTCCTAAGCTGTTACTGTTCCTAAAATCTCGGCCGCAGCGCTCGGGTGCGCGGCGTCCGGTGAGCCCACTGCTCCGTCATACAAACCGCATGTTCCCGATGCGTATAACGGCAATAGCTTGGCGGGGCGGATCAACTCCGCGGGACTCGCGGGTTTGCAACATGAATCGGTCACAACGATCCTCCCGTATGGCAACTACTGCACGGCTGTGACGCCCAAATACCGCCAATGTCGACGGGGTGTTTAAACGGTAGCCCTTTCGGCCCTGTGGCGAACTGCACGCTCCCAGCCTTGCCCTGTCCGAGAATCGTATGGCACGTGCCACAATCGGAGGAAATGACGCTTCCGTCCACGCTCTTATGCTGGCCGTCGTGGCAACGGAAGCACCCTACCGAATAGAAGTGAGTGTCGTTGGTGGCATATGTGTCCCACCGGACTTTCATCGACGGGAAGAAATAGCGATCATAAGTGTTCTGCAGGTACGCGATGGCACCCTCGATCGCCTGCTGCTTGACTACGTATACCTGAGGGTAGCTCTTGCGGTAAAAGCCGCGCAGAGCATTGTCGATTCCTTGCATCGCCTTGTCCCGGCTGGCGTAACTTCCCGTAAGTGCCGCCACACTCTGCTGCTTAACAAACGGAAGAGAGGGATCGATACGGTTATCGGCAAGCGCCAGATCTACGCTCCGGTCCGGCGCCCGGAAGATGTGGCTCGGGCGGTTGTGACAATCCACGCAATCCATCGTTCGGATCTCACCGGCAACCGCCGCGTTTAATGGTTGCGCCGGGGATGTGTACACCTTCGCCGCGCCGGTTTTCGGATCCAACGACCGCACCCACGTAATATTCTGCCGATCGGGATCGCTCGCTACATACTCGACCTTGCTCGCGACATGCCAGTGAATTCCCACCTGTGACGCATCCGCGAGCGCGCCACCACCGCCGCCAATCGGGACCAACATGTCGATCTCCCAGCGCGTATTCTGCTCGTCTGACAGGAAGTGCGACCAGTGCACCTCGCGCGAGCCGAAGAAATTAGCTGGCCAGTGACACCGTTCGCAATTGCCCCGCACTGGACGCAACGACGTCCCCCGGGCCGGAATCGGCCGCGGGTAGTCGTTTTGGACGGTCTCGACGAGTTCTATCATGCCGCGCGTCTTTGAAAGCACATATCCTGTATTGCCCGCTCCGACGTGGCATTGCGAACAAGCGACGTGCGCGTGCGGCGACCGCTGATAGGTCATGAACTCTGGCGTCATGGAGTGGCAAGACGCGCCGCAGAATGACACCGCGTCCGTGTAGACATAGGCCTGTTGCCCGCCATAAATCGCGGGAATCGAGAGAATTGCCGCTCCGATCGCAACACCCAAAAGTGCCTTCCTTTCGGCGGCCAGGTTCAGGTCCCACTTGGGGTAGCGCGCGAACGACAGCGGCTTGTGCATTCGCCACCGGATCCACTGAAAGTACATGCCAATCAGCACGACTACAACGCCAACAATCACGAACATCGGCGGAACGAAAAAGATGACAAGATCTCCATAAGGTTCAGTGAGCGCGCCGCCTCCGATGGTGTGATACGCAGTTAGAACGGCGAACACTAGGACACCGACAGCGGCGATTCCCGTTCCCACATAACTGGTCCAGTTACGATAGAGCGTCAATGGGCCAGGACCGGGACGGGACTTCGCTGTCTTCCCGGCACGCTCCTCCTCTGGCGTGCCGCTGGGTAGCAACTCGTAGCGCTTGACGAAGTTTTGGGCGTCCAGATTCTTCGTAATCTCACGGCGCAGTTCGCCGGCGGCCACAAATTTCCATCCCGAGAAGATACTGTCCAGCAGTCCACTTTCTTCTTCGAGCGAAACAAGAATCGACGCATAGAC
>PLHQ01000179.1 GCA_003138975.1 Acidobacteriaceae bacterium | reverse complement strand
GAAGGCAGAAGCTCCGTTCTCAAAGAACTCTTTCTGCCAGCGATAAAACACGGTGGGTTGCAGCCCCAGTTCCTCACACAGATCGGAAACCGGAACCTTGTCTAAGAGGTGTCGCCTCAGGATGGCTACTTTCTCTTCTGCTGTGTAGTGCGTGCGCTCTTTTTTCATACGTTCTCTCCGTTATCTTAACGAAGGAACGCTTTCTCCAGTTCCAGCTGAGGCAGGACAAACCCTGGTTCTGCATCCCTGCATCATTACTCCATGGGGGGAAAAGTGAGGCCTTGAATCGCGTCTACTCTGGTATCTTGACTAGGCCGCATCGTTTGTGTGGGCTTTCCTCTCAGAGTTCGTTTTTGTAGACGATCCATCAATCGCGCATCTTCCTCGATCAGCTCTGGGCTTCTTTGTCTCCCACCACTTTGGATTTCAAGTAGCCTTTGCATCAACTCCGCGAAGTTTTCCATAATCTCCTTCAAGGCCGGCAGGGCTGGTTGGTTGGCAGAAATGATAGGTGGCAGCCAAGGCAGAAAGCTGGTCAAAAGTGGACAGTTTTATGGCGTTCCCTGACGCAAGGTCTTTCCCCATTCCCTGCTCTAAGTCCGGTCCACCACTACTGGAGAAGACGAGCCTGACGAGTCTTTCGCCCACGAGGGAATCAGATTAACTGATTGACTGAGCTTTGGCGTGTGGAGAGGATGTGGTTCCGGAGCATCGCACCGAAAATCAAAGATTCCGACCAAACGCTTTCACCTATCCGCTCTGAGATAGCCCCGAGGGTGTACGATTCTCCTGTCCTTGTGGGGAGTGACTGGGTAAACGGCCTTATCGTTAGCGAAAACTGTCGGGCAACTCGGGAATCGATGCACATCTTTGTCGGGGCCGTGACGCAGATAGAAAGGTACATCGTCCTCGCATTTTGTTTTCGGGATTGGCGCACTGGCAACTGACTGCCATGGGTTAGGAGGCTTGATGAAATTTTCCGACACGATTGGATTGGTTCTGAAGAGCAAAGACGAGAACAGAGTCCTATCGATTGCGCCCGATCAGTCGGTCTACGAAGCGATCGAGAAGATGGCCGAGCACGGTATAGGCGCATTGCTGGTCATTTTGAACCATCGACTGGTCGGTATCCTATCGGAGCGAGACTACGCCCGCAAAGTAATCCTTATGGGCCATTCTTCAAGAGAAACCCAGGTCCGCCAGATCATGACCAGTCCGGTTGTCTTCGTGAGTCCGCAGCACACCGTAGATGAGTGCATGGCCATTATGACCAAACACCATTTTCGCCATCTTCCGGTATTGCAGGATGACACTCCGGTGGGGGTGGTCTCAATTGGCGACTTGGTGAAGTGGGTGATCTCCGGTCAGGCGCAAACCATTCAGGCCCTGGAGGGCTACATTACAGGAGCGTATCCCGGGTAGCTTTCGCAATCAGATCCCAACCTCCAAGGTTCTTTTTCTCTACGATTGTCCATAACCGCGATGCTGGCCATTAATTCCGCTCGGACACGAGGCCGGGTGGGTACTCCGGCAGCCCGTGGCACAATGTCCAGTATTTCGTGGGCTCCACCCGCGATTGACTCAAAATTCGGTCGACTGGTTGCCGTGAACGAACTTCTCGCCGGCTTCCTTGGATTCAGGACTTGCCGGTTTGACACCCCCTCTGCGACGTTCCTATACTTCTCCACGCCACGACTGCCCGTCCGGGGAGGACTACTATGTTGAAACGTGCGCTGGTTGTTTTCCTGATTGCTGCCTCCGCAACTATCGGCTTTGCGCAAGAACCTTGGAAAATTCATCAACCCAAGCTCACTCCGCAAAAGAGCGGCACTACACAGCTGCTGATTGCTGTCAGCCCGGTGAACTCCCGTGTGGTCTGGGCGGCCGGAACTGGCGGTACATATGTGGTCACGACTGACGGCGGAGAGACCTGGAAAGCCGGTGTCGTGCCCGGAGCCAAAACCCTGCAATTCCGCGATGTGCACGGCGTAAGCGATAAGGTCGCCTATTTAATGTCCATCGGAAATAACACTACAGATTTTCGTATCTACAAAACCGTCGACGGTGGCGCGACCTGGACGATACAGTTCAAGAATGAGACGGTGAACGCATTCTATGATTGTTTCGCGTTCTGGACCCCGAAGCGGGGCATCACACACAGCGATTCGGTGAACGGAGTATTTCCCGATATTCGCACCACCGATGGAATGACCTGGCACTCAATCGCCGCCAATATGCCGCCCGCGTTGCCGGGGGAAGCCTCGTTTGCGGCGAGTGGAACCTGTATCACTACCCAGGGAGAAAGAAACGCCTGGATTGCTACCGGCGGCTCAACAACTGCAAGGATCTTAGCCACCAGAGATGGAGGCGACACCTGGAACGCCTATGACACTCCGCTCGTGAGCTCGGCCAGCGCGGGCGCGATTTCCGTGGCCTTCCGCGATCCCTGGAATGGCATTGTGGGTGGCGGCGACTTGTCTACAAACAGTTCCGCCGACGCGGCAAGGTCGAACGATGGTGGGCAAACGTGGACTCTTACGAACAAGCCGCCCGTGGCCGGAGCCATCTTCTGCCTGGCCTACGTCCGCGGCGATCGCCATGGTGATGGTGAAGAAGCCGACCACCAACACGACCAGACCGTTGTGGTCACTGCCGAGACGGAGCCGAACTTCGACACAGGATCAGCGGCTTGGACTCCCGACGAAGGACACACTTGGTTCAAATTGCCCGACGTGAGCGGCTACTGGGCGGTGGCTTTTGCTAATCCGAAAGCTGGATGGTTCGTGGGCAATGGAGGTCAAATCCTGAAGATCAGCTTCTAGCACAGTCTGGCGACATAGTGGAGCGCGCCTGCTGCCCCATCCCGTTTCCCGGGAGGGGTTCGGCAGCCCAGTTATTAACCCCGTTACCGTTGGACCTTGTCGGCGACAAATAACGGCCGTGGACGTTCAGGTCATCCAAAGCCAGTGGATATGAACCTTGGTCGCTTCGTCGCCAAACAGCAGAACTGCCACTTCAGCTTCCGACTCGGCATCCGCGACTTGTGGAGATATGGATTCCCGAAGGGCCTATTCTGGTTTTTCCAGAGAAATTACCTGACTTATCGGAATGGCTAAGGTGGGTTTGTCTGGACTTTTCGCACCACCTACTCGCAGGGTTGCCGTCCCTTGAAATTCTTTCAGGAATACATAAAATCCGTCTCTTCCCATGATTTTTACGTGATCTCCCTGTTTCATAGTCGGCTCGTTCGGCCGCTGACACGACGCAGACAAGAGAAATGCAATGCCACAGCATGCCGGTTCATTACCGCTGCGACTTGGCAGCGGTTGCCACTCGTGCTTTTGAAATNNGTGTGCAACATTAGAGCAGGAAACGCTAGCGCCCAGGTACGGGCGTTTGCTCAAAGCCAGTCTCTGAAACTTGCGAATTTGGCTCCAATTTTGGCCGATCGGTCCAGCCTGGTTGCCGGGTAAACCTTCTTAAGACACGGTTGGTGAAGTCTCATCCGACCGTCACCATCCCATTTGACGACCGCGTCATCCTCGCGCGCTCGACTGTGCCGAATTCTCCAGTCGGCTTTCCGAAGTTGTCCCAGCCCTGGACGCGATCTCCGGGATTCAATTATCGGGTCTGTCCGCTCAGGCTGCTCTACCGACCGCAATGCAATGTGCAGTTGACGCACTTACTTCAAAAGTCTCCAGCATTGCAGGAGACTCCAAAAGTGGCCTCAACATGTCGCTGATCGTGTAATAGTGCTGGCGGTTATATTTCTCGGCATCTTCTTGCGAGGTCCAGAAACTGATGCACACCAACCTATCGGGGTCTGTGTTGTCGGCAAGCGTGAGAAAGTCGACAAAGCCCACCTGCTGTTGCAGAATTGGTAGCACATTGTTGTTTAACTTGTTGCCGACCAGCTCACTTCGGCCAGCTTTCGATTGGCATACCACAACACTGGCAAACATAGAGGTGGCTCCTTCTTCCTATAGTTTTTCGAGATATGACCTAACTTTGGGTACAGCTTCGTCGAACGCCTCTTCGTAACGTCTGGGGATCTGCATCGGAAGGAAATTCCAGCAGACCACCAGACACTGGAAGCCCCTAGGGGAGGCCAACGTGTGCGACGGTGCCTCTTGAACGCGAGCGGCTGACGTCGCCCGAATCCACTGACCCGCCCCGCGACGGATTCGTGCAGTCCTCGGTCTCCCCCACCGCGTTTGTTGCTATCAAGCCTCGCATGTACGTGTCCATCTCCGAATAGTAGCTAAATCATAGAAAACACGAGGTGGGGATCTCAGCGACAGAGTGTCGACACTGTCGACAATGGCCGATTCGACAAAGTCGACGCTGGGGCATCAAGCTTCCAGGTCAACCTTTTCTATGGCTTAGCTGTTCTGGCAGATGGCGCAAGACATGCAAGGTACTAGAAGGTACTGGATGGTAAAAGCGAAGCGGGGCAACGGCTGACTAGTGCGATCTTCCGAGGTGACTCTTCTCAGGAGCTTAGGTCAGTCCAGGTGCACTCCTCCGCTCACGTTTTGGACGCGCCGTCTGTCACGCTTACTCCCTCCCTTGGGGTGTGACATCGAGCGCGAAAAGCTATGGAACTCTCAGTCCAAAATTGCTTAGATAACGTGGGCATTTCACTCCTTAGTGAGTGGGATGTATTGATTTTCGTACACCGTCACGGAGCTAGTCTCACTAGTGCCGACCAGATCGCACGGCTTATTGGCTATGAAAGCAGGGTAGTTAGTGACGTGCTTGATCGACTGGAACGCGCGAAGCTCATCGAACGCTCGCGGCCTTCTCAGGGAATACATTTTTACCGAATCCTAGCTTCGATGGATGCCGGACAGTGGCGCTGCCTTCGCCAGCTTATCAGCCTGACGGAAAGTCGTGCCGGACGACTGCAAGTGGCAGAACGACTGAGGACTCTCTGGTCGGACTCGGGACGGGAAGAACAAGCGAGCTAAGTCCAGAAAGCGAAGAGAAGCGGCTATGTCTGAAGACGGTTTGATTAAGACTGGCATCAGGGGCCTTGATCCCATCCTACTGGGCGGGATCCCGAGGACCAATGTGATCCTGGTGCAGGGTGTGGCCGGAAGCGGAAAGACTTTGCTAGGCTCGGAGTTTATCTATCGTGGGATCACCCAGCATAACGAGCCTGGGCTGATCGTGGTGTTTGAGACAAACCCGGACAAACTCATCCGAGACGCTGCGGGATTCGGCTGGAATCTGGGCGAACTGCAGCACCAGAAGAAGCTACAAATCATCTTTACCAGTCCGCATGTGTTCGATCAGGAATTGCGTTCGCCGGACAGCCTGCTGCTCGAAACTGCCAGCGCAATGGGCGCGCAGAGGATTTTTGTAGACGGCGTCGGGTTGTTAAACACCAATCTAGTCGACAGCAAATCCATACACCGCACGTATCGCGAATTGTTACAGCAACTGATCGAGTCGTTGAACCGGGAGAATCTTAGTGCCATGTTTTCTCTCGAGCTTGGCAACGCGCGCGATTCGATTGCAACGGCGGAAACGACCGATTTTCTCGCCGATACGGTCATCCAGTTAGGCCGCGAACGGCATGGTCGGCGCATACAGCGTAGCTTGGAGATCTTGAAGAGCCGGGGCCAGGATTATGAGGCTGGTGAACACACCATGCACATCACGGGGGGCCGAGGCGTGGAGATTTTCCGTCGCGTTCAAGCGCCTCTCCCAGCTAAATCAAAGCAGCCCACATCCAGCACCATGAGGTCAGTCATCGGGGTTGATGCTGTCGACACTCTGATTGGCGGCGGCATTTTTGACGGGTCGACCACGATGGTCGTTGGGGTTTCGGGGGTGGGAAAGACTGTGCTGGGCACGCAGATTCTGCGGGAAGGATCTCTGAGACAGAAAACGAGGGGTTTACTCATTTCCTTGGATGAGCACCCAGCGCAAATTATTCGTAATGCTCAGACGCTGGGGCTGAACCTGGAAGAACAGGTGGCCGACGGAACGATCCAAATTCTGTTCGAGAGCCCTCAAGAATTGGACATTGATTCACACTATGCCCGCATTGTGCAGCTTGTCGAGGACCATGACATACAACGGATGGTGATTGACGGGATGACAAGTTATAGCACTGCCATCGGAGAAATCGGAGTGTACCGCGATTTCTTCCACGCCATCGTGGCCTACAGTAAGCAGCGCTTGATGACGACCTTCTTCAATTATGAGAATCCAGAATTCCTCGGGATCTCATCTTACATGCCGGACTTTCCGCTCAGCTCCATCGTGGATAATCTTATCCTGCTGAGCCTAGTGGAAATCAACAACTCGCTTCACCGCTGTATTTCGGTAGTCAAGTCCCGGGGGAGTAAACATTCCTTCGATACTCGCGAGTTTGTGATCGGCCAAGGAGGTATCTCTCTGATACCCCTGGAACAGAACCTGGTCCCTGCGGTGTCGCTGCAGAGCTACTCCAGCCTCTTGAGCCGAGCCCCCACAAGGTTCTCTCTCCCAATGCGAATGAACGGGGCCGCCGCAGTACAGGACAAAGAATGACTTCAGAAGCGTCCCTACGAGTTGGCGCAAGCGAATATTTGCCCTCAGCGACTCCGATACGCTCCCCCCTGGATAGCGGCCTTCTACGTGAAAGCGCCAATATCGAGGTCTCGGACACATTGCGGGCCGATTTGCTCGACCTCGACGCTTGGAGACAGATTCTGACGACGTTTGGCCGAACGACGAGAGTGGCAGTCGCATTAACCGACTCCCAAGGCCAAGTATTGGGAAAATGTCACAATGCACAGCCGGTCTGGCAGTTGGTTCATGACGCTGCCCGTGGCTGGGGTACCGGATGTCCCTTCTGCATAACGACGCACGTGCCTTGTACTGCGGTTGCAGACGCCTTGCAAACAGACGGGGTAGTGATGGTGCATGACCAAGCTGGCTTAACCCATGTAGCGGTCCCACTCCTATTGGGCAAGCTGCGCTTAGGGGCCATCATTGCCGGGCAAGTGTTTGATCGCTATCCCGATCCACTATTGTTGCGGCGCGTGGCGAAGGAGTTTGGTGTTTCGGCGCAGGGACTTTGGGAATTAGCCAGGGAGCAGCGCCCTGTTAGCAACGCCGTCCTCCAGGCATCTGGCGATTTGCTTTGTGCCTTGGGTCAAGCATTTCTCCGGCAACGCTATGGCGCGATCCTCGAGGCAAAGCTGGCGGAGACAAACGGACGTTTTCGGTTGCTAGTGGAGGGGGTTAGGGACCACGCGCTTTTCACAATGGATCCAACTGGACGCGTGACCAGTTGGAATGGCGGAGCAGAGCGCTTATTGGGTTACGCTGAGGCTGAGATCATGGGTCGGAATTTTTCTTGCATCTTCACTCGAGAAGATATTCAGAATCGCGTACCCGAGAAACAGCTAAACAAGGCTCTGGAAGCAGGCCGGGTGGAAAATGAGGGATGGCGCGTCCGGGGGAACCGGAACCAGTTCTGGGCCAATGTCAACATTACCGCATTGGAAGATGCAGGCCTTGCTCGCGGCTTTGCCATCATCGTGCACGATGTGACCGAGCGGAGGAAAGTCGCGACCGTGTTGGAAGAAGCCCGGCAGGAGCGCGCGTGCCTTCAGGAAAAGCTTCTTTCTCATGTCTCGCACGAACTCCGCACTCCGCTAACGGCGATTTATCTTTTCACAACCAATTTGTTGGATGGAATACATGGTGATTTGACCCCCGACCAGCACGAGCACTTGACGTTCGCGCTAGACAATGTGAAACAACTGAAGAGTATGGTCGGCGATCTTCTCGACATAACCCGCGTCGAAACGCATAAACTCACTGTAGAGCCCCAGCATCTCGGCTTGGCCAAGCTGATTGACGACGTTCTCAGCACATGCCTTACGAATGCGGCGGTGAAGAATATCAGCCTGCGTTCTGACGTGGCGCCAGGTCTTCCTTTTGTTTGGGCAGACCCGGCGCGTGTGCGGCAAATTCTCATCAACCTGATCGATAACGGAATCAAGTTTGCGCCCGCGGGTGGAACCGTTACTGTCGCGACTCGGCCCTACGCGGAAAACGAAGGCTTTTTGTGTCTTTCAGTGTCCGATACGGGATGTGGAATCAGCAGGGAAAACCGCGAGATCGTCTTCGACCGTCTGTCCCAGGTGAGAAGCACCGCCGAAGCAAGTCGCAGCGGCCTGGGTCTTGGGCTGTTCATTTCGAGAGAACTGGTGTCGCGCCACGGTGGTCGAATCTGGGTGGAAAGCGAACTGGGACACGGCAGCATTTTTTACTTTACGCTGCCAGCATTCTCACTGGCCAAATTGTGTGCCCTCGTCCTCACCGCGCCGAACCTGGAGGCGGGTTGCGTGACCCTCATTGCGGTGGACGTGGCCGCGATCGAAGGAGCCGTTCAAGCGGATATCCTGCTGGAGATAAGGAAAGTTCTTGAGCGCTGTATTCGTCCTGGGCAGGATGTACTCTTGCCCTCGATGAGCGACGCCGAGCCGGTAGGGACCTTTTTCATTGTCGCCGGCACCGACGCCAAAGGATTTGAGGTCATCGCAAGCCGCATTGTCAGGGAGTTGCAGAACTTCGATAGCGCTTCAAAACTCAAGCCGGTAATTTCCTCAACGACATTGCTCCTGGCACCCGGGCAGTTCGGGGAAGAACAGATAGGCGACGTCGCGTCACGAGTCGACCAATTGGTCCAAGCGCACCTTCTGGGCAAGGAGAGACTCAAATGACTGAAAAGAAAATTCTGATCATCGACGACGACCAACATCTTCTGCTGGGCTTGAGTGCCAGATTGAAGGCAAAAGGCTATAGGGTGATCTGCGCCGCGGATGCCATCTCTGCGATAACAGTGGCGCGCAAGGAAGTGCCAGATCTGGTCATCCTCGATCTCGGACTGCCAGCAGGTGATGGGTTCCGGGTCTTGGAACGAATGAGGGACCTGGCAGATCTCGCGGCAACCCCCGTCATTGTGCTCAGCGCCCGTGATCCGGCTGACAATAAGAAACGTGCGCTAGATGCCGGGGCGGTGGCCTTCTTTCAGAAGCCTCCAGATAATCATGAATTCTTGAGCGCAATTCGGCACGCTTTGGGCGAGACCATTGCACTGTCAACATTCCTTAAAACGTGAATCTTTAACTGAACTGAAGCGAACCGGGCTGCCGAACAAGCTGATGGCGATTTACCTTTTCACAACCAAATTGTTGGATGGGGTATTTTGGTGATTTGGCTTCCGAACATTACGACACATCTGTCAGATCCCCGGCTTTGGCCATGATATGCGTAAAGGATCGGACCAGTTTAGCGAGCACGCCGTTATGAGTCGCTTTAGCCTCGGCGTAATGAAACTCAGACGCGATGACCGATACGCTGTTCCCGCGCTGGATCGCACGATCAATCTGGGTGAGAACGTCTTCCATTGCCCAGAACAAGGGCGAGCACAAGGAACTGATGGGCGCGCATGCCCGCGACGAACTTGGCATCTCCGAGAATTTCCGTGCGCGTCCGATTCAGGCTGCGTTGGCATCGGCAGGCAGCTTTGCCGTCGGAGCAGCCTTGCCGTCGGAGCAGCCTTGCCTCTCGCTCTACCTCTAAGAGTGAGCAATATTGGACAGTCGCGGAATTGCGAAGCGCGGTAAATTATTGTCTTTTGGACATACCTATCCAAATGATGTCAAACTCGAGGGCTTCCCGCGCTGTTTTGTTCGCGGTCCTATATCTTTTCGTCTCCGCTTCTGCTCTAGCCCGGGTTGGTCATCAGATCGCCGACAAGAGTGGCCAATCCGGTAGCGCTCAAGCCGCCAGCGCACCTGCGACCAGCGCGCCTTCTGCCGAAGCCTCCAAGTATGTTGGAGCGGAGACCTGCAAGACGTGTCACGAGGAGATTTATAACGCATGGGAGAAAACGCCGCACTGGAAGACCACACTGAACATAAAGGGCGGCCCCTCAAAGCAAGGTTGTGAAGGTTGTCACGGTCCCGGAGCCGATCACGTGGCGGGCGGCGGCGACAAAACCAAGATATTCGTGTTTGAGGGGAAGTCTCGGCAGGAGACTAGCGCTCGCTGTCTAAGCTGCCACGGCGAAGCTCATGAACAATCGCATTTCGCCGAATCCGCCCACTCCAGTAGCGATGTGGGATGCCTCGATTGCCACTCGCCGCATCACGCCAAGGAAAAAGAGTTCCTTCTAGTCCAGGAGCAACCCCAGTTATGTTACGGATGTCACACATCCGCCAAGGCAGATTTCGCCAAACCCTATCACCACCGCGTCAATGAGGGCTTGGTGCAGTGCAACGACTGCCACAACCCGCATGGGACCGGAACCGTGCGGCAGCTACGGAGCCTGCCGAGCGGCGACGCGGTTTGCTACAAGTGCCATGTCGACAAGCAGGGTCCTTTCGTATACGAGCATGTGCCGGTTAAAACCGAGGGCTGCACCAGTTGCCATTCGCCCCACGGATCCACCAATCCGAAGCTACTCAACGTGATGCCAGTGAACATGCTCTGTCTGCAGTGCCACACGTTCTCGACCCAATTGACGGCGGGCGGGCCAATCGGCCCCGCGCACAATCAGTCGGCGAAGTATCAGGCCTGCACCATGTGTCACACGCAGATTCATGGCTCCAATTTCAGCGATGTGTTTTTCAAGTAGGGAGCACCGATGGAGCTACCAAGAAAATTCGTCCAGCAATCTTCGTTACTGGAGAAACGGGCGTCCCTGCGCGTGCAGACGGAGAGCAACTCGGCAGCCGTCTGGGGTCGAGGCAAGCGTCGAATCGCCATAGCTCTAGCGGCGCTTTTGTGCGCAATGATCGTGTGGTCATCAGAAACACTCTTCGCCCAAACTCCCACCGCGAGTCCGACACCGGCCGCAGCTCCGCCTGCCGAACCCGACGGCGTAACCAGCGGCGGCTACCAGATTCACTCATCAGTCGAACTGGGCTACCGCTCCACCGACGTGACCGGGAGTGGCGATATGTACGACACGCTGGTCAATCTGCAGACCGGACCGCGAATACTTGACCAGACGCTGACAATGCAGTCGGTCGATCACCAGGGCCTGCTGTTCGACGATCTTTACCTCAACAGTTTTGGATGGGGGGGCGATCCCAACAACGCTTTGCGCCTACGGGCGGACAAGAACAAGTGGTACAATCTGCAAAGCAGTTTCCGTCGCGATCAGTATTTCTCTGATTATGACTTGTGGGCGAATCCACTGAATCCTCCCACCTCCACTCCATCCATTCCGGTACTGAACTCGCCTCACGAATTTGCCACCACGCGACGCATGAGCGACTTCGACCTCACGCTGCTTCCGCAGTCCACAGTGAGCTTCCGTTTGGGATATTCGCATAACAACATGACGGGGCCTTCGTACAGCAGCATTCACGAGGGTACGGAAGCTTCGCTCCTGCAGGACTGGAACACAACCATGAACTCGTACCGCATGGGAGTGGACTTTAGAATCGCGCCGCGAACCGTTCTTAGCTACGACCAATTTCTCGACTACTACGAGGGAGATACAGACTACCAACTGAATCCCATTAATGAAGCGCTCCTGCCCACAACGCCAGTAAGTTCCGTTTCGTTGGGCTTGTCCTTCGACACTGTGAACAAAGAGCCGTGCGCCGTGCCGACAGGCCAAAGCAGTCTGATTGTCAATGGGACTCTGACCAACGTCGTTTGCAGCGCGTACTCCAGCTACTTGCGGAACCAGCGGATCCGCACTTCCACGCCTACAGAGCGCATCAACCTGCGCAGCAATTACTTCCAGCGAGTAGACCTTGTCGCCTCTTTTTCCTACAGCTCCGCAACTGCGAGCACGCCGTTGGACGAGTCCTTCGGCGGCCTGATAACGCGTACCAGCACCCTTGCATTCCTCGGCACAGGAACGGCCGATGCCAACCGAATTTCCGACACAGCCGATCTCGGGGCCACAGTACATCTCACCAAACATCTGCGCCTGATCGATAAATTCTATTTCTGGGCCTACCGCATTCCGGAGAATGGCAATTTCAGCGAGATCGACAGCGACTGCATAAACCCAAAAGCGTGTACGCTGCTGACTCCGCTGAGCGCTACCGTGCCTACGATTGTCCCCACTCTGCAACAGGCCTCATTCAACCAGACCTGGACGAGAAATCAGACCGAACTGGCGTGGGACATTTCGAAAAAGGCCGGGGCTCGCATAGGTTATCGTTATGGAGACCGGCAATTTAACCACTTCAATGATTTTCTACCCGGCGACTTGGATCATTTCGTGGGCCTGGAGAAAACGGCCCTTCTCGGGCTCTGGGTACGACCCACGCGTGCCTTGCGATTGAATTTTGATCTGGAGCACACAAACTACAACGCCGTGTTCGTCCGTATGTCGCCCCGCAAAGAAGGGCGCTACCGGTTTCAGACGACCTACACACCGCGCTCGTGGGCGACCCTGGGCGGATCCATCAACATCCTGCAAGAATCCAACGCCGACGTGCAGACCCAGTACGTGGGTCACAACCAAAACTATGGGCTGACCGCGTCGCTGGCGCCGCGCGAACGCTTCGGGCTGGATCTCGCGTACAACTTCAACAGCGTGATCCAGAATGCCATCATCTGCTTCAACGACACACCGCCAACCGGAGTGATCCTACCCTTCGTGGCCAATGCCAATAACAATGATTGCGCAGGAAATGATACGGCCAATAACCTGATGGCCAACTCGTACTACACCAACCACACTCATTTCGGAATGGCCGCTGTCAGGTTCAAGCCGGTGAAGCGAGTGATGGCCAACATCGGCTACAGCATCACCAGTGTTGACGGCAGCGTGCCGCAGTTCAACATTCTGCAGCCTCTCGGCACGTTGCAGTACAAATACCAGCGACCGGTGGCCAACCTGAGCGTGGATATTGGCCATAAGCTGGCCTACAACATGGGCTGGAATTATTACCAGTACGGTGAAGGCTCGTTTGTCGGCCCGACAGCACCACGCTATTTTCACGCCAACTCGCTAACCGAGTCCCTACGTTACGCGTTCTGATGTTCTAGTTTTCTTGGAGGTGCAGGCACGGCAACAGCGACCCGTGTTGTCATAGAGCATGGACACGGCGTCGAGCGGGGTCGAGCAGATCTCCGAGGAATGCCTCGATTCCTTTCACACTCTATTCACACTCGACACTCTCATAAAATGCTAGACTTCGGGCACTAAGGAACCTCTCCGCCATGAGACTTCATGAGAGACCGGAACCTCAGCAGTACGAACGGAAATCGCAGCAAATTCGCGACGAGCGAAAGGCCGAGACGAAACAGGTAGAACGATTGTCGGCAATCCTCGCGAAGAGAGCGAGTTCCGCCAGAGGCAAAGGATTTCCTGACAAGGCTGCTTAGTTTGTCCGTTTTCCGCACAAGCTGCTTTTCAGAACCTTCTAGCGCTCCGAGCCTGCCCGATCTTCCCTGTCCTTTAGGGGTCCTTTCCCCCCGAGCATTGCAGCGTCGTAGCGTCGCCGAACATTTGTACGTTGAGCGAGAACATCTATTCCAAAACCTTCGTATCCAAGTTGTCGGAGACTACCCGCCGAGCTATGCTCTCTTGCGAGCCCGCCTTTTGAAGACGCGCAAAGTTTCTTTGTCGGCCACATGCATAACCCTTGGCAAACGCAGCGTGTAATGACCACCTGGGTGGCTTCGATACTGCAACCTCCTAACGCAGAAGAACTTAGAGCCGATATCCAGCACCCGGCAAGGTCGCGCAAGACAAAGTTGTACCTACCAAGCTCGTTTGTTCCATTTTCGTAAATCGAACAAAATAGTGCGGTCAACGTGCCGAACCTCAAATACAATATTGATTATCCGAGCGATGGGTTCCTGACATCACTAAGTATCGAGAGGTCCAGTCATGACACCCGTGGCAGCGGCCAAAAAACGCCGCAAGTTCGATCCCCAAACATTCCTTTCAACCGTTGACGAAGGCAGGACAATCGCAGCTTTTCCCAGGAAGCAGACGATCTTTGCTCAGGGCGATTCGTCCGATGCTGTTTTTTATATCCAAAAAGGAAAGGTAAGACTCACGGTTGTGTCGAAGACCGGGAAGGAAGCCACAATCGGCATTCTGAACGAGGGCGATTTCTTCGGAAAAGGTTGCCTCACGGGACAGGCTCTTCGCCTGTGCTCCGCAACCGCGATGACCGATTGCACGGTGATGCGAATCGATAAGGAGTCCATGATGGAAGTGCTTCACCAAGAACACGCCTTTTCCGATATGTTCGTGGCACACTTGCTGACACGGAACATTCGATACGAGGAGGATTTGGTTGACCAGCTTTTCAATTCCAGCGAGAAACGGCTGGCTCGTATTCTTCTCCTGCTGGCTCATTTCGGTAAGGAAGGTAAGCCCGAAGGTGCGATTCCCAAAATCAGTCAGGAAACTCTAGCAGAGATGGTGGGCACGACTCGCCCGCGAGTCAATTTCTTCATGAACAAGTTCAGGAAGTTGGGCCTCATTCGCTACGACGGTGGGCTGGAAGTCCACAGTTCACTTCTCAACGTCGTGCTAAACGACTAGCTTCTGCGCCTTTGTAGCGGGCCTCAGAAACCGCTTTGACAGGTTCAGCGGCATTGGTTGTGCGTTGAAGTGCGAAGTGTTCGGCAGCGGTTTGTGGTTCGAATTTGTCCATTGTCCAACATTCTGCCCTCTTCTTTTTTAGGCACCACGGTAACTTTCCCAGCCCCCGTCCGTGCGCGTAAAACGAAGGTAGAGGCTACAGACGATGGTGGGGGAAACAGAGCGACAGATTTTCGAGAAAGGGTTCGAAGACGGATATGACAGAGGTCGGATTGACTCGGACGCAGGAAAGATGGGTTATGCGGGGTTAGAAAAGGTGATGAACAAGGATTGGGAAAGGTACAAGAGTCGGAAGGCGATGGACGTCAAAGCAGGAGTTCAGTGATGGCGGGGAGAAAGAAGCAGCGACTCGTAGACCTTAACGAAGGTATTCGGCTGGTCATCACCGACCACGGTCTAGATTACGGGAACCGCTTCACGGCGGATGTTTATGCGGCTGATGGAAAGTGCTGCGGGTCACTGGGAAGCGGAAGTGACTTTGACGAGGACCCCGGCGAACACTTCGCTGCCGAATATGATCTATGCATTTTGAAAGCCCTGTCCGCCAGCGCCGGAAAGTGAACCGCTTGGCAACGTCTTCTTATACGTCTGAACGGCCCCGCAGAACAACAATACGCACATTGTTTGGCTTTGCTCACTCGCAGTGTAGTTAGCGATCCGCTTAAGATTGCGGCTCCGGTGTGGGTGTCCCCGGATTCCCCCCTAACGGGAAGGATGCGCGGCTAGGAGTTCTCGCTTCTTGCTCTCAGATTCCTCATCGCTCAGCATTCCTCGTTCCTTCAGTCCAGTGAGTTGCGCGTCCCTCGGTTCCTGCGGTTTCCAGCTACGTTTCCTCGTCGAATTGGGACCTTTGAGGAGAACCACTGTCATACAATTGGCGATTGTTCAGTGCCATTCTTCTTCTGTTCCGCAAGCGCCTTAATTTCGTCCCCGATCTCGTGATGTCTTTGCTGACGAAGTCCGTGGGTGTCTCTCTCAGATTCGGTTTTGGGGCCACCCTCGTAGTCGCTATCGAGTTCCTTTAGTACCGATAGCTCTTTCAAGAGAGTAAGCACGTGTTCGGATCCGTAGCTGCTCATGCTGATCCTCGATTGAATCTCACAGGTGTGCGACAGGACTGGCAAGCGTTTCGTGTAGACGCGGCAGAAGTCGAAAGGGCTGTGCTAGGTCTTGCGGCTCCCTATGACCAAGGCGAGGACGCCTCCAGCCAGCAGAACAATACCTACTGCTGGGGGTAGTTTCTCCTACTTTGGGCCTGGATACCGATCTTGGTATCTCCGATCTTCACACCATGGTTCTCGCTGTGAGGTAGCGGCACGATAAAAGACAACAATCCGAGCACCAGCAGTAAGACACCGACGATGCCAACGTTCATATTGAAGCTCCTGCTAAGAGTCGGAATCGTTATCGGGCCGAGGTCTTAGACAGACTGAGCGTGGCAACAGAAAGAGATGATCGAAGCCACGGCACATCAGGCTGAATGGCGCTCCTTGAATTTGTCGATCTTCTCACTGGCTTTATCCTTGGTGTTTTTCACCGTAAGTGTCAGAGCAAACTCAGAGCAAACACCTGGTTGACAGATTGAATCCGCAGCCAGCGGTTCGTTCAGGGCGGATTACTGCCGGTTAGCCCATTATCCGGGGAGTGGCTGCAGTCGGGTCTTACAAGCCGACTTGTAGCAATCCTTAGCTCGATGAGTAACTCGCGATTTGGCAACAACTGGGATTCCCGCATCCGGAACTTGCGGGATGCCGACAGTCCCAGCTACAAGCCGCGTATTCCCCGTCAATCAGAACAGTACCCCGGAGTACCATGAAGACGGGATTTCCCCACACCGAGTCTGTTAGCAATGGAGTGTGATTGTACTTCTCTCACGCTCCAGCAACCCGGACGAATATTTGCTACCATGACGAGGCGGTGAGGTGGCTATGCCTGAATATGTGATCGAGCGGGAGATTCCGGGTGCGGGAAATTTGACGGATGCGGAACTCCAGGAAATTGCCAGAAAGTCAGTCCGCGTTCTCAATGAGATGGGCCCGAAGATCAAGTGGCTGCACAGTTATGTGACTGGCGATAAGGTCTATTGCGTGTACTTGGCGGAAGACGAGGAAGCCATTCGCGAACATGGGCGACGCGGAGGTTTCCCGGTGAATCGGGTGGCAGCAGTACGCCGAATGATTGACCCCAGCACGGCCGGTTGACGCGAGCGGCGTTTTGGTCAGGCCTTGGCAGTATCCTTCAACCCGAGCGCCTCTTGGACCGCTTCCTCCATCGACATCTCCCATCCTGACGACCATGCCTGCAGGTCTGCGGTGTTTGTGAGCATGTTGCGGGCAGGTGCCAGCTTTCTTTCCAGTCGGGACTGCTCCGCAGGAATGAGGGGAGCGCAGATGCGCTGACGCAATGCGGCGGCGGCTCCTGCCAGGCGTAGCGCCTGCTGCGGTCTAGATTGCGCGGCTGCGCTTACAGCGAAACACTCAAGGACCCTGGCGATACCACGTTTGTGTCCCAAGTCCTGAAACATCCTCAGGCTTTCACCATAAAGACGCTCTGCGTCGAGATAGTTTCCTTGAGCTGCACTGAGCCTGGCCAGGTCGCCTATAGCGCTGGCAATGCCCCAGCCGTCGCCCAACTGTCTGAATGACGCGAGACTCTGTTCGTAGTAGGAACGCGCACTGGCGAAATCAGATGTTTCGCGCACAAGATCGCCCTGATAATTCAGTGTCCAGGCGACACCCGTGTTGTCGCCAGCGTCCCGGAAGATGGCCAGACATTCGTCATACAGTGCGGAGGCGCGCGCGTAGTCGCCCTGCAACCTCACCACATTCGCCAGATTGCTCAGTGCACGAGCAGTGTCAACAGAACTGCCCAGGTCCCTCCACGTCGCGGCACACTGCTCGAAAAGTGAGCACGCAGTCGCGAGATCCCCGCGATCTCGGGCGGTAACGCCCAAAGCATTGAGTGCCACGGCGACTCCGCGGTAATCGTGCAGATCGCGGCAGTTTTCGAGACTTTCCCCTTGCAATTTCTGGGCGGAGGCGAAATCCCCTTGCGCGCTTGCGAAAATCGCAGCGTAAAACAGCAGGCGAGCGCGTAAGGTGGGCTGAGCCGATCCCGACAATTTGAGGAGCCTCTCCAGGAACGCGCGGCCCTCCGCAAAGTGTTCCCGCATCTCCCAGAAATGAAACAGAGCGGATCCGAGGCGCATACCCCAGTCTGCATCATCGGTTCTGATCAGGAATTCCAACGCTTCACGAAAATTCTGATGCTCGAGATCGAAACGCTCAAGCCACTCGGGATGAGTGCTCAGTTCTCCGCCGCACTCCTCGGCAAGCACAACGTAATAGGCGGCATGGGCGCGGCGCGTTGCAGACTCCTCGCCGCTTGCGGCGAAATGTTCCAGAGCAAACTCCCGAATTGTCGAGAGCATGAAGAAACGCGTCTCCGCGCCCGGCTGTTCTATCTGCTGGGTCAGGCTTTTGTCTACCATCGAGGCCATGCCATTGAGCACGTCCATGCCAAGGTCGCATTTCGTGTCGCACACGGCTTCCACAGCTTCCAACGTGCACCCCCCAATGAAAACAGAAAGCCGCCGAAAAAGGCTTTGCTCGGCAGCATTGAGCAGGCTGTAACTCCACTCCACAGTCCCTCGCAGCGTTTGCTGGCGCAGCGGCAGATCACGCGCCCCACCGGTTAGCAGGTTCAGCGAGGATTCGAGGCGCGTCAACATGGCTGCGGGCGAAAGCAGCTTGATGCGCGATGCTGCAAGCTCGATCGCGAGAGGCAGTCCGTCGAGCCGGCTACAGATGGCAGCTACGGCTGTCGCGTTTTCTTTTGTCAGCGTGAAGTTGTTCTTCACAGCTTTCGCGCGTTCCAGAAAGAGCGCGACCGCCGGGAAACGTAAAAGGGCCTCCGGCGCGAAGGGAACAGACCTTATGTCAGGCGCTGCCAGAGCCGGAACCGGAAGTTCATGTTCGCCGTAAACATGAAGCAATGCTTGGCTGGTAACAAGCACTTTCAAGTTGGGGTTTAACGTAAGCAACTCCGCAAGGTCGGAACCGGCGGAGAGCAGGTGCTCAAAGTTGTCGAGCAACAGAAGCAGTGGCTGGGTTAGTCCACGCACATACTCTTTCAAACTCTCGCGCGACGATTGACCGGGCACTTCCCGCAGTCCAATCGCCTGAGCTATTGCGGTAATCATCGACTCGTTTCTGCTAACCGCCGAAAGGGAAACGAAACATACACCACCCGCGAAGCCATCCCCCATTTCGGTGACTACCTGTAGCGCGAGCCGGGTCTTACCAATGCCACCGGGACCGGTTAATGTGACCAGCCGCACATCCTCGCGATTCAGAAGTTGTCGAAGATTAGCCACTTCCCGCTCACGCCCGATGAAGGCCGTGCGCTGTACGGGCATGTTGTTCGGAGAACGTACCGTATGGCGCGTCTCTGGATCAATCCGCAGGTCCCGAACTGTGGCGAGATCGCGAGCCAGATCTCGGGTTGATGCGTAACGCTGATTCGGGTCCTTGGCCAAGCACCGCTCCAGGATCCAGAAAAGAGGCGCTGGCGCCTGGAACTTCGCGGAGGGCAGGCGCTCCGGCTGGTCGCGAAGAATGGCGGCCATGATTTCCGCTTTGCCTCTCCCTTGAAATGCAGGGTGCCCGTTGACCATTTCGTAGAGCACCGCGCCGAAAGAAAACTGATCGGACCGAAAATCCACGGTGCCGCCGTTCGCCTGCTCCGGCGACATGTAGCCGAGAGTCCCCATGACCGTTCCGGGGTCGGTGAGCGAACCCAGCAGGGTGGGAGCGTCCGGCTCCTGAGTATTGAGACCCGAGAGCTTTGCCAGACCAAAATCCAGGATCTTGGCGGTGCCGTCTTGAGCAACCATCAGGTTCTCAGGTTTCAGATCACGATGAACGAGGCCAGTCTCATGTGCCTTGGCCAGACCGTCGGCAATCTGCGTTGCGATGGCGATAGCGCTGCGAAACGGGAGTGGACCAAAAGCCAGCAGCTTACGCAGCGTCTCACCGCAAATCAACTCCATAGCGATGTAGTGTGTGCCGTTCACGTGTCCAAGTTCGTAAATGGTTACAATGCTCGGGTGGTTCAGCGCCGAGGCAGCTTCCGCTTCGCGCTGGAAACGGCTGAGAGCCTGCGCGTCATGCGCTACATCGTCGGGCAAGAACTTTAGAGCCACAAAGCGGCCAAGTTGGGTATCCCTCGCCTTGTAGACCACACCCATGCCGCCCCCGCCCAGTTTTTCAATGACGCGATAATGCGAAACTGTAGTGCCGATCGGGCTCTTCCCATTGTCCGGTTCTTTGGCGGCCAGTTTGCCTGCAACCTCCAGCGCTGGAGACTCAATAAACTGCTCAGCCGTTCTCTCATGAGCCAGCAGCGACTCCACCTCGCGGCGTAGTTCGTCGTTACCTCCACAAGCCGATTGGAGGAACTCAGCGCGGCGGCTTTCGTTTAGCTCCAAAGCCCGCTGACAAAGTTCTTCCACTCGACGCCAGACGTCAGGATTCATGGCTCGTTCTCCCCCCGGCTCAACTCGCGCAAAAGCCAAAGTTTGGCCAATCGCCAGTCCCGAACCACCGTATCGCACGAAACACGCAAGACTTCAGCCGTTTCCTCGACACTCAACCCACCGAAGAATTTCAGCTCGACAACTTTGCTTTTTCGTTCATCCACCGCAGACAATGCCTTCAAGGCATCGTCCAGGGCCACCAGATTTACATCAGGTTCATTGCATACCGACGGAGCTTCTTCCAGAGAAATGTGAGGAACAGCACCGCCGCGTTTCAAATAACCACGCGAGCGGGCAAAATCGATGAGAATTCGCCGCATCAACTGTGCTGATACGGCAAAGAAATGCGCCCGATCCTGCCAGTTCACCTTTCCAGAGTCCACCAACCGTAGATAGGCTTCGTTGACCAGTGCCGTGGTTTGCAGCGTGTGGCCGGGTCGTTCTCCCGCCATGTAGCGTTGCGCGATGTTGTGCAATTGCCGGTACACCAGTGGAGTCAGCTTTTCCAGAGCCGCTTCGTCACCGACACTCCAGGCTTTGAGCAGCCGCGTGACCTCGTGGGTGGAGGATATATCCAAGCGGGCCTCCGATTTTCAATAAATTACAACGAAAACAGCCAAAAGCCTAGCGTTGCGTGCGATGACGGTTATTGACCCTAGTTTTTTCATTCCTTCGTTGCGGTTTCCTTCAATTAATTCCCGCCTTACTAGATAGAGGCATTCGCGATCAGCGGCTGCGGCGTTTCTGGCATTTTCCGCGCAAGACACATAAAGGAGGTCAGAGCATGAAAAAGACAGCGTCAACCGCACTTCACATTCCCGTGTTGTCGGTCACCCTTTTCGCACTTTCCGCTCTAGCCTTGGCTCAACACGCGATGCAGCCAGCTGGACAGGAGAGTCAAAGTAACCTCGTTCAGATTGTTCGCGAGGCTACGAAGCAGTACCTCGATATCAACAACGCCATTGCGGCGGGCTATGGACCGTTCCTTGGCTGTGTCAGCGGCTCCGACCATGGTGCGATGGGCATCCATTACGTTAATCCCAGTTTGCTCAACGGAACGATTGACGCCACGCACCCGCAGGCTCTGATCTATGAGCCGTCGAACGGTCAAATGAAGCTGGTCGGCGTCGAGTTTATTGCAGACGCAACGACTTGGCTGAAGCAGAACGCTGGTCCTCCCGTTTTGGAGGGACAGGTGTTCCTGCTCGTCGACAGCCCAAACCGCTTCAACATACCGTCGTT
>PLHQ01000180.1 GCA_003138975.1 Acidobacteriaceae bacterium | reverse complement strand
CGGTCTACTCCGGACGCTTACAATGAAGCCAAGGTTTCTGAATTTGTTCATGAAGAAATTCACTCGTGAGCGGATTGTACCAATCGTTGCCGCCAGAGTCTCCTGACTCACTTGAGGGATGACGGCCTCGGGCTGTCCTCTTTTGGCTCTTTTGCGAAGCGGGACAGTCTCAAAAGCGCTCGTGCCAGCCCCTTTCCGGGCGGGACTCCCAGTCGTTATGCCAAGTAGAGATGCCTGGAGAGAACAAGCTGATCCGTCAAACCAGACGGCCTACCTCTTGAGTCAGGAGCTTGCCCACAGACGCTCGTTTGCGTGGAAAGCAAGGAGTGAAAACATGCTTGGAACTATATTGATCGTGATTCTCGTCTTAGCATTCTTAGGTGTGCTCCCAACATGGTCGCATAGCAGAGAGTGGGGCTATTACCCGACCGGAGGAGTGGGGCTGATCCTTTTGATCGTTGTTATTCTCCTCGTTCTCGGTCGCATTTAAACCATGCAGTCTTGATCGGAGCTTCGGTATGAAGAACCTTGTCTTTGTTAGTGTCTCGCTATTGGTGCACGTCGGATAATCCTCGAGACGAACTACATGTTCTAATAAGAGTCTCGAACCAATCCGATTCGATTTTGACGGAGGGCGACTCCTGTCCATCCCTATCGAAGATTACGCCATGATCGGCGACTGCCACACAGCAGCCTTGGTTTCAAAACAGGGTTCGATCGACTGGCTTTGTTTTCCACACTTTGATTCCGCTGCCTGTTTCGCGGCGCTCCTCGGAACTGCTGACAACGGGCATTGGTCCATCTCACCCTCAGAACCGATCCGAAGTATTCGGCGACGCTATCGCGAAGGAACGCTTATTCTCGAGACCGAATTTGACACCGAAAGCGGATCGGTCACGCTCATCGACTGCATGACGCCTCGCAATGAAATGCCAGATCTTCTGCGGGTGGTCGTCGGTACCACAGGACAGGTCCGAATGAACCTCGAACTGGTGATTCGATTCGACTACGGTTCGGTGGTGCCCTGGGTTCGACGTACCGATCATGGAATCTCCGCAATTGCTGGTCCGGATAAGCTCAGTTTGCGCACCCAAGTGCCGCTTCGCGGGGAAAACTTCAAAACCGTCGCAACGTTCACGGTGGCTGAAGGACAGAAGGCATCGTTTGATCTTACCTGGTATCCCTCACACCAGGATGAACCTTTACCGATGAACATTGATAAAGCTATTCAAGACACGCAGAACTGGTGGCTGGAATGGTCTGATCGCTGTTCCTATCACGGCAAGTGGCGGGACGCGGTGTTGCGCTCGCTGATCACCCTGAAAGCCTTGACATTTTTGCCCACAGGCGGGATCGCGGCAGCGCCTACGACTTCGCTTCCAGAGTTGCTGGGCGGCGTGCGAAATTGGGACTACCGCTTTTGCTGGGTGCGTGATGCAACGCTTACCCTACACTCCCTGCTCGGTGCCGGATATCACGCTGAAGCGCGAGAGTGGCGTGAATGGCTCTTGCGAGCCGTCGCCGGTAGCCCTTCAGAACTCAACATCGTCTATGGCCTTCGCGGCGAACGCAGGCTCACGGAGCTGGAACTGCCGTGGCTCTCAGGCTACGAGAGATCCGCACCTGTAAGGACCGGCAACGCTGCTTACAAGCAATTTCAATTGGATATTTTCGGAGAGGTGGCCAATACTCTTTTTCAATGTCGCCAAGCAGGGCTCAAGCCGCCGAAGGACGAAGGTGAAGACGTGGCACAGCTGCTGCTTGAATTCCTTGAGACCGCATGGGGTCGCCCCGATGAGGGCATTTGGGAAATGCGCGGTCCGCGCCGGCATTTCGTTCACTCCAAGATGATGGCGTGGGTTGCCGTCGATCGCGCGATCAGATCCGCAGAGCAGGGCTGGTTCTCGGGAGATATCGCGCGATGGGAGACGCTTCGGACCACCATCCACGAACAGGTTTGCCGGCAAGGCTTCGATGCGGGCCTCAATTCCTTTGTGCAGTATTTCGGCTCGAAACACCTCGACGCCAGTCTCCTCATGATGCCTCTGGTCGGCTTCCTCCCAGCGGACGATGCGCGCGTAATCGGTACTGTTAAAGCCATTGAAACACATCTCATGGACAATGGCTTTGTCGGGCGGTACACGCAAGACCCCGCCGTCGATGGTATACCGCACGGCGAGGGCAAGTTTCTCGCCTGCACTTTCTGGTTGGCGGACAATTATCTGTTGCAAGGCCGCCATGAAGATGCAGTCCGGATATTTCAACGCCTGCTGGATATTCGTAACGATGTCGGGCTACTTTCCGAAGAATATGATCCAGTAGCAAAGCGTTTGCTAGGCAATTTTCCTCAGGCGTTCTCTCACGTCGGTTTGGTAAACACAGCCTTCAATCTAAGCCGAGGTTTTCGTCAGCCTGCTGTTGGCCCTACGGCAGCCGTCGATTCGCGTTGAAATTCCGGAGCTGGTCTCTTTCCGAATGCCAACCCCGCCCGGCTCACCTGCGCTAACTGACACATCCGCTCGACACTCATGCTGCCTTGCATCGGCATCACTTCCCGCACCTCGTCGTAGATGCCTTCTCGCCAGAGTTTCCGCTCCGCTGGCGTCGAGCCTCGACTTTTTGCAAGGCACCTTTGAAAAAATCGACTTCCACCGCCTTGTCGGCCGGCAACCGCTTCAGCTGATGGACCTCCTTGCGCAGCGTGGATTCCCGTGAGTTCTGCGACAGAGATCCCTCGGGCATCTCGGCCGCCTCCAGTTGGTCTCGCCACTTGTAAAGCAGGCGCCGATGCACGCCCAGTTCTCGCAAGAGCGCCACGATGTTATCGCAGCTCTTTAGCCGCTCCACTGTCACGCGGCGGAATTCCTTCGGGTACCGCCCCACTCGTTTCTTTGCCACTTGCAGTTCCTTTCCCTGCACAGTGTGCCTTTTCCGAGTGTCTCATTACTAGGGTTCAATCCAGGATTGCCCAAAACTCCAGGAAAACCGCGGTTGTCGACTGATTGGCAGTCAGTCGGCCTTGTCACCGCTTGAGTTCCTACTGCCTCGGTCAAGCTCGGTAAGCAATTCCTTGGTTACCTTACGAGACAGTCATCTTGCTAACGAACGGGACTTTCTTCTCCACCAACACCGAAGCCCGCCTCGGCTAATCTGCCTGGGCGGGCCGTTGTGCAATATGGCTGCTTCCAGTGGTCTAAGCCGCTTTCTTCTGCTTCGCCTTCCACGCTGCCCATCGTGCCCTCTGGGCGGCTGCAATCTTCCTACGAGCACCGGCTGACATCGTACGCTTAGGCTTCGTTGTACCTGCCTGCCCACTTGCAGCTCTCTTCGCCCAGCGTGCTTTCTGTGCGAGACTAATCGCCCTACGGCCTGCTGCGGACAGGGTGCGGCGTGGTCTGGAAGAAGCAACTCGAATTGTCCCCGAACCGTTGCCGGTGTCTGATCCCCGAAGCGCACTGATTGCTGCGTCCAGGCGACCGAGCTCAGATTGGACCTGCTTGCGTTGTGCTTGTAACTGACTCACTATGGTTGACAGATTTAGCATGTATTCCCCCCCGGAGGATCATCTTAGCAGGATGGAATGACTTAATGGGCGCGGGTTTCGGCTCCTCACACAGCGAGTCGAATCTCTAGAGATGGGTCCGGGCTCCGCAAGAAGGTTCCAGTTTGCGCGGTCTTAAGTCTGGTATTTCCAGAGCCGGTCCTTACTTTGCCGCGCTGTAAACGTAGCCACCCGAGACGTCGGCCAGTTGGCGAACGCCCTTCATCTCCTGTCGGAAGGGGGCGCTGCCGTTGATTCCGTCCGCACAGAGCTCAAGCCGCGCCGCATTCGGATCGAAATCGTTCAGAAAGATTTCGATTTCAGCTAAATAACTGCCCTGCGATACTTTCTTGCCGGGAATGTTGGCAGCGTTGTACACATCCGCCTTCTTAGGGTCGAAAATAGCGTTCCGCGCTATTTTCACAATCTATGGTAATCGAAAATAGCGAGATTAGCTATTTGCGCGTCCACCATCGTGTTTTGGCTAAGTATCGGTAATGACATTTCCGAGAACATGTGGAGGTTTAGGATTGGTTGCGGGGATGGATTTGAACCACCAACCTTCGGCTCTGTCCGGCAAGGAATGCCGAGCATCGCCGGGACGCAAGAATTCAGACACTTCCGCCACGTCCCTCGTATCCGGATCGTTGTGGCCTGACAAATACAACATCAGGCCTCCTTGTGGTGGCGCAGCTTAGTCGGTGACAGCGAAATCTTCAACCGTAACTGACTGAAAACACGCGGCACGGATGGCGCTACAAAAACGTTTTAATGACCCTGGGAAACAGTTCGTGGACCCTTATTGGACCATAATTTCTGGTGTGCTTTCACACGGCAGAGGCCGGGCGAAAAATGACCTTCGATCGGTGATGGGGCCGTCAAACACGGACCCGTCGCTGGCTACGTTCCATTGGTTCCTTGATGACGAGAGGAGCGCTTATCGGTAATAGCAAACGACTAGAAAGAGCAGGAGGACGGACGTTCAATCCGATAGTCGGAGTGTGTCAATCAGGGCGGACAGAGCAGCAGGCTGATTTCGACGGCTCGGGTAGTAAAGAAAATAGCCCTGGAATGTTGGGCACCAATCTCTCAAGACTTGAATCAAGCGTCCCTCTGAAATCATGCTCCTGAGAGTTTCTTCCATCGCCGTTCCAATTCCTACGCCCTTCAACACTGCTTGGATTACCAAGTCCGGATCATCGAAGGACGCGGGCCCCTGGGGGCTGACCGTCAGTGCCTTACGGCCTTTCTCGAACTCCCACCGATAGAGACCGTTGTTAAAGCGAAAACCTATGCAGGAGTGATCTTTGAGGTCTTGAGGATCTCGGGGAATATTGCGTGACTTGAAATACTGCGGCGATCCGACGACCGCGAGACGCATCTCTTGGGTGACCCGAACGGCAATCATGTCCCGTTGGATGAACTCGCCAAGCTGAACACCGGCGTCGTACTCCCCCGCTACAAGATCGACCGGGTCATTGGAAGAGGTAACCTCCAAGACGATTTCAGGGTAGGTGCGTGCGAACCGAGCGAGCTTCGGCAGAATCACCATTTGCGTAGCTGTTCGCGGGATGATGAGTCGAATTCGGCCTGCCGGACTCTCCCTTTGCTTTCTCGTTTCAGCTACAGCTCGCTCGATCCGCTCTAGGGCGGGCGCGAGATCCTGGAGAAGTGCGGTCCCGGCGGCTGTGGGGGAGACGCTTCGTGTGGTCCGCGCGAGCAACTGAAGACCTAGCCTCTTTTCGAGACCCCGAATGGAATGGCTGAGCGCAGATTGCGAGACGCCTAGCCGTATGGCGGCACGGGTAAAGCTACGTTCTCCCGCAACAATTGCGAATGCTGAAAGTACTCCTAAATCGTTCCTCATGATTCATGAATTCTACTCATAACTCCTTGCGATGGCAACGGTCTTGTGTCATGAACGATAGAAGCCTAGTCTTTTGTCAGGCCCGTGACTTCGATCTGCGACCACCAGTACTCGCGGTCAAGTTTCGGGCGGGCATTCAACAGAACTTTCAACAGAGCTTAGGAGAATCGTTATGCAGAAACGCAAATTGGGAACGGGCGGACTGGAAGTATCAGCCCTGGGTTTTGGCTGCATGGGGATGAGCTGGTCTTATGGGCCTCCGAAAGACACGAAGGAAATGACCTCCCTGCTGCATGCTGCGGTAGAGCGCGGCGTCACGTTCTTCGACACGGCTGAAGTCTATGGCCCTCTTCTGAACGAAGAGCTTGTCGGTGAAGCTCTTGCCCCGTTCCACGACCGCGTGGTGATCGCGACGAAGTTTGGCTGGGAGGCGAATCCTGATGACGGCGGGAAGTGGAGCGCTTTGAATAGCCGGCCCGAGCACATCAAGCAGGTCGCCGAGGCATCGCTCAAGCGGCTCAAGGTGGATGCCATCGATCTCTACTATCAGCATCGCGTCGACCTCAACGTTCCGATTGAAGATGTAGCCGGAGCGGTGAAGGAGCTTATCCAAGAAGGCAAGGTAAAGCACTTCGGCCTTTCAGAAGCGAGTGCGAAGACGATCCGTCGCGCCCACGCGGTGCAGCCCGTCGCCGCCCTTCAGAGCGAATACTCGCTGTTCTGGAGGGAACCGGAAAAGACGGTGATGCCTACGCTTGAGGAACTCGGCATTGGCTTCGTTCCGTTCAGCCCGCTTGGTAAGGGTTTCTTGACCGGGAAAATCGACGCTGAGACGAAGTTCGAGAGTACCGACTTCCGCAACACTGTGCCGCGGTTTAGTGCGGACAATCGCAAGGCTAACCAGGCTTTGGTCGATGTGATTACCGAGTTTGCAAAGAAGAAAAAGGCAACGCCCGCACAAATTGCTCTTGCGTGGTTGCTTGCGAAGAAGCCTTGGATTGTTCCCATTCCCGGCACGACCAAGCTTTCGCGTCTCGAAGAGAACCTCGGCGGAGCAAGCGTAGAGCTGACGGCAGAGGATGTGCACGCCCTGGAAGAAGCTTCCTCGAAGGTCAAGCTTGAAGGGGCTCGCTATTCGAAGTTTCATGAACAGCTGGTGGGCCGATGAGCGGCGCTCAAAGGACGCGAATTCCGACCAAGGCCATCTATGGCTTCACGTTGGTTGCTGCCATGGCTTTCTCTATCTTCGTGCATGCCCAATCTGAGAAGAAGATCAATGGTAGCGGCGGAGCGAAGGAGAAGCTCATTGGGGCTTGGCATCTAGTGCACATCGATGCGCCAGGTCCCGATGGAAAGTCCGCGCCTATCCCGCAGCCGAAAGGCATGATCTACACGCGTGATGGGCACATGTCCGTGCAGTTGATGTATCCAGAGTCAGCGAACACTCTATCGAACGAGTACGTGCTGAACGGGTATGAGGCCTCGTTCGGCAGTTACGAAGTCGATGAGATCACGCGCAGGGTGACGCACCACGTGCAGGGATCGGTTACACGCGATTTGCTGGTCGGCAAAGACCTGCCTCGTAAGTTCGAATTCACCGCAGACGGACACCTCATCATCCGGTCCGCTCGGTCGGACGAACACTGGTCCGTCACATGGGAGCACTACTAACGTCGCCGCATTGTGGGAAGCACCCGCCGCCCCTGCCCAGGAGAACAAGATGACAGAGACAAGAAAATCGAACATGCTGCCTTCAGTATTGAGCTATGACGATGTGAGAGCGGTATCGCCTGCGCTAGAGCACTACACGAAAGGACCGCTCCTTAACGGCTTGTGGAAGCGCCCGGAAGTGTCCCCGCGGGACCGCAGCATTGTGACCGTGGCTGCTCTCATAGCGCGCATCCAAACGATCGAGATGCCGTTTCATTTTGCGCTCGCACTCGACAATGGCGTGAAACCCAGCGAGCTCTCGGAGATCATTACTCACCTTGCGTTCTACTCAGGATGGGCAAATGCTATGTCCGCCATTGCTGTGGCGAAGGACATCTTTCATCAACGCAAAATTGGAATCGACCAACTTCCACCCGCGACAGGCAAACTTATACCGCTAAACGAAGATGCTGAGGCGAAGCGAGCCACCCAGGTGAGCAACAACTTCGGGCAAGTCTCGCCGGGTCTTGTTCAGAACACCACCGACCTGCTCTTCCGCGATTTGTGGCTGCGGCCTGCGCTCGCACCTCGTGACCGGAGCCTTGTGACGGTGAGTGCACTGATTGCTTCGGGCCAGGTCGCACAGATCACGTATCACCTGAACCGTGCCATGGACAACGGTCTGACACAACCACAGGCGTCCGAAGTTGTGACGCACATCGCTTTCTATGCGGGCTGGCCGAACGCGTTCTCTGCTCTTCCCGTCGTCAAGGAAGTCTTTGAGAAGCGCCAGAAATAGCCATCGCTTATCACCAACGGTGAGAGTTTTGGCATTGAACATGATGAGGATTTCCGTCTGCACATCCGGATAACGTCGGTGCACAGACCCTGCGTTAAAGCCCGCTCGGATTAGTGCTCAAGAGTCGGCATCTCGGAAGTGAGGCTGTGGGCAACGGGCAGCGTTTCATTACGTTGAGACACCCCTCAGGGCTGCATATTGGGAGCTGGCTTGAGACGGGCCGGCTCTTCGAGAATATCTAGGAGCGCAGTCGCGCAATAGACTCGGTCACCAATCCCCGCAAACGCTTTGATGCCCAGAGCCTCGAATGTGATCTTCAGAGAAAAATGACGGGCTTTCTTCGGCGCTATTTGACGCTCGCGTTCGCGCGGCGTCGCCGCCCCCGCAAGCGGTCCTTTACGCAACAGCTAGTAGGGCGACGAGGATGGCACTATTTGCGGATGCCTACGGCGTTTTGCAGGAGTCATCCGCGCCTCGTGCCCATGAACACGCAATCTGGGATACTTTGCGATCCCGCAAGCCTAGTTCTCTACGGGCGATGCCGAGCCAGTTCGAGACCTCATGCGCGATCTAGAAAGGGTGAATCGCGGCGAACCTTGAGCGAACCGTTTTCTCCATTCGAATCGAAACTTATGTATAATCCGCCGATGCAAGGAATACCGTGGAGCACGATTGCGCTCGGCTCGCTGTTGCTCATCTCGGCCCGCTCAATTAGGAGGACAGGACGTGCAATCTCCGCAACCTGAAAAGTCGAAGCCGCCTGTCAAAATGGAGCAGCGCGGGCGCATCCTTGGAATCGGCGGTGTCTTCTTCAAATCCGCTAATCGTGATCAGATGCGGGAATGGTATTCGAAGCATCTTGGACTCGCTGACAAAGGCCAAGGCGCGATGCTTCCGTGGCGCGAACACGACGACCCGCAAAAGGAACACGTTACAGTTTGGACTGTTTTTCCCGCCTCCACGAAGTATTTCGATCCCAGCCCCGCACCGTTCATGATCAACTACATCGTGGACGATATGGATGCTTTGCTCGACCGCTTAAAACAAGAAGGAGTAAAGATTGACGCCAAACGAATGGATGAATCCTACGGTCGCTTTGCCTGGATCTATGACCTGGATGGGAATAAGATTGAGCTCTGGCAGCCGCTGCCCGCAAAGCCCTAAGGGCCTTCCACTGCACTTACTCAATCATTCTTTCCCTCGTGGCCGCCCTCATCGCGAGGTATCCTTTCGCCGTCGCCGCTCGCTCTCCTTTATGATTTCGCTCAAATCCGCAACCGGCCGTATCTCATTCGTTCCTAACTTCATGCCTGGATGCTGCGAGATAAGCTGAATGGCATGATTGAGGTCTCGCGCCTCAAGGATGAGAAGGCCGGCGAGCTGTTCCTTGGTTTCCGCATAGGGGCCGTCGGTCGTCGCGACTTTGCCGTTTTTCCAGTACAGGGTCACGGCGGTCTCCGTAGGCTGAAGAGGTACTTCGGCAGCAACATGTCCGTTGGCGCGCAGACGGTCGTTATACTCAAAGCATTCGTCGAACATTGCGTGTTGCTCGTCCTCGGTCATCCCTTCGAATTTTCCTGGCTCCATGTATCCCAAACAGATGTATTTCATCCATTCCTCCTTGTTTCCTGTGACTCAGAGAGCCGTAGCTCATCGTTCTGTTATCAGATAGTCGTTCGGGAGACCGAAAATCGACAGCTACTCCATCTTTTTATTTCAACTGCCGAATCCGCTCCTGCAGGAATTGCCGCTCTGGTTCCTGTTGGGTCAGCGCCAGAGCTTTCTCATAAGAGGACCGAGCCTCAGCTGTCCTGCCGCGCCTGCGGTACATATCTGCACGGGCTGAATGCGCCAGGTAAATATTTGGCTATTCGCCATGTTCCAACACCGCGTCGATATGCGTCAGACCGACCTCTG
>PLHQ01000060.1 GCA_003138975.1 Acidobacteriaceae bacterium | reverse complement strand
GGTGACACCGCGTTGACCTCACGAGCCGCGACCGAAATGATCCCCTTGCGATACATAAATTTCAGAATGCCGTTGACCGTATCTTCCAGAGACGGGTCCGGTTTGCCCCACACGGAGGCATCCCGGGCCATTTGATAGGAAGAGCTGTCATACCGTTTGAACTCCATCGCGGAGATGTTGTCGACAGAGCCCACCAGAAAATCGAGCAGGGGAAAGAGAAGATCTTCCTTCCGGCATCTCCGGATCAGCTCGGGAACGAAATCGGGAAGGCTGAATCTTTCGAATTGCCGGCCAGTTGCTTTGGTAATAAGCCCGGTAATATCCATCATGTTCGAATAATCGTCCCGAGTGACATGGTAAGTCTTATTCGCTGTACCGGGAGTGGTAGAGATCGCAATGATATTGTTCGCCACAATGTCGGCCGGAACAAAGCTGACCTGGTTGAGAGTGTCGACGCCAATGCCGTGATTCACCATAAAGGCAACTAAGCGAACGGCGATATCGAAGTTGTTACCTCCGCCCGTGACGGAAGGACTCACGAGAGCCGGCCGGAAAATCCGCGCGGAAAGTCCCCGGGTGCGCGCGTCGACAACCACTTGTTCCGCTACCCATTTCGATTGACTGTACCCAAAATCGAGAAGCTCCATATTCTCGTTCAGGTCNNACATAATTGAACTCTTTGGGCCTTCCCTCGAACGCCAATCTTACGACCTCATTGGTTCCCAGCACGTTCGCGTCGCGCATCAGGTCGTAATTGAACAGGTAGTTCACGGTTGCACCGTTATGGAACACGGTGTCGATTTCACTCGCGAGAAAATCCCACACATCCTGCATCAGGCCCAGCTTGGGTTGCCCGAGATCGCCGGAGACGGGGATCACGCGGGCTTCGAACATCTCCATCAGCCCTGCCCCGCATGGTCCCATTGACTCCATCGCAGCTCTCAGTCTTTGCTTGCCCTGCTTTTCGTCGGAAGACCTGACGAGAACATAGATCTTCGCCCGTGTCTGTTCCAGCAAGCTTTTTATGAGGAATGGCCCGATGAAGCCGGTCCCGCCTGTGAGCAGCACCTGTTTCAGCATCGGTATCTCCGGCATGGGCGCAGGCACCGGAGGCTCGAAGATGAGCTTCCTGTCGTTGCTCATCATTCGTTTCTCAACCCCGCACTGCTCTTCACGGAAAGCCGCAAGGGAATGGCGCAGATGAACCAGCGCCTCTTCGGGAGCGCGCTCCAGTTGTTCGGCTAGTGCAAACAACTCGGCTACACTGACACGCTGAATGACACCAATATCTACCTGCCTCGCCAGAATCTGGGCGCCTTTATCTTTCAGGAGTTCCTTGAGTTCATGCATGAACACAACAAGATCCAGGGAATCCAGGCCGGCTTCGACGAGGTTGTACGATTCCTGACCTGTCAGGTTGTATCTGGCTTTCAATTCGGCGAAAGTGGAATGCATGTCGGAATCGGACGCCGAGTTCCCGGCGTCCTTCTCCCGTGAAAAGTCGGAGAGAACGGTGAACTGACCTTGCAGCCACATCTGTTTGGTCTTATGGCGCATGATCTTCCCCGAACTCGTTCTCGGGATCGCACGAGGCGCGATGAGGGAAATCACCGCCACTTCCACGTTGAGATAATTCCGGACCGCGGCGGCAATCTTTCGTGCTTCGGGAAGCGCCCTAGGATTTTTGACTTCGGCGACGATTGCTAGCGCAGGTTCGCTGTCTTCCTGAACCTGGAACGCGGCGACGCAATTGTGCCGGATCAGACTGGATGATTTCTCCACGACGTTCTCAATGTCCTGCGGGTAATAGTTTTGCCCGCGGAGAATAATCATGTCCTTGATGCGGCCGCAGACGTAGAGTTCGCCGTCGTGGATGAATCCTATGTCGCCGGTCCGAAGGTAGCCGTCGTCATAGGGAGTATCGTCGACGAGCCGCGCACGAAACTGCTTCAGGGTCAATTCAGGATTATTCCAGTAACCCTGGCACTTACCGCTTCCGGCGACCCAAATTTCGCCGATGCGCTCTGGCTTAAGAGCGAAATGTCCTTCCGGATCCACGATCTTAACGTCGAGACCCGGGAGCGAGGTTCCACAACTGACAATCTGCGTGGCGCCGCCGATTTCTGAGACCTCGGTAATCATGCGGGCCTTCCCCAGCGCCAGGGCACGCTTGTTGACGGAAACGATATTGCGACCGCCCAGTGAGACCGCCAAAGTATTCTCGGCCAGCCCGTAGGCGACATAGAAACTCTCGGACTTGAGTCCATAGGGCTGAAACGCTTCTAGAAACCGGGTGTAGGTATCCGGTTTTACGGGTTCTGCGGCGCACATCAATACGCGAAGCGAGCTGAGATCACAAGCCTCCAGGCTTTCCTTGGAAAGCCTCCCGGCGCGCAAGCAATAGTCGTAGGCGAAGTTGGGGGCAGCCGCCGCAGTGGCGTGGTAGGTCGTTATCGCATTGAACCACAGGATCGGCCGCTGAATGAAGTCCATGGGAGCGAACCCGTACGTCGTGCCACCTTTCAGTGCTGGATAAAGGTAGCACCCGATCAGTCCCATATCGTGATACTGCGGAAGCCANNCCATCGTCGAACCCGACGTGTACTGGAGAAACAAGATCTTCGAAGGATCGACAGGTGGTCGGTCCGAAATCGTGTCCACGAAATCTTCCGTGGCGATCCACGGAAGACCGGAAATGTAATCTACGTCGACGCCCGACGCCGAGACTCCACGTCTGGCGAGATTCGTCTTGAGAGATGCGTGGTAATCTCTGCTGGTTAAGATCCCAGCCGCCTGGCAATCCTTTGCGATGTGGACCGTCTTGTATAGGGCGCTCTGGAAGCCGCGCGAACTGGGGGGATAGACCGGCACGGGGATCAATCCGGCGCGCACGCAACCAAAAAATGCGCAGATCATTTCGAGCCCCGGCGGGTAGGCAAGCAGAACCCGATCGCCCGCCGCGAAACGACCCTTTTTCAGCAAATGTCCGGCGATCGCTTGCGTTCGGTGGAGAAACGACGCGTAGGTGTAGCTTTCGATCGGATCGCCGTTTACGTCAAGGTATGAATAACGGAGTTTGTCCGGGTGCTCATCTGCCAGCCTGTCCAGGTGGTCCAGAATTGACGCCGTCATCAATCAGCGATCCTCCAAGGTCGAATAGAACGCAAGTCAGTAAACGAAACATACCTCGCCAGCGAGCGAGGTGAAACATGATTGAGTCTCAAAGTGCAGATCGCAGTGCAGACCTGGAATGTGGTACTGTGAGAATGTACGCGTAATTTGTCTCTCACCACAAGCGTCGCTCGATTAGCTGGGGAACGGACGTTCTCCTTTTTGCCGCACAGGACGCGAAGCAGACTTGTGGAGCTCCTATACCACATGCAGGAGGCCCCGTTCACTAAGGTTCATTGATTGGTATATTAGCAAAACGTTTGCACAATACCACGCGTCATCGCTTCCTGGGATGAGGCACCAGCATCCATGCTTTGTCCGTTCTGAATTTTCTTGATTGCCCTTAATGGCTCGCACTAAAATATTGCAGCGAGACTGTCGACGGGCGCGGCAACAATTTCGCTACGGGTCAGGGCTACGAATGCGGCATATGGAACGAATCGGGTCCCCATTACCATGATCGCGGAGACGCCGGTGACGTTCCAACCCGAAGCGGTGATTGCCCATCAGCCGGACATCGCGGATCTTGTACCATCGGAAACTTCAGCTTCGCAGATTATCGAATCGGCCGGTGCGTCTTCATTCCCGAAAGTCTTGCGTAGCCGCCTGGATGGGTTTTTTGCCGATCAGAGCATTTCTCCCAAAGCGGACCGCACAATGTGGGTCAAGATCGCTATGGGTCTGGCAGTCCTCGTGGGCGCATGGATTGCTCTGTATACGCTCAGGCCCGGCTCATGGAAATTTGTCGCCCTCTACCTTTTAGGCGGCCTCGCGCAGACATTCCTTTTGCTGAACATCGCCCATGACAGCAATCACAACGCCATCTCGTCTCGGTCGCACGTCAACAAAACCCTGAACTATGTCTTCGATCTGTGCGGAATGAGCTCGTACATGTGGCGTATCCTCCATCATCGGGGTCATCACTCCTGCATCAATCTCCACGGTGAAGATGACGCGCTTTCAGGACGCGGCATCTTTCGCTTTACGCCTTATGAACCCCGGGCGCCATGGCACCGGTTCCAGCACATCTACGCGCTGTTCGTTTACGCGATGTTCTCTCTCGATTATGTGTTCTTTAGGGACTTCCAGTGCTTTTTCTTTCCGCCCCATGAATATCTGAGACGCACTAAACATTCTCTGCGCGAATATGCCATTCTCTTTGCCGGCAAGGGTTTCTACCTCACTTATATGCTTATCTTGCCGGTGATGGTGCTGGGAAAATCGCCTCTGCTGGTCGCCGGGGCGTTCCTTCTGGTCCATTTGATTGTCGGTTTAACGGTAACGCTCGTATTCCAGTCGACGCACACCGTCGACAGCACCTACTTTCCCTCGGATCGTGGCGAGTTTGAAAACGGCGTGTATCACATCTTCGCGACAACGGCCGATTATGCGACGGAAAACCCGCTTGTAGGTTGGCTCGCGGGCGGGCTCAACCATCACGTCGTCCATCACCTGTGTCCTTTCGTGTGTCATACCCACTATGCTCCGCTGACTAGGATCGTGAAGGAGACTGCCAAAGAGTTTGGGGTTCCCTATAGGCAGCACTCCACCATGACTCTGGCAATCCAGCATCATCTGATACTTTTGAAGCAACTGGGGAATGAAGACTGATTTTGAGCGTCATATCTTTTCTTGTATGGGCCAGCTAGCACTTCTTTCAAGTGACATGAAATCTCCTGCGGTTCGAGGCAAGTATCAGGACGACTGGGTATGAGCTCCTCAATGCCTGTCCCCGTTGTTTCCCGACTCCGCTGCTTTGCGGATTCTCGCGCAATGGCCCGCAATCCGGTGCAGGTTTTGTCCCGGTACAACGAAATCTTCGGCGACACATTCTGGATCCGTTTGGGTGGTCTCAAGGAGGCGATGGTTACCATCGATCCCGCTGTCATTCAGCACGTGTTGAAGACCAATGCGGAGAACTACCAGAAATCCGAAATTCAAGTGAAGCGAATGGGCCACTTCCTGGGTAAAGGCCTGCTCACGACCCACGGAGAAGCCTGGCGCACGCAGCGCCGTCTCATCCAGACGGGCTTCGATCGAAAGCAACTCGATGCGTTGTCCTCAATCATGCAGGACTCCCTTGCCGAGTCGCTGCGCGATTTCGACAGGCAGATCCACGGTGGCCCCGTGGATATTTACCCCCACCTCATGAAAATCACCTTCGCGATGGTCGCTCGATCGCTATTTGGCGCACGGTTGAAGGATGAAGACATCGATCTTGTCAGCCATACCATCTGCACCGTCCAAGAATTCATTGTCCGGCAAACCCTTCAGCCCTATCTGAATCCCTGGTTCGCCGTCTCGGGCGAACTGCGCAGACACGAAGACATGCGAACCCGCGCCGACGCCATTCTGCTCGAATACATAAGGAAGCGCCGCAACGAACCACCCGGCCACGATCTGCTGCAGACTTTGATGGATGCGCGTTACAGCGATGGCAAAGGCATGAGCGATGAGCTCATCCTGAGCGAGAGCATGCAACTTCTGGTTGCCGGACATGAAACATCGTCGAATGCGCTATCGTGGCTTCTTTATCTTTTGAGCTCGCGTCCGGATTGTCTCGAGAGCGTACGGCAGGAGTTTGACTCCGTGCTCGGCGAAGCGCCCCTGAGCCACAGCGACGTTCCCAAGTTCGAATTTGTGACTCAGGTCATTCAAGAGGCGCTCCGCCTCTACCCGCCATTTTGGATGGTCGACCGCATGGCTGTTGCAGACGACCGTGTAGGCGACGTCGCCATACCGCGCGGATCGACGGTCATTGTGTATGTGTACGGTGCGCACCATGCTCCGCGCTACTGGCAGAATCCTGAGAACTTCGATACGGAGCGTTTCAGCAAAGCAAACGAGAAGCTGCGCACACCCTTCACCTATCTTCCCTTCGGAGCCGGACCGCGAGGCTGTATCGGCGGAAATTACGCGATGCTGCAGATCCTTATGATTTTGAGCGATCTGCTCAGAAAATACGATTTTCAGTTGGCTCCGGGCCAAATGATCGAAGCTCGCCCGATGGTCATCCTGCGGCCGAAGCACGGGATCCGCATGACATTCACCAATACCATCGCTCCCGCCCCGTGCGTCGCATAAGACGCGATCCGGGCTGGAACGGACTTGAGTTGTAAAGCGCAAAACATTGAGACGGCAGTTGTTGAAAAGCCGCTTCCAGTGGGCAAAATTGTCATCATGTTGCTAATTGAAGGAGTGCATTCGCACCGATAAGTCCTAGTGTTGTATCAAAAGCGACCGCCGCAGATTCTGATGAGGCTACTAATTTCTCATCTGCGGTCGCTTCTGATACTGTCGTCGCGCGTAACTTTCGGATTTTAGGTTGTTATTTCCTCTTGTCTATGTGGTCTGTGGCACAGTTCTGCGATTGCAGCATCTGCGAGCGCAGGCAAGACAGCCGCAACCGCTGGCGACAACTCTGTGCCCCATTCAGTGCTTGCCGGTTGCACACCCAGCAGCACCACCTCGGGAGTTCGACTGGCTAGAACCCGGAGCGCTACCAGCAGATCCGCAACGCCTAGTTGGTGCACACTTCCTTTGCCGGGCAAGGTTTGCAGTTCCTGGCTAGACATGCGAACCAGCGTTCCTGGAGGCTGCCCAACATCCACCGCATCCAGCACCAGCAGGTAGGAACAGTCCCAGATGTAGGTAAGCAATTCCAGGCCCAGCGTACCGCCCTCAATCAGCGCGACATCGTCGGGCACTCGTGCGTCGCTTCTCAGCCTCTCGATGGCCTGCGGGCCGACACCGTCATCAGAGTGCAGAGTGTTGCCCAAGCCGAGCACAACGCAGGTGGCTGGCGCGGGCATTCAGTCCGCCTTGCTCAGCACCGCATCTTCTTCCAGTTCGGCCTTGGGAACGAACTTGTAGCCGGTGAAGATGCTCTCGATCAGTCCATTGCGCTCTTCCCAGGACACCAGCACGGCGCTGTAAACGTGGTGAATCACAAACGCGAAAAAGGCAAACATGACGCAGAAGTGAGTCAGCCGGATGTGCTGGATGTCGAACACGCCCGGCACCCAGTTGAATAGCCAGCCCAATGCCCACTTCCCGCGCACTTGTGTGTACAAGGTGAGGCCGGTAATGATCTCGATCAGCATAAAGGTGAACATCAATAGATAGGTGACACCAGCCAGCGCATTGTGTCCGACCTGATGCACCAGGTCTTTGCGCAGGAAACTGTAATAGGCCACCATTCTGCCCATGCCCCGCCACTGCCGGCGATGGACTGGCATGAAAGCCCGCCAGTTCGCCCAACTGTTCCCCATGAAAAACCAGTACAGCCGCAGCAGAAACGCAGCAATGAACACAAACCCTGCGACCTCGTGGAGGAACCTTATCGTCGCCATCAGGAAAGTTGTGCCGCTCTGGGCAACAATAAACGGATTGTGCATGTAGTATCCGGTAAAGGAGAGCACGATTACCAGCAGGAATATGAACCAGTGCGAGACCCTCACCGGCAGTTCCCACACATAAACCCGCACGGTAGGAAACGCGGGTTCCGGCCGATGGGCCTCACCCCACCCATACTTCCTTAACTCAGCCATTGCGGCCTCCTTTTCAGCTCACCCAGGGCACGGTATAGCGCCGCCCTTGGCCATCGACCACGTGCACCGCGCAAGCCAGGCAGGGATCGAAGGAGTGAATGGTGCGTAGAATCTCCAGTGGGCGCTCGGGGTCGGCGATCGGAGTCTTGAGCAGAGATGCTTCGTAGGCGCCACGTTGTCCCTTGGCGTCACGCGGTCCCGCGTTCCAGGTCGTGGGCACCACACACTGGTAGTTCGTGATCTTCTTGTCTTCGATGTGGACCCAGTGGCCGAGAGAGCCGCGAGGCGCCTCGTGAAACCCGAAGCCCTGCGCCTCTTTGGGCCAGGTGTCGGGATCCCATTTCTCGCCGTTGTGCACCCGCAGATCGCCGTGCCCCAGCTTGTCGCCGAGTTCCGCCACCCACTTGCTGACTTGTCCAGCCATCACGTGGGCTTCGATGGCGCGAGCCGCAATGCGTCCCAGAGTCGAAAACAGGGCGGTTGCCGGCGCGTTGAGCTTGGCCAGGATACCGTCGACCGCAGCCTTCACTTCCGGATGCCCTGAGGCATAGGCGATCAGCATGCGCGATAGCGGGCCGACCTCCATCGCCTGATCCTGGTAGCGCGGCGCCTTGAGCCAGGAGTATTTCTGGTCGATTTCGAGATGCTCGAATGGGGGCTTGGGCCCGGTGTACTGCGGGCTGGTTTCGCCCTGATAGGGATGCTTCCCGTTCTGATCGCCGCCGGCGTACTGATACCAGGAGTGCGTCACGTACTCCGTAACGTTGGCGGGATCCACCGGGTGGACTTTCGAGAGATCGTGGTTGAAAATCGCGCCACGCTGCAAGTAGAAACGCGACGAATCCTTGATGCCTCCCAGGGGATAGTCGCCGTAGGAGAGGAAATTCCCCAGTCCCTCGCCTCGTTCGAACCAGTCGCGATAGAAGCCGGCGACCGCGAGAACGTCAGGAATGTAGACCTGATCGACGAAGGCTTGCGCCTTGCTGGCCAACTCGGCGAGCAAAGTGATGCGCTCGGGATTGATCGTCGCCTGGGGCTCATTGGGATCCATCGCGGTTGACATGCCGCCGACCAGATACGTCTGGAGGTGGGGATTCTTCCCGCCCAGCACGGCATGGATGCGGATGTAGTCCCTCTGAAACTCCAGAGCTTCCACGTAGTGGGCGACGGCCAGCAGGTTCGCCTCGGGCGGCAGGTGGTACGCGGGATGACCCCAATAGCCGCTGCTGAACAGGCTCAACTGCTTGCTCTCGACCAGCGCCTTCACCCGGTCCTGGATTGCCTTGAAGTAGGCGCGGCTGGATTTCGGCCACGGCGAAATGGATTCAGCCAGTTGCGAAGTTTTCCCCGGATCCGCCTTGAGCGCCAGGGTCACATCCACCCAATCCAGCGCATGCAGGTGATAGAAGTGGATCACGTGGTCCTGCACGTATTGGCTGGCGGCAATGATGTTGCGGATGAGGCTGGCATTCTCCGGGACCTCGATGCCGAGCGCATCCTCGACGGCACGCACCGAAGCTAAGGCATGGACCGTGGTGCACACCCCGCAGATACGTTGGGTCCAGACCCAGGCCTCGCGTGGATCGCGGCCGCGCAGGATCAGTTCGATGCCACGGAACATGGTTCCTGAACTCCAGGCATCGGACACCGCACCACTATTGACTTCCGCTTCGATGCGCAGATGGCCTTCAATACGGGTCACCGGGTCAATCACGATGCGTGCCATAGGCTCCTCCTATCCCTTCCTCGGCGGCTCATTGTTTGCCGGCGGTGGTACTGCTGGCGGCATGGGCCGCATGCGGTCACGAACGGCGCTAGCGATCCCATGGACCACGGTTGCGCCAGCCACAACGGCGGTGAGTCCCAGCCCGATCTCGCCGGCGGTCACGTCTGCACCAAAGCCTGGAACCGTGGGCAACCGGTCATAGAACGGAGAACGGGTATCCCAGAAACGATGGGAGGCGCAACCCAGACATCCATGACCAGCCTTCACCGGCCAACTCGTACCATCGTTCCAACGTACCGAGGGACAATTGAAGGTGGCCTGCGGGCCCTTGCAGCCCATTTTGTACAAGCACCAGCCTTTGCGATGGCCTTCGTCGCCCCACTCCTGGACGTAACGGCCGGCGTCGTAGTGAGCACGCCGTTCGCATTGGTCATGGATAATCCGCCCATACGCGAATAAAGGCCGGCTGTATTGGTCCACTGCGGGTAACTCGCCAAAAGTCAGGTAATGAACCAGCACGGCGGCTGTGTTCACCGGATTCTGCGGGCAGCCACCGAGATTGATCACCGTGGCTTGCGGCACCGCCTCTGAGATACCCACGGCGCCAGTGGGATTGGGGTGAGCCCGCACCAGGCCTCCATCCCACGCGCATGCTCCGGCCGCAATCGTGGCGGCGGCGTTCGGGCAGACGTGGCGCGCGATCTCGAGTGCAGTCCGGCCCCCTACGGTGCAATACACACCGTCGTCAGCGAGGGGAACCGCACCCTCGACCACCGCAATGAACTTGCCCTTTTCCTCGCGCACGACGCGCTCCAGCGCTGCCTCTGCCTGGTGGCCGGCGCCGGCCATCACCAACTCGTGGTATTCCCAGGAAAACAGATCTAATACCACTTCCAGCACGGTAGGGTGGCTGGAACGTAGAATGGACTCGGAGTTCCCGGCACAGTCCTGAAATTGCAACCAGACCAGCACGGGCTTCCTGGCTTTCTCCAGCGCGGCAGCCACCTGGGCGATGTAGCGCGGAGGCAGCGCCAGCGTGGCCGTCATGAGGCTGCAGAATTTCAGAAAGCGGCGGCGATTAATACCTTTCTGTTGCAGGACACCGGACAACGAGTGGTTCGACGGGAGCATAGGCTCACCTCTCGGTCATCTTTTGCCAGGGAGCAATTCGGCACTGGCCACCGGAAATCGGGGCTGGAGTCTCTTCATCCCTGGGCACGATTCTCGCTTGAATAGCACCCGCCTTCCGGCAAAACAGTGACTCCAATCACCATTTAATGTGAGACCACGCACAGTCGACTGCCAGAGTGACTCCGAACTTCGCGCAATGGTTAATGCGAGGGAGAACTCCGGGATTGTTGTCCAGTCGGCATATCGGCATTGACGAGTGGCCAAATCCCGATTGCTCCCGGATGACGGCAAACCGGTAGTGGTCCGCCCTGGACGAAGGACGACGGACGAAGATTGGCCGCCTGAGATTTTGCCGATCAAGTGGCGAAGTCACGCTGGCTGCGGATTCAATCTGTCAACCATGTGTTTGCTCTGACACTTACGCTGGATCTGCGTTTTCTATTTGCACCCTTCGATGATCCAAGAACTAGAAGGCGGCAAAGACGTCTCGCATAGATCATAGATAAGGATAGTAAACGCGCGCTTTCAGGGCCGGGTCTTTACGGTACCATCGTGCGCTGATCCTTATCGTGTCGCCGAGGTCAGCGAGCAAACCCAACAGCCTCCGCCTGCGGCCTTGCCAATAAGTTGCTAAGCTGCCTTCGCATCACTGTGGGAGCCTGAGCTGCCAACTAAATCTTGTCGGAGTCGCTCCATTTGTGCCGATGCTTCCCTTATCTGCTCAGCATATTCGTGCCCCTGTCGTGGTAGAAATCCCCCGTAGTTCTGCAATAGCAGCCGGGCGTTCTCCTCGATGGCACAGGTCTTGGAGCGAGCTTGGTTGGAGAGGGCAGACGTTAGTTTTTCTAGCTGCAAATCGCGCACGGCTAGCTCTTCTCTGCTCTGGGCAGCTTCCTGTTGAAGCACTTGCCCGCGGTAGCGGATGAGTCCAAACAGACATGTTGTCAGTACTAGCAGACAGCAATTGGCAACAATGGTTTCTGTCAAAGCCTTGCTTAGGCTAGCATTCCTCTCTCCGTTGAGTCTTGCGAAGCTGCTGGTCTGCTCCGCAGATAGCGAAGTCAGAAGCCCGCGAGCTCTATCCATGTACTCCATACCTTCGTTTGAATCCACCAGCATGAATGCGCGGTGGCGATACCCCTGTTGGCGCAAACTAATAGAGCGCTCCATCTCAGCTTGCTTTGAGTTAGCCAAAGACTCCAGCTGTGACTCCAGTGATCGTTCGCGCTCCGCCCGATGAACTAGCCCTACACGAAGGCCGGCAAAATCGGTTCCGATCCTGCCCTTCGCGTCGGTGTAGGGCTGCAAGTAGGAAGGATTCTCGGTTAGCAGGTATCCGCGCTGACCTGTTTCCATATCGGTCAAGTCTTTCAGAACACCGGAGATGTCCGCCTGGATCGTGGAGCTTTCCAGTGTGAGCGCCGCAATTTTCTGCATCTGTTTTAAATGGTTGACAGCAAGATAGGCATTCCATGCCATGAACGCGAGTAGCGCGGGGACTCCTATTTGCAGCGCAGCTTTTCGAAACATTTTAATTGTGCCGCCCTTCACGTGATGTTCAGAACACCCTCAGTCGTGATTCGACTGGCTTTGCAAATCTCCTCCGCAACCTTATCCCCTGCACTGCTGCTTTGGACCAGCCCTTCCGCGGACATAACGGAACTGGCAGCCAGGATGAAAAGTACAGCATCCTCGTGCTTGTCGAAGTAAAGCACTACCTCATTCGCTGCCATGTGCGTACCTCCTACTGATTGTTCTTAGCAATGATAGGTCGATTCAGCACAAGACTGAGGTTGTCTCTTTTGGTGCGCTTTATCACCAAGGTCAAAATCTTGCTCGCAAGCTGTCGCCGTGTGCAGGCGGGCAATAATTTCATGCTCAAAGCCCGGCCAGAATCTGGCGCTCTGCCGCTCTCAGCTTTTTTCAGGATCTCGATCATGGCGGCGGGAGTAATAATTCGGGTGGATTTTGGGGCCCGGACGCTTAGCAGATCCGTCCCGATCCGCGGTACATTACGTGTAGTATACAATGTATATACTGTTGTGTATACCGCGTATCGTAGTCAATGGACAAGGAGCAAGGTTATGAAGGCCCGGATGGTCAAGTGGGGCAATAGTCTGGCAGTGCGCATCCCGAAGCCGATCATCGAGGAGGCCCGCCTCAAGGAAGGTGATTTCCTGGAAATCGAAGCCGGCGACGGGCGAATCGAGCTGCGCCGGCCCACCAAAATACCGACCCTGGCTCAACTCGTTTCTCAGATTACCCCGGATAATCGGTACCCCGAGATTTCTACGGGCCCAGAAGTTGGAAAGGAAAGAGTTGAATGGTGACCGCGTACGTACCCGAAGCGGGGGACATCGTCTTCATCGACTTTGACCCCCAGGTTGGCCACGAACAGGCCAAGCGGAGGCCCGCACTGGTGCTGACCGATCAACGCTATAACCGAGCCAGCGGGATAGCGGTAGTTTGTCCCTTGACGAGCAAGCGCAAACCATATCCCTTCGCGCTGCCCGTCAAAGTCGATAAGGTAGAAGGTGCTATCGTAGTCGACCAGCTTAAAAGCTTGGACTGGGCAGGCCGCCAGGCACAATTTCATTCCAAAGCCGAGGCAACGCTGCTCCCGAAAGTGCGGCAATACATCGCCGTGCTGCTGGGAATTCGCTGACGTAGAAGCGGCGCTGTCGTGGTGCCGCCGCGGAATCACAGTTAGCGACGCTCAGGCCACAAGAGGAATCGCACGTGGTTTGTGCAACCGGGTTGCACAAATCCGCTTCTGGAGGGTTCTCACCAGACGACTTTCCCAAAAAGGCCGTATGCGCCCAAGCGGCGCCCGGGTCCTCTGCCAGATTGGCATCCACAACTCCGATTCTGGCATGACTACCCTCTGGCTGTTTTCCTCGGTCTTCCTCCCAGTCTGCCGTTGGCTCTGGAAGCCGCTCTCTTGGCCTTGCTTCTCGACTGCCCGCCAAATTGACCTAGTCTCGCTGCCATCCACTGCTTGGACCCGAAAAAGCCCTCCAAAAGGCCCGGAAGGTAGAGATCCGCATCCAACTTTGGAAAATGAATTCCGAAGCCTGATGGTGTGATCTCGATTTCGTCGAGCTGCGATGGCCTAGCATTTCCCAGTCCTTGTACGTCGTGAGGCGAGAAACTTACAATCAGCTTGGAGCTGAGATGAATTACGATATGCCCGCTTTTGNNCGAAATTGTCATGCAGTACCAGGAATGTTCTCCCATGCTTGCCACAGCACCCCCAGATGACCCGTCAGGGCGGCTTCGATAGGCCTGATTTCTCGCCGCGAAAATCCGTAGTTTTCCCGGAGCTCTACCGGCCCTGCCGGACAGTTGAGATTGAATACCGCTTCACAGCCCCCTCCGATGACGTGAACATGAGGCCGACAGTCCTCAGATTTGATGGTCTCCGGGTGGCAGTTTATCCAAATGATCATCGACCGGGCATCAGTTATAGTGTATCACATATCCTAAGCGATTAGGTTAATTCTTCTCTTCCGGGATTTGTCCGTCCGCAGCATCAGAGCCGCTGTCTCGATTGCCTGCTCAATAACAGAGATCTGTCTTGTACAACTTGAAATAGATAATCTGCACGCTTCTGTTTCCCCAGGGTCAGTTCCTTCCCGCTTAAACTGCTCCTTCGGCATCTCGCGGGCTTTGTGCAAAATGCAAACAATGTAACGAAGTACATCGTATGCGTAAGAGAAATGGTGTGACCCGACCCGATTTCCACCTAAGCTACTGGTTCTGCACTCCGTCTGTTGGCATCATAACTGCACTATCAATGTCGAATGCGTTCCTCCCCTGCCGGTTTCCTCCCCCAAAATATTCTCCCGAGGAAGAGTGGCTCGTGTCACAAACCGAAGCTGAAAGACGGATGCCCCGCAGGCTTGTATGGATCGAGGAAATACGTTTTCGGGGTTTTGGTTGCTCCGAATGTGCTTGGGTGTACAACCCTTCTGCCTCGCTCACTGGCGATTCCTTTGAAGAAGTGATGCGGAACTTCAAGTTGCAGCGCGACAGAGAGTTTTCATCTCATGTTTGCGCGGATCACCGGAACACCAGCGCCAAAAGCTAAAGCTAATTCGCGAGAGGCTCGGTAGCCATTCGGATACTTGAGCTGCTTCTTGGCGGCGAGGATGTAGACCATCCCCCCGGCTAGGGATTGTAATTGGTCGGCTCTTTTCCCTGAGCGAACCTCTGCACGTCCATCCCGGAACGCGGTTTCTGTCCTGGATTCTGCAACTCCAATGTCACTCGATCAGCCAATTCCTGAAGTTTGGAATACGTTAGCCAATTCGGTTCCGGCTTGTTGTTCAGCGAATCTTGAGCGAGTCGGCCATGCGTTTCAAGATCGAAGGCTTCATGAACATCCACCCGCCGGAGGGTTCCGTCGCAGCCCTTTCAGGGCGAGAGGCTACGTTTACTCTCAGGCAGACTTTTTTGTTGGCGCGGGAAACGCGATAAGTTTCCCGCGATCCTGCCCGCGATCCTCTCCGGCACTCTGCCACTCCCATCCGCATTGGCAACGGACGGAGTCCCACAATCGCGGCTTTCTTAGAAGTGCTTTGCATACGGCACATGATCTCATCCACATGGTTCTTCTCCATCGCGAATCCGACAGGGACTTGGACTCNNATAGTTCACACTCGTTTTCTGACTCCATACTGGCGGGTCGCTCTTCCACCCACCCCAATTGTGCCGATTGGAGCAAGACCGTTTCACCCTGAGCATCCCAGCGTATTCAGCGACGAGTCCGTTTTTCCGGTCCAGCCACAGGTCGCGCAGAAGGCGGGGCCTTAATGCTCTGTTTCTCGGTGTTCTCAGTGTGCAGCGGACGGACAGAGCGGGGAATGGCCCCGAGGTGTGGTGGCAATAGCACCGCCGCGCCGGACGGCATCACGTTCAGGCCAGTTTCGATTAACTTCGATGGTTATAGTTTTGGAGGCTGGCGGCTGGGCACTCAATGAGCGGTGACGAAGCTCAAGGATCTCTGGTCTATGCCTTCGCCGCCAGTCCAAC
>PLHQ01000111.1 GCA_003138975.1 Acidobacteriaceae bacterium | reverse complement strand
CGGCACTTTCACGAGAAGCTGCAGGAAGAGCACCAGGTAGCGATTAGCTACAGCTGGGCGAAAGGGATCTTGCAAGGGGCGGGGATGATGGCGACCTGTAAGCCGAATTCGCCAGGCTGTGTTGCAAACAGATAACTTATTTGAAATCAGTCGGCGTGAAGTGTCAATGATGTCAACTTTGTCAGTGTTGGCAGGTTTTGCGTCACACCGGCGTCACAATGCCAGTTCGGGAAGCGGATCACGCTGGCGAGAACTGAACTCTGGAGATCGAATCGGGCTGCGCAAACTGGCGAAGGGAGTGTATACTCGCCGGTCGCTTTCGCGCTAACTAAGAGGGAAATAAAAATGAAACCACGAGGCAGCGTGTTTGGCCGCCGATGCTTTGCCAAGTTCGGCCTTCTTGCAGCGGCCATCTCTGCTCTTCTTCTTGCGTTAGCAGCCCCGGCCCAGACACAGTCCACCGAGGAAGCCGCACGCATTGCGAGCACCCTCTCTAGCCCGGCCCAGACGGTAATCCAGCGGCTTTCCGGCCTGGATGCGCTGCCTGCAGACGGATGGAAGATGCATGTGGGCGATCTCGCACATGGTGAAGCCCTCAATCTGGATGACTCGAGTTGGCCAATCGTCCGCGCCAAAGCGGAGGCCGGGACAATTGCTGTCTGGTATCGCCGCTCCATCACCGTGCCTCCCACGCTCAACGGATACGACCTCACAGGCGCCAGAATCTGGTTCAACTTTCACGCCGACGCGAACGGGCCCATGCCGGAGATCTTCTACTTGAATGGCCGTCGCGTGGCAATGGGCGACGATCTTGAGCCTATCGTTCTTTTCGATCATGCAACACCCGGCGAAAAGGTGCTGGTCGCGGTCAAATTACTACTCACGGTCGACAAGAAGATCTTCAATGGGACGGAGCAGAAAATCGAGTTTTCTGAGAGCCGGCCCAATCCGGGCGACGTGCGCATCGAGTTTCTCGCCTCCGCGATGTTGCTTCCGAGTCTGTCCAAGAATGTCTCCGCCGATACGGCGACGCTCGAAAAGGCCATTGGCGCGGTGGATTTGAAGGCGCTCGACGCGGGGGATCAACGAGCCTTTGACGCGTCGCTGCGGCGCGCACAGGAACAACTGGAAATTCTGAGGCCCACGCTTCGGAAAGCCACCCTGCACCTTACGGGCAACGCCCATATCGACGCGGCGTGGCTCTGGCCCTGGACCGAAACGGTCGATGTCGTGAAGCGAACCTTCGGCACGGCGCTGCAATTGATGAACGAGTATCCCGACTACACCTATACTCAGTCGGCCGCAGCGTACAACGAATGGATCGCCGAAAAATATCCCCAGATGAATGAGGAGATCAAACGGCGCATCAAAGAGGGCCGCTGGGAGATTGTCGGCGGAATGTGGGTTGAGCCCGACTTGAACATCCCGGATGGTGAGTCCACGGCGCGTTCGTTGTTGATTGGAAAGCGCTGGTTCCAGAAGGAGTACGGCGTGGATGTGCACATTGGCTGGAACCCAGACTCCTTCGGTTATAACTGGCAGTTACCGCAGATCTATAAGAAGTCCGGCGTAGATTACTTCGTCACTCAAAAAATGGCTTGGAATGACACCAATCAGCTGCCTTTCAAGCTGTTCTGGTGGGAATCGCCAGATGGCAGCAAGGTGCTGACTTACTTTCCCCATGACTATGTACACACGGATCTGAATCCTGTGCGTTTGGCGGACGATCTCGCCACTGCGCGCAAGCAGTCGCCGGGATTGACCGAGATGCTGGATCTCTATGGAGTGGGTGATCACGGTGGCGGGCCCACGCGCGCCATTTTGGACGAGGGTGTGCACTGGATGCAGCCCGACAAAATCGTCCCGCCGATGCGGTTCGGTACAGCATCCGCCTACTTTCATGATGTCGCTGGCAAGGTGGATAGTACCTCTCCGGAGTGGGACTATACATCGATTGCCAAAGGCTATACCGAGCCTCCTGCGCCGGCGGACGGAAGGATCAGCATTCCCACGTGGAAGAGCGAACTGTATTTCGAATATCATCGCGGCGTGTTAACCACGCAAGCCAACCAGAAACGCAACATGCGTCAGAGTTCCATGTGGGCATTGAATGCGGAGAAATATGCCTCCCTGGCATGGCTGGACGGAAAGCCGTACCCCGCCGATGCATTGACCGAGTCTTGGAAGAAGATCACCTTCAATGATTTTCACGATCTGGGCGCGGGATCGGGCATCGGCATCATCTACAAAGATGCGCAGCGCGACTATGACCAGGTGCGATGGGCTACGAGTGAGATATCCAGCAAGGCCATGACTGCACTAGCGGCACACGTGAATACGTCCGCGGGGAGTGGGATTCCGGTGTTCGTCTTCAATCCTCTGGCGTGGCAGCGCTCCGGGCTGGCGACGCTGGAGGTTCAGATGCCTTCCGCAATTGCGAGCCCGTTGTCCGTCCTCGATCCGCAGGGCCGCGTCCTTCCCTCAGAGGTTCTCGACAGCGACCAAGCAACCAACACGTATCGCCTGTTGGTGAGCGTTAAGAGCGTGCCTTCGATGGGCTACACGGTCCTTCATGTCTTTCCCGGCGCGAAACCGGCGGTGACCGATCTGAAAGTCAGCGGGCTGACCATGGAGAATGCGAACCTCCGAGTCACAGTAAATCCGAAAACAGGCTGCATCACAAGCCTCTTCGACAAGCGCTCCAACTTCGAGTCGCTGGCCAGCGGCGCCTGCGGCAATCAACTGCAGACCTTTAAAGACACTCCCAAGGATTACGATGCGTGGAACATCGATCCGAGCACATTGGATCACATGACACCGATCGACGCCGTGGATTCGGTGCAGCTGATCGAAAAGGGTCCGTTACGCGCCGTGATTCGCGTATCGCGCGCCTGGCAAAACTCAAAGTTCGCGCAGGACATCGCGCTGTATGCCGGAGCCGATCAAGTCGATGTGGTGAACGAAATCGACTGGCATGAGACGCACGTTCTGCTGAAGGCCGCCTTCTCGCTGGCCGCAACCAGCAGCCATGCCACCTATGAGATTCCTTTCGGCAGCATTGAACGTTCCACCACACGGAACAACAGTTGGGAGCAGGCGCAGTTCGAGGTTCCTGCACAACGCTGGGCCGATCTTGGCGATGGGCAGCATGGCTTCAGCCTGATCAATGAGTCCAAGTTTGGATATGACGATCAGGGGAATGTGCTGCGCCTAACGCTGCTTCGTTCGCCGGTTTGGCCGGATCCAGAGGCCGATCGCGGGCACCATCACTTCGCCTACACTGTCTATCCACACGCGGGCGACTGGAAGCAGGCCCTCACCGTGCGGCATGGTTATGAGTACAACTATCCGTTGCAGGCCATGCAGGTGGCGGCGCACGCTGGTACGCTGCCGCTGGAGCACTCCTTCGCGTCGGTTCAACCCGAGAATGTGGTGCTGACGGCGATGAAGAAGGCGGAGGACAGCGACAGTCTCATCTTCCACGCGTATGAGTGGGCGGGTAAGTCCAGCAACGTGACGTTCACGGTACCGGAGGGACCCACGGGCGCCATCCTGACCAACCTTCTCGAGCAGCCGCAGGGATCGCCGCTGACGATTACCGGCAATCAACTGACCGTGCCCATCCACCCGTTCGAGATTCTCACAATCCGCGTCGACTATCAGCGGGTGGCGCAGTTGACTCCCTGACAATCAATTCCGGCTTGACTTTATGGTGAACCGGGCTGGCCGTCGTATTCTTGCGATGGGCGCGAATGGCTTCCATCAGAATCTCCGCTCCCATCGAAGCCAGGGTTTCCATGTGTTCCCGGACGCTGGTCAGGGCGGGATTGTAGAAGGCCGCGGCGGGAATGTCATCGAATCCGATTACCGAACAGTCCAGCGGCACCCTGAGGCCAGCGCTGATGAGCGCTCGGATCGCGCCGAAAGCAGTCATATCATCGAAGGCCACCAGCGCCGTGAACGGAAGTTTGAGGGCGAGCAATTCTTTTGTGCGTTCGTACCCCCCTTCATAGCTAGAGAACGGATCCGTTAAAGTCACAACCAGCCTGGGATCCAGTTCCAACCCTGCAGCAGCAGCGAAGGAGCAAATTCCAGCCCATTGATGGTGGCTGTCGACAATCATCCTGGGCCCTCGGATGAACGCGATCTCGCGGTGGCCTAGCCGATAGAGGTGCTCGAGAGCCTGCTGGGTGCCGGCGTCGTGGTTCGTGGCGACCCAGCTCAAGGCGTCGGTCTCAGGTTCCCGACCCAGAATGACAGAAGGGATCTTTCGGCTTTCCAGGACGCTGAGAAGCTCCGTCTCAAACGAGAGCGAGTTGGCGAGAATGATGAGCCCTTCGACGCGCCGCCCCAGCAGAACATTGAGGTATTTCTTGAACCGTATGCGGTTGTTTTGGATATCCACCAAAAACGGAAGATAGCTCGAACGCGAAAAGCTGTTTTCAATCCCGCGCAGAATCTGGGCGCAGTAAGGATCTGCAATGTCCGGAACCATCACGCCGATGGTATGGCTGCGATGACTCCGCAGAGCCTGGGCGAAGGGATTGGGTTGGTAGCCCAGTCCTTCCGCAACTTCGAAGATGCGCTTCTTGGTTGATTCCGGAATATAACTTGCCAAAGGAGCATGGTTCAACACCATGGAGACGGTGGTTGCCGAAAGCCCGCATTCCCTTGCTACGTCTCGAATAGTGACCGTAGCATTTGTTTTCGCTGTGGATTCAGTCACCGCAATATTCCTCCGATGGCCGGTTTCTGTGTTGCTATCGTCGCCCGCGCAGAAGCCAGCGACGCCAGAGCCACCGCCCCTCCTTATACAGGTTCGCAGCGATTCCCCTTGACACTGTCCGCCGATCGATGATATTACACCGTTTTATTAAATCGGTAAAGGAAAGCTCACGAGCCATTTGAATGGTCCCCATTTGGGTAGCAATTCCCGTCTAGGGATCGCCGGAGTGGTTTATTCACCCGATCGGTTCACTGATTCGGGACGCTCACGGGCGCAAGTCAATATGGTCACCAAGTCGAGGAACTAACCAGCTGTGGCTGGGCATCTTTCAGGGGTAGGGGGCTTCCGCCGTGACTAGACATATGAAGTCCGTTTTGAATTTCAGTGTAGCTGCCGCTGTTCTATTGAGTGCAGTCGTTGCTTGGGCAGGCATTACGGGTTCGATCTCTGGAACGGTTACAGATCCCAGCGGGGCTGTAATGGCAGACGTCACGGTGACCGTCACCAGCATGTCGACGAACGTGCAGAGCACGACCGTCACCGACGCAAAAGGTTTTTATAGCTTTCCTGCTCTCAATGTTGACCATTACGACGTTACTGTCAACCAGTCTGGATTCAAGAACTTTCTGGAGCGCGGAGTTCGGATCAACGCCAATTCTGCAATCCTGATTGACATCAAGCTGGAGGTTGGCCAAGTAACAAATACCATTACAGTTCAAAGCGATACGTTGCAGGTAGAAACGCAGAGCACTCAGATGGGCGAAGTAATTGAAGGTTCCACGATTACCTCTGTACCGCTCAACGGTCGCTCCTATATCGATCTATTGGCGCTTCAGCCCGGTGTCTCGCCATACGCGGGTAATGACACGGCTGCTGGTCTTGTGCAAGCCCCGATATCTGGCAGCCTGAATAACGGGACTCAATCCATCAATGGTGGTCGACCCGAGGCCAATGGGTTCATGGTGAACGGGGCCGATGCTGAGGAAGGAGTACACAATGGAGCCGCAATCGTTCCAAACCTGGACTCCATTGCGGAGTTTCGAATTATCACCAACAACTTTAACGCCGAATATGGGAATTACAGCGGCGGACAGATTAACGTAGTCACAAAATCCGGGAGCAACCAGTTTCACGGTGACCTCTTCGATTTCCTCCGGAACACAGATTTGGATGCAAGGAACTACTTCTCTCCGACCCGTGGTGTTTTCATTCAGAACCAGTTCGGGGGAATATTCGGCGGTCCCATTCGAAAAAATAGGCTTTTCTTCTTTGTCGACTATCAGGGAACGAGACAGATTGTGGGGGCGACGCAGTACTATCCGGTGCCGTCCGTCGCGGATCGTTCCGGCAACTTATCAGACTTGGCAAGCTCCTTCTCTAGCGGGACGGACGCCGACAACAACCCGATCGCAACCACCATCACTGCGGCAAATTGGGCAACCATTCTGGGATCGCGGTTGGGCTATACGGTCACCAACGGTGAGCCGTATTCCTATACCGCTGGAATGGTGAATCCTGCCACGATCGGCGCTAGCGGAATCGGTGTCCCGTATAGCAGTAATTGCACCAGCAATAATCCAGTCACCGGGTGTGTCTTTCCCAACGCTGTCATTCCGCAAACCGCTTGGGATCCTGTGGCAGTCAACATGCTGAAATATATTCCATCTCCAAATGGGAACGGGCCGCTGGGGCCGACGTATTCAACGTCAGCATTCAATGAAACTCTGACGGATAACAAAGGTGGAATCCGAATCGACGCGAATATCGGCAAAAACATGCTGTTCGGCTACTACTTTGCCGACAAATACAACGTTGCCAATCCTTATGCATCCGTCACCGTTCCTGGGTTCACTGCAGTTACTTATGGTTTGGCCCAGATGATCAACCTGGGTCTGACCACAACAGTGAGCACTTCAACGGTCAATGATGTTCGCGTTGTTTACTTGCGCAATGTGAATTTCATTGGAAACCCGCAAGGGGGCTTGGGAGTGTCCCTGTCCTCGTTGGGGTTCAATACCCCATGGAATAGTACAGGTGGGCTGGGCAACATCTCCGCCAGTTTGGCGGGAGTGCCCAACGTTACGTTTAACAATTACAGTTTTGGGGTCCCATCCACGACGTTTGACCAGCACAACAACACTTTCCAGATCATCGACAACGTCGCGAAGATTGTTGGAACTCACACGTTCCAATTCGGCGCTGATGTTCATTACGATCAAATTGACCTGAATGGTTTCACGGCACAGAACGGACAGTTCGTGTTTACGGGCGCAGAAACCGGCATCGATTTTGCGGATTTTCTGATTGGCGCTCCAAGTACCTTCATTCAGGGAAGTCCCGATATTGAGCATACACGAAGCAAATATTACGGCTTGTATGCGCAGGACAGCTGGCGTGCAAGGCCAACTCTCACCTTGAATTATGGACTGCGCTGGGAGGCCAGCACGCCTTGGTATGACACGCGAAATATGATCGAAACGCTGATCGTGGGCGAGCAGTCCCAGGTTTTCCCGACCGCCCCAACGGGACTCGTGGTTCCAGGTGATCCAGGCGTTCCTCGCACACTCGCCCCTACCAAGTACAACAACTTCGCACCCAGATTTGGATTGGCGTATTCTCCAGGAACTACCGATGGGTTACTGGCGAAGATTCTGGGCGGACCTGGAAACACGAGTATTCGTGCGGGGTACGGTCTCTTCTATCAATCCATTCAGCAGGCCGATACGGAGCAAGAAATTGGAGATGCGCCCTACGGTTTCTACTATCAAAACCCCACACCTCCGTTACTCAATTCTCCCTTCATTGATCGGACAACGGGCAATCTCGAGCCCAGCTACTTTCCATTCCAGTTTCCACCGGCGAATGTATCGCCCAAGAATCCGGATACGAGCTTCCCGTGGGCATTGGTAGAACCTATCAGCGGAGGGAATTACTTCTACAACAAAAATACTCTGCCGTATTCCCAGGACTATGAATTATCACTGCAGCGCCAATTTGGCGGTGCGACTGTACTGACTCTTAGTTATGTCGGAACCGTGGGACGAAAACTACTCACTTTCGTGGAATCGAACCCGGGTGAGCAAGCTCTCTGCCTTGAGTTGAGCCAGCCCGCGAACTTGGCACCTAATACGCCCACTTGTGGTCCGTTCGGAGAAAATGGCGTTTATAACCTTGCGAACGGGCAGGTCATCAACGGTGTACGAGCTCCGTTTGGGCCAAACTTCGGCAGCAATGCCTATATGAAGTCGATGGCGAATTCCAGCTACAACTCCTTACAGGCGAGCTTGCAGCATAACGACAGGTACGGACGATTCATGATCGCGTACACCTGGTCGAAGTCGATGGATAACGGATCGGGGACTTTGGATGCGACGAATCCGTACAATCCACGCTTGAGCCGAGCTTTATCTATCTTCGATGTGCCGCAGATTTTCGTGGCGAGCTATACGATCCAATTACCGTTTGATAAGTGGTCTGGAAATGGAATGCTGGCGAAGAGTCTCACGGGCGGCTGGGCATTGTCGGGTATCACGACTTTCGCCAGCGGGCAGCCGATTCAGCTCTCGGAAACGGACGACAATTCGCTGAGCGGAACATTCTTAGCCCCTGTAGATGTACCAAGCTATGCCGACAATGGCAGCAAATTGTACGTGGATCGCAATCCGCGTCACGGTAACCCATACTTCAATCCAAGTTATTTCATGCAGGAACCATTGGGGCAAATCGGTAATGCGATGCGCCGGTTCTTCGTTGGTCCTGGCTTGAATAACTCTAATCTTGCATTGCTGAAGAATACGAAAATCTCCGAGACAAAGGAAGTGCAGTTCCGGGTAGAAGCGTTTAACGTCTTCAACCATGCGCAGTTCAACAATCCATCGGGGGACTTCAACAATACCGGTCAAGGCGGATTTGGTTATGTAACGTCCGCACGAGATCCACGCATCATGCAGGTGGCTTTGAAATTCTTGTTCTAGCTTTACCGTAGTACTCGGCTTGATTTGCGCCGCCGATCACGGTCGAGGACCGAACAGCGGTTCTTCACTCCCCGCCAAGGAGATTGCTCATATGAGCGCAATCGACGGCAATTGGCACGGGTGCTTTTGCGGTCCGACTGTTGGGTGCTGATCCAACCGAGTGGCGGGCCGCTGAGACGAAGTCGGCCAGCGGACGACGGATTTCAACGATAGTGCCGCAGCATGTGCAAACTCTGACTTTGTTTTTGATGAAACGTCGTATCTGTGAAGTCGAACGGTTGCGAGGAGATAAATACATGTCTGCATTGGCATTGCTCGGGGGGAAGAAGGCAAAGAACAAGGCGTTTCCCGTGTGGCCGTATTACGACCAGAATGAAGAGCGAGCTCTGAAGGAAGTTCTGGAGAGCCGAGTCTGGTGGCGGACGCCTGGAACCAAGACGCTGGAGTTCGAACGCGCCTTTGCCAAGTTTCACGGAGCTCGCCACGGGCTCGCAGTTACTAACGGAACCGCAGCTCTGGAAGTCACTATGGCCGGTCTTGGCATTACCGCCGGTGACGAGGTAATTGTGCCGGACTTCACGTTCGTCGCTACCGCGAGCGCCGTTTTGTTTGCGAATGCACTTCCGGTATTGGTCGATGTTGATCCCGAAACCTATTGCATCGATCCCGACTTGATCGAAGATGCGATTACTCCAAGAACGAAGGCGATCATCGCGGTGCATATGGGCGGACATCCCGCGGATCTCGATCGGCTGAAACAAATCGCCAGCCGCAAGCGACTGGCGTTAATTGAAGACTCCTCGCATGCGCACGGCAGCGAATGGCGTGGCCAGCACATCGGGACATTTGGCGTTGCGGGCACATTCAGTTTTCAGTCCAGCAAGCTGATGACCGCCGGCGAAGGCGGAATGATTATTTCCAATAACGATAAATTTGAGGTGCAAGCCCGCTCCGTGCACGACTGTGGCCGCATGCCTGGCGAGTGGTTCTATAGCCATTTTACTTATGGATCAAATTACCGGCTCAGCGAATGGCAGGGCGCAATTTTGAACGTGCAGCTTAGCCGTCTCGAAGAGCAGACCAAGCGGCGCCATCAAAACTCGCGGATCTTGGACCGCCTGTTGCGCGAAATCCCAGGGATCACGCCACAGAAGCTGGACGAGCGGTGCACACGAAACGGCCAGTATGCTTACATTTTTCACGTCAATAAAAAGCAATTCGCGAACCTGTCCACGGAGCGTCTCATAGAAGCGATGAATGCGGAAGGCATTCCCAACCAGGCAAGTTACCCGCCGCTTCATAAGCTGCACATGTTCCGCAACGGCAAGTACCGGAATCGCCTTAGCGGAAAGCAGGCCAAGGAGAAGCATGTGTTCCTGAAGAACAAATTCCCTGTGACACACAAAGCAGCATGGGAAACCATCTGGATTCCTCAGCCGGCGTTGCTGGGAGATGAGGAAGATATGCATGAAATCGCGGCGGCTCTGGACAAGATTCAGAAGAGCGCGAAGGAACTTGCCTGAGGGGCTCAGGCAACTTTCACGACCATGCTCGAGCGATTCTCATACCGAGGCTGGAACAATGTGTACAAGTTGTCCAATGGGGTAGTCGAGCTGGTCGTAACCGCCGATGTCGGTCCGCGGATTCTTTTCTATGGCTTTCGCAACGGCGAGAACCAGTTCCATGAAGTCAAGGAAGATGCGGGCAAGAATGGCGGTTCCGAGTTCCGCCTTTACGGGGGCCACCGCTTGTGGGTTTCCCCCGAAGTGGAGAGAACGTATTATCCCGACAACACTCCGGTCGCGGTTTCTGAGCGCGGCAACACCGTTCGTTTCGCGGCGCAGCGAGAGGAATTGCCTCCCGGCACCAACCTGCAGAAGGAACTTGAGATCGAGTTGGCGGCGACGGGCTCGCACGTTCGGATCATACAACGCATAAGAAATGACGATACACACTCAACCGTGTTGGCACCGTGGTCGCCCACGATGATGCGGGCAGGCGGGCGCTCGATCTTGCCGCTTTCTCCCCGGATTGCGATGGATAAGGATCACTACTTGCCGGTGGGAGTCTTCGGCATGTGGTCCTTCACGGACTTTGCCGACCCCCGCTGGGTGCTCGGCACCTCCTACATCCAGTTGCGGCATCTTGCGAATCCCCAGGGCCATTTCAAAGAGCAGATGGCGGGCATTTACAACTCGGCTGGCTGGGGAGCTTATTTCAACCGGTGTGATCTCTTTGTGAAGCGTGCGGCGGTCATCAGCGGTTCTCAGTATCCGGATTTCGGCTGCAATTTCGAGGTCTTTACCAACCCAGACTTCCTCGAGTTGGAAACACTTGGGCCTCTGGTCGAATTGAGACCAGGAGAAGTGGTGGAACATGTGGAGCACTGGTGGCTATTTGCCGACGTGCCCGGCGGAGAGGACGATGCCTGGATTGATTCGGCGGTGGTTCCGCGGGTGCAGCAAACGGCTGCGTCGTCGCAGTGAACGAGGATTATATCTCTGAAATTTGAACAGGCGCACAGACCTTTTAATACCAGCGCCTTGCGTGAACTCAAGTTGAGGTCTTATACGTGAATTTGAGAGCAGCGGTGATTGGCGCTGGTTTTGTGGGGAGAGCGCACATTGAAGGGTTGCGGCGGCTGGCGATCCCCATCCAGGGCGTGCTGGGGAGTTCGCGTGCCAGGACCGAGGAGGCATGCCGTTCGCTGGGAATTCCGCGCGCATACCAGTCGATGGAGGAGTTGGCGAGCGACGGGTCGGTGGATGTGGTACATGTCTGCACTCCGAACCACCTTCACTTTCCAGAGACCGAATCCGCTCTGCGGGCCGGGAAGCATGTGATGTGTGAGAAACCTCTGGCGAAGAACACGCAGGAAACTGCAGCGCTGGTACAGCTGGCGCAGAAACAGGGAAGAGTTGGAGCCGTGACGTATAACCTCCGTTACTATCCGCTTTGCCAGGAAGCGCATGCATTGGTTCAGAAAGGCGCGATCGGCGAGCCGCAGATCGCGCACGGCACATATTTGCAAGACTGGCTGTTTTACCCCAGTGACTGGAACTGGCGTCTGGATCCCGAACTGGGGGGCGCAATGCGCGCCGTGGCGGACATCGGCACCCACTGGCTGGATCTGATCTGCTGGATCACGGGTCGCAAGGTGAAGGAACTTTGTGCCGATCTGGCTACCGTGATTCCGGTGCGGCAGCGGCCCAAGGGGCCGGTGGAAACCTTTAAGAAGACCGACAGCATCGCGACCGAGCCGGCAGGGATGAGCACGGACGATTATGGTTCCATCCTCTTGCATTTCGAAGGGGGCTTGCGTGGAGTGCTGACCGTGTCGCAGGTAAGTGCCGGGCGCAAGAATCGAATGTGGTTTGAGATTGATGGCACGGAAGGCTCGCTGGCATTTGACCAGGAGCAACCCAACGTCCTCTGGATCGGCCGCCGCAAAGAAGCAAATCGCTGGCTGATTAAAGATCCCTCACTTATGAGCCCACAGGCTCGCGGTTATGCGGCCTATCCTGCCGGACATGCGGAGGGGTATCCTGACACCTTCGTTCAGCTCTTTAAGGATCTCTACGGATATATTGCCGCCGGCGATTTCCAGGCGCTGCGATCTTTCCCCACCTTCGAAACTGGCCATTATGAGACCAGACTGTGCGAGCTCATCGCTGTGAGCGCACAGGAACGACGGTGGGTAGAGGTAACCGGTTAGAAGATTGGCGGCGCTGGGGATTTAATTAGCAGAAAATCTGCCAGCATTGCGGAGAAACGGGAGATAACGATGAATGGATGCTTGACACAGTCCTGGAGTCGTAGGGTTGCGGTTTTCGTTTCGCTTGTCTTTCTATTTCTAACCCCGGTGAGTTCGCGAGCTCAAACCTCGCGCCCGGTTCCTGACCATGTTCCTCCCAAGAGATCATCTCAAATCCATGACGGCTTCGGCATTAACTCCGACCTGCCGCGCGATCCCTATCTCCCCTGGAACCGCTGGTGGTGGACGCGCATGTTCGATGCCGGTTTCAAGTGGGCCCGCATCGGACAATATGAGAACAGCTCAGACCGCACCAGCTGGGACTGGATCGAGCAGAAACGTGGCGTATTCGCAAGTTCACCTGAACTTGAGGATTTTGTGGACTCGCTGGTGGACAACGGGATCGATATCCAGGTGCAATTGATCTATGGCAACGTGATGTATACGTCGCCCAGTGGCAAGCGCCCGGATGTGAGTGTTCCCGAGCCCGGATCATTTCATAATGATGACCGGAGTTTGTATTCGATCTTCTGGCCCCCGACTACGCCCGATCAAATCGCTGCCTTCAATCGATACGCGGCCTGGATGGTAAATCATTTTCACGATCGCATCCATTACTGGGCTTTGGGGAATGAACAGGACATCGGTTACTGGAATCCCTGGGGCAATCCGGAGCAGTTTGGAAGACTCCTGGCTCCTTTTATCGAAATCGTGCACCGGACCGATCCGCAAGCGAAGGTGATCTATGGCGGTCAGGCGGATCCTGTCCGGGATTTCACCCAGCGGGCTTTCGATACGTGCCAGTGTGCCTCGGGAATCGATGTGTATGCCTATCACACCTACCCAGGCTATGGTCAGAACCTGAATCCGGAGACCATGGATTATGGCGCTTACCAGACTGAATCTCCGCGAGCGTTGCGGGATTTAGTCAAGCATTATCCCGGGGTCAAGCCAGACATCCCGTTCTTCGATGATGAATTCAATTCGATTCCTTCATGGGTGGGTTCGGACGAATCTGTGCAGGCAAAGTATGTTCCTCGGGGTTTCGTCTATAACCTGGCGGCAGGAGTGAAGACGTTTGTCTGGCTGCTGGCTGCCGGGACCGACGGCAACGAGTATGACGATTTCGGAATCATTCACGGGATCACGAATCACGATTATGACTTCACGCCTCGCCCGGTCTTTTACGCACTGCAGAACACGAACGCGCTATTCTCGGATACCAAGTTTGATCCGTCGATCGAAGTCGGCGGTCCGGACCTGCCTGCTCTGCGGCGCCACGCCGGGTTTCCATTCCTGGGATACGGTTTCCGATCGGACAGCGGAAAGGCGATTGTCGCCTACTGGCTAGCGGCTCATAGTCTTCCGGGAAATTCGTTTCCGCCGCTTTACGCCACGCTGTCATTGAAAAACACTGGTATCACGCATCCGGTCTTAGTCGATGTTGTCTCGGGTGAGATCAAACAGGTTTCGTGGAAACCGGGCACCACCGATACACTGGAAGCGCTGCCGGTCAAGGACAGCATCATGGCAGTTACCGACGAGAGCTACTTCGATTGGCCGGTTCTTCCGGAAGCCCCAAGCTCACTCAATCTTTCCATCGCGGGCAATACCGTGAAACTAGATTGGGAGGTGCATGGTGGCGGTCCCACCGGCATCGTGGTGGAGCGCAAGACTGACGGGGCTGGCAGCCTGAAAGAAACTTGGAATCGAATCGCAAAACTCTCAGCCACTGCGACCGAATACAGTGACTCCAGTCTGAAAAAGGGTGAGCGGTTCGCATACCGGGTGCGCGCAATCAATGGCGACGGCGAGTCTGCCTACTCCAACATCGCGCGGGGAGCACTTCCAACCAAACCTTGACTGGGAATGACCGCTGGCATTCGAACCGAGAAGCTCTGGAGCCTTTCATGACCTATATCCCTGCAACACGGCGCGGGTTTCTCTCACGGTTGAGTCAAGTGACAGGCGCTGCTGGACTGCTCGGTCTTACCGGCCGCGCTCCCGACCAATCGGGCGCGCTCGCTTCCGGCCGGGACGTCTACGATGTGACCACGTTCGGGGCGCGTGGTGACGGCAAGACGCTCGATACGGCGGCTATCAACCAAGCCATTACAGCGGCAGCTGCGGCTGGCGGGGGCACCGTCATCTTCCCTGCAGGGACTTTTCTCTCTTACTCCATCCGGCTGAAGAGCAATGTCGGGTTGCACCTAGGGCACGGCTGTGTCCTGCTTGCCGCCGAGGGCAGCGGCTACGACCCCGCAGAATCCAACGAACCCTGGGAAAACTACCAGGACTACGGGCACAATCACTGGCACAACAGCCTCATCTGGGGAGAACAGCTGCATGACGTCTCCATTTCCGGCCCGGGACTGATCTGGGGAAAAGGCTTGAGCCGCGGTGAAGGCACGCCGCCGCAGGCCGAAACTCCCGGCGTCGGAAACAAGACCATTGCGTTGAAAAACTGCCGCAATGTCCTGCTGCGCGACTTCTCCATTTTGCACGGCGGACATTTCGGAATCCTGGCCACAGGCGTGGACAACCTCACGATCGACAACCTGCAAATTGACACCAACCGCGACGGTATGGACATCGATTGCTGCCGCAATGTTCACATCGCGCACTGCAGCGTCAACTCGCCCTGGGATGACGCCATTGTGCTGAAGAGTTCTTACGCGCTCGGTTTCGCCCGCGTGACCGAGATGGTTACCATCAGCGATTGCCTTGTGACGGGTGGCTATGAAGAAGGAACACTGCTCGATGGCACGTTCCGCCACTTTGACAACAATCGGAAACTCGCACCCTATGAAGAGGAGTGGCGCACTGGACGCATCAAGTGTGGAACTGAGTCGAACGGTGGATTCAAGAACATCACTATTGCCAATTGCGTGTTCGACACCTGTCATGGATTGGCGCTGGAAAGTGTGGATGGCGCGCAAGTCGAAGATATTGCCATCACGAACCTGACGATGCGCGAGATTTACGAAGCACCTATTTTCATCCGCCTGGGATCGCGGATGCGCGGCCCCGCCGGCGCTGCAGTGGGCGTCATTCGGCGCGTGCTGATCAGTAATGTTGTTTGCTCCAACGCGGCCTCTCCCATCTGCTCCATAATTACGGGCATCCCGGGACATAAAGTGGAGGACGTCCGCTTGAGCAATATCGTCATTGAGCACACGGGCGGTGGGACGCGGGATCAGGCGAGAATCCGTGTGCCGGAAAAAGAAGCTGAGTATCCCGATCCGGACATGTTCGGCCCCATGCCTGCCCTTGGTTTCTTCGTGCGCCATGTGCAGGGAATCGAGATGGAGGGCATCAAGATTATTGCCGGTAACCGAGACGAGCGGCCCGCGTTTGTTCTGGAGGATGTGGAGAATGCTGACTTCACTCGGCCGCAAGCGCCGGTTACCGCCGGAGTACCCCTATTCGTGCTGAGTGACGTCGAGAACTTTCGACTACGCGGTAGCGCGCATCTTCCCGATACGAGTCTTGACCGGGTTGCGCATAAGGAGATCCTCCCGGAGTGAACCTGCGACCAGCCCACTGTTCAAAAGGGGTAGAGTTCGCGGCGTCACAATCGAAGATGCAGGCTTTCTAAGTAGTTGGAAATAAATAATTTTGTGGCAGCCGGACCTATAAGCCGAATTCTGTCCGCCGGATTGCTCCGGTGGGACGGCCATTCCTCTGGGCCACGCATTGCTGCGGGGCTCTAGCGACCTACCCGAAGGTTTGACGCACCGAGCCGGCACGTGTCCGAAACCGAAGTCCCGGGCTTCCTCCCTATTTGGTCTTGCTCCGTGTGTGGTTTGCCCTGCCCGCTGCATTACTGCCGCGGCGGTGCGCTCTTACCGCACCTTTTCACCCTTACCCTCATCCGTAAAGAATTGGGCGGTATGTTTTCTGTGGCACTTTCCGTCGGACGGGCTTGAACCCGGCCTCCCGGACGTTATCCGGCACACTGCTCTGCGGAGTTCGGACTTTCCTCTCCCCGCGTCCGAAGACGCGAAAAGCGGCCGTCCGGTCCAGCTGCCAACTGAATCATTATATGCGATGCTGGCAGGCTTCGGGCTTCTACTATCGGGCTTCGATGCTCGATGCAGTTTCTCGGCAGGCTGCCATGTCCGCGTTGTGAGACCCTTGCTGGTAGACTGATCGATAAGCGGGCGGTAGTGAACTCCTTTTTTGCCGATGGCCGAGCCCGAAAGCTGAAGCCCGATCCATGCACGTCACCGAAGCAATCCGAATCGCGTTGCAGTCGCTGTGGGTGAACAAGCTGCGCTCTGTGCTGACGCTGCTCGGCGTGGTCATTGGAGTGGCGGCCGTGATCGCCGTGGTCACCTTCGTTTCGGGCGTCAACGATTACGTGGCCCAGAAAGTTTTCAATTTAGGCGCCGACGTCTTCATTATTTTCAAGGTTTCTCCCGCCGTCACCAACGTGGACCACTTCCTTGAAGGCGAGAAGCGCAAAGATTTGACTATGGAGGATTACCAGGCGGTAGCAGACGCCTGTCGACAGTGTGAGTACATAGGCGCGGTTCTCCGCAACGAAACTGGCCACGTGAAGTACGCCGAGCAATCGATCAGCGACACTTCGGTGCGTGGCGTCACTCCCTCGATGGCTCCGATTTACGATACCGATCTCAGTTCTGGCCGAATGCTTAACGAGACGGACCTGAATAATCGCGCGCCGGTCGCGGTCGTGGGCACCGACATCGTCGATCATCTGATGGCGGGGACGGATCCAGTGGGGAAGGAAATCCGGCTCGATGGATGGACGTACCAGATAATCGGTGTCGGTGCGAAAAAGGGCACGACCTTGGGCCAGAGTGCCGACAACTACGTGATGATTCCCATCACGTCGTTCCTCAAACAATACGGGGCGCATAACAACAGCATCCGAATCTCAGGAAAAGCTTATAGCGCCGGAGTTCCGCTCGATGAGGCAGTCGACGAGTCCCGCGCCGCGCTGCGTGCCAAGCGCCATGACCCGCCGGGAGGCGACGATAGTTTTGACATCGAAACCAATGCCAGCCTGCTCGGCATCTGGACCGGGTTCAGCCAGACATTTTTCATCGCGACCATCGGAATTGCTTGCATCTCTTTGGTGGTGGGCGGCATTGTCATCATGAACATCATGCTGGTCGCGGTTACCGAGCGCACCCGCGAAATCGGCATACGGAAGGCGCTCGGTGCGCGGCGTGAGGATGTGCTGCTGCAGTTTCTGATTGAGGCTGTCACTTTGGCGCTCGCGGGCGGAGCCTTGGGCGTTATATCTGGAGTCGCAGTTGCGGAGACCGTCACTTTGCTGATCGGGATGCCATCGGCCATCAAGCTCTGGGCGGTAGCGGCCGGCCTGCTTGTTTCCGCTAGCGTCGGAGTGTTCTTCGGAGTTTACCCTGCGCGCAAAGCCGCGAAACTAGATCCGATCGTTGCGCTGAGGTTCGAAACGTAGATCCTTCACGTTCAAGAACATGATTCACAAAGATGAATTCGGCGAGATCGTCCACATGGCAACCGACACCATCCGCAGCAACAAGCTGCGCTCGGGGCTCACTGTGCTGGGTATCGTGATTGGCGTAGCCATGGTGATCGGCGTCTCCTCGATCGGGCGCGGCTTGGACGACAATGTCCGAGACATGGTCGCCAGCATGGGATCCAACCTCATCTTCGCTTATCATATTGAGCCCTTTACGTTCGGGCGTCCCACCGAAGAAATGCGTACGCGGAAGAAGCTGACTTTCGACGACGCCGAAGCGATTAAGGAATTGCCGCATGTGAAAGCTGTATCTGCAGGGATCCGTTTCTTCCGGCCCGAACTGGGCGTCGGCACTTTTGCGGTGAAATACCAGGATCGCAAGGTCAAGAACACGATTCTGGAAGGGGATACGGCTTCCGTCAAGGATGTCTTCGACATGCCGATGGCTTCCGGAAGGTGGTTTACTGAAGCCGACGACGAGAGGCGTGCCACGGTCATCGTTCTCGGCCACGATACTGCGGAGGAACTATTCCCGGCCGAGGGTCCCTTGGGAAAGGAAATCAACATTGACGGACGATTGTTCCAGGTAATTGGCACTCTGGCGAAGATCAAGTCGGTGTTCGGAGGCGGGAAAGATCCTAACGATAACCGAATCTTTTTCCCGCTGACCACTTTCAAGACGCTTCACCCGGAATTGAAGGATCACTGGATCAGCGCCAAAGCCACGTCTCACGACGACATGCCGAAGGCCATCGACGAAATCCGGGAACTGCTGCGCCGTCGGCGGAAGGTTCCCCCCAACAAGCCGGATAATTTTTCTGTCTTTACTTCGGATTCGATCTCGGACGTTTGGAACCAGCTCACCGGCATGCTGTTTGTCGGGATGTTCGCGATTTCAAGCGTGGGACTGATCGTTGGCGGCGTAGGTGTGATGAACATTATGCTGGTCAGCGTCACCGAAAGGACGCGCGAAATTGGCGTTCGGAAAGCCATCGGCGCCCGCAAACGCGACATCCTTTTGCAGTTCACGCTGGAGGCAATTATTCTTACTTCGGTCGGTGGCCTGATCGGGATCCTGTTGGGTGCGATCATGGTAGGTATTATTCCTGCATTGTGGCCATCGCTGCCCGCCCACATGTCAATGTTCTGGACGATCTTTGGCTTCACTTCTGCGGCAGGGGTTGGGCTCGTCTTTGGCATCTATCCTGCTTGGAAGGCGGCAAATCTGGATCCGATTGAGGCACTGCGTTACGAATAGCCTGGATCGTGCCTGCGCATGATGCACTCCATCCTCACCGTAGTTCAGATTGTCGTAGTTGTCGGCATCGTTTCCAGTTCGCTTTACTATCTTCTATGCCTCTGGGGTGCTTTTCAATTTCTCTCCGAGCGCAGCGGAACGAGCGTCCAAGCCACGCAGGCCTTGCCGCCCATCTCGATTCTTAAGCCGCTGAAAGGAATCGATCCCGAAGTCTACGAGAGCTTTCGCAGCCACTGCCTGCAAGACTACCCCGAGTACGAAATCATTTTTGGAGTGAGCGATGCCAACGATCCCGCGATTGAAAGCGTGAAGGCACTGCGACGGGAGTTTCCCGGTCACCGGATTCACATGGTCGTGAGTTCGAAAATGCTGGGCGCGAATGTGAAGGTCAGCAACTTGGCACAGATGATGACGGAAGCACGATATGACTATCTGATCGTCAACGATAGCGATATTCGAGTCGAGCCTGACTACCTGCGACGAGTGAGTGCGCTGCTGGCCGACCCGCGAGTGGGAATGGTCACCTGCCTTTATCGGGGGGTGGCGAGCGCGACTCTCGGTTCGCGGCTGGAGAGCCTCGGCATCAGCACAGATTTCTGCGCGAGCGTATTGGCCGCGCGTCAGCTCGAGGGAGGCATTCGCTTTGGACTCGGTTCCACGCTGGCATTCCGCCGGGTCGATCTGGAGAAGCTTGGGGGATTCAACTCAATCCTCGACCATCTGGCCGATGACTATGAACTGGGAAAACGCATGGCTGCTCTGGGCCTCGACGTAAAGCTCTCCGACGTTGTGGTTGAGACCTATCTTCCAGCGTACCGGCCGCGGGATTTCTTCGCGCATCAATTGCGCTGGGCACGAGGAGTTCGTGACGCTCGCGCGGGTGGCTACTTCGGGCTGATTTTCACGTTTGGGATCCTGTGGGCACTGCTGGCTGTGGCGGCGAGTGAGGGATCACTCTGGTCCTGGGCTACGCTGGTTGTCACTCTGTCTCTTCGCCTCGCAGTTGCGCTGGTTGTGGGCCGGAGGGTTTTGCGGGACCGTCAGGTTCTGAAATATGCCTGGCTGATTCCGCTCCGGGACTTGCTTGCAGTCGTCGTCTGGATCGTGAGCCTTGGCGGCCACACCGTGACCTGGCGCGGAGAGCGCTTTAATTTGAAAGACGGCAAGCTCACTCGAATCGCGTCCTAGCGCTGTGCCGCTTCCGAATCGACTCAGTCGCTATGCCCGAATGGCATTCCTGCTGTGATCGCAAACCGCCCGTACTTTCCCCGCCAGTTGTTTCAGCGTGAAGGGCTTCTGCAAGAAGTTGCTCTCGACATCGATTACTTTGTGATCGATAACAGTTTTGCCCGGCGTAACCTGACACGAATAGCACTCGCGTCTCGGGACGCACCTCTGCCAGTTCTTTCGTCAATTGACCTTCACTAACGCGAGGCATCCCCACGTCGGTGACGGCCAAGTCAATCGCATTTCCGTGATTTTTCGCGATAGACAACGCGTCCTGCCCATCTTTTGCTTGCAGCACGGTGTAACCGCGAAGGCTGAGAAATTCGGCGCTTGCCTGGCGCAGAGCGTCCTCATCTTCAACCAGAAGAACGGTCTCTGTCCCGCCAGATACGGCCTCCGCGTCTGCATCTGCCACTTCAATGGTCGCCATGCGACCCGCACGCCCGGCAAGTAAATTTTGAACACGGCGCCCATTCCAACTTCGCTGTAGGCCCAAACAAATCCATGATTTTGTTTGACGATGCCGTGTAAACCGTCGCTAGTCCAAGACCAGGGCCTTTGCCGGAAGGCTTCGTTGTGTAAAAGGGGTCTCGTGTTCAAACAAAACCAGACCGTATTTGCCTTGTTGCAACAAGGCCTGCGCCTCTTCGAGTGAACACGCGTGGTCAAGTTCCGTTGGCAAGGTACTCCGGTGCCGATCCAGGATCTCGCGAATAAGGAAAAAGTCTTCCTCCTGGTTTCCCACCAGTAAAACTCGCAAAACACCCGGCGAGGGCTCGGTTCTTGCTTCGATCGACACGGAAATAATCCTCTACTCTCCTCACATCGGCTGATAAGGGAAAACACTGCATGGGAAACCAGCCAGTGGATGACTGTTTCATCTGAATCTCTCTCCTTGTTCGATCATTAACCATCTCTAAGCTCGTCCGTCTAACGGACGGGGTCTGGCGTGTGGGGTTGCGCCTCTCCGGCATGAAACCAGGGAACACTAATAGGGCTTCCTGCGTATCGTCTAAAGAGGCGGTTGTCCCAGGAGTGCTGGCGTCGGAGTCCAAAGTGTTGTGGAGGGTTTATGGAGAGTCAGCCGAGCGCGATTGGAACTGTTACTAGCAATGGGAACGGACATGTTCAGGAAGTTGTGCGGCAGGCCCATGAAGAGTTGCGGCAACTTCTTCAACAACGTGCAGAAGTGATGCGTCGCATCGGGACTATCAAACAAACCATCGCCGGACTGGCCAACCTCTTTGGCGACAGTGTGTTGAGCGATGAATTGCTGGAACTGGTCGATCGCAAGAGCAACGGGCGCCAGCCCGGCTTCACCAAAGCGTGCCGCATGATCTTGATGGATGCTAAACACGCCCTGAGTGCGCGAGAGGTGTGTGACCAGATTAAGAAGCGAATGCCACCCATACTGGAGCACCACAAAGATCCCATGGCTTCGGTGACCACCGTGCTCAATCGTTTGGTGGCCTACGGAGAAGCCCAGGCAGTAGCGCTCGACAACGGCCGCCGCGCCTGGCGATGGGTGGCCTCGGAGCCGGAGTTGGCGCCGGGGTCGCCGGTACCGGCGGTGCCAACCTCGCAGTGAGACGTTCGCGAAATCATTGATGGGTCCGTTCGATGAACATTAGCGAACTTCGGCACGTAGAAACCAGACTGTGACGTAGCCCTGTCATTGCCGCCAAAGTTGGCGTCATTGACAGTTGTCGCCGTCTCAGATTCAATGGCTGAAGTGGCTGCAACGTGACATCCGCGTCCCGCGGCCGCAAATCATTCTTTCACACAGGAGCCCACACCATGTCCGCACCCAGCCGCCGGCCGGAGATTCGTCGACGCCGCGCTCGTCAGCACAAGATCACCACGCTCCGCAAGCGTCTGGCTTCGGCGCAGACCGATGCCGACCGCACCCGGGTCACGGCAAAATTGCACAAGCTCGCGATCGCCTCGCCTGGCCAACCATTAGTGAAGTAGATTCCGTTATATGGCTGTTGACGGATGTGGCGGGTGAGGAACGCGCCGAATTACGCTACACCTGCCGTGGTCTCGCTGCCTGTGGTGGCGGGCTGGCAGGGCGGTTCCGTGTTCCCCTTTGTGCTCAGAACTTCCCGATAGACGTCCATGATCCGGCGCACGGATTTTTCCCAGGAAAATTTGGCCGCCTGCCGGTAACTGCGTTCCTTCATTTTCTCGCGCAGCGGCTGGTCCAGAAGAACCCGGTGCAACGCGCGCATGATTTCGAATACATTCTCCGGATGAACCAGCACCGCGGCATTCCCTACCACCTCCGGCAGCGAAGACACATTCGAGGTCACCACCGGCGTCCCATGTGCCATCGCCTCCAAGGGAGGCAGTCCGAAGCCCTCATACAACGACGGGAAGACAAAAATCTTCGCCGTATCGTAGAAAGTACGCAACACTTCGATCGGTACAAATCCCAGGAAGCGCACATCGTTCTGCACGCCGCTTCGGATCACCGTCCGCCGCAAGTCAGGGTTGCCGGAGACGTCATCGCCGATAATGATCAGCTTCAGATCAGGAAACAAGTGATCTTTTTCCAGTTCCGTTTTCAGCGCGGAGAAAGCCTCGATCATGCGCACGACGTTCTTATGTGGGCTGATTCTTCCGGCATAAAGCAGAAAAGGATAGGTCACCTGATAGCGCTCGACGATCATCTGGCGGTCCCCTGGGCGCGCGTGTCCCTGCAGCAGCCTTTCGTCAATGGCGTTGTAAACCACCTCGATGCGCCCCGGCGGAATGTTAAACAGCTTTTCAATTTCCAGTTTGGTAAAGTTTGAGACCGCGAAGATGCGCGCGGCTCCACTCAAAACCCGCTTGGTCAACTGGAAGTGTAATGATCTCCAGATTCCGGTCTGCTCGCGCGTCCGCGATAGATGCTCCAGGATGTCGTGCACGGTCATCACGTAGGGACAAGACAGACCTCGCGGTATGGAAAACAAATTGGGAATATGGACGAGATCGCAATCGTGCCGCCTTACTACCCCGCGGAACTCCCGGTAGCCCATGAGGGAGCGCTCCGGCTCGGCCAGCGCAACCGTGTGGAAGTTGGGCGGCAGAGGGCCGATCTCTTTGACTTTGGCTGGGGAGCCGATGAGGACGTATGTGGTCTCGTGGTCCAGCCGGCCCAGAGTGCGAACAACGTTGCGGATGTACGTGCCGACGCCGAACTCTGTCATCCGCCGGATGTCGATGGCGATCTTCACCGAAGGCATTTAACCACAGACAGTGCGTGACCTAACAGTAGAATTACAGCGGCTTGGCCTAAGCCCGCACTTCCGCCTGCGCCTTGGCCCGGCGCTCAGCATACAGCGGAAATGCCTCGCAGAGGCCAAGCACTTCTTTTCGGATCCTCGTCAGCACGGAGCCATCGTTGCGGTGAAGGAGCGCGTCCGCGATCCAACGCCCTACCTGGCGCATCTCTGCCTCTCTCATTCCGCGGGTGGTCAGGGCGGGCGTACCGATCCGAATGCCGCTCGGCTTCAGCGGCGGGTTGACATCGAACGGAATGGCATTCTTGTTGACGGTGATTCCAGCCTCGCCCAATGCCTTCTCGGCCTCACTGCCCAGCATGCCTTTCGAGAAGACATCAACCAGCATCAGGTGCGTATCCGTCCCGCCGGAAATGATACGGAAGCCTTCAGCGGCCAGCGTCTCGGCCAGCACTTTCGCATTGGCCACGACTTGTTTGGCATAGTCGCGGAACTCGGGCTGCATCGCTTCCTGAAAGCAGATCGCCTTGGCCGCAATGATGTGTATCAGCGGCCCGCCCTGCATCCCAGGAAAAACTACTTTATCAATCGCGGAGGCGAACTCCGCCTTGGAAAGAATCATGCCCGATCGCGGCCCACGCAGCGTCTTATGCGTGGTAGAAGTCACAATGTGCGCATGCGGCACCGGCGAAGGATGCGCCCCGCCCGCCACCAGTCCGGCAAAATGAGCCATGTCGACCAGATAGAGCGCGCCTACTTTGTCCGCGATCTGTCGCATGCGCGCGAAGTCGATGAGGCGGGGATAAGCACTGCCACCACCGATGATGAGCTTGGGCCGTTCTTGCTCCGCTAGCTTTTGCAGCGCGTCATAGTCGATCGTTTCGGTTTCCTTGGTCACGCCGTAGGGGACGATCTTGTACGTCTTCCCGGAAAAATTCAGGTGATGGCCGTGCGTGAGGTGGCCGCCGTGCGCCAGGTTCAACCCAAGAATCGTGTCGCCCGGCTGCAACACCGCCGCATAGGCTTCCATGTTTGCCTGCGAGCCGGCATGAGGCTGCACGTTCGCGTGCTCCGCACCGAACAACTGTTTGGCGCGGTCGCGCGCCAGGTTCTCGACGACGTCACTGAACTCACATCCGCCGTAGTAGCGCTTGCCAGGATATCCCTCGGCATACTTGTTGGTGAACACTGAGCCCGCGGCTTCGAGCACGGCCTCGCTGACGAAGTTTTCCGACGCAATCAGTTCCAGACCCTCGTGCTGGCGACGCGTTTCATTGTCGATCGCAGCGGCGATCTGCGGATCAGCTTCGTACAACGGGCGGTACATATTCGTAGAAACTGAGGAAGTCTTCATGTCGTTTTCCTAGGGTGCCTCGTATACGTTGGGCCGGTGCAGTTCCATATATCGCTCCGGAGCCTTCACCGGAGTAAAGCCAAATTGTGAATAGAGTCCGTGTGCATCGCGGGTTAGAAGAATCCAGCGCCGCAAATTCTCGAGCGCGGGATGTTGGATAACGCACTCCATTAGCCACTTGCTCAATCCGCGTCCACGATGCGACTCCAGAACAAATACGTCGCCAAGATATGCTACGGTGGCAAAGTCGCTGACTACGCGGGCAAAACCAACCTGAGCACCAGTGCCTTCGTAGATGCCGAAGCACAGAGAATGCTGGATCGACCGCGCCACGACCTCCCGCGGAATGCCATTGGCCCAGTAGCAATTGGTTAGGAAACCGTGAATCACATCCAGATTCAGGCGCTCGCGCCTGGTGCTGATCAGAAACTCACCGCGCCGGTACTCTACCACCGCTTCAACCTCAATCGCGCGACCCGCCGCCATGCTCACATTCTACCGCTTCGTCCAGCGCCGCAGCGCAGCGCGGCTTCCCGACGGCTTTCGGGCTACCCCTCAAACGCTGTACGCAGGAACGAAGCCAGCTGCCACCCATCCATGTAATTGTAGGGTGCCTCGCCCATGGTGTAGTGACCGCAGGGCAGCACGACGACCTTGTGATCCAGTCCGTAGCGCTTGAATTCCACCACCACATCGCGGGAAAGTTCCGGCAAGAAAGTCAGATCGTACTTCGCATAAATAATGAGCGACTTTCGCGGCCAGCGCGAAAACTGATCGAAGTAGGCCATGGGACTCACGGCGAGCCATGACTGGCGCAAGGTTTCCAGCGTGATCTCCGACTCCATGCCCTTCCGGATGTGACGCGTCGACTGTCCGTGCCACACCACATCGGCAACGTAAGTTGAAGCGTGATTGAACGCGGCGACACGAATACGTGGATCATGCGCCGCCGCGATGAACGCATAACACGAACCCAGGCTCGTGCCCACGATCCCAAGCGTGCTGTAGCCCTGTTGCTCCAGCCAATCGAGACAGCAGCGGATATCGACCACTCCCTGCCGCACGGCGTCGAGCGTTCGGCCAATATTGGCGGAGACGGCGTAGTCCGCGCGGCTGATCTCGGCCGGCATGCGGATATCGTGATAAGGCATGCTCAGCCGCAACACCGAGATGCCCAGCATGTTCAGCACCCGGCACAGGCTGACGTAAGCGATTGCATCCGCGTTCCAGTGCGGCAGAAGCACTATGGCGCGGCGCCCCCGCGCGGGAAACCAGCGCGCATTCACCAGATTGTTTTCGGCATACGGCGTCTTCACCGGCGCGGTGAATCGCAAGAACTCGCCAAACGTTCCTTTCGCCTTCGCCTCGAGCTTCGGGTCAGGAACTTCGCGCGTGGAGAAAACTTGCACCTCACGTTTCTCCAGGCGGAAATCGGTTGGTGTCTTATAAGAATAAAACTCATCGCTGGAAGCGACGATGCGCCGGTTGAAATCTATGAGGAACTTCTCGGGATTTTCCACTGCCTGGCCCGGACGGCAGCCATTCTGGCAAGGCCAGTCCCGGGCCCATTCCACACCCCAGTCGAGCGGCCGAACCACGCGGTTGTTATCCACCGAGGTGAGCCGGTGCTCCCAGTCATACATCCATTGTGCGTAGCGCGAGGGCATAGTCAATCTTCTAGTGTAACAAGCAGAGACTGGGAGCTTCATCGGGATTCACTCAACGGTCGCAAACAGCGGTTGATACCTGGCATTTGATGTTTGAGCGGAGCAGGTATCGGAGCGAAATGAAACCTGCTAGAAGCGGCCTCCTCTAGCTTGCGTACCGACGCGGCACGCGCTTGGAAATGTTACACAGGATTTCGTAGGGCGAGCTGTTGGCCAAGCGGGCATGCTCAAGCGCATCGACGCTGAGGCCGTCGCTGGTTCCGAGCAGGATCACCTCATCGCCAACGGCAATACCGGGAATGCCGGTCACATCCACCAGCGTGAGGTCCATGGAGATGCTGCCGATGATGGGCGCGTAATGGTCGCGGACGATGACGCGACCGCGATTGGAAAGCTGACGGTTGTATCCGTCGGCGTATCCCACAGGCAACACGGCAACGTGCGCCGGAGCTTTTGTCACGTAGGTTCCGCCGTAGCCCAGAGCCTGATTGGCGGCAAAGTTTCGCATGGAGAGAATGCGAGTCTTCCACGTCAGCACCGGCTTCACTGGAAGGCGCAACGTGCCGCCGCTCACTTCTCTCCCAGCGCGCTGGAACGGCAAATAATAACCGTAGAGAGCAACGCCGGGACGAACCATGTTGTTCCACGTCTCCCGCCGCGAGATCAGGGCGCTGGTGTTGGCCATGTGCACCAGACTCGGATGGAAACCGGCCGCTCGCACGATGCGCTGCGTCTCCTCGAAACGGCGCTCCTGCTCGGCCACCGAAGGCGCGTCCATGATTTCGGAAGAAGCCAGGTGCGTCGAAAGCCCTTCAAGAGCAAGATGCGGTGCCGCGCTCAAGGCTTTCAGGACTGCCGGAAGCTCGTCAAGGGACACACCCAGGCGGCCCATTCCAGTGTCCACTTTCAAATGCACAGCATGACGTCCCACACGGGACGCTGCTGCATTCTCCAGAGACTCGATATGCCAAGGCTCCCAAACGGTGGGAGTGAACCGCAAGCGGACGATCTCGCTTTCTTCTCCGCGCCAGAAACCCGTCATCAATAAAATTCGCGACTCGATGCCCGCATCGCGCAGCGGAATCGCCTCATCGAGTGATGTAACTCCCAGCCACTTCGCACCTTCTGCCTGCAGTGCGCGAGAGCATTCGACGGCTCCGTGGCCGTAAGCATCGGCCTTCACCACCGCACACACGGAGACGGCCGCGCCAGCATGCTTTACAACAGTGCGAAAGTTTTGCCGCAGAGTGACCAGTGAAACTTCCGCCCATGTGGGACGGGTCGCCACCCGGCTCATGATTTCTACAGTGGTCGCCACTGGGCTCGATTATAGCGGGATTGGCGCGGGTCCTCAGGTTACGCTCGGGCTACTCCCGCCTGATTCCCTCTGTCAGTGCTGCGAAATGCTCGCCGATCAGTTACCGGCTAGCGAGAAGTTCACCGTGATCTGAGCTTCCACTTCTACGAGCTCTTGTTCAGGATGTAAGGCCGGTAGCGCCACTGGCGCACGGCGTCAATTGCTGCCGGCGCCAACATGGGATGGCCGGTCAGGATTCTGAGATTCTCGATAGTGCCTTGCTTGCTGATCACTGCTTGCAGCATAACAACCCCCTGAATGCGGGCGCTGCGTGCAAGCGCGGGATATGTCGGCTGCACTTTGTGGACTAGATCTCCCTCCTTCATGTGCGAGAGGCGCAGGGGATGAGCGACCGTCACCGGCGGCGCGGCTGGCAAGGCCGGCCGTGCACCGCTCCCAAACAAATTCGGAACGCCATGAAGATCACCGGTTCTTGGCGTGCCTGGAGTGTATGGACCAACGTCCGCAATCTCTGGAGGGCCCTCGTCGCCGGGAGAGTACATGTTTATCGGGAGCGGTGACGGTCGCCGGAAGATAAATTCTGACGGATTGCCTGGAGCAGGGTTTGAACTGGCGTGTGCTCCCACTGCGGGAGCTTCCTCCAGCGGTTGACCCAAACTGATCGGCGTCGAGAGTTGGTGAAAGGAGGGCAAGCCGGTGGGACGGAGCAGCGGCAAGACGAGCAGAACGCCGATGACCAGCGCCTGCAATCCGAATGACGTTAAGGTTGTCCATCCGCGGCGTGCGCGCTCCGTCCACGACGGATCGAGCATGTCATCAAACGTTATTCCGTCAAACATGGTGTCCTCCTGAGATGTGCTGCTAAGGACACCGAGCGCTTCTTTGCAGGCTCGCACCTGAGGAAGGGATGAGAATCGGGATAGGGGGGACAGTC
>PLHQ01000168.1 GCA_003138975.1 Acidobacteriaceae bacterium | reverse complement strand
CCGTGGGAGCGGCTGTCCCTTAGTCGCCCCTCCTTCAACCAGCAAGATCGCCTCCGCCGTCCAAGGGTCTAGCGAGCCGGTTCGGCCATTCGGATGTGTGGCTCAAGCAGAGCGAGTAACTGATTTTTCAAGAAGGGTCCGCTCGCCAGAAGGCCTAATAGAAGGGGGTCGTGGCGATTGGCGATCAAGTCGGTTTTCTCCAGCGTGCTGACAAAGCCGCCTGCGCTTTGAACCAGCGCTGCTCCCGCCACCACGTCCCACTCGTTCTTGGGAGTCAGCGTGAAGGTTACATCCGCCAGTCCAACCGAGACCAAGGCAAGCTTATAGGCGACTGAACCCATTGGGCGAATCGTGAAAGCAGCCTTCTCAAAAGGTTTCCACTCGCCGCGTTTGACCTCGCTGCGGCTCGCAAGAACCAGGGCGCCCTCGAGACTGGTACGCTGACTGGGCTGGGAAGGTTTGCCATTATAGGTGACGCCGGAATCGATCGATCCCAGGAAAGTTTCATCAGTTGCGGGGTTGTAAATTCCGCCGGCGACTGGTTTCCCGTTCTCCACGAATCCAACCGAAACGCAGAACTCGGGAATACCCTGCACAAATTCGCGGGTTCCGTCGAGAGGGTCGACCACCCAAATGCGCGATCGCTTCAGACGAATGGGATCGTCTACACTTTCTTCGGAAAGCCAGCCTTCCCCTTCGCGCAGAAGTTCTTTGCGCAGAACCGCGTCGAGCGCGCGATCTGCCTCCGTTACAGGATCGTGCCCGGCTTTGTATTCGGTGTCGATTGATCCCGGAGTAAAATGCGCAAAAACGGCACGCGAGGCTTCCAGTGCGGCCTGAATGCGTTGCAATATTTGAGCGTAAGAATTTGAGTGCATAATCTTGCGTCTTCCTACGATGATCTTCTCCTGATGATCAAGCCATGAGCATGCGCGCGCCCGTTGCCAGCAGCACCGCGCAGAGAATCCGTCTGAGCCACGGAACTGGAACCCGCGTACTCAGGTAAGAGCCCAGCAGTCCACCTGGAACCGACCCCAGCAATAGCGCTCCTACCAGGTGGATGTCCACATTATGCATACGAAAATGCAGAAAACTAGTTACTCCGGTGAGAATGAGAGCGTGAACGATGTCGGTGCCCACCATAACCTTCGGCTGAAAACTATAGAACAGCAAAAGCATCATCATGACAATACTGCCGGACCCGACCGAGGTGATGCCCACCAGAAAGCCCGCCACTAGGCCGATCAGCGACATCCAGGCAAACGACTTCATCGTCGGCGGGCGAACTGCGGCGCGATCCTCAATCTTTTTCTGAAAGAACAGGAAAGTCGGAATGCAGATCAGCAGAACTCCGACGGCAATGGTGATGAAGCGGTTAACGCCATTGCCATAAACGTTTCGCAAGTGAATCAGAAAACTTACGCCCAGATACGACCCCGGAGCGCTGCCAGCGGCCAGCGCTAGCACTACTTTGCGCCGAACCGTGCCTTTGCTCAGATGGACTATGCTGGCGCCGATCTTGGTGAGAAAGTTGAAAAGAGCGTCAGAGCCCACGGCGCGAAGAGGAGGCACTCCCAAACCGAAGATAAGAATCGGGAGCAGCAAAACGCCGCCTCCGACTCCCGTCATTCCAATGAGGGTCCCAACTACAAAACCAACCAGGCTCCTGATCAGCAGATCCATGACAGTACCGGCTTCAGCGTCTCAAACATTCCTAGGCGTTGGCCGGACAGTGTTTAGGCCGACTGCGCCGTTGTTCCGATAAAGCCTTCCCGTTCGAGGTGCAGGATAATCTCCTGCGCTGCTTCTTCGGGGGACAAGTCGCCCGTATTGATGGTCACTTCGGCGTCGGTCGGAACCTCGTAAGGATCTGAGATTCCCGTGAACTCTTTGAGAATCCCCGCCCGCGCCTTGGCATACAGACCCTTGCGATCGCGCTGCTCGCAGATTTCCACCGACGTCGCGATGTGCACCAGAACGAACCCTCCGTGGGGCTCAATCATCTGCCGAACATGTTTGCGCGTCGCGTCGTAGGGTGCGATGGGCGCGCAGATGGCGATACCACCGTTCTTGGTGATTTCCGATGCCACGTAACCGATGCGACGGATGTTAATGTCGCGGTGCTCCTTGGAGAATCCGAGTTCGGAAGAAAGATGCTTGCGCACCAGATCGCCATCAAGCAGCGTGACCGGACGTCCGCCCGTTTCCAGGAACTTGGTCAACAGCACGTTCGCAATGGTCGACTTACCGGAACCCGAAAGGCCGGTGAAGAAGATGGTCACGCCTTGCTTGTGGCGGGGTGGAAAACTGCGGCGCAGTTCCGCCACAACTTCCGGATAGGTGAACCACGCAGGAATCTCACGGCCTTCGTTCAGGCGCTGGCGAAGCTCGGTGCCGGAGATGTTCAGCACACGATCACCCTTCTTGACTTCGTCGTCCGGAACGTATTTGTCCTGGTCCTCGAGGTAGACCATCATGTTGAAAGGGACCATGGTGACGCCGATCTCAGCCTCGTGTTTCTTGAAGACCTCCTGCGCCTCATAAGGGCCGTAGAAAGGCTTGCCGTCGATGTCTTTGCCCGGACCGGCATGATCGCGGCCCACGATGAAATGCGAGCAGCCATGATTCTTGCGGATGAGGGCGTGCCAGATGGCCTCGCGTGGTCCGCCCATGCGCATAGCGAGCGGCAGTAACGAAAGTTTGGCTGTGGACTGCGGGAACTTCGAGAGCAGCAGTTGGTAGCAGCGCACCCGGGTGTAGTAATCCACGTCTCCAGGCTTGGTCATACCCACAACTGGGTGGATCAATAAGTTGGCCTCGACTTGCTTGGCNNGCAGGTGTCAAGCGCAAGTTGCGAAAATCATAGTGGGACGGGATCTGCGTCCCTTCGATCTTTCCGCCGACGTACCAGGAATTCGCCTTGTTCATGGCGTAATCGGCGCCAGGGTGGGCCGCGCTGGTGCTGGCGAAAACTGCCTGAGCTTCCGCATTACGGTCAGGTTGCCACACATCTTCGACATGCAGGACGGCGACCATTACGCCTTCGGGATCGCGCAATGCGACCTTGCTGGTGCCTGCCGTAAGCTTCTTGGCAAATTCCTCGGTGATATCTAAGGTGATGGGCATTGGCCAAAAAGCGCCACTGGCCAGCCGCATATTATGGCAAGCGCCTTCGTAGTCGGCGCGGGTCATGAAGCCCCGCAGCGGCGAAAACCCGCCCGTGACCAGCAACTCCAGATCGCAAAGCTGGCGGGCGGCTAGATCCCAGGAAGGCCATTCTTTTGAGTGGGCCTTCAATTCGGCGATTCTATCTGGTTGAGCGATGAGGTTAATCAGTTCTCCGCCGTGGGGCGGAATGAGATGGCTGGTCGAAGCGGTCAAGTGCTAGGCCTCCTGGATCCTTGCTTGAGTCTTGTCTATTACCTTTATTGCCTTTGACTGGATTGCATCCCAGTTTTTAGCCGGCCGGAGCGAATCGAATTGCAGATACTAAGGGAGAGGAAAGTCCCTGAAACTTTACTCAATAGAGTATCACTTCTGCGCCGGTGTGAGAATGCAGGATTTGTTGCTCGTGAATAACCTAAGGGTGCAGCAATTGGCCGTCCTTATTCCCCAAGGATTGCCCATGTAAGTCTCTGACACGGAGAGATTTCAGGGAGCCTTTTCCCGAGAGGCGTTCGAATGTGAAAAGAATTGCGACAATGGCTAGATCAATTCCACGTTGCCGTTAAGACTCGATGGCCCGGTGTTTACTCTGAACGTAACTTGTTTCAGATCATTTTTGAGCAGCCCCTTGAACGAAAACATGCTCTAATCAAGGAAACTGCGGGGAGCGCTCGAACCAGAGATGTTCCAAATGATGAAGTGCAGAATTCGTATTCTTGTAACCGTAGCAGCCCTGATTGGCCTGGCGACAGCCCAGAACCCTAAGGTTGGACTATCTTCCGCCGCGCCGGCTCAAGATCCTCTCAAGACCGCCACCAAACCGCTGACTCCGAAATCCGCGATTCAGCCGCGTAGCAGGTCCTCGGCTCCGCTGCCGAATGCATCGACCAACAGTCGAAAGACAAATGCCGAACTCGCTCGCCTGGAGCGGCAGAGCACCAAAACCGGGGTTTCGAAGGGAGGCAACACGGGAGCCGCAAAGGCCGCTTCGATAAAGCCCTTAGGGAACCCTTCCAAGAGCGGCTCGGGAATTAATTCCTCTTATCAGAAGCCGCACATTCCACAAAAGAAGTAGTAGCGTTGGTGTTCTTGATTCGCTAGTTGGCAGGCGGCAGCTTGCCCGGCGTTGCGAGCGGGGGGGGATCAGCCGTCGGCAGTGCGCTGTGTCGTGTCGCTGCTGGTTCGGTGATGCAATATTTTACCAGGCACCAGAGTGCGCGCACGCCATCTCTCCATTGGATCTTTTTGCCCTCTTCATACGTGCGGCCCCAGTAGCTGATGCCGACTTCGTAAATGCGCAGCTTCCGCTTAGCGATCTTTACCGTGATCTCAGGCTCAAAGCCGAAACGTTTTTCCTCCAGCGGAATCGACTGGATGACCTCGCGGCGAAAAACTTTATAACAGGTTTCCATGTCACTCAGGTTGACGTTGGTGAGCGCGTTGGAAAGCAAAGTGAGAATCCAATTGCCTACAGAGTGCCAGAAGTAAAGCACGCGATGAGGGCGGGCGGAAAGAAAGCGCGAGCCGTAGACGACATCGGCGCGCCCTTCAATCAGGGGCTCCAGCAGTACCTTGTACTCTGCCGGATCGTACTCGAGATCGGCATCCTGGATGATGACGAAATCCCCCGTAGCTTCCCGGATGCCGCGATGCAGGGCCGCGCCTTTGCCCATATTCGTAGGCTGGAGAAAAATCCGAACCTGGGGATGCTCAGCCTGCAACTGTGCAAGAATCTCTTTCGACCCATCGCGAGAGCCATCGTCCACGCAAATCAATTCGATCTCTAGCGGAACGGCAAGAACTCTCTCAACCACTTGCCGCAGCGTGGTTCGTTCGTTGTACACCGGCATGACGACTGAAAGCTTCATTCTTTGAACGTCAGTGTAGTGGAAAAGTGTATTGCACATCCAAGTCGAAGTCCTGTTTTTCGTTTCAAGTAACGCTATCGCGCTGGAGGTGCTCGCGGATGATTGCCAGAATTCTTGATGCCGCTTTGCCATCCCAAAGTGGAGGACGCTGGGACTTGGGGGCGGGTTTCTGGAGAATAGAGCCAGCGGCCGCCAGAATGCGTTCTGGGTGTACCCCAACCACTATGGCGGGGTGCCGACAAGCTATTTAATTAGAACAACTTAGCACGTGCGCCCCCTGGCCAAGGGCGAATCTTACTATTAGAATTGCTATTATTTATCTTGACATAATTGTTAGTAAACGCGACAATGGAACAGCCTTGAGGGGAACAGTTTATGCCGTCAACATTGCGGAAAACCCGGTCGTTTTCACTGGATCCAACGGTTCTGTCCGAACTAGAACGGACAAAAGGCAGCGTCTCCGCCAGCGAGCGCGTCAACCAGTTGCTGAAGCAGGGGTTGGAGATGGAGCGCAAGGCTAACCTGTATCAGGAGGCTGCAATATTCTTCAGGGGTGCTCCCGATGACCGCGACGAGCGGTGTGCTTTCCAGAAGGCCAATGTTAGCAGCTGGGCACGTAAATGACAGCGTGGAAAAGAGGGTCTGAACCGTCGGGCTGGTTTCCTCGCCGAGCAGAAGTCTGCCTCATAGGCCTTGGCAAGGAACGACCAGCTCTAATCATCTCCAATGATAGCCTGAACGCTCACTCGCTCGATGTGTGCGTGATACCGATCTCGACAGTTGAGCACAAGGCTTTTTCGCTGCGCCCGAGACTACAGTTGGGCGAGGGTGGGCTGCATAACGAGTCGTGGGTCAAGTGCGACCAGCCTACGACGGTCGAGAAACAGCTTCTGGTTTACCCACCTTTAGGAACCCTTTCGGCAGAGAGCATGCGGACGGTTGAAGTTGCCGTGAAGGCAGCACTCGAACT
>PLHQ01000095.1 GCA_003138975.1 Acidobacteriaceae bacterium | reverse complement strand
TAGCTAGATGCTCCACCGAATAGGACTGAACAGGATCCGAATCTAAAATGGAACCAGAGAGCCTGGAATTGGAAGAAAATCTCAACCGAGTTCAAGAATTGGATCTGACAGGTCACGCGCGCGCGGTCCCAGACGTCCTCACCTTGGAGGAAATTGCCAACCTTGCGGCGGAGGAGGGGCAGCCTGCTGAGACGTTGATGAATGTCGTGGCATTGATTGCCAAGCGATTCGATACTGATGTTTGTTCGGCTTACTTGCTGGAGCCCGATCGAGCCAATCTGGTGTTGGCCGCGACAGTCGGCCTTCGGCGAGAGTGCATCGGCCAGCTGCGCATGGCAATCCATGAAGGACTCGCTGGCCTAGTGGCGGAACAAGTGCGGCCAGTGGCTGTGGAGCAAGCACACACTCACCCGCGCTTTAAATACTTCCAGGAAGCCGGCGAAGACGATTACCAGTCGTTCCTCGGAGTTCCACTCATCGACCGGGGAGTTCTGCAAGGGGTTCTGGTAGTTCAAACGATGGAGCCTCGGCTTTTCCGCGAAGCGGAGATTCAAATGCTGACCGAGGCGGCGGCCCAGGTTGCGCCGGTCGTGAGCGAAGCGCGCACGCTCGATCGATTCATCGCACCCGCGCAAGAGCGCCTTTGGTCACTGGCTCGTAACCTGTGGTGGAGTTGGGATCACGATACCGCCAGCTTGTTCCGCGATCTCGATCCGGTGCGTTGGCGGCAGCTGAACCAGAATCCAGTTTCGCTTCTGGCGGAACTTCCGCTGGCGAAGCTCGAACGACGCGCTGCGGAACTGGTGCTGCATAGTCGCATCAACTACGCCTATCGTCGCCTGCGGGAATATCTACATGCGGACCGCACTTGGGGAACAAGGCACGCCGGTGTCTTGCGGCCTCGTCCAGTTGCATATTTTTCGGCAGAGTTCGGGATACACGAATCGCTTCCGGTCTATTCCGGTGGGCTGGGAGTGCTGGCGGGAGACCACATCAAGAGCGCGTCCGATCTCGCCATTCCGCTCGTCGGCGTCGGACTGTTTTATGGGCAAGGATATTTTCGCCAGCGCCTGGACCGTGACGGTTGGCAGCAAGAAGAATATCTGGAGACAGACGTCAATCAATTGCCTCTGGAGCTCGCGATCGGCAAGAACGGCCGGCCAGTCGCGGTGCAAATCGGGACCCGAAACGGTTCGATTCATGCCAAAGTCTGGCGAGTGGCCGTTGGACGCTGCGACCTGTTTCTTCTCGATTCGGATGTAGAAGGCAATGCTCCGGACGATCGAAAATTGACCTCCCGCCTTTATGGCGGAGACGCTCGGACTCGCATCCGGCAAGAGTTGCTGCTTGGCGTCGGAGGTTTCCGCGCGCTCAAAGCCATGGGCATCACACCCGGTGTTCTTCACCTGAATGAAGGACACAGCGGATTCGCAGTGCTGGAGGCGATCCACACGCGGATGCAGGAGGAAGGCATCGCATTCGACAGCGCGGTTCCTCGTGTATCGCGGGAAGTCGTCTTCACCACTCATACGCCAGTGCCTGCCGGCCACGACCGCTTTGATGCGGACCTGATCGAAGAGCATCTGGGGCCGCTGCGTGAAGGGCTTGGCCTTTCGCAGGACAGCCTGATGGGACTAGGCCGCGAAAAGCCAAGTAATCAGCAGGAAACATTTTGCATGACCGTGCTGGGCCTTCGCTTTTCGCGCCGCGCCAATGCTGTTTCCGCGCTCCACGGTGAGGTCTCTCGTGCGATGTGGACCGGACTTTGTCCGGGCAAGCCGGAAGACGAAGTTCCAATCGGGCACATCACCAATGGAGTTCACGTTCCCTCCTGGCTCGCACCGCAGATGTTTCGCCTCTACGACCGCCATCTCGGCACAAATTGGCATGAACACAGCAGCGAAGCACGCATCTGGGAAGGCATTGAGAACGTGGATGACGGCGAACTCTGGGAGACACACCTTAGCCTGAAATCGCAGCTTCTCGAGTTTGTGCGCCACCGCGCGGTGGAACAGGCCGAGCGCCGCGTCGAAGCCCGAGAAATTTTACAGAGACTCGGCAAAATACTGACTCCAGACGCGCTGACCATCGGATTTGCCCGCCGCTTTGCGACCTACAAGCGCGCCAACCTGATTCTGAGGGACATCGAGAACCTGGCCTCCATGGTGAACGATCCCAAACGGCCGGTGCAGTTTGTTTTCGCCGGCAAAGCGCATCCGAACGATGAGCCCGGCAAGCGGGTTCTACAGCAGATTGCCGAATTGATGCGCAATCCGCGGTTCGCCGACAAGTTCGTCTTTGTCGAAGACTATGACATCAACGTCGGACGTTATCTCGTGCAGGGGGTTGATGTGTGGCTGAATAACCCGCGGCGTCCGCTAGAGGCATCGGGTACGAGTGGCCAAAAAGTGGTACTGAACGGTGGACTGAACCTTTCTGTTCTCGATGGCTGGTGGGCCGAGGCATACGACGGCATGAATGGATTCGCCATCGGAACGGGCAGAACTCACTCCGACATGAACGTCCACGACACTCGCGACGGCGAGGATTTGCACCGGGCGCTTCGAGAAGAAGTGATTCCGCTGTACTACCAGCGTGATCGTGACGGTCTGCCGCGCGGCTGGATCAAACGCATGAAGCGAACCATCCGGACGCTCGGCTGGCGGTTCAATGCCGATCGCATGGTGATGGACTACACGACGAAATGCTACATCCCCGCCGCCGGAGGCACATCGAGCGATATGAGATCCGCCTGGTGACGCCGCAGGCCATAGCTTGAGGCGCAACGCATCAAGCAACCTAGAGAAGACCACGTCCTTACGAGTTGAAGGTGCAGTGAAAGTGGATAGCAAACGATTGAAGGAATGGAGCCGACGAGCGGACTTGAACCGCTGACCTGCCGATTACGAATCGGCTGCTCTACCAACTGAGCTACGTCGGCGTCTGGTTGGACGTTTTCAGTTTACCAAATCGCCGCCGAAGCAAACCACCGGCCGAGTCAGGCTATCATCACAGGAGAAATCGGCGTCGCGCTATTCTATGCCGCGCGGGAAGCGACCAAAGCGTCGTATTCCTGTTGCGACTGGGCGGGCAGCAGAACCCATAGAGTGTAGACACCTACGGCTGTACCGAATGGGATATTGAACAATGAGATGAATCCCAGAACCAGCGCGATGACCCGAGCCCAAGGTTCGCGCTGCAATAAACCCCATCCGGCGATGAATCCGCAGGCAGCTTTGGCCAGGATGAAGATGGCGACGACGCTCAGTAACGAACGCAGGAATCCGGTGGGAGTCTCCGGTGGGGCACCCATTTCGTGCAAGTGAGCAAACAACGTGTTGGCAACGATATACAGGATCACGCCGCCGATTGTATTGAAAGCCGAGATAGCCAGCCAGAGGATGCCCAGCAAATGCACGTGCCCCTGCACGCGCCCGGGACGAAGTTGCATCGCAGTTACGGGCCCGACAACTTGCTTACCACACCGGCTGCAAAATGCCTGGCCAGGGTCCACCGCAGCGCCGCATCCATCGCAGAACATGATTTCCTCCGCTCCCATTGAGGCCGACTTTGAACTGCTCAACAGATGATACGGAATTCTCGACTGGGAGTTCCGTTTGAGGTGATGAGTTGGTGCTGGCCGAACTTGAAGTAAGGGTCGTGAAGACGCCGAATCAGTCCAAACCGCAAAACGAAAAGGCCACCCGGCAACAGGGCGACCTTTTCTTTTCAAGGGAGAATAGTTCCAACGGAGGCTTAGATTCCGTCAAAACTTTCTGTACGAAATCTTATGAGCCGAAAAAGGGAGGTGTCAAGCAATTTTTGGGAAATAAATGTCTTTCTTTTCAATAACTTGCGTAACCAGGCAATAGTTTGGCTCGTTGTTCCAATTTGAGACAGAAACCAATCAGAAACGCTCTAAGCCGATACTTCTGAGTCACTTAAGACCTGTTTGAGCTCTCTGTAGGGGACGAATGTCCGGCCGGAGATCCAGGGCCCGCCGGCTCGGATAGGTCAAGCGAAATGAACTCGGTTTGGTCGGCACTACCGAAGAGTGGTCCGGGAAAATAGCGCCGCAGAAGAACACGGGCGCCGCCGAAAGCGACTCCCGCCGCCAGAGATATCGCACCCACAATGATGCACAAAAGAATGATGTTGACTAGCAAATTGGCGATATTGTTCTTCTTGTCGAAATACGTGTTCTCATTCCAGGTGACGCTGGCCTCGTAGTTCACCGCACCTAAAAGTGTCTGTGCGTCGCTCTGCGAAAGCGGACCCGCGGCGATTGCGACTATCGGTCCGGTGCGCTTATCAAAAAATGGACCAATATTTTCGACGGATTCTACACCGGCCTGCGGTTGCGCTCCGTGGTTCGCGGCATCGATGCGGCGCAAGTGTTCGGCAGCCAACGCCGGCGTCGGATACTCGATCAGCATCAGCTTGGCTTCACCCTCGGAAGTGGCGTAGCGTCCCAGCACGACTTCAGGGTTCGCGCCAAAATCCACTAGAGCGGCGGTAAGCGGAGATGAGATTGCCCCCAGACCGAGCGGTCCCTCCGCATATTTTTCGGTGTTCGACTGATAGCCGTGATGCGGCATGAAAGCGAGAATCGGCGGTAAGTTGCCGGCGTTTCCGCTGGGCCGCGGCAGCACTCCAGCTAGTTCACGCAGTCCGGCCGCTGACATCACCGACATCTGGCTGAACAAGGCATCCACTAGGATGTGGCCGCGATAAAATAGCACGCGCCGATCGAGCGATGCGCCCTGATCGCCGATTTCTTCCCGCGCCATTTCGGGCTGCAGGTAGAACGTGTATGCCCCGAAAGCGCCGCTGGCATCGGCGAACCTTGCGGCTCGGATCTTCAGCGTGCGGCCGTCATCACTCTTGTACGTAGCCGCCTCGAAGTCGCTGAATCCGTATTCCTTAAGCAGTGCCGCATTGGTGGGGTCCGCGGCACTCGCATCTCTGCTCGCCTGAGGCGGGCCCTCGGTCTGCCACCCGGCAAATTGTTTTGGCAGGATCTGCGGCGCAGGCGTGTCTACGCCCGAGCCCGCAGCAAAAACCACGAGAAAAACAACGACGGCAAGAATCAGTAAAGACCTGGAAAAAAGCATGAATTCACCGCTCGGCGCAGAGCCCCTTCAGTAATTAGACCACAGAGGATGAGAAAAGGTTTCAGGAGCGAATTTACCGGCTGGGCTGATCGCAAAGGATGGCCATCGCAAATGAGGCTTGAGATGTTGGGAGAACCTATTGGCCGGCGGCTTTGTCCATCTTGCTGGCGACCTTAACCCCGCTCAGCCCGTTCACATACTTGGCGATGCCGCGATAGAGCGACTCGGCAATGCGCTCGCGATATTCGCTGGTGGCGAGCCGATGTTCGTCAGTAGGATTGCTGACAAACGAAATCTCGGCAAGAATCGACGGCATGTTCGCGCCGATCAGCACTATAAACGGAGCCTTCTTCACACCTCGATCGCGAATGGCCGGGCTCTTGACCGCGAGTCCGCTGTGCAAGGACGCCTGTACGTCTCCGGCAAACTCTCGCGACTCCTCGATTTTCTCTTTGAGCGCGATCTTCTTCACCAGATCCTGCAGTTCGTAGATGGATTTTTCCGAAACCGCGTTCTCCCGCGCCGCGACGTCCAGCGCTTCCGGCGAAGAAGTGAAGTTCAAGTAGTAAGTCTCCACTCCCCGGGCATCAGGGTCGTGGCTCGAATTGGCATGAATCGAAACGAACAGATCGGCACGAGCCTGGTTGGCGATTGCCGTGCGCGTTTCCAGCGGGATGAACGTGTCATTCTTGCGCGTGTAAACCACTTCCGCGCCCAGCCGCGTCTCCAGCAATTTTCCCAGACGCCGGCCCACTTCGAGCACGAGATCCTTTTCTTCGAGGCCGTTCGGACCGATCGTGCCGGTATCGTGACCGCCGTGTCCAGGATCGATCACGATCTTACCGATTTTCAGTCCCAGCGCGCGAATCAAGGAACGATCGCCTCTGGCCGTGGGCTTCGCCTCGCGAACGTCGAGATCCGAAGCACTGCCCGGCCTGCCAGAAGCAATAGTGCGCGAATTGGATCTTTGGCGCGACCCGGATAAGTCGCTTCGGCCAGCCTCAGAGACTCTGGAGTCCGAAGTCTCGGATTCGCCATCAACATCGCTATCCGTCAGCTTCCTCGCTGCGACGGTATTTCGCGACGTCACTTCTTTCTTCGCCTCTCGCACACTCCGCTTTGCGATTGCAGTTCCCGGGACGCTGGCATTTTCGTTGTCGTCATCATCGGCATCGACAACCTTTTTCACAACCGCGGTCTGCGGCTTCTTAGCGATAGCCGAACCCTCTGACGCGGATGCCATCGCAGGAGCGCTTACCTGAGAGTCCATCGACACGACGTTCCCTGTTTCTGGTAAAGCGGTGGGAGAAACCGCAGCCTTCGTCTCCGATGAGGCCGGATCAAGTTCAGAATTCGTTTGCGGCGGGACCGCACCTTCCACCTCTGTCAAAGATGAATCGGCACCTTCTTTGCGCCGCTTCGGCCCATTCTTGCCGTGAATGTCGATGATCAGACGGTAGGGATTGGGCAGCAGGAAGGCGTCGTAATCGGACAGATTGTCGACCTCGAGCACGATGCGCGTGCGGCCAGGGGCGAATTGAGCGACGCGAACCTTCTTCAGGAATCCATCGTCCACGTCGAAGCTTTTGCCAACCAGCGTGGAAGCCAGCTTGGTGTCCCGGAGATCGAAAAAGATGCGCGCCGGACTGGCAATCCGCTGCGACGAAAACTTCACGTCGCTTTCCACGTCAATGGCCACGCGCGTGTAGTCGGGCGTGGACCAGTGCCGGATGCCGGTCACTCGTGGCAGTCGCCCCGAGCGCACCTCCGACGACTCATTTTTTTCGGAAGCGGCGCCAGCACCATGAATATCCTCTGCGATCACTCCATCCTTATTATTTTTGGCATCCTTCGCCGACGGTGCTTTTTCTGTCGGCTTTTGCGCGTCCGATGCCTTCGCGGCCTCTGCCTCCTGGTTCAGTTCAACAATGGCCTGACGGGCACCGTCGGCCAGGCGATTGTGGGGATAGTGCCGCAGAAAATCCTGGAAGGTCGCGCGCGCCGCCTCAGGGTCGTTGAGATCGTCTTTATAGATCTCGCCGATCGTGAACAGGCCGTCAAAGCGATACTTGCTGCCAGGATATTCCCGGCGCAGAAACTTGTACTGCTCGATGGCCTCGTTAAGGATTTTGTTGTCGTCGAAACGCCGCCCCATTTCCACCAGCGTCTCGGCCACCGCAACCACACTGGGATCAGCCTTGGTTGAAGCGGGCGCACTCAGATAAACCGAGCGGTAGGCGTTCACCACGCGCTGATAATCATGACGTGTCCTGTCGGCGAGAGGCCGCCCGTTCAGCGCCTCGCGCATCCGCTCGGCCGTGGCGAAGTGCTCCCGCGCCCAGGCGTCGGAGTGGTGCGCACGCGCGTCCGCCGGCGGCGTGGCCAATAAGGCCAGCACAAGCAACGCTCCCCACAGACCGCGCTCCCGCGATGAGCTCTTCAAAATAGCCAGCCCGTGCCTTCGTTCCTAGTTGGTTGAACCAATACCCTGCGTGCCTGAGAAACAGATGCCGCAAAATTAATCTGTGTTGCTGATGTAGAGCACGCCCCGCGCATCCCGCTGAATTCTAACGGGATCGTGAGCCACCGTGCCGGCGTCAAAAGTGGCTCCTCCATAGTAAAGATTGGTGATCCGCCGGACATAGTTTTGGGTTTCGGCGTAGCGCGGCACACCTGAACTGCGTGCCACGGCTCCCGCACCCGCGTTGTAGGCGGCCAGGGTCAGTTTGATGTCACCGCCATAGCTTTCCAAAAGTTGCTTCAAATGGCGCACTCCGGCGTCCACATTCTGTTCCGGATCAAACGGATTCTTCACGTTCAATTGACGCGCCGTCGAAGGCATCAACTGCATTAGTCCCATTGCACCTTTGCGCGACACCGCGTTGGGATTGAAGTTCGATTCCACCTTCACCACCGCGCGCACCAGATTTGGGTCCACGTTATGCCGGGCCGCAGCCTGTTCAATCGCGCTATCAATATCCCCGGACGTCACCGATGTTCCGCGAAAGTTGGCGGCTACAATTTTGGCATTTGCCGATTGGTTGGATTCTCTGCCGATGTACTGGCTAACCTCGGCCGCCGCCGACCGTGCCGCTCGCATGGACGCCGCACTGGCCGGAGGCACAGGCTTCCAGCGATTTTCCTTCGAACTCCAGTACATCAGCGTCCGCCGCGGCGATTCGGACGCTTCCACGTGGTGTGCTGGACTTGCCCCTACCGAATCGTTCACGTAAACTTTGCGGCCGTGATCGTCGGTTGCGGTGATCTTTTCGGAGGAACCGTCGCCGTCAGCGGCACAAAGCTGGGGCGTGAGAGAAAGGACGGTCGCGGCTATGGTGCTGGCCATCAGGGCGATTTGCAGGCGCTTTCGCATTACCGGGCTTCTATTCCTCGTTGGCGAAGACAGACTTCACCCTCGCATGTAGCTACCCGGAACCTGAAGGAGAATCTTCAACCAGAGTGAGACGATTATAGGCGCGGGATTAGGGTCGGGCAATCACTCCGAAGGGAGTAGAACCACCGAAGTAATCTCGGCAACCGGATGAAAACACTGGTCTTAGAAAACTGCGGCATTAGAAATGGCTCACGTGCTCTTCTCCAGGGCCAACCCGAAGGCATCGAGCGACAACGATCGCAACAGGTTGCGGCGCATGCCACGCTCCACCTCTGCCAACCGGTCGGAGGCCGAACTGATCCAGTCGAAATCGGCAGCTTCCGCCAACTTTGTGAGTTCGCCCCGTATATCGGTGTTATGAACGAGTTCGGGCGCCCCCGAACGCAGAAACATCAAATCCCGCAACAACGAGTAGAGTGTTCGGAGAAGGTGCTCCGTCCTCTCCCGGCCCTCGGCGCCTGCCCGATAGGACTCCGTGATCTTAAACAACGCAGTGTGTTCGCCTCCCAGCAAGGCCGAGTTGAGGATGTTCAGCGCATCGGCGCGAGCAGCCACGTAAGCATCGACGTCGAAGCTGCGCGCCCGACCCAACGCCCCTTCACAAAGTCTGGCGACCAGAGCCCGCTGCGCCGGCTTCCACTCTGGATGATGTTCGGCCAGGTATCGCTCCACATCCTCCAGCGGCACAGCAGCGAGCGGAAAGACCATCGATCTTGATCGGATCGTCGGAAGCAGTTCACCCGGATTCTCCGAGAGAAGAAAAATTGTGGCAAACTCCGGAGGCTCCTCCAGAACTTTAAGCAGCGAATTCGCCGCCTCTTTCATGAAGGCCGAGTCGGTGAAAATATAAACGCGCTCCCGAGCCTCCGACGGGCGGTAATAGATGGTCTCAATCACCCGCCGCACTTGATCCACTTTGATCATCATCTGCGGAGGGTCTGGTGGGATGACCAGCACATCCGGATGAGTCTGCACGAAAAGGCGCGTCTCTTTCTTGTCCGTCTCGCGCAGACCTTCACGCGTCTCTACCGCTTCGGCAAACCGCGCATCGAGATCGGCAGCTTGCGCAATGCGGAGGCAATTCGAGCATCGGCCACAAAAATCGGGCAGGCCTTCCGTTTCAGCCGGCGTCAGGCAATTCAGGGCCTGCGCCAACATCAGCGCCAGCGTGTACTTGCCCGACCCGCGCGCACCCGAAAGAATTACCGCGTGCGGAAAGCGGTTTCGCGCCAGCATGTCGCGCAGGCGATGGACGGTCTCGGCGTTGCCGTGAAAATCAGAGAAGCTCATGAGTCACAATCCGTGGTGAAATTTTGCATTTCTCGCCGACAGCCTTAGCTTTCGCCCGACAACGTCCATGATTCGCCAATGCGTCTGCGCAGGCGTACCGCGAGCATCCACTGCGACAACCCGTTGCGGCTCTCGAGCGGCAATCGCTAGATAACCTTCGCGCACGCGGCTGAAAAAGCTGCGATTCTGCTGCTCGAAACGATTTTCATCGACATTTTTGCTCGCGCCTTTGTTGGCCCAGTCGGCGGACTGCCGGTTGCGCCTCCGGGCACGTCCCAGGCTCATCGCCGGGTCGGAGTCGAGCAGGATTGTCAGGTCGGGCTGCAGATCTCCACAAAGTACGCGGTGCAACTCCAGCACGGCCTCGCTACCAAGCTTGCGCCCGCTGCCCTGGTAGGCTTCCGTGGAATCGGTAAAGCGATCGCAGAGCACGATCTGGCCGTGATCGAGCGCCGGCTCAATCACCTCCGCAAGGTGTTGCGCGCGCGAAGCAAACATTAAAGCCATTTCTGCCAACGGCGTCAGACCCTCCGTCGCCGAGTCGAGCAGCACGCGCCGAATCTTCTCCCCGGTCGCCGTTCCCCCCGGCTCGCGCGTTTCTATGACCTTGTACCCAGAGGCACGCAGAGCCGCCGCAAGCTTGCGCAGCTGGGTGCTCTTGCCGGTTCCGTCGAGTCCTTCGAAGGTGATAAATTTCCCACGCCGCGACATCGTCGAAATGATAGCAGCGCTGGTGCGTCCCTGTACCGTTCCTCTTGTTGGCTGATAGAATCTAAAATTCTGTAGAGCAAAGTAGAATTCGATTCGTCGACCCAGGGAGCCCAGAAAAATGAAACTCTCAAGAATCTTGGGAGTAGTCTGTCTTGTCTTCTTCTTGTTCTTGTTCTTCTCGCCATCCAGTTGGTCAGCAACGCCGCCAACCGTAACCATCTTCGTAGATGCCACTTCTGCTCCCCGCAAAATCTTCCACGCCAAGCTGAAAATTCCCGCTAGCGCCGGAGACCTGACGCTCTATTATCCGAAGTGGATTCCCGGCGAGCACGCTCCCGACGGACCCGTGATTGATCTGGCCGGGCTCAAATTTACCACCAGCGGCAAAACACTGAAGTGGCGCCGCGATCTGCTCGACGGCTTCACGATCCACGTCGACGTTCCAGCTGGCGAGAACGAAGTGAACGCTGAACTCGATTTCCTTTCTCCCGCAACCTTCGAAGGTGGTTTCTCCTCCGGCTCTTCCGCCACCGACAAAATGGCCGTTATCAGTTGGAACCAGGTCCTGCTCTATCCCAAGGGCTGGAAGTCCGACGATCTCACCTACGTAGCCAGTTTGAAGCTTCCCGCCAACTGGAGGTTCGGAACGCCCCTGCCGATCGCCTCGACCACCAGCGACAACGGTGAAACGCAAATTACATTCAAAGCGTCGTCCCTGACCACCCTCGTCGATTCGCCCGTGATCACCGGAGAATTCCTCAAGGTGGTCAAGCTAGCCGATGATCCCCTCACCGAGATGGATATCGCCGCCGACAGCGCCGCCGCTCTCGAACCTCCGCAACAGGTTTGGGACCACTACCGGAATCTGGTCGAACAAGCCAACAAACTTTTCGGCGCTCATCACTATCGCGACTACCACTTTCTTCTCAGCTTGAGCGATCACGTCGCCCACTTCGGTCTGGAGCACCACGAGTCCGACGACAGCCGCGTCGACGAGCGCGGCCTCGTCGATGAAACCGCGCGCAAGATGGAGGCCAGCCTGCTCCCCCACGAGTACGTTCATTCGTGGAACGGAAAATACCGCCGTCCCGCGGACCTCGCCACTCCCGACTATCAGGAGCCGATGCAAGACGATCTGCTCTGGGTATACGAGGGCCTGACGAATTACCTCGGCACCGTGCTGACTGCTCGCAGCGGCTTGCTCACACCTGAGCAGTCTCGCGATGACTTGGCCCTGACCGCCGCGGCTCTCGACCATACTCCAGGCCGCACCTGGCGCAACTTGCAGGACACCGCCGATGCCGCTCCTCAACTTTATTTCGCTCCCCAAGCCTGGCACTCATGGCGTCGCGGCGTCGATTTTTACGAGGAAGATACCTTGAATTGGCTCTGGGTCGACGTCATCATCCGCCAGCGGAGCAAGGGCACAAAAACAATCGACGATTTCTGCCATCTCTTCCACGGCGCTCCCAGCACGGGACCGATCCTGAAGACTTATACCTTCGATGACGTCGTCAACACCCTGAGTCAGGTTGTACCTTACGACTGGCGCGGTTTCTGGACCGAGCGACTCACCAACCACGGCGCCGGCGCACCCCTCGAAGGAATCGAAGGCAGTGGATGGAAACTTGTCTATGATGAATTTCCCTCCGAGATGAACCGCGGCGGCGAGAGCAACTGGCATTTCGTCGACGTAGCGTATTCGGTTGGCCTCGAGCTCCGCGAAGACGGCACCATCACCGACACCATCGAGGGCATGCCAGCAGCCGTGGCCGGAATCGGTCCCGGCATGAAGTTGATCGCCGTCAACGGCCGCCAGTACTCGCCCGAAGTCCTCCGCGACGCTCTCAAAGCCGGGAAGGGTAGCACCACTCCACTCGAACTCCTGGTCGAGAACACCGACTACTACAAAACTTATAAGCTCGACTATCACGGCGGCGAGCATTACCCGCATCTGGTGCGCGACGAATCGAAGCCTGACTTGCTGACGGAGATCTACAAAGCAAAGTAGCTCGAAATTAAAGTAGCGATACGTAGTCTCTCTTGCATTCACTCGTGTCACGAGGAGATGCCGATCATGAGCTTCCGCCGGCTTATGCTTTGTTATGCCAGCGCCATTTTTTTGTGCGCCCTCGCCCCTCACCCATCGCTATTTGCCCACGCCCAGACTTCCATCCTCGGCTTCACTCCATCCTCTGCCGCGCACGAAGCCGACATCGAAAACAAATTCAAAGCTATGCCGTCCCCGGACGAAGAGCGCCGCCAGCATCACATCTTCACCGCCGAGCCGCACGTTGCCGGTTCCCCACGCAACAATGAACTCGCCCGCTACATCGCCGATGAGTGGCGTCAGGAAGGGTTGGAAGATGTCGTCATCCGCCGCTATGACGTCTACGGTTCCAATCCAAAATTCACTTCGCTCGAGATGGTCGCACCCGTTCACTACCGCGCCATCCTGCGCGAGATGCCCGTTCCCGGCGATCCCGACTTGAAAAACAAAAGCATAAGTTCGGCATGGAGCGGCATGTCCGCATCGGGTGAAGTAACAGCCCCGCTCGTCTACGCCCACAGCGGCAATCCGGAAGACTACGAACTTCTCAGGAAGCAGGGCATAGACGTCAAAGGCAAAGTAGTTCTGGTGCGCTACTCGAATCCCTACAGCTACCGCGGATTCAAAGCGCTCACCGCCGAACGCGAAGGCGCAGCCGCCATTCTCATCTACAGCGACCCCGCCGAAGACGGTTACAAAAAAGGCAAAGTCGTTCCCAACGGCCCGTGGGGCCCCGAGTATCACATCCAGCGCGGCGCCATCACCTACGATTTCATGGTGCCCGGCGATCCGCTCACTCCAGGATGGGCCTCCGTTCCCGGCGCCAAGCGCATTCCCGTTGAGCAAGCCACGTCGATTCCGAAGATCATGGCGCTGCCGCTCTCCTGGCACGATGCCAAGCCGTTGCTCGCCAACATGGACGGCCCCGTTGCTCCCGACGATTGGCAGGGAGGCCTGCCGATCAAATATCACCTCGGCGGCAAGCGCGTGCGCGTGCACGTGAAAATCGAAATGGACAACTCCACTCAGCCCTACTACGTGGTCGAAGGCCGCATTCGTGGCGCGCAGTTGCCCGACGAATGGATCGTGCTCGGCAATCACCGCGATGCCTGGGTCTTCGGCGGCGTCGACCCCAGCAGCGGCACCGCGTCGATGATGGAACTGAGTCGTGCACTAGGAAAGTTAGCCAAGCAAGGAATGCGTCCGCGGCGAACTGTTGTAATTTGCAGTTGGGATGGGGAAGAGGTCGGCCTCACCGGTTCCACCGAGTGGGGAGAGCAGTTCGCCGACGAGCTCCGCAACAAAGCCGTCGCCTACATCAACGTCGATGAGGCCACCTCCGGACCAAACTTTCACGGGCAGGCCGTGGCGTCGTTAGCACCCATGCTCGTCGAAACCACCCATACTCTGCAGGATCCCTCTGGCAAGACTTTGTACGAAGCGTGGAAGGAATCTTCCGCGCGAGAACGGCATGAGTCCAAACAACCTGAAGAAGTCGTGGATTCGAACCTCGCCGACACCCGCATCGGCAGCGGCTCCGACCACACCGTGTTCCTCAACTTCGTCGGCATGCCCGTCCTCGGCCTGCAATTCGACGGACCCTATGGCGTGTATCACTCGGCCTACGACGATTTTTTCTGGATGAACCACTTCGGCGATCCCGGCTACCGCTATCACACTCTGATGACGCAGTTGTGGGGCGTGCTCGCCCTGCGCCTCGCCAACGCGGACCTGCTCCCCTTCGATTGCGCCAGCTACGCCGCGAACATTCGGCAATTCGTAAGTGATCTGGCCAAAGGCAAAGACATGACACAACTGGATCTCAAGCCCATCCTCGATGCCATCGACGAGTTCGAAGCCGCCGGAAAGCGGCTGGACGACTCCGCAACCCGCGCGCTGGCTTCCGGCGCAATCGATTCCAAGCTCGCCGCGACCATCAATCAGGGCACCATGCAAGTCGAACGCAACTGGCTCAATCCGGACGGCATTCCCGGCCGCCCCTGGTTCAAACACATTCTCTACGGCGCCCGCTTCACCTACGCTCACCTGGAGTTGCCCGGATTAACCGAAGCAGTCGAGAAACAAGACTGGGCCACAGCCAAACAGCAAGCCGAAATTCTTCGCCAAGCCCTCATCAACAACACGAAGCTGGTCAACGACCTCAACTCCGCCTTGCAATGATTTTGGTTGGCGCAGCGCTTTAGCGCTGCGATATAGCTCCGCTTTCCCCAACCTTTGTCATTCCGAGCCACTCGCAGCCGGTGCAACCGGCGAGAGTGAGCGAGGAATCCGCTCGCCCGGTACCCCTCCCCCCTCTCCCGGTCTATTGGAATCATCGGGTTAGCACATGCGCAAATTTCTGGAAAACTTCCCGTCCCCTAGCTTAACTAGTCGCTCCAGCTCAGTTCTACGACATTCTTTCAGAGCTAAACAAAATAATTCGAGATACTCAGCAGGGAACAGTTCAGCAAGTTGAGAAGCTAAAATATTGGTTTTTGGGCAGACTACTGAGTTATTGGGCGTGAGGGGTTTAATGGGTAAAGCAGCGGGGGTATGTCCCATTTTCAGGCGACTGTCAGCCCGGCCAATGCAGTCCAAATCAAAATGTCACTCGAACTCGAAAACTTCCTGTTCCACCGGACTACTCCACACCGGAGCAAACGACTGCCGGTGCAGCGGCGTCGGGCCGTACTCCAGCAACGCGGCCAGATGCTGCGGCGTGCTGTAGCCCTTATGCGAAGCGAGGCCGTACTCGGGGAAGACCGCATCCCACTCGTACATCATGCGGTCACGCTCGACCTTGGCCAGAATCGAAGCCGCCGCAATCGACGCGGAGAGCGCGTCCCCATGAATGATGGCTCGCTGCGGCACGTCGCAATCCAGCCGCACGGCATCGATCAGCAAATGATCGGCCGCAGGCTGAAGTCGCATCACAGCCTCGCGCATAGCGAGCCGCGACGCCTGGTAGATGTTGATCTGGTCGATGCGCGCTGCATCGACCGCCACCACCGCCCATGCCACGGCATGTTCCCGAATGCGAGGGGCCAGCAGTTCACGGCGCTCCGGCAGCAGAAGCTTGGAGTCGCGCAGCCCACGAATGCGGTAGCCGCGTTCAAGAATCACCGCCGCCGCCACAACGGGACCGAACAGGGATCCTCGCCCCACCTCGTCAACTCCCGCCACCAGCGCGGCCCCTGCCGCCCACGCGCCTTTTTCATAACGCAGCGTGCAGCGCAATTTTTTCAGCAGACGCAATTTGGCCGCGGACGGAGAAAGAGAAAATTCGGAAGTGATCTTCGCAGTACTCGGCATCGAAGAAGAGTGTTGTCCATCATCTTCCCTCGCCAGCACAGATTCCTGCAAGCGAGAAAATAAAAGAACTCCAAATAATTCCCTGCTCCCCAGGCTCGACGCAGCACTTTCAGGTCACGCCCTCGCCGCAAGGTAACACCGATCAGTAACCATTACTTTGATTACGACCGTACATTGTCCGGTTGGACATGTACTGCTATGTTCGCAACAGATCGCAATTACGCGAGGAACGGTTGTGAACGACGAAGCCATCCAGCCACGGCAAGATGTTGCGCCCGCCGAGAAGTTGGTCCATCTAGCTCTGCCGGTTCGTCTCACGCACATGCAGAACGGCGAGCGCGGCGCACTGGAGATGGCTTGCACGTATGACATCCATCCGCGAGGCGCGCGATTGCTCAGCTTCCGCGATGTAAAGGTGGGAGACTTGATCACCGTCGAACGTGGCCGCTGCAAGTCTGTTTGCCAGGTCGTGTGGACCGCGGATCCCAACTCCGCTCTGCGCGGCCAGTTCACCGTCGAGTGCGTCGAGGGCAACCGAATCCCCTGGGAAGAAGAGTTGCGTCAGATGGAAGAGCAGTATCTGCCGATCATCCCCGACGGGCCAAAGACGCGGCTCGTGATGAATACTTTCAGGAGAGGCGACCAAAACCGGCGACGCCGTCCGCGATTCCACGTAGAAGGAGGAGCCGATCTGGTGCAGACCGGTGGGCAGTCGAGCCTCGAAGGCCGGGTGGAACAGATTTCAGAGTATGGCTGCCTGATCAGCGCCAGCGATCTGCTCGTTCCTGGCACTGGACTAAGGCTGGCCCTCAACATTTATGACGTAAGTGTTGCTCTGCGAGGACACGTGAAATATATCGCCGAGAACCGCGCCATGGGCGTGGAGTTTCAGGAGATTCGTCAGGGCGATCGTCCCCTGCTCGATTATGTGTTGAATCAAGTGAAGAAGCGGCGCACGCAGGACTTCGCCGACTTGGAAGTTATCACAGAGCCTTTGGCCGCCGCCGCGAGATAGAGGTCTTCAACCCGCGACGTTCCCTTGCCGACACCCACCAGCAAAAGGACATTCGAACCTTATTCGACATCGCGCAGGCGGGCTGCCTTGCCCTTGAGGCCGCGCAGATAATACAGTTTGGCGCGGCGAACCTTGGACGAACGCAATAGATCTATTTTGTCGATCACTTTGGAGTGGACCGGGAAAATGCGTTCCACGCCCTGGCCGAAGCTGATCTTGCGCACGGTAAAGCTGGCTTGCGGTCCGTTGTCGCGTTTGATCACCACGCCTTCAAATGCCTGCAGGCGTTCTTTGTCGCCTTCTTTGATCTTCACGTGAACGCGTACGGTGTCGCCCGCGCCAAACTTGGGAATGTCGGTGCGTTGAGTTTTCGCCAGCAATTTTTCGATGATAAGGTTCGACATAATGTTTAGTCCTTCCGAATTCTAAAATCCTTGATTTTGCATTTTCGTCTCGCGGTTGTGAAACTTACCGGCGATCATCCCTGGTCTCGTCCAGCTCAATCCGGTTTCTCTTGATACCCGCCAAAAACTTGCTGTCTTCTTCGCTCAGTACGGCACCCTCCAGCAAGTCGGGGCGGTTGCGTAAAGTCTTTTCCAGCGCCCGCTGGCGACGCCATCGCCGGATTTCTTCGTGGTTGCCGGACATCAAGGCCTCCGGCACCGCCATCCCGCGAAACTCCGCAGGCCGCGTGTAGTGCGGATAATCCAGCAATCCATTCGACCCGCAAGTCGAATCCGCACCGCCAAAGCTTTTCACCTTCACGTCAACCGTAAACGATTCCTGCTGGGTTGACGCTTGGTTTCCTACTGCTCCCGGAAGCAGCCGCATCACCGCCTCCACAATCACGGCTGCAGCCATTTCTCCGCCGCTCAGCACATAGTCGCCGATGGAAAGCTCACGGTCGGCGAGAAAGTCTGCTACCCGCTCGTCTACACCTTCGTACCGCCCGCAGACAAAAACGATGCGATCGAGCAGCGCCAATTCCGCCGCGAGTTCCTGCGTAAACCGTTGCCCCTGCGCCGAAAGCAGCACTACCGATTGCTTCGCGCGTTGCGCGACACGTTCTTCCCGCGGCGCAACGCCCATCGACTCTAAACATTCAAACAGCGGTTCCGGCTTCAGAACCATGCCTTCGCCGCCACCGAAAGGGCGGTCGTCCACGGTGCGGTGCCGATCGTGGGTAAACTGCCGCAGATCGTGGACTTCAATTTTCGCCAGCCCCGTTTCCTGAGCCCGGCGGGTGATGCCGTAATCCAACGGCCCGCGAAAGAAGTCCGGAAAAATCGTGACAATGTCGGCCTTCATTGCGGATCCAAAACCTTTACCCTAGAGGACACAGAGACTTCTTCTTTCGGCGTGATTTCTGTGTCCTTCGTGGTTAATGCTTTTTTCTCGCTCCCTGCGCTTGCGCCTGCTTCTCCTCTGCCGTGAGCGGAGCGTTCACTTCCAGCAAGCCTTCTGGCAAGTTCATTCGCACTTGCTTGCTCTCCACATCTACGCTGTCGAGATACGCCTCAGCGAAGGGAATTTCCACCAGCCGGGATGCCGCGTCGCACACAATTAACAGCGGCGCTTCCCCGGCTCCAAACTGGACGTCTTCAACGCGTCCGATTTTGCGGCCGTGATCAAGCAGCGAACAACCAACCAGGTCGCTCACATAATTCCAGCCCGCCTGCAGTTTCGAACGTTGGCTGCGCGGCACTTGCAATTCGCATCCGACTAGCGTTTCCGCGTCGGAAATCGAATCCACCCCCGCGAACTTCAAAACCAGCAGCCCTTTATGCGGCCAAAGGTCTTCGACTTCCAGTTCCTTGCGCTGCGTGTCCGACTCTTGCGGAAGCGCCAGCAGCTTCATACCAGCGGCGAATCGCCCGGGAACATTGCTGTAAATCTCACTCGCAACTTCTCCGCGGCGGCCTTGCGTCTTCACCACGCGGGCCAGCGTTATGAATTCGCCCCTTGTTTCAGAATCGCGAATGGTCCGGTTTCCTACCCCGGCGCTGGCTCTTCGCCGCTTCCTCGACTGCTAGTCGTGATCTTCTAGTCGATGACTTCCAGCGTGTATCGCTTTCGTGCCCGCACCCCCGCAGCGCTTAAAAGCGTGCGCAGGGCGCGCACGTTGCGCCCTTGCCGGCCGATGATTTTGCCCACATCACCTTCGGCTACTTCCAGTTCGATCACGTCGTCATCGAGATGGTCCACGTAAACTTCATCGGGGGCATCGACGATCCACTTCGCAATCTGTTCGATGAGACCGCGAACATCTCCAGTGGGTTCAGTCATGGTGGATGTTTAGGCCACGGAAGCCGCTGGAGCAGCCGCGGACTTGGAGTAGAGCTTGCCGACTCGCTCTGACATTTGCGCGCCCTTAGAAACCCAATAGTCGACGCGGTCACGCTTGAAATCGATGCTGGTGGGGTTGGTTCGAGGATTGTACGTCCCCACCACTTCCACCGGCCGGCCATTGCGTGCGCGCGCCTTCTCAATCACCACAATGCGGTAATACGGTTGTTTGCGCGCACCCATGCGCGACAGTCGAATCATTAACACAGATGTATATCCTTGTTCCGGAAGAGTCCGGCGAGGTCAAGACAAACACTTATTATGCCGGAGGTTAGGCGGAATGGCAAGGGAAGGACCGACAAGAGGCATAGAAGACGAAGACACAGGAAAATAATAAGTCGCAGCATGCTGCGCGTTCTGATCGATCGCGCTGGCGGAGGCGGCTCCCGCGATGATTTTGTTGTAGGGTCCACCGTGTGCCGTGCCGCGATAGACGTTGTAAGAACTCGCGCCCGTACAAGCGCTCCATGACAAGGTAACCGTGGATGGTGACCTGAACCACGGTTCCGCCGGTGAACTGAACCTTGCCCACAACGCCCTGCTGCGCCCATAAGGGCGGACTGAGCAACAGTACCAACATCAGACTTCGCATGTTTCCTCTCTATCTTTTTTCGCGTGCCGTCGACGGTCTTGATCGGGCACGTTCGTTCTAAGCCCAACTTACGAATTGCCTCACAGGGGTACAAGTTCACCGGTCACAGTGGTGAACCTTCGCGTTCCCCACACGGGAGCGCTCCGGACCGAAGCGGGAGCGAGTATCCGAATCGTTGCGAGGCGCGGGCGACCTCGCCGCATCTTTCTCCGCCTGCTAGACTCGATTACTTGGAGGTGCGATTTGCAGGTCGTCTATATCGTCTCCGCGGTGCGCACGCCGATTGGGAAATTTGGCGGATCACTGGCCTCGCTAACGGCGGCTGACATGGGCGTGGTGGCCGCCAAGGCTGCGATAGAGCGTGCCGGAATCCAGCCGGAGCAAGTGGAGGAAACCATCTTCGGCAACGCGCGGCAGGCGGGCGGCGGACCAAATCCAGCGCGGCAGATTTCCATGCGCAGCGGCGTGCCTCAGGAAGTGCCGGCGTTCACCGTGAACAAGGCTTGCGCTTCGGGGCTGAAGTCCATCGCGCTGGCTTACCAGGCGATTCTGCTCGGCGACGCAAGTTGCATTCTGGCGGGCGGCACGGAGTCCATGTCGCGGCTTCCTTACTATCTTGACGCGCGCTGGGGATTCCGGCTGGGCAATCAGGAACTGGTCGACGGAATGTATCGCGACGGATTCTTTTGTCCGATGGCGAAAATGGTGATGGGCGAAACTGCGGAAGTGCTGGCCGAGCATTATAAGATTTCGCGCGAAGAGCAGGATGAATATGCGCTGATGTCGCAAACGCGCGCCGCGCGGGCGATTGCCGCTGGGCGGTTTGACGCCGAACTCGTCCCGGTCAGCATTGAGGGAAAGAAAGGTGCGATTAGGTTCAGCCGCGACGAACATCCGTTCCCGGACGCAAATATGGAAAAGCTGGGCAAGCTGGCTCCGGTATTTTCGAAAACCGGGACGGTCACAGCAGGAAATTCTTCGGGAATCACCGATGGCGCTGCGGCCGTCGTTGTTGCGAACGAGCATTTCGTGAAGAAGAACAACCTGAAGCCCCTGGCGCGGATCTTGGCAGTAACCTCCGCGGGAGTCGATCCGCGCACGATGGGGATTGGGCCCGTCCCGGCCTTGCGCAAGCTGGAAGAGAAGCACAATCTCAGGCTGCACGATTTCGGACTCATCGAAATGAACGAAGCTTTTGCGGCGCAGGTGCTCGCCTGTGATCGCGAACTGAACTTCAATCGCGACAAGATGAACGTCAACGGCGGAGCAATCGCGATCGGGCATCCGATCGGCTGCACGGGAACGCGCATCACAGTCACGTTGTTACACGAGATGCTAAAGCGGAATACGCGGCGCGGCGTAGCCACGCTCTGCGTGAGCGGCGGAATGGGAATGGCGTTGGCACTGGAGAATGTGGCGTGACCGGAGGAGTGAAACGCTCGTCTGCCGGCGGGCTTCACTAAGATGCCCGCGGCATAATGCAGCAACCGGACTGAAGGCCAGGGTGGCAAACTGTTCCGCAGCCGCGTTGACTGCGGCAAAACACCATCGCTATACTTTTTGTTAGAGTCTGCTCACTCTCAGGAGACGGAATGACGCTTTCCGCGGTAATTGTGGACGATGAGCAACTCGCCCGCGATGAACTTGCCTACCTGTTAAAGAATCTCGGTGACGTGAATGTTGTAGCCCAAGGAAAAAATGGACTTGAGGCCATCAGCCTCATCAAGGAACATAGTCCAGACCTCGTTTTCCTCGACGTCCAAATGCCGGGGCTCGACGGCTTCGGCGTGATCAAGAAGCTTCTCGACAAGAAGATCCCCCTACCCAAGATCGTCTTCGCCACAGCATTTGACCAGTACGCGGTAAAGGCCTTTGAGGTCAATGCCGTGGATTATCTCCTAAAGCCTTTCGACAAGAAACGGGTTGCGCAGTCGGTGCAGAAAGCGCGCACGCAACAGGAAGCCGAGGGACTGCCGGCAGAAAAGATCGACACTCTGGTGCGGATGCTGCAGGCGCCAAAAACCCAGAGCTCGAAAATACTGCTCAAGGCCGTCGGCCGAATGTTTCTCGTGGACCAGAAGGAAATCTGCTATGCCTCGATCGAAGACGGGGTGATCACGGTGGTCACAGCGGGCGCGTCGGGCATGGAGGGACACTCCAACTGCCGCACTTTGGAGGAACTACTCGCCAGTTTGGATCAGGCCTTGTTCTGGCGCGCTCACCGCTCCTACCTGGTGAACATCAATCGAATTCGTGAAGTCGTGCCCTGGTTCAAGAGTTCGTATCAGTTGCGCATGGATGACAAGAAGCAGAGCGAGATTCCAGTCAGCCGCGCTCAAACCAAGCGGCTGCGGGAGCTTTTCGGTCTCTGAGTTGCCCCGTCCTGTCCTGGTCTTCCCTTTGTCTACCATCCCCGCGTTGCTCGCCGCTGCCGGGAGGAAAGTTGTGCTTGCCCTCAAAGCGGCGGCTTGCTCGGCTCTTTCCCCCAAGCCAAGAAGATCCTTAATCAGCGTGCCAGTATACAAATCGAACTCACTTCTTGCTCGACCTCGAACGGGCCAGATCGGTCGAGCATGAAATTTGGAGGCCGGCCGAGTTTCCCGCCGGCCTCCCGGGGGGAGGGTTCAACCGCCAGAGCCTCCAACCCGGTCCGGTCGCGAATCACGAGCGTCGTTCCTTCGATCCGGATCAGCCTCTTTTTCTTCAGATGACTTAGCAATCTCGTGACCGTCTCCCGCGACGAACCAATCCTCTGGGCCATCTCCTCATGGGTCATGGCGGAACGCAGCCGCTGTTCGTCCGATTGTTGGGGGCCCAGCGGAGCGCAAGACAAAAGCAGTCTGGCCAGTTTTCCCGATGACGAACGGGCCAGAACTTAGGTCGTGAATGTCGCGATAGGCACCCTGGAATTCGCGCCTTAACGACTGTGCGGCGTGCACAGCTACCTCGCTCTCGTTTTGCATTACCGTCATTAACTCCATGCATCCTCAACAGTTGGTCCGACGTTTCGAAAGAGATCCACGGCGGACTATAATCAGCTCATGGCCCGGGGCTGGGGAAGCAAGTCGATTGAGGCGCAACAGGAAGACGCTGCCACCAGAACCACACCCGGAAAGCCGCGCCTGACGCGGGAAGAGGCGGCTCGGCAGCGCGAAACAGAGAACCTTCGCCTCTCCCTCCAAAACATAGTTCAACAACTGGATCGCAGCCACGACGGCCGACATCGCGCGATGCTGGAGCAAGCTAAGGCTGACTTAGAAAGGAGGATCGAACAACTCAGCAGGTAAAGGTTGAGCCATCAAACCAGTTGCTCCGTGAGACCGTTGGCTTTCTTCGGTGTCTTCGCAAATAGTTACACTTCCGTAACTAAGTTGTCCTTCCCTTTGCCTCCCGCTTGGTAGGCCTTCGCTAGCCCTGACGTATAATTAATTTTCCATGAAAGCCTACGTTTACGTCTCGCTCAAGAAAAGTGTCCTCGATCCTCAAGGCAAGACTATCCAGGGCGCGCTCAAGAAGATGGGCTACAAGGGTTTGGAGGAAGTCCGCCAGGGAAAGTATTTCGAACTGACGCTGGATGGCGGGCTAAGCCGCGAAGAGGCGCGAACCGAAGTCGAGCGCATTGCTCGAGAGGTTCTCACAAACCCGGTCATTGAAGAGTTTCACTGCTCCCTCGCAGACTGAATTTCCGGAGTGTCCTCATGTGTGGAATTGTTGGCTATGTCGGCAAGAAAGAGGTTGTCCCAATCATCATTGAGGGCCTTAGACGGCTCGAGTATCGCGGTTATGATTCGGCTGGAATTGCCGTCGCCGGCAACGGGGACAAGCTGCAGCTCCGGCGGGCGGAAGGCAAGCTGCGCAATCTGGAAGAAGCCATCCGCCTCAAGCCGCTCAACGGCACCTACGGCATTGGCCACACCCGCTGGGCCACTCACGGACGTCCCACGGAAGAAAACGCTCACCCTCATCGCGACTGCACCGGCAAAATCGTGGTCGTACACAACGGCATCGTCGAGAACTATCTCAGCCTCAAGAAGAAGCTGATCGAGGAAGGCCACAAGTTCTCGACTGAAACCGATACCGAAGTCATCGCTCATCTGATCGAAAAGCATCTTTTCAAAACTGGCAACGGCCATCGGCCCACTCTCGAGGAGGCGGTTCGCCGCACCGTGAAGGAACTCAGCGGAGTCTTTGCTCTGGGGGTCATCTCCGTCGACGATCCTAACAAAATTGTGGCCGCACGGAACGGACCTCCACTTGTGATCGGCCTGGGCAACGACGAATACTTTGTCGCCTCCGACGTTCCCGCGATTCTTTACCACACGCGCGACATTTTCTTTCTCGCCGATGGCGACCTCGCCGTTGTCACCCCCGCAGGCGTCCAGCTGACCGATTTCGACGGAAAGCCGATCCAGCGCCAGGTACAGCACGTGACTTGGGACCCAATCATGGCGGAAAAGGGCGGCTTCAAGCACTTCATGCTCAAGGAAATTTACGAGCAGCCGCGCGCCGTCCGCGACACCACCCTGGGACGAGTTTCCCTCGATACCGGCCAGATCTTTCTGGACGAAATGCAAATCAGCGAGGCCGAATTCCGCGCCGCAAGAAAGATCAACATCGTGGCCTGCGGCACAAGTTGGCACGCCGGACAAGCCGGTAAGTTCATGATCGAGAGTTTCGCCCGCGTTCCGGTCGAGGTCGATTACGCCAGCGAATGGCGCTATCGCGATCCCATCGTCGGTGAGAACACGATCACACTCGTGATTTCACAATCCGGCGAAACCGCCGACACCATCGCTGCTCAGCGCGAAGCTAAAGCTAAAGGCTCGCACACTCTTGCCATTTGCAACGTGGTCGGCTCCATGATCACTCGCGAAGCCGCCGGAACTATCTACACGCACGCCGGTCCCGAGATCGGCGTGGCGTCTACCAAGGCATTCACCTGCCAACTAACCGCTCTCTATCTGTTCGCTCTGTACCTTGCTCAGGCTCGCGGCGCGATGACCGCCGGGCAAACCCGCACCGCAGCCCAGGAGCTTACGCTCATCCCCGGCAAGCTCGAAAACATCCTTACCCACGACGAAAAATGCGAAGACCTGGCCAAACGATTCCAGCGAGCACAAGATTTTCTTTTCCTCGGCCGCGGCATTCACTATCCCATCGCTCTCGAAGGCGCGCTGAAGCTGAAGGAAATTTCCTATATCCATGCCGAGGGATATCCCGCGGGCGAGATGAAACACGGCCCTAACGCGTTGATTGACGAGAACCTTCCTGTGGTCATTATCGCTACCCGGGACGCTAACGATCCCGACTCGATGCTGCGCTACGAGAAGACGATGTCAAACCTGAAAGAAGTGAAAGCACGCTCTGGCGTGGTGATCGCGCTGGCCACCGAGGGCGATGAAGAGATCAAAGAAGCCGCCGACCATGTCCTTTACGTTCCGGCTGCGCCAGAGGAGCTTTCCCCGATTCTCGAAATCGTTCCGCTGCAGTTGCTGGCCTACCACATCGCGGTCCGCCGTGGCTGCGACGTGGATCAGCCGAGGAATTTGGCCAAGTCAGTTACCGTTGAGTAGTCGAGCCTCACAGCCTCCGAGCGTCGCGGGCTTTCGCTTCTTTGCGCGGATCGATCTCATCTACATACTTGATGTCTCCGTCCCAAACCTTTACTGCGCGCCTGGTGTGCTCCGTCCCGCTATCTGAGTTCACTAAACACCTTGAATTCGATATGCTCGGAGTAAAGCGCTTTAGCTTTGTCGCGGGACAGTGGCTCTCTTTCCGGCAACCGAAACCAGACGGAGAAGAAATTACTCGCGCCTATTCCATCTGCTCGCCGCCCGTCGACACCAATCGCTTCGCACTTTGTCTGAACCGCGTGCAGGATGGATTTATGTCGAACTTCCTCTGTGGTATGAAGGAAGGTGAGGAGGTTTCGCTTCAGGGACCATTCGGCGACTTCATTCTCCGGCCACCCATGCGCGATACCATATTCATCGCGACCGGCACGGGCATTGCTCCGTTCCGCTCAATGCTTCAGTGGCTGTTCGCAGATGAGGCGCAACATCAGGGGAAGCAACTCTGGCTGTTATTTGGCAACCGCTACGAAAGAGATATCTATTACCATGACGAGTTCATGCGTCTCGCCGGTCGGCACTCCAACTTTCACTACTCACCAACCCTCAGCCGCCCCGACGAAGAATGGCAAGGCCTGCGCGGCTATGTGCAGCAGCACCTTACGGAAATTGCTCAAGGCCGGTCCGATGTGCACGCCTACATCTGTGGGCTCGACAAAATGGTCGAAGCCAATCGCGAGTTGCTGAAGTCGCTAGGCTGGGATAGAAGGTCCATTCGGTACGAGAAGTACGACTGAACCTTTCATCGCTTGAACACGAAGGTCTGCAACCAACTTTCCTCAACTAGTTCGCTCGTCTGGCTGGTTTCATCCACCGAGCCGCGGATGAGGCTGAGCCGTCCGAATGGTGTTTCGCAGGCGAAATAAAACCCACGTCAGGGCCGCAGTCCCCGCCACCCACGCCGCAAACGCCACATCCACCACCCATTTCGGGGCCGTTCCCACCCTTCGTAGCAGGAACGGCAAGAAATTCCACGTCGTGATGTGAACGTAATCCCATTCATCCCAGTGCATGGCCTCGGTGTTGAGCCCCCAGGCATCCATCTTGCCCAGCGCGAATGCGGCAATGTTCTTGAAGCGCAGCGCGATTACGAACGTGGGATGGCCCAGCGTCTCCATCTGATAAATCTCCAGCGGCAGCCAGAACGCCAGCGAAGCAAGCTGGATGATCAGGCTGGTGCCAATCAACACCACTGCGGCGCGCCAGATCCATGCGCTCAAATTGACGCGATAACGTAGCAACAACGGCACGGCAAGCAGCGCTGCCAATTCCACCGAGGTTGAAACGTAACGATCGCCCCAAGCGAAATCTCCCGCCCAATAGGTATATCTCGCATAGAAACTGATATAGCCAAGCAGAAGAAGAAGCGAAGTCAGACCATAGGCGTGCACTTCTGCCGACAAGCGACTCCACAATACAACCAAAAGCAGAATGGCCAGCACCAGCAAAGGATCGAAAAGAAAAATCGACTTCTCCGGCTTGAACAGAGCGCCCAAGAAACCCTCATAAAAGGGAGTGCTCCAGGGAAAATTCGCCGGAAGCGTTGGGTCTTGCAACCGATGCTCCTTGGCAAACAGCGACACGTAGGTGTTGGTAAATGATCCGAAACGGTAGAACTGGTACAGCCGGTCAACCAGGCAGAAAAACACATAGACGGGAGCGGCGACCTTGCAGTAAGCCACCAACCAGTGCCACAGTTCGCGTCCTCGCACCCGTTCAAACCAAAGCACGAGAAGAAGAAAAACGCCTGCAGCCACAAGATCGAGGGCGGTGGTCAGCCGCGTCAACAAGTTCAGCCCAAGAGCGGCTGAACCCACCAACACCGCCCGCCTGCTTCCGGTTCGCAGCCACTCATATTGAAACGAAAATCCGGACAGCGTCAGCAGCATGATGTAGTTGTTCTCCGCCATGTTCTGCGTGTAATGCAGGTACGTAGTGCAGAACATCAGCGCCAGCAAGCCCAACACCGATTCCCCCGCGCTGAATCGCAACTGGCGGAGCAGGCGAAAGCCCACCAGCGCCGTGAGCACATTTACCAGAATGCTGGTGAGATAGCTGACCACAATGGCGCGCACCTGGGGATCGTCTTCGTAGTCAGAAAAAATGCCCCAATGCGCGATCCACGTACCCACAAGATCGGCGGGCAGCATGAGCAGCGACTGACCGATTCCATACCAGCCATAGAGCTGGCCTCCGCGGCCATGCAGGCCGAACTCGGGATAATCGTTGGGAAAAACCTGCGGCTCGGAAGTCCAGAGCCAGTGCGTGGTTTGCAGCCGGTGCATGGTATCGGCTGTACCCAACTCACCGGACTGTACAACAAATGCAAGCAGACCCGCCGTCAGACACAGCAGCACCAGCGGATCAGCCAGCCAACGAGAAAGCCGCGAACTCATCGTTTGAATGTTAATACAAGCCAAGTGTCAGCTAACAGATGTGATCGTTCATTCAACGCTGATCTACACTTCAAACTGAATCAATAAAACAGATTTTTATCCCGAAGCGGTAGACTGTATCGGGAAAATTATGTCTAAGTGCTCATCCTGTGGTACTGACACGCAGGCAAACGCACGCTTCTGCTCGGCATGCGGAGCGCCCGCCGGCAACACGGACGATCTCGCCACACTGGACCTCGCCACGGCAACATCGCCTTTGCCGCCTCGGCCCAAGTCCGCAACTTCGTCGCGACCATCCAGTTCCGCCGAATCGCTGAGCGAAGGCTGCTTCCTTCCAGGTCGTCTGCTGGCTGGACGTTATCGGATTATTGCGCTGCTGGGAAAAGGTGGTATGGGCGAGGTGTATCGCGCCGACGATCTCACGCTGGGCCAAGCCGTGGCTCTAAAATTTTTGCCTGATGAGGCTGCGCGCGATGAAGGTCTACTCGAGCGTTTCAAGAATGAAGTGCGGATCGCTCGGCGCGTTTCTCATCCCAACGTTTGCCGCGTCTACGACGTAGGCGGGATTGAAGGTCACACCTTCTTCACCATGGAATATGTGGATGGGGAAGATTTGGCCTCGCTGCTGCGGCGCATCGGCCGCCTGCCCGAAGACAAAGCCCTCGACATTGCTCGCCAACTCTGCGCCGGATTGGCCGCCGCACACACCAAGGGCGTGCTTCACCGCGACCTGAAGCCCGCGAACATCATGCTCGATGGACGCGGTCAGGTGGTGATCACCGACTTCGGATTGGCCGGAGTCGCCGATCAGATTCAAGGAGCCGAGGTGCGCAGCGGCACTCCCGCCTACATGGCGCCGGAGCAGTTGGCGGGAAAAGAAGTCAGCACTCGCAGTGACATCTATTCGCTAGGTCTGGTGTTGTACGAAGTCTTCACCGGCAAGCGGGCTTTCTCGGAGAAGGCTGCCGAAAAGATACGGACTGGCGGCGACAGAACTCTGAGCCGGCCTTCGTCGCTGGTGAAGGACCTCAATCCGGTTATCGAGCGCGTCATCCTCCGCTGCCTCGAGACCGAGCCTTCGGCGCGGCCGGCGACGGTTCTCAGCGTGGCAGCGGCCCTGCCGGGGGGTGATCCGCTGGCGGCGGCGCTAGCGGCGGGGGAGACGCCTTCGCCACAAATGGTGGCGGCGTCCGGGGAAACGGCTGGGCTGCGTCCGCGGCTTGCGGTCGCCTGCCTTGCGTCTGTGCTGCTGGGTTTGGGACTAGTCACGTTTCTGGGCATTCATTACAGCGGGCTGGAGAAGATGCGGCTGGAGCTGACGCCGGAAGTGCTTAGGCACAAGGCGAGAGAGATCATCGCACAGCTGGGATATCCGGAGAAGCCTCTCGATAGTGCGTTCGACCTTCAGAATGACAGCGACTTCCAGGAATACGTGGAGAAGAACGACAAGCCTCATCCCAACTGGGATGCTGTGTTAGCCGCGCGGCCTTCAGTGCTTCGCTTCTGGTACAGGCAAAGTCCCGATGACATGGTCGCGGAGGGTTTTCGCGACCAGTTGCTCAATCCTGGGATTGTGACGCGCGACGATCCTCCGACGGTGCTTTCGGGGATGATCAATGTGGAACTCGATCCGCAGGGACGGCTGACATATTTCCAGGCGATCCCTCCGCAGAAGGAAAGTGCGAGTGGGCAGTCGGCGGCGTTTGACTGGAATGTGCTCTTCGCCGCTGCGGGACTTGATGCGGCGCAGTTTCAGAAGGCGGAGCCGATGTGGAACTCGCTGGCCTCGTCCGATGCGCGCATGGCGTGGACGGGAACGTGGCCGGGAACAACGCGGCCGCTGCGCGTGGAGGCTGCTTCGTGGCATGGCAAGCCGGTCTTCTTCGCGCTCATTGGAGACTGGACCAAACCGGACCGCATGAAGACTGAGCAATCCCCGGGAAAGAAAGTGCGACAGATTCTCACGATTGTACTGATCGTCGGTTTCTTTTTTGGGGTGATTCGCGTGGCGCGGCTGAATTATCGCCAGGGGCGCGGCGACCGCGAAGGCGCGCTCCGGCTGGCGTGCGTGATGTTTGCATTGGAGATACTGTTGTGGCTGTGCCGCGGGCATCTCGTTCCCAGTATCGATACACTCGGCGTGTTCATCATTGCAGTCAGCACCGCACTGTTTGTTTCCGGGACGACCTGGATGTTGTATCTGGCGCTCGAACCGTGGGTACGCCGGCGCTGGCCGCAGACCATCATTTCGTGGAGTCGCCTGCTTTCGGGGCAGTTTCGCGATCCGCTGGTGGGGCGCGATATTCTGTTTGGCGTGATGCTGGGCGTGATGTGGATTCTCATTTTTCAGTTCCGCTATATTCCGATGATGCACATGGGAGCGGCGCCCGGCATCGCTCAGACCGAGTACGTTGCGGGCGGGCGCGAGGCGCTGGGCGCGTGGCTCATGCAGATTCCGGCTTCGATTCTGGGAACTTTAGGGTTCTTCTTTCTGCTCCTCGGACTTAAACTTCTGCTGCACAAAGATTGGCTGGCTGCCATTGCCTTTGTTGCCGTCTACGCGCTGCCTCAGGGACTTACTTCCTCGTACGTGGCGGTGGAACTGCCGTCGCAGATTTTGGTTTACGCCATCGCTGTGCTGATCGTGTACCGCTTCGGACTGATACCGCTGGCTTGCGCGATCTTTACCATCAATATGCTGGGCAATGTCCCGTTCACCGCCGATCTCTCGGCGTGGTACATGCCAACCTCCGTTCTGGCGCTGCTCAGCGTGGTGGCGCTGGCGGCTTGGGGCTTTTATCATTCGCTGGGTGGAGAGCAATTGTGGAGACCGGAGATCGAGTAGCAGTGGTCAGTGGTCAGCCGTTTGGGAGTTGCGCCGAATCCGGATCGCAAAAATCATACCTTTCGACTAAGTTCCTTGCTTTGTTGATTTTGCGCCGAGCCGATCTGTGGCGACAATAAAATCTTTGAAACCAGTCACTTGCGGGCAAAATATAGAATAAAAGCGGGTTAGCTATAAACCAGTCCATCGTTATCGAACTTCGCACACGGCCTCCGCAACCCTGATCGGCTGTTGGGGCTGTGGACGACAAGGTCAGATGTCACACTCCTTTGCCGAAATCGAACAGCGGTACCCGGGTAGCAACTCACCAGATCATGGAAAATTGGCGGAGCCGAAACGACGACCACAGGGGCTGAAGCCCGAGCTGATTTGGGCGCTGTCGCGGCGCTGAAGCGCCGCTCTTCCACGGTGCGCTGGCGTTCGTGATTTTTTGCGGCATTGGAGATCCGGCTGGAAGACGAAGAAACTCGGGGCTGAGTCTAGCGCCCAAAGGGCGGTGTGACTTTCGTGGGGGGGTGATGGCACGGACTAGCCATTTACCGATGTGCGGCTTCAGTTTAGTCTCCTGATTGAGCAGCACTTGGGGGAGGGCTGATCGACATACGCTCCTGACTCGAATGAGTCTGGGGCGTTTTGTTTTGCGCGCTATTCTACCTCAGCGGCCAAAGCCGTTCTCTCATGGCCGATCTATCGCTGCGCTGGAAGTGCTGCGCCACCCAAAAGCATTTTTTCGCAGAACGCAGTTCCGATTTGAAATAGCGGCGCTCACGCCAGAAAGGAATCCCACGCTTCGCAAAGAACGCGAAGCATGGGGCACTCTTTTTCCGCGGAGTGGGACGAAAAGGTGGGCCACACGCCGAAATCCCCGCCCACCGGTGGTGCTTGTCCGGCTTACCAGTGTGGAATGCGTCCGCTTTGGGTTTGAATCTAGAACTGCAATGGGAAAAAGGAGAATGAGATGAAACGATCACTATTCGTTGCCGGAGTGGCGGCGGCACTCATGGCCGCGTGGTCCGTCGGGCGGGTGCAGGGACAGAGTGGGCAAGCTGAAAAAGTAATCTTCGTTTCTGCCGATCAGGCGAAGTACAGCGCGATGGGCAACGGCGTGTCCATGGCCGCTATCTGGGGTGACGCCAAAACGGGAGCGCATGGCACATTCACCAAGTTCGAGCCTGGACGCGACTCCGGAATGCACACCCACACCAACGATGTGTGGATCGTCGTAATAAAGGGCGCTTACTTGTACAAGGACGACGCCGGCGAAAAGCGCGTAGGTCCGGGCGATTTCTTGCGGGTTCCGGGAGGACACAAGCACTGGAGCGGCGGCGATGCGAAAGAGGGCGCGCTGTTCTACGAAGAGTCGTCTGGCAAATTTGATTTGATCCCCGTGAAGTAAGGGTCCCGGTCCATTACCCATGTTTCGAAAAGCCGGCGAAGGCTGGGGCACCTTTCAGCGCCTGCGTCACCGGATGCGGATAGGGATCCTTTGACTTCGCGGTTGCTTCGCGAATGCGAAGCAGCCGCTCCGCTCAGGATGACATGGGTTCAGAGTACCGTGGAATCAACAAAATCCCCAGAGGGATGGGATCTTGGAATCCCACGCTTCGCAAAGAACGCGAAGCATGGGGCAGCCTTTTTCCGTGGAGAGGGACGGAAATGGCGGGCCACCCGCCGACTTAATCATCGCAACTTCCTTCCTTCGAGCCGCATCTAAACCTTGACAACATTCCACTCAGGTCTTAGCATGGGGTTGTTGGCAATCATAAGCGCATTGATTACAAAGCACTTATGTGCATCAGGAAAGACAACAGGAGACGATTATGGCCAAGATTATTGGGATTGACCTTGGGACGACCAATTCTTGCGTGGCGGTGATGGAGGGCGGCGAGCCCAAAGTTATCCCTAATGAAGAAGGAGGGCGAACTACGCCTTCCGTGGTCGGGTTTACCAAGACTGGGGAACGGTTGGTGGGGCAGGTGGCGAAGCGGCAGGCAATCACCAATCCGGAGAACACGGTTTATTCGATCAAGCGCTTTATGGGACGGCGCTTCAACGAAGTGACGGAAGAGATCAAGATGGTCCCTTATAAGGTGGTGCAGTCGGGGGACCACGTGGCGGTCCTGGCGCAGGGCAAGGAGTACACGCCTCCGCAGATTTCGGCGCTGATTTTGCAGAAGCTGAAGAAGGCGGCGGAAGACTACCTCGGCGAGAAAGTGAGCGAGGCGGTAATTACCGTGCCGGCTTACTTTAATGATGCGCAGCGGCAGGCCACGAAAGATGCCGGGCAGATTGCCGGGCTGGAAGTGAAGCGCATTATCAATGAGCCGACGGCGGCGGCGCTGGCGTATGGTCTCGACAAAACGAAGGACGAGATGATCGCGGTGTACGACTTCGGCGGCGGGACTTTTGACATCTCGGTGCTGGAAGTGGGCGAAGGCGTGATTGAGGTGAAAGCCACGAATGGCGACACGCACCTGGGCGGCGACAATCTGGATCAGCGGATCGTCGACTGGCTGATCGATGAGTTCAAGAAGGATGAAGGGCTCGACCTGCGGGGCAAAGGGAACGAGATGGCGCTGCAGCGGCTGCGGGACGCGGCCGAACGGGCGAAGATTGAGCTTTCGACCACGATGGAGACGGAGATCAATCTGCCGTTTATTACGGCGGATGCCGGCGGACCGAAGCATCTGGTGAAGAAGCTGACGCGGGCCAAGCTGGAAGGGATGGTGGAAGACATCATTCAACGGTCGGTGGGTCCGTGCAAACAGTGTTTGAAAGACGCGGGCATGGATGCCAGCAAGATCAATGAAGTGGTGCTGGTGGGCGGACAGACGCGCATGCCGCGGATTCAGGCGCTGGTGAAAGAGCTGTTTGGCAAGGAAGGCCACAAGGGAGTGAATCCTGATGAAGTGGTGGCGATTGGAGCGGCGATTCAGGGTGGCGTGCTGGGCGGCGAAGTGAAGGACCTGCTGCTGCTGGACGTGACTCCGCTGTCGCTCTCGATTGAAACGCTGGGCGGGGTGGCGACTCCGATGATTCCGCGCAACACGACGATTCCGACCAAGAAGACGGAGACGTTTTCGACGGCGGCGGATAATCAGACGTCGGTTGAAGTGCACGTCCTGCAGGGTGAGCGTCCGATGGCGGCGCAGAACCGGACTCTGGGCAAGTTCCATTTGACCGGAATTCCGACGGCTCCGCGGGGCGTGCCGCAGATTGAGGTGACGTTCGACATTGACGCCAACGGCATCCTGAACGTGACTGCGAAAGATACGGCCACGCAGAAGGACCAGAAGATTACGATTACGTCGTCTTCGGGACTGTCGAAGGAAGAGGTCGAGCGCATGGCCAAGGAAGCGGATGCGCACGCGGCCGAGGACAAGGCGCAGCGCGACTCGATCGAGGCCAAGAACCAGCTCGACAGCATGGTCTACAACGTCGAGAAGATGCTGCGCGAGTCGGGAGATAAGATCTCGGGCTCGGATCGCGGCGACGTTGAAAATGCCGTAGCTGATGCCAAGAAAGCGCTGGAATCAAACGACAAGGCGCAGATGGACAAGGCGCGAGAGACGCTGACCAAAGCTTCGCACAAGCTGGCCGAGGAGATGTACAAGGCGGCGCAGGCGACACCGGGAGCGGGTGGTGCGCCTGGCGGCGGTCCGACGGACGGGGCTGGAGCGGCTTCCAGTAACGGCGGCGGTCAGAAGAAGAAAGATGAAGGCGTGATCGACGCCGAGTATGTGGATGTAGAGGAAAAGAAGTAAGCGAGCTGCTAGCTCCTAGCTTCTGGCTTCTGGCTTGGATCGTGTGGCGCGGGCATTGCTCGCGCCACAGCGTTTTGATGTGTTGTACGGAGTTTTCCCAGGGGGAATTGAATGGATTTTCAGGTGAATGAGCGGACTTATTTCTTGAGTCTGGCTGAGGACGAGAGACGGTGGCGAGTGTTTGTTTCGACGCCGAGAGGAGCGTGGCGGATTCCTGTGTATGAGGATGCGGCGGAGTCGGAGCCGCTGCTCGTGTTACAAGAGGAGAAGCATCGGATACCAAGCTAAGTGGGTGTGACGACCATTTCGAGGTCATGGCAGATTCCCAAAGCTTCGCTAAGTCCGCCGAGGTTTTAACAGCGATCGCCCAGCAGATGGCTGAGGCGCCGTTTTATGCGCAGCTCATCTACAAAGATCAGTCGGATACGGCTGCCGTGCCTGCGACGATCAATCTGTTTTGCGAGAAGTGTGACAAAGAGACAAACTGGGAGACCTATATCAGCCCGAACACCACTTACAGAGACGGGTTCGGCGCGAAGGAGTATGTGTGCCGCAATTGCAAAACGAGCTCGGAGGAGGAATGCGTCCAGGCCTTCGACCGAGTTCGCTTCGTTTTCGAATATTTGTTTCGGGAGATAGATGCCCGGAGGAGGAGTGCAGCAGAATACGCTGGAGCGGTGGCGAAGATAGCAAGCCAAAAGAGATAAGACCATAATGGCAACCACTTCCAAAAAAGACTATTACGAGACTCTGGGGGTGAAGAAGTCTGCGTCGGCGGAGGAGATTCGGAAGGCGTTTCGCAAGCTGGCGCGCAAGTACCATCCAGACGTTAATCCTGGGGACAAGTCGGCGGAGGAGAAGTTCAAGGCACTCTCCGAGGCAAACGACGTACTCAGCGATCCGAAGAAGCGCAAGATCTACGACCAGGTCGGGTTCTATTCGGACAATATTGATCCGGCGACGGCCGAGGCGTATGCGCGGGGCGGTGGGGCAGGCGGATTTGCCGGAGGCGCGCCGGGAGGATTTTCTGGTGGTGGAGCAGGGCACGCCGGCGGGCAAGGGGTTCCGTTTGACTTCGGCGGGTTCGACTTTTCGGATCTAGTGGATAGCGCTGGGCGAGGCAGGCGAACCGGCGGCAGCGGTGGATTCAAGGACATTTTCTCGGGAATGTTCGGCGGCGGACGGGGAGCGACAGCGACTGAAACTGGACCTGAGCCCGGGACGGATCTCGAATATCAAGTGAACGTGCCATTCTGGACGGCGATCCGCGGCGGCGTGATGCGGCTCAACATTACTCGGCAGGACGTTTGCGGGAATTGTCACGGGCAAGGCTACATTGAGGCGCCGGGGAAATGCCCGGAGTGCAACGGGACCGGGCAGATCACGCAGACCGGTGGGCGGATGAAGTTCAATGTGGCGTGCCCGCGGTGTCAGGGAACGGGCAAGAATATTTCCACTTGCCCCACTTGCCACGGTGAGGGCACGGTAAGCCGGACTGAGCCGCTGGAGGTGAGGATCAAGGCGGGGACACGCGACGGGCAGCGTATCCGGTTGGCCGGCAAGGGTAATGCCGGGGCTCACGGCGGCGTGGCTGGTGACTTGTACGTGATCATCCGGATCGGAGAGCATCCTATCTTCCGACGCGATGGGGATGATATTTATCTCACTGTCCCAGTGAGCGCTAGCGAAGCGGCTTTGGGAGCGAAGATTGAAGTGCCGACGATTGATGGGCGGGCGCTGCTCAAGATTCCGCCGGGGACGCAGTCGGGGCAAAAACTGCGGCTGCGCGAGAAGGGCGTGCCTTCGGCCACCAAAGAGGGGGTGCGCGGGGATGAGATCGTCGAGATCACGCTGACGGTGCCGATGCCCCGGGACGAGCGTACGAAAGAACTGCTGCGCGAACTGGCCAAGCTGAATCCGGAAGATCCGCGGGAAGAACTGTGGAAGCAGGTATAGTGACTGCTCCCTGCGAAACTGCTCGGCAACGCGGGGAGGCAAGTGGTTTAAGCGGCTAAGAAACGTAACCACCTTCCAGGTTTCATCGTCGCTCAGTAGTCCCTCCCACGCAGCCATACCGGTGTAGCGCACACCGTGCGTTCGATTCGCCCAAAGAGTGGGATACAAGAAGATCCTGTTGTGGACGCAGAGCGAACTTGCGGCGGCGCGCGACATTTACCAGAATGCTGGCTTCAAACTGCTTCGCGGAGAGAAGCACAGCAGTTGGAGCCGCGAGGACTTGGTTGCCGAGACCTGGGAACTGAAGCTGTGAGCATTGCGGAATCTCCACGTTCGACTCGTCCCAAAATCTTCAACGCATAGGGCACAGGCGATCGCAGGGTAATTCGAAGCCTGCCCTGAGAGCAGTCGAAGGGTGTCCCCTGTGTTCCGGATTTTTCGGACGTTACCGACGCTGCTGACCTTCTTGACAAAATCTTTCGAAATTCTTCCACATTTTTCTTGCATCGTTTGAAAAATGCCGTAATCTCTACACTGCGAACTAACTCCAGCGTGATTTCTGGAATCTAACCAAACCAGAAAGCTCGAGCACGACCAGCCCGCTGCGGGAGTTGCTGAGAGTGAGTCGCCTGAGGAGGAAGACATCGAAATTGGCAACAGCTAGCGCCCCGCGTCAACAAACCGAGAACCCCCAACCTCTCGCCGTCGTCCCCAACCGGAAAAAATTCGTTCGTCTCACCTTGTGGCCACTGGTGGCCGCCACCTTCTTTATGGTGTCAGGCGGAACCTACGGCACGGAAGACATTGTGCACGGTGCTGGGTACGGACGCGCGATCCTGATTCTGCTGCTCACGCCGCTGCTCTGGAGTCTGCCTACGGCCTTCATGATTGGCGAGCTGTCGAGTGCGTTGCCCTATGAAGGCGGCTACTACGCCTGGGTACGGCGCGCCATGGGCAACTTCTGGGGATTTCAGGAAGCGTGGCTCTCACTGGTCGCGTCCATTTTCGACATGGCGATTTATCCCACGCTGTTTGTGGCCTACTTGACCCGCATGTTCCCGTGGTTCCAGGAGGGAAATCGCGGATGGTGGGTTGCGCTTGCGGTAGTGATTGCGTGCGCGGTTTTGAATATTGCCGGCGTGAAGGTGGTATCGCTGACGTCCCTGTGGCTTTTCTTCGCGCTGTCAGCGCCGTTTGTGGCGATCGTATTGTTGGCTCCCTTCAAGATGGGTGCGCTGGCGAACGCCGTGACCAAGCCGACGACTTCTACCGTGGATATTCTCGGCGGATTGCTGATCTGCATGTGGAACTACATGGGATGGGACAACGCCTCGACCATTGCGACGGAAGTGGAGCGGCCGCAGCGGACGTATCCGCGGGCGATGCTGGTAGCGGTAGCTATCGTGGCATTAAGCTACGTGCTTCCCTTTGCGGCCATGTGGATGACTGGGCTGAAAGCGACGGCGTGGGAGACTGGATCGTGGGCGGACATCGCGGGACTGCTGGGCGGACCGCTGCTGCGCATTGGAGTGGTGCTCGGTGGCATCATCAGCGCCTTCGGCATGTTTAATGCGCTGGTGATGAGCTATTCGCGCCTACCCCTGGCAATGGCGCAAGACGGCATGCTACCCGGTATCTTTGCCAAGCTGCAGAAGAAGTCACGGGCGCCTTGGGTTGCGATAATCGCGCTGGCGATGGGATGGGCGATGTGCCTCGGGTTGGGTTTTGCCCGACTGGTGACGCTGGACATTCTTCTTTACGGCTTCAGCCTGATGTTGGAATTTATAGCGCTGGCTGTGTTGCGCTTTCGCGAGCCGGAGCTGGCACGGCCGTTCCGCGTCCCTGGCGGATTGTTTGGAGCGATTGCGATCGGCATTCCGCCCATGCTGCTTCTGGGCTTTTCCATTATCCGGAGCGAGCATGAGCAGGTTTGGAATATGAGTTCGTTCGAGTTCGGCATGATTTTGATTGCGGCGGGTTTTTTAGCGTATGCCGTCAATCATTTGTTGAAGCCGCACGGATGGGCTCCGGCGGAACAGAAGCCCGAACCAGCCGCCTAGCAAGATCGTCGGCCACGGGTTCACGCGGATGCAGACGAATCTGGCTTATTTGATTCGTGGGACTCTGCGATGATCCGTGGCCGACTTGTTTTTGCTGTAGATTGGTGACTGCGGAAGTTCGGGACCGAATACCAGGCGATGACGAAACGAAAATCCAAGGGCGCATACATGATCTCGGCGGTAGCCGAGATGTATGGCATTCATCCGCAGACCCTGCGCCTTTACGAACGCGAAGGGCTGCTTAAGCCGTCGCGCACCGAGGGCAATACTCGCCTTTACACGGACGAAGATCTGCAGCGGCTGGAGTTCATCCTATCGCTGGCGCGGGACCTGGGAGTGAACATCAGCGGTATGGCGATCATTCTGCAAATGCGGGAGCGCATGGAGGAGATGCAGCGGCAGATTCAGGAGTTTGTGCAGTACATCCAGCAGGAAGTGCTGACCCGCGCTAATGCCGCGACTGACCCGGCGAGGGGCGCGATTGTGCCGGTGCGCAGGTCGATGTTGGCTCCGACAATTCAACCTCCGAAGAAGCGCTAACGAGAGGACTGCCAATTCTTCCCTGCCCGCGTATTATATGAAGTCCTTCAGCAACGGTCTGGCTAAGTGCTGAATGCTGAGTGTTGCATGCTTCCCTTCAAGCTGATCTACAGCGACGGCTACTATTTGCCTATCGGCGAGCATGTCTTCCCGGCAGAGAAATACCGGAAAATCCGCGAACGCCTGCTGGCGAGCGGGGTCGCCGAAACCAACGACTTTCTGGAACCTGAACCAGCTACCGATGAGGACATCTTGCTCGTGCATACGCCCGAGTATGTGGACAAGCTAGCGACGGGCACGCTCAGCTCGCAGGAGGAACTGGAGCTTGAGGTTCCCTACTCGCGCGATCTGGTAGATGCGTTCTGGCTGGCGGCGGGAGGATCCATGCTGGCGGCGCGGCAAGCTTTAGTCGACCGCGTCTCAGTCAGCATTGGTGGCGGGTTTCATCATGCCTTTCCGGATCACGGTGAGGGATTCTGCATGATCCATGACGTGGCTGTGGCGATACGGCGGCTACAGCGCGATGGCAAGATTCGCACCGCGATGACCGTCGATTGCGACGTTCATCAAGGGAATGGCACGGCAGTGATTTTTGCCGGAAAGCGTGCACCGGGCGATTGGCTGCCCTGGACGTCCGGGTCAGCCCTGAATCGCAATCGCCCTGCCAGAATGCACAGCGCCGACGCCGAGGACGTTTTCACCATCTCGCTCCATCAGCAAAACAACTACCCGGTGTTTAAGCCCCCTTCGTCGCTTGACCTGAATTTGCCCGACATGATCGGCGACGGCGAATATCTGGCGTGCGTCGGCGACGCGCTCAGTTTGGGATTGAGCATGTTCAAGCCGGAACTCATTTGTTACCTCGCCGGAGCCGACCCTTATCGCGAAGATCAGCTCGGCGGATTGTCGTTGACGATTGAGGGATTGAAGAGGCGAGATGCTCTCGTGTTCCAAATCGCCAAGGCCGAGCGCATCCCCGTGATGGTGACCCTCGCCGGTGGATATGCGCAGGATGTGGAGGATACCGTGACGATTCACTGCAACACGGTGATCGCGGCGAAGGAGGTATTTGCCGGAGAGTAGTGAAGGCCGCCAGAAGATATACTCGATGGGATGATCGTCAGCCTGCCCGACCTTTCACACAGCGAGCTTTACAACATCCTGCTCAATTCCGTGGCGCCACGGCCGATTGCGTGGGTCTCGACGGTGAGCGCATCGGGACAGCCCAATCTGGCGCCGTTTTCTTTCTTCAACGCGGTTTGCGCCGATCCTCCGTTGCTGGCATTTGCGCCGGCACTTCGGCAACCCAAACGTCCGGAGGGCGGTAAGGGCGAAGCCAAGGACACGTTGCGAAATATTCGTGAGACTCGGGAATTTGTCGTCAATATCGTTACGTACGAACTCCGCGAGGCGATGAACTTGACCAGCGGGGAATACGACGCGTCGGTGAACGAATTCGAGTTAGCGAAGCTTACTCCGGAGGCGTCAAAGATCGTGCGGTCGCCGAGGGTCGCCGAATCTCCAGTGAGCTTTGAATGCAAGCTTCATCAGATTCTTGATTTTTCTACCGCGCCCACCGGCGGCAGCTTGGTGATCGGCGAGATTGTGTCGATTCATATGAACGACGCGTATCTCAAAGATGGCCGGTTGGACCGGAATTCGCTGGACCTCATCGGCCGCATGGGTGGGATTCAGTACACCAGGACGACACAGAGATTTGAGATGGTGCGGCCGAAGGTTGGGTAGATGTCACCGGGTGCTGCGCGTCCGCGTACAATACGAGCCTTGAAAGGAGAATCGCCAATGCAGCGGGTAACGGTTGCCTATCCAAACAAAACGGACGCGAAGTTTGATTTTGACTAATACATGAGGAAGCGCATTCCATGGGTGGCCGGGCTGGTGGGAAAGAGCATTGAGGTTCGTCGGGGGATTTCGTCTGCGACCGGTTCGTCTGCCGCGTTCGTCTGTTTGGCAACGATCCGCATCGATTCCGTAGCGGAATTCCAGGCCATGTTGTCACAGCACGGCGCCGAGATCCTCGCCGACATTCCGAAATACACCAACATCGAACCGATCATTCAGTTTGACGAAATCCTGGGGTAGGTTGGCTCGGAACTGAATATGAAAGATGCCCAAGAGATCTCGGCGCTTGTAGATAGAGGACTCGCCGGCATCCGCGATCCGAGACTAGTACAGAGGATTCGCGACCTTCTCGTGACTCCCTACCCCGTTGAAAGGATGGGGGACTATGGATCGGCGGGTGAGCGATTCACGTGCTGGACGGTTTTAGAGCATCGGTTATCGAATACGGGGATCGCCTTCTGTTCCCAAGGCTTCGATCCCGCAAATCCGTGGGGCTTGGTGGCTCTGTCAGGGCCGCACATGAGTATTGGCATGGATTCCGCCTGGTTCGTGTCGCTTGAAGACGCGATGAGGGAAAGTGCGGCTTGGAACAATCCAGTCGGACAAGAAGTGCAGTGAGGCTCTGCCCATCGCTGTGGGTTCCGGCTGTTAAAATTACTCAGTACACCTATGTTCGAGAATCTTCAGGAAAAACTGCAGCGCGCGTTTAAGAGCCTTCGCGGCCAAGCCCGGCTGAGCGAGGAAAACATTGCGGAGGCGCTGCGCGAAATCCGGCTGGCGCTGCTGGAAGCCGACGTCAACTTCAAAGTGGTCAAAGAGCTGATTGACCGCATCCAGGCCAAAGCCGTGGGGCAAGAAGTGTTGACCGCGCTTTCTCCGGGCGAGCAGGTCATCAAGATTGTGCGCGACGAACTGGTCGAGACTCTCGGCAAGGACACGGCGCGCATGAAGTTTGCATCGCAGCCGCCCACGGTTGTACTCATGGCCGGACTGCAGGGTTCCGGCAAGACCACCACTTCGGGCAAGCTGGCAAACTGGTTTAAGACCGGCGGGCATCGTCCACTGCTGGTTTCGGTGGACGTATACCGTCCGGCGGCGCGCGAACAGTTGAGAATTGTGGCGCAGGCCGTCAAGGCTCAGATCTATGAGGGCGAAGTAGGCGAAGCGAACACCGCGACGGTGGAGCGGCTAGTGAAAGAGGCGCGCCGCGAAGCTATCGTTTCCGGATGCGACGTGCTGATCGTTGACACGGCCGGGCGTCTGCATATCGATGACCAGCTTATGGACGAGATGCAGTCACTGAAGAAGCTGCTGAATCCATCGGAGATTTTGTTCGTTGCCGACGCCATGACTGGTCAGGACGCAGTGCGATCAGCAGATGAGTTCCACAAGAAGCTTTCGCTCACCGGCGTCATCCTCACCAAGATGGATGGCGATGCCCGCGGGGGCGCGGCGCTTTCCATCCGGCAGGTCACCGGCCAGCCCATCAAGTTCATCGGCGTGGGCGAGAAGTACGATGCGCTGGAGCCGTTTCATCCCGACCGCATCGTGTCGCGCATTCTCGGTATGGGCGACATTCTCTCGCTGATCGAGCGCGCGGAATCGCAGATCGACAAGAAAAAAGCACAGGAGATGGCCACCAAGGCTCTCACCGGCGACGGCTTCTCGCTCGAGGATTTTCGCGACCAACTGCGGCAAGTGAAGAAGATGGGTTCGATCAAAAGCCTGATTGGGATGATGCCGAGCATTGGCCCGTTTTCCGGCTTGCAGAAGGCAGCCGACAACGTGGACGAGAAACAGATCAACCGCGTCGAAGCGATCATCAATTCGATGACAACGCACGAGCGCAATCATCACGAAGTGATCAACGGCAGCCGCCGCAAACGCATCGCCCGCGGCTCCGGCACCAGCGTGCAGGAAGTGAATAACCTGCTCCGCCAATACGCGCAGATGAAGAAGATGTTCAAGCAGATGGGCAAGCCCAGCTTCGCGCGGCGGTTGGCGGGGATGAAGCTACCGGGAATGTAAGCGGGGGCGGGAGGTGGTTGCGGTGGGCGGCTTCTTTGTCTATGCGTTCAAGCGCGTCGCGCAATGGGCCAGGGCTCGCGGCAGTGACAGGTGGGCGTCGGCGAGTGCCACGGTAACCGCCCCGCCTATTGTTGCGTTCAGGAATTTCCGCCAAACGGTGGAGATCGTCTATTCGTATCGATTCGAAAGCGAGTTGTACACCGGCATCCACGAGGAGCTTTTTCTGTTCGGTGGTCATTCGTTGACTGCCTACGTCGCACGATTTGGAAAAGGAAACCTGCTAATAGTACGTGTGAAGCCGGGTGAAGAAGTGTCAATCGTGCGTGGTGACGACCAAAACACTCTTGCGCCGGGACCGGTTTCCGCGTGAACGACCAACGTTATGAAGTGGCGATCCCTCGAAGAATCCGGTCCGGAGACTGATGCGCGGCGATTGCGCGAAATCTTTGCCGAGCGCAAGGAACTGATTGCGAAGTACGTTCCGGCGGAGACGCAGGCCATCCATGTCCGAGCCGTCGACGAACTGAAGCGGAGACGTTTAGCGGCGAATATTCTGCGAGTCGGCTCGAGGATTCCGGAATTTCAACTTCAAGATCACGACAGCGAGAGCGTCTCTTCCTCCGACTTGCTCGCGAAGCGAAGGCTCGTGCTTTGTTTCATCCGTGGGCGCTGGTGCCCGTTTTGCATTGGTCAGATGGAGGCGATGAACCTCGTCCTGCCGGCGATCGAGCGCGCCGGCGGAACGCTCGCGGCGGTTTCTCCACAGACTGTGAAGCAGGCGTTCTTCATGCGCGACCAGCACAAATTGCGCTTTCCGCTGCTCTTCGATGCCGGGAACAACATCGCGCGGCAGTTCGGCCTGACCTATCGCGTTCCCGATGAACAGCAGGCAGTCTATCAACGTGCATTCGTCAATCTGCCTTTCGTTAACGGCAACGACAGTTGGGAGTTGCCGATTCCCGCGACCTACATCATCGACCGCGACGGTACCGTACTCTACGCTTCGGCGAACGAGGACTATGCGGAGCGTCCCGAGCCGCGCGATATTCTTCGCGTCCTCGGCGGCCCTCAGGGGCTGAAGCCCGCGTGAGCTGTGGGCTTACGCGGCGCTGAAGCGCCGCTCTTCCACGGTCGTGCGGCTTTCCGTGGCAGCTTGCGTTTTTTTTCGGAGCCCTTCGGCGCGCTCCGCTTGCTCAGGGCGGGCTCAAAACTGAAGTCGTGCCCTTGCCGACCCCACGCGTTGGAAAATGCTGGGCGCTGTCTGAGGCCGCGGCTTTCGGTACACTGAATATTCATGAACTATATATACGGCATCAATGCCGTCACCGAGGCGCTCAAGGCCCGGGGACGGGCTTTCCAGTGGGTCGGCATGGCGAAGGAGCGACATGACATCCGACTGCAGCGGATGATCGAGGACTGCCGTCGACTCGGCGTTCCGGTTCGCTTCCTGACGCGAACTGAACTCGATCACATGGCGGGAAACGCGGCGCATCAGGGCGTGGTGGCCGTCACTTCGGCGAAACAGTACAGCGATCTCGATGATGTGGTGGGCGGGAAACGTGGACGGTATTCCTTCGTGGTTGTGCTCGACGGCGTGGAGGACCCGCATAATTTAGGCGCGGTGTTGCGTACGGCTGATGCCGCTGGCGCTGACGGTGTCGTGATTCCCGAGCGACGCGCTACGGCCGTCACCGGGACGGTCACCAAAGCCTCGGCGGGGGCTAGCGAACACTTACCGATTGCGAGGGTGACCAACATCGCTCGCACGGTAGAAGAGTTGAAGGAACGAAACATTTGGACGGTTGGCCTGGACGAGCGCGGGAAGCAGACCTACGATGCCCTCGACTACAACATGGATTGCGCGTTGGTGCTGGGCGGGGAGGGCAAGGGGTTGCACGACTTGGTGAAGAAGAAGTGCGACTTCCTGGTCTCGATTCCGATGCTGGGAAAAGTGCCTTCGCTGAACGTGTCGGTCGCTGGGGCGGTCGTGATGTACGAAATCGTGCGGCAGAGACGCGCGCAAAACAACAAAGAGGCGTCCGCGGGGGCGAAATGAAGTTGCGTAATATCCGCGTGTGTTTTCTCTGTTTTTTGTGTGCATCGGCGGCGAATGCGTTTTCTCTCGACCGCGAAGCATTTACTTTCACGCGCTATGACCTAAATGTCCGCGTTGAACCCGAGCAGCAGCGATTGGAAGTTCGCGGCAAGATCACTCTCCGGAACGATTCGGCAACGCCGCAGAAGATCGCGGTTCTGCAGATTTCATCTTCGCTGGACTGGCGTTCCATCAAGGTCGCCGACAAACAATTGCAGTTTGTCGCGCAACCTTACACTTCTGACATCGATCACACTGGAGCGCTATCCGAAGCCATTGTGACTTTACCGGAGGCGATCGCGCCCCAGGGCACAATTGAGCTGGAGATCGGCTACGAAGGCGTGATCGTGCCGGATGCGACGCGGCTCACGCGGATCGGCACACCGGAAGCCACAGCTCGCAGCACGGACTGGGACCAGATCGGGGCGAAATTCACAGCGGTACGCGGAGTGGGATACGTGGCGTGGTATCCGATCGCGACCGAAGCAGGCAATCTTTCTGAGGGTGCCAGCCTATTCGACACAGTGGGCCGGTGGAAGACGCGAGAGGCCGCCTCCACCATGCATGTGCAGGTCACAGTGCCGCGCGATGATGAAAGCGAAAAACCGGAGCTTCTGGTGAATGCGACGACGTGCCCGACGGCGCTCGAGGAGCGACATCAGTTCGTTGCAGATTGCTCGTACCGATCTCTGGGATTTTCCGTGCCGACGTTTGTGATGGCTGACTATGAGGTTGCGGACCGGGCAGATGTTGCAGTCCATTACCTGCATGGCCACGACGTGGCGGCGGTAAGCTACGCCGACGCAGCGGAAAAAGTGACTCCGCTTATCACCGAGTGGTTTGGAGCGCCGCGAAACAAAGCGCAAACGGCTGATCTCGACGACCCGAACGCCGCTCCTTTTGAAGGCGGCTCTCTTTTGCTTATGCCGCTGACCAATACGGATTCCAAGGTGGCAGGGTTGGTCGCTGCGCACCAGCTCACCCATGCGGCGTTTTCCTCGCCGCGTCCCTGGATCAACGAGGGCCTCGCTCACTTCGCGCAGGCGCTCTATCTCGAACAACAGAAGGGACGCCAAGCCGCGCTGGATTACATGGGATTGCACCGTTCCGCGTTGAGCGCCGCTCAGAGAGAGAATGAGAAGCAGACAACCGCGCCACGACCAGAAGATGCAGTGAACCGATCCTTAGTGAACACCGCCGACGAAGAACTTTATCGCAGCAAAGCGATGTGCGTGTGGTGGATGCTGCGCGATCTGGTCGGTGAGGCGGCGTTGAAAAAAGCTCTCGCATCGTACCGTCCGGAGCAGGATAAGGAACCCTCCTACATGCAGAAATTAATTCAAGCGCAGACACAGAAAGATCTGGAGTGGTTCTTCGACGACTGGGTTTACCGCGACCGTGGGCTGCCGGACTTCAAGGTGGAATCGGCGTTCCCGCGCAAGACGATGACTGACGAATACCTTGTGACAGTCACGGTGGAGAATCTCGGGCGGGCGGGAGCTGAGGTTCCCATCACGGTGAAATATTTCGGCGGAGAAGTCACGAACCGGCTGGTGGTGCACGGGAATAGCAAGGGCGTGATTCGAGTGGAGATCTCGAAACCGCCGGAGGAAATCGTGGTCAATGACGGGAGTGTGCCCGAGAGCGACACAACAAACAATACATTCAAGATCGAGGCGGCCGACGCTGAAAAGTAAATTGGCGATTGAAGATCAGTGGACCGTTTGTCTCTGATCCTCAGTGGTAGTCTGATCTTTCGTTCGGGGAGGGTTCTTGGCGTACATCCAGTTTCTGGGCGCTGCCGGCACAGTTACCGGTTCCAAACACCTGATTAATACTTCGGAAACTTCATCCAGCAAAGACGGCTTTCAGGTACTGGTGGATTGCGGCCTGTTCCAGGGGCAGAAAGATTGGCGCGAGCGCAATTGGCGCGATACGCCGGTCCCTGCGAAAGAAATCGAAGCGGTGATTCTCACCCACGCGCATCTCGACCACTGCGGCTGGATCCCGCGTCTGGTAAGAGAGGGCTTCCGCGGACCTATCTACGCAACGCCACCGACGATTGACTTGTGTGGCATCATCCTTCCCGACTCCGGCCACCTGCAGGTAGAAGATGCGGCGTTCTATAACAAAACGAATAAGTCGAAACACCATCCAGCCCTGCCGCTCTACACGGAGGAAGACGCGCACGAATCGCTGCAGTATTTCAAGCCGGTGGCGGTTGGCCAGACGATCGAGCTTTCAGCCGAGCTTTCATTCCGCTTCGTTCGCGCGGCACATATTCTGGGCTCGTGCATGGCTGAGATTGCGTTGACGACGAACGGTCAGACGCGCCGATTACTTTTCACAGGAGACATTGGCCGCGTGGTCGACCACAAGGTGGCGCCGGGAAAAGTCGTACACTCCGGGCCGGCGGAGGGTGAAGCAGCCGACGTTGTGGTGATGGAATCGACTTACGGCAACCGGCTTCATCCCGTAGAAGACCCTATGCCGGAGCTAGCCGCGCTGATCAGCGCCACGGCCCGTCGCGGAGGCAGCGTGGTCATTCCGGCCTTTGCCATCGAACGCACGCAGAAGTTGGTTTTCATCCTCAAGCATCTGATGGAATCGGGGAATATCCCGCGCATTCCTGTCTTCTGCGACAGCCCCATGGCGATTAAGGCGGTGGAAGTGTTCCTGAAACACAACGAAGAATATAGCGACGACACGCGCAGCATGATCAAGAGATACGGCTCACCACTGGACTGGCCGGGGTTCACTTTCGCGTTGACTTCGGAGGAGTCGAAGAAGATCAACGCGGTCCTGGTCCCGTCGATCATCATCTCTTCCAGCGGCATGGTGACCGGAGGCCGCGTTCTGCATCATCTGGCACAGCGGCTGCCGGACCCAAAGAATCTGGTCCTGTTCATCGGCTTTCAGGCACCGGGCACGCGAGGTTTCACGATCAAGAGCAAATCTCCCGAGGTGAAGATTTTTGGCGATTTCGTCCCCATCCGCGCCCAGATCGCCGCGCTGGAGCAGTTCAGCGACCATGCCGACCCGCCCGAAATGCTGGAGTGGTTACGCACTTTCCGCAACCGGCCCGAGATGACCTACCTGGTTCACGGCGAGCCCGACGCTTCCGGCCAGTTGCGGGATCTTATGAAGAAGGAACTGGGATGGCATGTAGACGTGGCCCGGTATTTGCAGAAGGTGGAATTCGCCTGACAAACGCGATTCGTTTCCTGGAACCAAGAGTTCATTCGTGAGATCATCCCGCGGCTTGGTACGCAGGGTTCGTTTCGGCTAAACATTATGGTGAACAACGCAAACAGTGCGGCGCCGGACTTTTCTTTCTATGTTTGCCCCCAGTGCAAAGGAATACTCACGGCTGCTGGCGCCACGCTGCAATGCTCCGCCTGCAGCCACAGTTATCCGGTTCAGCACCAAATTCCTGATTTCATTTTGGAAGATCTCACCCAAAGCACCAATCCGGTTCTACGACGAGTGAAGTGGCTCGACCTGCTGGCTCGTGTGTACGAGTCAAAGCTCTGGTATCCCGTCGCGCTTCGATTGTTTGCCGGACGAGGGCAGATCTCTTTTGCAGGACTCATCAATCTGGTCCGGGAAATGGTAGGTCCAGTGAACGGGGTGGTGCTCGATGTGGCGTGCGGCCCTGGCACGTATGGCCGCCGCATCGCTTCAGCTTCGCGGAGAGTTTATGGGATCGATATTTCGAGAGGAATGCTTGAACAGGGAGCAGCCTATGCGCGGCGGGAAGGCGTTACCCACATGCAATTCTCCCGCGCGCGGGTGGAGACGCTGCCTTTTCGCGATGCCGTCTTCGATGCAGCCATTTGCAGCGGCTCACTGCACCTTTTTCAAGACGCGGGCGGAGCCTTGGCTGAGATCGGCCGCACTTTGAAGTCCGGCGCACCATTGGCCATTGTCACGTTTACAGCAGGAAGAGCAGGACTTCTGCGCTTCCCCCGAGTACTGCGGTTGGCCCGCAAGCGTGGCGGCCACGTGTTTTCGGTTTCAGAACTTGAACACCTCTTAAGTGAACACGGATTTACAGGGTGCAAATCCAACGTCTACGGATCGCTGCTGGCGTGTCGCGCTCAGAAAGGTTGAGCGAGACCATCGTTAGCGCAGGTTCGCATGGTAGCGCAGCCGCATTCCTCAGCTTGCCTGTTCAGGGCAGTGCGCGACTGAAACGCACTAACATCTCCAGTTTGCTTATGGCTGCGCCGGAATCAATGGATTCCGCGGCCAGAGGTATTGCCCCGGCTAGGTGATCGGCACGACGCGCTGCCACCAGCGCGGCCGCGGAGTTCAGGAGAACCACATCGCGGCGCGGGGATTTCTTTCCACTCAAAACCTCGCGAACGATGGCTGCATTGTCGGCCGCGTCGCCGCCGGCAATGTCTTCGAGCGTGGCGCGCTCCATGCCGAACTCCTCCGGATCAACTTCGTAAGTCCGAACGATTCCGTCGCGAGCTTCAGCCACGCGCGTCGCTCCGGTAATGGTGATCTCGTCGAGCCCATCCAGGCCATGCACCACAAGCGCACGATGCAGTCCGAGCATACTGAGCGCTTCGGCGAGCTTTTCGACCATTTCAAGCGCGTAGACACCCACGACTTGTCCCGAAGCGCGCGCCGGATTGGTGAGCGGGCCGAGCAGGTTGAACATGGTGCGGAGGCGCAGCTCCCGCCGCACCTTCTGCACTTGTTTCATGGAGGAGTGCAGGTCGGGCGCGTAGAGAAAACAGATCCCGACTTCGCGCAGACATTGCGCAGCGTGTTCGGGAGACAACTGGATGTTCACGCCGAGCGCCTCCATCACGTCAGCCGAGCCGCACTTTGAGGTTAGGCTGCGATTGCCGTGCTTGGCCACATGTACGCCAGCTCCGGCGGTTACAAAGGCGGCGGCGGTTGAGATGTTGAAGGTGCCGCTGGCGTCACCGCCGGTGCCGCAGGTATCGACCAGTGCGTCGCGGCCGGTGCCGCTTAGGTCGAGCGCGTTGGATTCCGAAGCGCCCGCCCCGGCAAACGAAATGGGCAACGGCGTTGCTGCGGCGCGGATTGCTTCCGCGAAGCCGACGATCTCTTCGACGGTTTCACCTTTGATGTGCAAGGCTACGAGGAGAGCCGCGATCTGCGAGTCGGCGCAGTTTCCGGCGAGCACTTCCGCCATCACATCGCGCGCTTCGGCGCGCGCCAGGGACTGGCCGTGATTGGCGATGCGATGAAGGGCGTCGAGGATCATCTCACTCGGAATTGTAAGGGATAACTAATGACGTCGATGAGCTTGACCAAACAGCTAGGTGTTAACCGCCGTGCCGGCTTAGTCTGGGCAAGAAGTATTCGCGCCAGTCTTCCGGCAAAGCAGCCGTCGCAATCGCCTTTTGCAGCAGGTTGCGATTGTATTTCTCACGAAGGAAAAGCCGGTTCATTTCGGCGATACTAATACCTTTGCGATCTTGCGAAATCAGTTCGAGCGAATCCCCTTCGCCCGCTTCACCTTCCTGCTCTACGGAAAAATAGAGTCCACTGCGTCCACTGTGGAGGAAGCGCTCTATCATATCGTCCCGTTGAAATTTTGCCGCCAGCTTGTAACAGGGCATGCGTGGTTGACGGACCATCACAATGGCAGAACCAATTCGAATCCGGTCTCCAACGTGAAGCTCTTCCGTGAGACCCTGGGTCGTAAAATTCTCGCCAAACATGCCCCAACGCAAGTCCGTGTCAGGCAATTCCCGCCGCCAATATTCATAGTGCTCCGAGGGGTAAGCGTAGACCGCCTTGTAGATTCCTCCGTGAACGCTGAGATCCGCTTGCTGATCGCCATCGAGGTTCAGCGTGCGCAGCGCCACCCTTCCAGTCACCGGTTGCTTGAAGATACCCGTGTTGATGGTCGCTCCCTTATAGAGAGTCAGACGCGGCCTCGCAACGTTCAGTGAAACCACTTTCATCAATTGTTCCTCTCTGCATTCCGGAGCGGTGCCTGCGCGGTCCGGTCTCCACTCCCGATTTAGACTTAGATGAACGATCAATAAAAAAGGAGCGGCGCGCGTTTGCCCTAATCCGGTCCTCTCTATAAAATTGAAGGTTTGCTGCCCTCAGTCGAAAGCCGCAAGCAGGTTCCTTCCGACTTCTTAGCTGACGAGTGTCATTATGAAAATCCATGAGTACCAGGCAAAAGGAATTCTTAAGAAGTATGGTGTGACCGTGCCGCGCGGGACAATGGCGTCCTCGCGTGAAGAGGCCGAGGCTGCCGCCAGAGAGTTGTTCAGCGCCGGAGCGACCGGAGTTGTCGTGAAGGCGCAGATTCATGCGGGCGGCCGCGGCAAGGGCGGAGGCGTAAAGATTGCCAAGTGTGTGGATGAGGCGGGAGAGCTCGCCGGCAAAATGCTGGGCATGAAGTTGGTGACGCATCAGACGGGCCCCGAGGGCCGCGTGGTGCGGCGTCTGCTGATCGAAGAAACTCTTCCCATCGACAAGGAACTGTACCTGGGAATTCTGGTGGACCGCGCCGAGGGGAAGCCCGTATTCATGGCCTCGGCCGCGGGAGGAATGGAAATCGAGCAGGTGGCCGCGGAAAATCCAGCTGCTATTCTGAAGCAGCACATCGATCCCGGCATGGGGCTTGAAGGTTTTCAGGCTCGCAAAATGGCGTTCAAGCTTGGACTTAACGCCAAGCAGATCAACCCTGCGGTGCAGTTTCTCTCCAACCTCTACAAAGCGTTTCTCGACACGGATGCATCACTCGTCGAGATCAATCCGTTTATCACGACTACCGATAGCCGGCTGTTCGCGCTCGACGCCAAGCTGACGTTTGATGACAACGCGCTGTTCCGCCATCCCGATATTCGCGAACTGCGCGACATTACGGAGGAAGATCCGCTCGAGGTTGAGGCTTCGAAATATAGTTTGAACTATATCAAGCTCGACGGAAGCGTGGGATGCATGGTAAACGGCGCGGGGCTGGCCATGGCCACGATGGACATCATTAAATATGCGGGCGGGATGCCGGCAAACTTCCTCGATGTAGGCGGCGGCGCCAGCGCTGATCAGGTGGCCCACGCGTTTGAAATCCTGCTCAGCGACAAGAACGTGAAAGCGGTGTTGATCAATATTTTTGGCGGCATCCTGCGCGTGGATACGCTGGCTACGGGAGTCGTGGAAGCCGCGAAGAAAACCAACATCAAGCTTCCCGTGGTGTTGCGACTGGAAGGTACGAATGTGGATGAAGGCAAGAAGATCCTGATGAATTCGGGATTCAACTTCATCGTGACGGACACGATGAAAGACGCAGCCGACAAAGTGGTGGCGGCAGCGCGGGGTATTTAAAGAAGCGAGCCAAACGCGCGATTGTTGCGTCGCAAAAAGCGCGACGCTTCGCACGGCTCGCCTAGATCCTTCGTCGGGCAAAGGGCGCCCGCCTCAGGATGACAATCACGGCGGTAAAGGCATCGAGGAATCATACTTATGGCAATCCTAGTTAATAAAGAAACGCGCTTGATTGTGCAGGGCCTGACGGGACGCGAGGGCACCTTTCACGCCAAGGCCTGTGCGGCTTATGGAACGCAGGTGCTGGGCGGAGTGACGCCGGGCAAGGGCGGCACCACGCACGAAGGCTGGCCCATTTTCAACACGGTGCTCGAAGCCGTTGAGAAGACCGGCGCCGACACGACCGTGATTTTTGTTCCTCCGCCGTTCGCAGCGGATGCGATCATGGAGGCGGCGGACGCCGAAATCGAACTCATCGTCTGCATCACCGAAGGCATTCCCACTCTCGACATGGTGAAGGCCTGGGAGTTTCTGCAGAATCGGCGCTCGCGGCTCATTGGGCCGAACTGTCCAGGAATTATTTCGCCGGGCAAGTGCAAGATTGGAATTATGCCGGGGTCGATTCACAAAGAAGGGTCGATCGGCATCGTGTCGCGTTCGGGGACGCTGACTTATGAGGCGGTACATCAACTTACGCAGCGCGGCATCGGACAGTCCACCGCCATTGGGATTGGCGGCGATCCAATTATTGGAACCAACTTCCTGGACGCGTTGGACCTGTTCAATCGCGATCCGGAGACCGAAGCCGTAATCATGATTGGTGAAATTGGCGGCGACACCGAGGAAACCGCGGCGGAATTTGTGAAGACCCACATGAAGAAGCCTGTAGTCGGCTTCATCGCCGGACAGACTGCGCCTCCGGGACGCCGCATGGGCCATGCGGGAGCGATCATCTCCGGCGGCAAAGGAACGGCGGCGGAGAAGATCAAGGCCATGGAAACGGCGGGTATCCGCGTGGCGAAGTCTCCGGCGGCCATTGGAGAAACGCTCGTGGCGGCGCTGGGAGTTAAAGTCTAGTACCGAGTACGGAGTAAAAACCTAAGGACGAACGACTAACGACCAACTATGAAGACTCTGCAACGCACTCTTACCATCGTGAAACCGGACGCCGTCGCCAAGAACGCGGTCGGCGACATCATTGAACAATTCGAGAAGAACGGATTCCGCATTCTCGCCATGAAGATGCTGGAAATTTCCAAGTATCAGGCGGAGCAGTTTTACGCTGTGCATGCGAGCCGGCCATTCTACGGTTCGCTCACCGATTTCATGTCGAGCGGACCGATCGTCGCTCTGGCGCTGGAAAAGGAAAATGCCATTGCCGACCTGCGCAAGCTCATGGGCGCCACTAACCCGGCTAACGCCGAGGAAGGCACGATCCGCAAGAAGTGGGCGTCGAGCATTGAACACAACGCCATTCACGGTTCCGATGCCGAAGATACGGCGCGCTTTGAATTGAGCTTCTTTTTCGCCGGATACGAGCTGACAAAATAAGGTTCTCAGTTCCCGGTTCGCAGTTGAAGACCAAGGGGACTGAGCGACTCTTACTGAGAACTGCCTTATGCCGATGGTTCAAATCACAATGCTGCAGGGGCGCACCGCGGAGCAGAAGCGCAAGATCGCGAAACGCATCACTGATGCGCTGGTGGAAGAAGCCGGAGCGCGACGCGAAGGGATCATCGTCGCTTTCCATGAAGTGTCGAAGGAAAGCTACGCTTCGGGCGGCGAGTTGATGTCTGACAAAGTGAAGTAATGGGACTCGCGTGGCGAGGGCGCCCGCGCCACGCAACCTAGCCCAGCGGTTCGTACAGGTGACCTTCCACGCGGTCTGCGATTTTCGGCAAATCCTTACGGGCGTACTGCAAAAAATGTGGCGCGGTTCGATGGGCTTCGAGCGCGGCATCATCTTGATACTGCTCATAGATGAAGAAGCGCCGCGCTTCAGTCTTGTGCCGGTGGACTTGATACATCGCACAACCTGGCTCCTTGCGAGATTCCTCGGTGAGCTTCGCAAACAGAGCAGTGACCTCGGCTTCGCGCCCAACCTTCGCCATCCACGTTACCGCCAAAACCACCATCGTACGCTCCTTAACGTAGTCTTCGTGCTGGACAAACAGGAAGTCAATTCTAGACTTTCCGGGATGAGGTTGTCTTCAACTCATTCGCGAAATCGTCCATAAAGATTGTGTGATCCCGGTCCGGACCGGTTGAGACCAAGCCGATCTTGGCTCCGGTCTCTTTCTCCACGAACCCCAGGTATTCGCGAGCCGGCTTGGGCAACTGGTCGAACTCCGTGACGCCTTGCGTGGAACTTCGCCAGCCTGGCAGCTTCTGATAAATGCACTCTAGCTTCTCATAACCGCTAGCTTGAGCGGGGATTTCCATGGTCTTCTTTCCATCGACTGTGTAGCCGACGCAGACCGGAATCTCCGCCAGTTCGTCGAGCACGTCGAGCTTGGTCACTACCAGCCACGAGATGCCGTTAATCATGCGGGCGTAGCGCAACAGCGGCAAGTCGAGCCAGCCCGTGCGCCGCGGACGTCCCGTAACCGCCCCGAACTCGTTGCCGCGCACACGCAACTGCTGGCCGGCGTCGCCCTTTTCCTCGCTGGGGAACGGACCTTCGCCAACCCGCGTGCAATATGCCTTGGTGAGTCCGATCACCGACTCGATTGCATTCGGGGCGACGCCAGTACCGGTCGCGGCGCCTCCCGAAGTTGCGCTAGAGGAAGTCACGAAGGGATAGGTTCCGTGGTCGATGTCGAGCATTGTGCCCTGCGCGCCTTCGAACAAGACCGCCTCACCCTGAGCTAGCGCCTGGTTCAGCAGGACAGCCGTGTCGCACACAAACGGCGCGATTTTCTCGGCCGCCTGCGCGTATTCCGTATACATTTTGTCGGCGTCGAGTGGTTCGGAATTGAAGAGAGCGTGCGCGATCATGTTCTTCTCGCGGACTGCGTTTTCGATGTGTTTCTTCAGAAGCTTTAGATCGAGCAAGTCAGCGACTCTAAGGCCGCGGCGGCCCATCTTGTCTTCGTAAGCCGGGCCGATTCCGCGCGAGGTGGTGCCGATCTTCACTCGTCCGGGAGCGTTTTCTGCCGCCAACTCGATCATGCGATGATAGGGCAGAATCACCTGGGCACGGTTGGAGACAAAAAGATTTCCGTCGACCCTCACGCCCGCCTCACGTAAGGCACCCACCTCTTTCAGAAAGGCCATGGGATCCAGGACTACGCCGTTGCCGATCACGCTGCGGCACGCTGTCCGCAATACTCCGCAGGGAACCAGTTGCAGGACGAACTTCTTGCCGTTGATGATGACGGTGTGGCCGGCGTTGTGGCCGCCAGCATAGCGGGCTACAACGGAAAAGCTCTCCGACAAAACGTCGACGATCTTTCCTTTGCCCTCGTCGCCCCACTGGGCACCAACAATTACCGCGGTCTTGCCTCGTTTCACTGCCAACTCCGTCACAGGGATTCGCGAGCGCATAGCTGCGCCGCACCGGGGTCGCACACGCCTTGCCGCGGCAATGCTTCAAAGGCTAACTGGGATGAAAGCGGAGAAGATGTGTACGAAGTATCTTATCGCGCCCATTCGTGAAATGGCAACGCGCGAAAGCCAGTGGACAGCGATCAGTGATCGGGGATTCAAGAGGATGGGCTGCTGCACGGTTGCATGGCTGGCCGCTAATCACTGATCGCTGGCCACCGTTATGGTGGGCGCGGCAGGAATCGAACCTGCAACCACCGGATTAGAAATCCGCCGCGCCTACTCTCTTAGCCGCTATCCATCAGTGTTTTCAGCATCTTCCTTTTTTCCGATAGTGCATTCGGTGATGTTCGATGATGAGCTGTTGCGAGGCGTCGGGCATGATTTCCGTGACACGCGGGCGTAGCATTTTCGCCATGATCGTCACCCGACAGGAACACCACGAACGCCTGGCGCGGCAGAGCCGCAAACGTTAGATTGTGGTTTCTTGGGCACTGCCTGCGGTCGCACCCTTGGCGATAGCCAAGGGCGGCTGATGGAGAAGATGTTGCGGGCTAAGTTTACCACGGGTTCTGGCATTTAATGGCAGTCCACTGGGGTCGCAGGGGGTCGCAGGGGCTCCGATACACGGTCGCTGGGGTGGCCACAAAGGCGGCTGTCACTTCTGAAACGCTGGAGCCGATCTGAACCCCTCCGGGCAGTCAAGCCACTTCCCAAGCCCGGTTCACACCAGGTTAAGCTCGTGCGAGTTCTGCAACGTCGCTTGCATCATAAAGAAGTACTTGCCGTCTGCGCTGGCTCCGAACTCAGCGGATCACTCGCGCTGCGTGAAAGACTGAAGTTTACGCTCCGTCCAGATCAACCGAAAATGTCTCGCGGAGGTCTTTGTGGAGTTTGGACCAATGAGTCGGAAACCCGCATCATGATTCGCTCCGCCACTAATACCGCCGCGCGCTCGACTTCCGGGGAGGGTGGCGCACCCAAGAAAAACTGCTTGCCCTCAATGCCGTAAATCAGCAGAGTCTGCGGCAAATGGTTCATGGCGCGCGCCAATTCGACTGCTTCGCGCACGCCGAAAGCATGCGTGGAGCAGGGAAAAATATCTTCAGGTAACCCGTCGGAGGTGGCGTTCCATACTTGAACTTGACCGGGCGTTCCGCTGGGGGCAGCGGCGTCCACGAGAATGACATGCTCAGAACCGGTCCAGCAATCCATCAAAGAGAACGTCTCGCCGCTTTGCTCCATTATTTCGAGACCAGGGATTTCGAGGCCGAGGGTTTCGACACAAAGGGCACGCAGGCGGCGCACGACCAGGAGACCAGCCGCGTCGTCTCCGCGATCGAAGTTGCCGCAGCCAATGATGCGAAGGGCCACGTCTAATCCCGCTCCAGATGCAGGCGGAGGAAATGGGTCGCGCAAGAAATGCAGGGATCGTAGTTGCGTACCGCCTGCTCACACTTCCAGGTGATCTCTTCGGCCGGCCGGGTCGCAACCTGGCTGACAAAGTGCCAGAGATCCTCCTCGATCCGTTTCTGATTCTGCGAAGTTGGCGGAACAATCTTTGCAGAGACAATGAGCCCGCTCTGATCGAGCACATAGCGATGATAAAGAAGACCCCGCGGTGCTTCCGTGGCGGCCTGCCCGGTCGAGGCCTGCGCGAGAGCTGGTGCGCGAGGTGCGGGAGGGGGCTCGTATTCGCGGATCACGCGCAGTGCCTCATGGCAGGCAAAAACCAGCTCGATTGCCCTCACCACGATGCTGCGGAACGGATTGCGGCACGGCACCTGAAGTCCACAATCGCGCGCTGCCTGTTGGGCCACGTCCGGCAGTTTGTCGAAGTTCAGATTAAAGCGGGCCATAGGGCCGACCATGTAGGAATCGCGGCCGCGCAGGACGGAATGCAGCGCATTCGAGTGCTGCACATGCTGCTCCGTAAAATTCTCCTCATACTCAGACGCATCCGTATCAAGCCCGCGATTGGATACGATCCGGCCCTCGTTGAACGGATACTCTCCTGGGTGACGTAGGGAAACAAATTCATAATCCTGCTCGAAATCCGGAAAGTCGAGCCCTGAGACCCAGCGGGCAGTGGCGAGCGAGGCGTCGAGAGCCCATTTGAGCTCTTCCACCAGGTCCTTGAGTGCGCTCTTGGAGGGTGCTTTGTAAAAGCCGCCGACGGCGGTGGAAATCGGATGGATTTCTCGGCCACCCATCAAGGCCACTATCCGGTTGCCGGCCTTTTTCAGGCGTAGGCCCTGCTGCACGATCGCTTGATGGTCCCGTGCCATCGCAATGGCGTCGGGATAGCCGAGGAAATCCGGGGCATGCAGCATGTATACGTGGAGGGCATGGCTCTCAATCCATTCGCCGCAGTAGAACAGCCGTCGCAGCAGCCGCACGGATGGCTCGATTCCGACACCAAGAGCACGCTCGATGGCGTGTACCGCGCTCATCTGATACGCGATGGGACAAATTCCGCAGATGCGGGCCACAATGTCGGGGACTTCAGAGAAGTGTCTGCCCCGGAGAAAGGCCTCGAAGAAGCGGGGAGGTTCGTAGATCTTCAGCTTTACGTCCTGAACCTGATCGCCCTTGAGCTTGACGTAAAGCGCACCTTCGCCCTCGACTCGCGTCAACGTGTCAACCTTGATCGTTCTAGTTGGTTGCTTGCTCACGTCCGCTCACTTTCCTCGCTCGCCTTGCGGAACTGCCAGGCCCAGGCATTGAAGCTGCGGAAGGCGCGTGTGATCTCCGCGTTGTTCTGGCCAAGAATGCGCAACTGATTGCTAAGCGACCCCGTATTGGGGCTCTCCATGGGGCCGAAACAGGCGTAACACCCCCGGTCAAAGCTTGGGCACAGCGCGCCACAACCCGCTTGGGTAACCGGTCCCAGGCACGCGACGCCTTGCGCCACCGCAATGCAGACGGTGCCCTTGCGCTTGCACTCCATACAGACACTGTAGGTCGGGGCATTCGGTTTGCGCCCGGCCAGCGTGGCCGTGATCACCTCGATAAGCTGGTGCTTGTTGATGGGGCAGCCGCGCAGCTCGAAATCCACGGGCACATGTTCGGCGACGGGGGTGGAGAGTTTCAGCGTATTGATGAATTTCGGGGTGGCGTACACTATCCGAATAAATTCATCCACATCCTTCCAGTTGCGCAGGGCCTGGATGCCACCGGCGGTAGCACAGGCTCCAATCGTGATCAGCGTCTTGCACTGCCGCCGAACTTCCTGGATCCGTTCGGCGTCGTGGTGGGTGGTAATCGATCCTTCCACCAATCCGATTTCATAAGGCCCCGTGCCCATGGATCGGGAGGCCTCGGGAAAGTACGCAATGTCGAGGGCTCCCGCTATGCCCAGCAGTTCATCTTCAGCGTCGAGCAGACTCAACTGACAACCGTCGCAGGAAGCAAACTTGAAGACTGCAATCCGTGGCTTGCGTCTGACTTTAGAGCTCATATTTTTCCAATAGCGGCCGCATCTGGTCATAGCGAAAGATGGGGCCGTCTTTGCAAATGAAGTGCGGGCCATACTGACAGTGTCCGCAGAAACCGAGCGCGCACTTCATGTTTCGTTCCATGGAAAGGTAGATATTCTCCCGGGCGAGTCCGCGAGTTTCCAGATCGCGGGCAACAAAGCGCATCATGATCTCGGGTCCGCAGGCGAAGGCCAGCGAACGCTCAGGTTGCAGGCGCGCATACTTGAACAGCGTCGTAACCACGCCCACCTGACCGCGCCAGCTCAACCCGCCATAGTCAACGGTCGACAACACTTGCGTCTCATGCTGCCGGGCCCAGGCAGCCAGCTCCTTACGATAGAGCAATTCGCGGGGACTGCGCGCACCATAAAGGACCACTAGCCGCCCGTACTTTTCGCGGTGATGGAGAACCTCGTAGATCACCGGGCGCAGCGGAGCCAAACCGATTCCACCCGCAACCACAAGAACGTCCCGGCCCTCGGCTTTCTCCACGGGCCAACCGGTCCCAAATGGACCTCGGACTCCAACCGCTCCGCCCACCTCGCGACTCACGAGCGCGTGGGTAGCCTGACCGACGGAGCGCACGGTGTACGCCAGCCGGTTACGCTCAGCCGGGTCACCGCTGATAGAAATTGGCAACTCACCGACGCCAAACACCCACAGCATGCTGAACTGTCCCGGCTGGAACCGGTTCCCGCCCGCTCCGTTCGACGGCTCCAAGGTCAGGGTAAAAGTATCGGCAGTCTCCTTGACCACTTGCCGCACCGAATACGGCTGCGGGAGCATGGGATCGGTCGTGGTTGCTGTGGCCATCGTCATTTCCCAACCGCGTAAACATCCAGCAACTGGAAACGCGTCGCCTCCAACCTCTGTTCCATGATCTGAGCAAAGCGTTTCAAGATCTCGTAACCGAGATCGTGGTTCTGCTCGCACTTCGTGCGCAGACACTTGCCGTCAAGGGCGATCGCACGCACGGTTTCGATGGCATGCGCGTGAAACCTCCACTGGTAGGGCGGCAGCAACCACGACCAGCCCAGGACCTCTCCCTCGGCAACGGTGGCCAGCATGATCGGCTTGCGTTGGGGCGCAAAGATCTCTACTGCCACCTTGCCGGCCCGGATCAGGTAGAACTCGTTGGCTTCCTCGCCCTCCCTGAAGATGTAGGTGCCCTTCTCAAACCGCACGTTGGACGCGCACCCGGTTAGCAGGTTTGTGTAATACGACTCGAGACCGGCGAAGAAAGGATGGTCGGCGATGATGCGTTCAAGGGTTTCCATGGCTGCTTTCCTTGGAGGAGGCCGGCGATTCCCGGATGGCGCGAACCTCCTCGGTAATATCAATGCCCACCGGGCACCAGGTGATGCAGCGGCCGCATCCGACGCAGCCAGAACTGCCAAACTGGTCGATCCAGGAGGCGAGCTTGTGGGTCATCCACTGCCGGTACCGCGACTTGGCGGAACTGCGAATGTTACCACCGTGGATGTAAGAAAAATTCTGCGTGAAACAGGAGTCCCATTTGCGCCAGCGCTCGGCGTGCATGCCGGTGACATCGCTAACATCCTCCACGGTCGTGCAGAAGCAGGTCGGACAGACCATGGTGCAATTGGCGCAAGTGAGGCAGCGCTGGGCGACGTTGTCCCAGCGGGGATGATCGAAGTTGGTGTAGAGCAAGTCCCGAATGCCGGTTGTGTCCATGCGGCGCTGAATCTGGGAGGCGGCGCGCTCTACCGCGGCTTCGGCTTCCTGACAGACCGCTTCAGAAGGCGCCGATGGCGCCAATTCCGCCAACACCTCGGCGCCTGCATCACTGCCTGCCTCGATTACGAATTCATGCTTGCCCGGACCGACCAGTTCCGTGAGAGCCAGATCGTAGGCTCCTCGTACTCGCGGTCCAGTGCCCATGGATGTGCAAAAGCAAGTTGGCGCCGCTTGCGTGCAATTCACCGCCACGATAAAAATTCCCTCGCGGCGTGCTGCATAGATGGGGTCTCGATAGCGATCGCCCTGCAGGACGCGATCCTGCACGGCGATGGCGGCTAGTTCACAGGCTCGAACCCCCAGAAAGGCACGCCGAGGCGGAGAAGGATCATTGTTCAAGATGCGAAAGGTATGGCCGCTACGCTCCGCGGTCAGCAGACGAACTTCGGCAGGGTGTACGTACTTTTTCCAGCTTTGAGGACCAACGACATAGCCGAACAGCGCATCATCGTTGCGGCGGCGCAGGCGGTAGCGTCCAGCTTCCTGTTCATCCGTCCAGCCCACCGGAAGGTCAGAGATACCTTCCAGCACGTCGTAGACGATCGCTCCGTCGCGCACGGTCGGTCCAACGACCTGGTACCCACGACTGTGCAGGGCGGGGACGAGCCTTGCAAGCTGATCGAGCGTCAGAAGTGCTGGTGCATGCATAGCCACTCGCACAACTCCCCAATCACCAACACAATTGTAAAACCTCGAGAGGAGCCGCGCATCACTAAATTAGCGCAGACCGCAGGCAGGTATCGAGGATGGCTGGGCGAGAGGTGGGCGCGGCAACTGCAACTCTTAGTGGACTACAAATCAATGCAAGGCATTTGTGAGTTCGAAGTAAGAAAAGACGTCCGGGATAGTTTCCGAGGTCGATTAGGAAACAACACGTTCCAGGTCGTTCCGAGAAGGAAGCCGTTCGATACGGTAGGCGTCCTGCTGATCGGCTCGCTCATAATTCCAAAACCAGTGTTCGCGCCCATTGGACAGGATGACAAGCGGGGCGTTCAGATTCTCTGCATAACCGCGCGCCTGCTCCTTGGCGTCGTAGGGATCGAGGTCTTCACGCTTGGCTTCGAGCACGCATAAAACGCGGCCCAAAGCATCCTTCAGAAGGTAGTCCACGCGTCCATTCGGCGTGCTGTATTCCAAATGGACCTGTCGCGGATCTGTCAAAGTCCAGCCGCTTGCTTCAAGGGCTTTGTCGATGAGTACACGGGAAAAAGCTTCGTTATTGACCATCGGCATAGTCGCTCTCTTCAACAACTTCCAGATAGGCGTCTTTAGCCAATGCGAAAAGGTCATCAGATCAGATTGGGGCTGTCAGTGCAAAATCTGAAGTCGTAGTCTAGCGCCAAGCATTGAACGTCATGTGCTCTAGGCATTTCCTCATTTAATCAAATGAGGCGCCACAAGCCCGATAAACTCGCGGGGCGTTATAATCTTGGTTTTTTTCCAGAATTTGGGGAAATGCTTCTGATTGCCCGTCACCAGATAGTCCGCGCGGGCCGCATCGGCGCATTCCACGAATACATTGTCATCGGGATCACGCGTGACTTCAAGGCGCCGTGTAGGGGCGACAGTATAACTGTGGTTCTTGATGAGCTGCAACAATTGCTGCCGAGGCCCTTTGCGAATTCGCAGCTCCGAGCGTGCAAGCACTTCGCTGTATTCTTCTAGGATAGGCGGAGAGACATACAAGCGGGCCGGTTTGGTGATGGCAAGCAGCAAGACGGTGCGCTGAAGGCCTGCGGGGTTGATGGCAGCCGAAACCAGTACGTTGGTATCAATGACGAGACGGAGCGGAAGCATCAGTGCTTCTTCTTTTGCGCTCTTGTTGCCTTAACTATCTGGTCGATCTGGCGTGACGTAAGGGTATTGGTTCCATTCTCCTCGGACTCGTCACCAAGAATTCTCAAAACTTCGGGCTCCGGTGCCGCCAATTTAACGTAATCGCGGATACTGAGCAGCACCGCTTTGGGCGTACCCCGCTTTTCGATGATGAGCGACCGGCGCTCATCATCCACACGATTTAGGAGCTTTCCGAAATTTGCGCGGGCACGCAAGGCAGAAACCACTATCGTGCCATTCTTCCCCGTGGTTGTCGTGGTGGACATAAACTCTCCATTTCAGTTACATGAACTGTACAGTTTCCCAGAAGGGCAGTCAATGACGTTGAGCGCCCCCGCATTCCCAGGCTCCCTCCCCTTCTCTTGAGGGCTGAGGTTTTGCATGACAGGGGTATTTTTGTGCGGTATGGGTGGGTAGAGGCCACAGGAGAGATTGAATGTCTGCGCGGGACTTCATCAATGAAACACTGCTTCCCAAGCTGGAGCGCGAGCTCGCGGATGAAGCCAGAGGCAACAAGCATTACCTGGCTTGCTTTGAAGGTGCGCTCAAAGCAATGACGCAGTTTATCGAATCTCATAGGGATGACTGGGATGTTAGCGAGAGCTAGTTCACCGCGCCACGAATCCCTGTTTGGGTTGGAGAGTTTGAGCGCTTTTCGATGTTGACTCTTTAACGACTCGACGCGCCCGCTTTTGGTGGCCGCGGGAAAGACCCAGCCTTCTGACGGCTGCCCTTGTCCTGCGTGGCGCATCTCCAAGAGCGCCTTGACCCGCGCCGTCATGGACACATTGCGGCGAGCGCACTTTGTCTTTCCGATGGGAACGTGAACGTAACCGTAAAGCGCCTTTCCTGCCGGACGGAAATTCACGTCTTCCCATCTCATCCTGAAAACTTCCTCCGGTCGGAAACCGCCGTATACCTTCGCTTTCCGGAAAGGCGAATTGCTCAACATGCGCGTTCGACAGGTGGATCTAGCGTCCCGCGTGATCCAGCTAGACGCAGGCACAACAAAAAACGATGAAGCACGAATCGCGCCGATGACGGACGAATTAGCCACTCTGTTGACGGCGTGCATCATCGGCAAAGGCCCGGACGATTATGTNNGTGGGACTCGGTGAACTCGTCTGCCCTGACTACTATCCGGAATTGGAAGAGCAGACGATTGACGCCAAGCAGCGATGTTCTGTTTGCGGCAAGAAGTGGAAGCGTCAGCAACTCAAGTACGTTGGCCTGATCTTCCATGATCTTCGCAGGTCCGGGGTACGGAACCTGCGCAAGCTCGGTGTCCCGGAAACCGTAGCGATGAAGATCAGCGGGCACAAAACCCGTCAGATTTTCAACAGATACAACATAATCGACGAGACCGACATCAGAGAAGGCGGCCGGAAGTTGAACGAGAAGCAAAAGTGCAATGCCTTGCTCGAAATTCCGTTTGGGCATGGTTCGTGCATGATTTCAACAAAAACCGGGCATTCTGACCATTCCGAGGCCGCGCCCCTGCCTGCGCCGGTTCCTAACTAGTTGATTTGAAATGGTAGGCGCGGCAGGAATCGAACCTGCAACCGCCGGATTAGAAATCCGGTGCTCTATCCAATTGAGCTACGCGCCCGTCAGAGGCTATCTGTCTGATTCTACAACGTCACTGCAATTCCAGCGTTTGCGGTTTTGCTGATTCAAGGGCACAGCGAGGGCACAGAACCGCGTCTAGCGATTCCAGAGCCCGCACTGAATCCTGATTCGCCGTTTTGATATAGCACGCCTGCGTCACACTGACGTTAGAGTGCCGCAGAATCCGCTGAATTACTATGTCCTGCACTTGCAAGCGATGCAGGTTACTCGCAAGGCGCAGCCCGTGCCAGCCCCGCCAGAACGCGATTCCCGCTTTCTTAAATGCGGGCTGCATCCGATCCCGCAAGATGTTGTTGGATCAAGGGGCGTACTGTTCGCCGTGCGGAAGATTGGCCCGGTTACCGGGTTTCCGTCATGCGCCCGATATTGCGCTAGGACTTGCGCGAGTGAGGGCAGCAGCGGCACAGGTGCTTTCCTCGCCCGCGTTTTCGTATCTTGCACGCGGCCCCCAACGATGGACCGCAGAACGTGCAATTCATGGGTTCGCCGTTTGCAGATAGCCCAGGTCAACCGCGTGAGTGAAGATTCCCGAGAGTAGAGACTTGAGGCGCTTCACCGTGGCAGCCCCGAGTGTTTCCCCGTTCTCGGTCTTGTCGGTCGCAACTATCTCGCCCAGCCATGCGTAAACGTCCGAAGTGCGAACGTCACCAAGCAGCTTGCGCGTGATATGCGGGCGGGATGCAAAATGCTTCCCCCACATAGTCCCGTAGTTGCTGGCTGTCGAGAACCGCAGTGTGCTTTCGGCGAACGGGAGATAAACCCGCGTGACGTAATCGCCTAGTGTGACCATCATTTCCGGGGCAGCGGGGTGAGTTTGGGCCAGCCTCGCAGCTTCTTTCTCGGCTAGCTTGAGTGCATCAGTGCATCTGCCCTTTTGACAGATGCGGGCGTCAGCTCGACGTTGTGATGGAGGTAGTAGCCGACACTCTTAAGCTGAGCGGAGTCCTGCCAGGCAAAGGAACTGGCGGTCAGGTTCTCAGTGAAACTAGTCTCGGTTACAGTAACCGGGTAACAAATCCTTGTGAGGCGCAGATTGTCCCTCTTGAAACGTGTGCTTGGAGCAAACAGTAAGCGGAACAAAGGCTGGATCTGTATTCGGCGGATACGTTCACGGGGCGAATCACCCGCGATAAACAAAGTCACGCGCGTGCGAGTCACACCGATGCCGTTCCTTGAATGGCTGGCGAGGTTCTAACCATGAAACCGGAGAATACAGTGCCCCTCACTCAATACGAGCTAATAGACGGGCCAGAACTGGCCGCACGGTGGAAGGTAACCGCGGTCGTGCCAGAATTTCGGCGACTCTGCGCGGTCACTTCACGCGGCGCTGAGAAGCGAATCGCGACCCACGGTGCGCAGTGCGCGGCAGGCAGCCGTTCGGGTCTTCCTCCGGTCTCTTGGAGTACTACACCCTTTGCTGACTTCTGCGGCACGGTCAGAGTGAATCGCTTCCCCCTCAGTCACGTTTTGTGACATGCCACAGATCTCCCGAGGTAAGTTCGACCGCCTTCGACGCGCAACCGCCCGATCTACCACCGGTGTACNNCGCTCGCCCGTCACCGTAGGCCTCTTATCCGGTTCTTGTTCATCGGCTCGCGTCTTTGCTCCACGCTTCTTTCGGGCCCCGCCTCGCGGCGAGTGTCGTTTCACCCTTGCGCTTCGCTATCACTTCACCTCCATCAGGTTGTGAAGAGGACTTGCACCTCCAAGCTGTCGAACATGCTCGGC
>PLHQ01000097.1 GCA_003138975.1 Acidobacteriaceae bacterium | reverse complement strand
CGCTTCCGATAAAACACTAGCGTCACTCGGGAGTCATTCGCCGATAGCCAATTCCGAGTTAGAATCGTCAGATTAAACACGCCATGCCCCTATCGACTGGGACCAGGCTCGGGTCTTATGAGATTCTTTCGCCCCTCGGCAAGGGTGGCATGGGCGAGGTCTATCGCGCCAGGGACACTAAGCTCGGCCACGATGCAGCCATCAAAGTCCTGCCCGTTGCCTTCGCTCAAGATCCGGAACGCCTTGCCCGCTTCGAGCGCGAAGCCAAGGTGCTGGCGTCGCTAAATCATCCCAACATCTGAAGGACCTGTTCATCCCATTTGTCGGTACCAATCCAACGGACGAACCGATCACTTCCGGCTTGCCAGTTATCCGCTAGAAATCTTGGGTGTACCATGAGCGAAGAAGAAGACCCGTTCCTGCTGCTGGCGGCTACTGTATCTTTGCGTACTCCTCCTTAGCTGCTTTGAGGACCGGGATGTCAGGATCGGCATCTTTCCAGAGCGTGAGGAAATCGTTGTAGGCAATTTTGGCTTTGGTCTGATCTCCGGAAATGGCATAGGCGCGGCCCAGCTGCAGGTGCGCCAGCGAGCCGAGCAGAAAGTTCTGCACGACACCAGGATGATCGAGAAACTTCTGGAACTCGGAAGCCGCAGCCGTACCATTCTTCTCGTCAAGATACGCCAGACCGCGAAGGTAGGCCGGATGCAGGGTGCCAATGGCTTCGGGAGGAGGATTCCCGAGCTCGTAAGGCAGAGCAGGCTCGAGGGCGATGACCGCCCGGTCGGGAGCATGTTGCGCAATCGCCATGGATGCTTCGAGTACCGGGAACCAGTAGACCTTGAGAAAAGTGTTGCTGGGCTCTGATTTCTTCAGCGCCGCCATAATGTTTTTCGATTGCGAATATTCGCCCGCGCGGGCTAGAGCCAGCGCGGAGAGAACCTTCACATCGCGGGCGGGGGCGAGTGCCAACGCGCGCGCAACGGCTTGGCGCGCGGCGCTCGCGTTGCCGACTTCGACCTCGCGGACGGCCTGAATGGCGAGCCATTGTGCCGCAGTTTCCTTTGCGTCCGCGCGCACCGCAGAATCGGCGGCCTGGCGGGCGAGGTCGCGCGCTTTCGCCATGTGTCCGTAATAGGCCTGAGTGTCGGCGTGGGTGTTCAGCATTTGGTCTTCCTCGCCGGGCCGCCCCGCCGCCCATGCGACCTGGCGTTCCATCTCGGCGTTATCCCCGTCTAGGAATGCGAGGGAATACAGATCGCCCCGAATGAACAAGCCATCAAAGTGGTTCCGCTGGGCCTCCTCAAGCGTCAGCCGCGCATCCTTCATGCGATTGACAGAGATGTAATTGCTGGCCAGGTTGGCATAGTCGGTAATGGTAGGCTCAAGGCGCTGCGCCGTTTCGGTTTCCGCTATGGCTTTGTCGTATTGACCCACAGAAGCGTAGAGGCTGCCGAGATTGCCGTGAGGTACCATCTCGCGCGGATAACTCTTTGCCCAGAGTTCGTAAGATTCGATGGCCTTGTCCATTTCGCCGGTGACATATTGAAAGTAGAAAGCGGAGATGCGGAACTTCTCGCGATCGCTCACGCGGTCCCGCAAGGTGTAGGCTTTCCGCCCATAGTCCGCCGCGACTCCGGGTTGTCCAAGATTCGCGTATTCGATACCCAGACCGACGTAGGCCATGGCAAAGTTGGGGTCGAGTTCAATGGCGCGCTTCATGAACGGAATAGCTTCGGAGTCGCCCTTGGTACGGCCAGTGGCGATCGCCATGCTGTAGGCCTTCAGGGCGTCGAGGGAAGGCGTCGTGGCTTCCATGGGCACGTCGAATTTTTGCACCGACGCCAGTGATTCGCCGAGGCGCGCACGCAGAGTGGCGGCTGAGGTATCGAGCGCCTTGAGCACGCCTTCTTTGCTGGCAGCTTCGGCGCGTTCTTTGGCGAGGCTATCGCCGTTGTTGCAGGCAACGGCATCGAGCGTTACGACATACTGGCTGCCAAGGTTGGCGATGGAACCCGAAACCACGGCCTGGCTGCCAGTGCGGAGGCAGAGTTCGGTCGCGACCTCTCCGGCGACGCGCTCCGACGACGCGCGGCCCATAAGCTTTAGAGTCTCGCCTGCTTTGCTGTCGGAAAGAATATTGAGAAAAGGAGATTGTTGCAGATCGACAGCGAGCGCCTGCTTGAGAGTGCCGTCGAAGACCGGATCGCCAGTGGAATTGGTGAAATCCGCCAGAACGATCGTGTCTTTCTCGGTAAGCGGGCGGCTGGTGGACCGTGCCGAGCGCGAACGGACGTACAGTGCGCCGGCAACTACGGCGACGCTGACGAGAGCAGCGGCAAGGATATATCCGCCGAGTTTTTTTCGTCTTGCACCGGAATCGGCGCTGCTGATACTGCCGCTGGTGGTGGTCGTAGCTGCCGCCGAATGGGATTCGGTATCCCGTTTCAGGCGCTGCAAGTCCGTTCGCATGTCTGCGGCATGCTGATAGCGCAAATCACGATTCCTCTCCAGAGCTTTGTTGATGATCCGTTCCAGTTCAGCGGGCACGTCAGGGTTCAGCCGAACCGCTGCCGTCGGCGTGCCGTCGAGAATGGATTTGAAGATCACCGCCGTACTCTCGCCACGGAACGGCCCCGTGCCCGTCGCCATTTCGTAGATGACCGCACCGAAGGAGAACAAATCGCTGCGCGCGTCCAACTCTTTCGCCCGCGCCTGCTCGGGCGACATGTAGGAGACCGTGCCCAGAGCAGTGCCTGGGCTGGTAAGGTGAGGCTCGTCCGGCGCGGTCAGTTCATTCGTCAGCGTAACGCCGCTCGAAGAACCACCTGCGGGGCTGACCTTCGCGAGTCCGAAATCGAGAACCTTAGCATGGCCCCGCTTGGTAACGAAGATGTTGGCAGGCTTGATGTCGCGATGCACGATTCCTTGAGCGTGAGCGGCGTCGAGAGCGTCGGCTACTTCGATGCTTAGCGACAGGACGGCTTCAAGATCGAGAGGCCGGCCCGAAATGCGGTACTTCAGCGTTATCCCGTCAAGAAACTCCATGGCGATGAACGCCTTGCCATCTTCCTCGCCGATGTCGTGAATAGTGCAGATATTAGGGTGATTCAGCGCAGAAGCCGCCTGGGCTTCGCGTCGAAAACGAGCGAGGGCTTGCGGGTCTCGGGCGACCTCGTCAGGCAGGAATTTCAGGGCTACAAACCGGTTCAGCCGCGAGTCTTCGGCCTTGTACACGACGCCCATGCCTCCGCCACCGAGTTTCTCTAAAATGCGGTAATGAGAGATGGTTTGGCCGATCACAAGGGCATGCCCCGGCGTTCTGGTTGCTTCATCTTACGGACGTGACAATTGCCCGTCAACGCATGTCGGCTCCAGCATGAAATTCGTCGAACGTTGAACGGTTGCTTTATGAAGGCGTATCCGTGGAAGCGCTTGCTCATGAATTCCTCCACCAACTCCTGAACTTCCGAGCGGGTACGTCGTTTGGGCGCTACCACCATCTTTTCTGTGGTCATCAAGCTACTTCAACACAGACACGGTTGCGCGAACAGGTGTGTTGGTCAGGGTTGGTCAGACGCTTACTGTCGGGATACGAAGCTTTCGCACCCCGCCGTCCGGTTTGGGGATTTCCACCCGCCTCACCGGCTTTGGTTCGTAGGTTCCATTCAGCAGTTGTTCTCGGATCAGATAGTCGGTGAGTTGATCGACGGTGACTCCGTCCATTCCCGCGCTACCTTTATTACCCTTAACCTGTCGCAGTGCCTCCTTCAGGTTCTCTCGCTCACATACTTCCTCCATCAATCGATTAGTTCTAGCTGGGTTTTCGGGTTCATTCGTCGCCATCAGCCTTCGATCCCCGTTCCCGACTCGGCCTATCTGTTTCTCCACCTTTCGGTTTTCGGAGTGCCTCAATAGCGTAGGGCCCGGCCGATGGCCAGGGCAAAGCGGATAGGAACTTGTCTTGGTCGAGCCATTTGTGCATCCTGAGACGGAGCGACAGGCAACGGAAGTAAGCCGTTGTGGCAGTGGTGGGTTGTTAGAACACCGATCAATAGCGTGGCTCCAAGTTCCGTGCGCAGAGCAGTGGTTAACAGTTGGCGGTGTATTGGATTCCACTGTTCGAGATTCTGGAACAACGAGGCATCGGCCCCTGTTTAGTGAATGCCCGCCACATGAAGAACGTACCCGGACGGCGCACCGACTGGCACGAATGCCAATGGTTACAGTTCCTGCACTCGGTGGGATTACTGCGGGCTGGCTTTCGGCCGGGGCAGGATGTGTGCGCCGTGCGGACCCTACTGCGGCACCGGAGCGAATTGGTGGCGGCGGCCAGCCAACCCGTGCAGCACATGCACAAGGCGCTGACGCAAATGAATCTGCAAATCCACCATGTCATCAATGACATTACCGGGTTGACAGGCCTGGCCATTGTGGACGCCATCCTGGCTGGGCAACGGGACGGCGCCGAGCTCGCCAAACTGCGCGATCCACACATCCAAGCCGACAGCGAGACCATCCGAAAATCGCTGGAAGGCAACTGGCGGCCCGAGCATCTGTTTACCCTCGGTCAATCGCGAGAGCTGTACCGCATCTATCAGCAGCAGATCGTGAATTGCAATCTGGAAATCGAGAAAATGCTGCGGGAGTTCGAGCCTCGCGTCGACCCTGCGGAACGACCGTTACCCCCCGACCGGAAACGAAAACGAGCCGGAGGCACAAGGAGAAAGAAGAACGGGCTTCCCCATCCAGAATTCGATTTGCGTACCGAAACCTATAAACTCTTCGGAGTCGATGTGACTCAAATTCCAGGCCTACAGGAAAATGCGTTGCCACTGTTCAGTGAGGTCGGCCGCGACATGTCGCGGTGGCCCAGCGCAGGGCACTTTGTTTCCTGGCTTGCACTCTGTCCGGACAACGACATCAGCGGCGGGAAACTGCTGTGGCGAGGAGCACGAAAGGTCAAGAACCGGGCTGGCCATTTATTCCGCTGGCCGCCTATTCCCTCCATCATAACCTCACGCCCTTAGGCAACTACCTGCGCCGAATGAAAGCCAAGCTTGGCCCCAAAGCTGCCACCATGGCAACCGCCCACAAGATCGCAGTGATCTTTTACACCATGGTCAAAAAACAAGTCGAATACGACGAGACCATCTGGGACGCAAGAGATGCCCAGAGGGAAAAAAGGTTCGAAGCAAAACTCAAGCGGCAAGCCAAACAACTGGGCTACCAACTTGTACCCATCGAACCCCAGGCCGCATAACGAACCGGCTCAGCACGCGGGAGTTCCTTGGAAGCCTTGCCGACGACATGATCTACTATGCCCTATGCTGACTTCTGCTCCGCGGTCAGACTGCCTCTCAGCCGCCTCAGTCGCCGAAGCGACACGGAGCAGATCTCCTGGGGTAAGCTCAGTCACCTTCCGTGCACAGCCGCCGAATCTACGCTTCGCACCTTGATGGATTATCGACTTCGCGGTACGTTGCCCACTCGTCCGGTACGGGCGCCTTCTATTCGGTTTTTGTCCATCAACTCGCACGTTTGTTCCATGCTTTCCACTGAATGGAGCCGAGCATGGCGGACTAGGCATTGATGTAGCGGCGGAGTTTGCGAGCCAAATCGGGAACCGAGGTGCCCCGCGCGATGACCTCACGTTCGACCTTGGCGAAACCAGATCTCGTCCTGATTGAGCCAGGACGAGTAAGTGGGCGTGAAGTGAAACCGGACTCGCGGATGTTGTTCGGGGAACTCGCGGACCGCTTGAGTTTTGTGCGCGGAGAGATTGTCGAGGATGATGTGAATCTGTTGCCCAGGCGAGCACAAGGATACGACCTCTTGCAGAAAAAACCCCTCTCCCCGGTCA
>PLHQ01000099.1 GCA_003138975.1 Acidobacteriaceae bacterium | reverse complement strand
GGGGTGAATTACTCGTACGCTTGCGGCGGCAGGCCGGTGATGCGGATGCCGCCGTGACCTTTGTGGCGGACGTTCAAGCCAATGAGCAGCGCGGTAATCTGCTCGAGGATGCGGGCATTCTCCAGTTTACCGCCGTCGATAGCCCGGACGCCGGGAATCTTGGCCGCGAGCGTGCGCGTGAGTTGAACCGCATTGACGTCGTCGCTACAGACGATGATGTCGCAGTCGAGGGCCTCGTCGCCGTTTAGGAGATCAGCGGACAGGTTGTGGAACGCCGCTGCCACGCTCACTCCCTTGGGCACGAGTTCTGCGGCTTGCTGAGCGGCTGAGCCTTGCCAGACGCCAAGCGTGCGCGAGGCTCGTCCGCCAACTCCGGCGGCGAGTGCGACCGTGGCATCGATGAGCATGCTGCCGCCGCGAATTGCAGGCTTGAGTTGTTTTAGCAGGGTAGCTTGTCCCTCGAAGGGAACGGTAAGCACGAGGGTATCCGCAGCGGCGCAGACTGCAGCGTTCTCCATCCCGGAGACGCGGACGTGGTTCCCGGCTCTTTGTTTAATCTTGTCGGCTGCTTCTTGCGCACGCTGCGCATCGCGCGAGCCGATGATGATGGTTTCTCCAGCGCGCGCCCAACGCAGGGCGAGCCCCATGCCTGCGGGCCCGGTTCCGCCCAGGATCGCGATGGGAGGCGAAGCAGATTCGGTCATGTGTTGTCTCTCATGCGCGGTTCTTAGGCAAGTCGTGGTGTCACGCGAATTCCGGCTCCAACGTTTCTTCGGCGGTTAACTCTTCCAGCGGCAGCTTGATTCTGATGCTCGTGTAAGTCGTGTTGCGCTCCGCGGGAATGCGGCCTGTCTCCAGAATCAACGACTGAAAGTCCTCCGGGCTAGTGTATTGGCCAGCCGTGGCTCCGGCTTCGCGCGAAATGTTTTCCTCCATCAGCGTGCCGCCGTAATCGTTGGCTCCGGCGTGCAGGCATAGCTGCGAAAGACGGCGGTTTAACTTCACCCACGAAACCTGGATATTGTTGATGGAGCCGGCAAGCAACACACGCGCGAGCGCGTGAACTTTGAGGTGTTCGGCCAGCGTGGGCCCGGTCCGAGACAGTCCCTGCTGAAACAGCAGCGTGTTTTGATGGACGAAGCCGAGCGGGACAAATTCGGTGAAGCCTCCTGTCTCCTCTTGGATGCCTCGCAGCAAGAGCATCTGGCGAACCCAGTGCTCCGGCGTTTCCGTATGTCCGTACATCATGGTCGAGGTGGAACGGATGCTGCAGCGGTGCGCTGTGCGAATGACTTCGATCCACTGCGCGGTGGTGAGCTTGTTGGCCGAAAGAATGTGCCGGATCTCGTCATCGAGAATTTCGGCAGCAGTGCCGGGTAACGTGCCGAGGCCGTTGTCCCGCAGCATCGAGAGATAATCTGCGAGCGGCATGCCAGTCAGTTCGACGCCATAGATGATTTCCATCGGCGAGAAGGCGTGGATGTGCATCCCGGGTACGGCGCCCTTCACTGCCCGTAGAATGTCGCGATAGTAAAGCGGAGGCAGGCCGTGCGGCAGTCCGCCCTGGATGCAGACTTCCGTAGCGCCGAGTTGCGAGGCCTCAATAGCCTTTTGCGCAACTTGATCCGGGTTTAAGCAGTAGGTGTCGGACTCGCGAGGCCCGCGGCTGAAGGCGCAGAACTTGCAGCCGACAAAACAAATGTTTGTGAAATTAATGTTGCGATTCACGACGTAGGTTACGAGGTTGCCGGAGAGTTCGGCACGCAGCAGGTTGGCGGCGGCGAGGAGCCCGAGCAGATCATCCCCTTCGGAGTGAGCCAGCGCGTAAGCCTCTTCCTGTGAGATGGCATTGCCGTTTTGGGTTTCGAGAATTCTTTCCAGAGAAGAGCGAACAACCGGCGTCACTTGGGGCGCGAGATCGAACCAATCAAGCGAAGGGAAACTTTCCAATTCAGTCGTTGAGAGTTTGCGGGACACCAGTTCCTCCGAAGCTGCTGATATTCCAAATTACTCCCAGACACGGCTGTTTGGCGAGAGGCTACCGGAACAAGTCGCTGGCTGCGGGGCGAAGCAAATCGCGAATGCGGCCTCGGGCTGGCTGATAGGGAAATCCGCGAATAATGCACGCAGGTGTTCGGTTGAGCTTGCCGCAAACCAGCCCGGCGGTGGCCGCGAGTTCGTCGGCCACCGCTTCCAGGCTGGCGTGCAAAGTGTAGCCGTGCGGATCGCGCCGCCCGCGATCGTCGCGCAGCGACTTCATCCCTGCGACGCCTATGCAGAAGTCGACGAGGCCTTCGCGCCAGGGGCGGCCGAATGTGTCGGTGATCAGAACCGGGATAGCAAGTTTAGTGCGCCTCTTGAGTTCGCGATGAAGTTCACGAGCGGAGCGGTCAGGGTCCACGGGCAAAAGCAAGGCGTGACGTCCGCCATCGACATTGGAGACATCGACGCCGCCGTTGGCGCAGATAAAACCGTGCCGCGTCTCTGTGATGAGCGCGCCGTTCTTGCGCCGGATGACGGCGCGGCTCTCGCGCAGCGCGAGTTCGATCACTCGGGCATCGAGACCATATTGCTTTGCCCATGCGAAGGATTCAGGAGAAGGTCTGATCGTCGCGAGGTCGACAATGCAGCCCTCGGACTTGGAGACAATTTTGTGTTTGACGACGAGGATATCGCCAGTCTCGAATGCCAGGCCGCTTCCTTGCAGCTCCTGCAGCAGTTTTTCCGCTAGCGAATCGCCATGTTTGATCTCCTCGGCAAGTGAGATCGGGATGAGACGGAGTCCAGCCTGGAGTTTGTTCGAGATGCCTTTCTTTCGGCGCTCCGCTGCTGGCTTATGGGCAGCGCGACGGGCCTTGCTCACAGACCCTCCGTCCCCGTAGCAAGAAATCTGCTGTCGAGCGCCCACCCGCGAATCAGTCTCTGCGTGAGAGTTTCGCCGGGATGCGTGAGGAGTTCTTGCAAGTCCGCGGGATTGTCGACATCAAGCGCGATCCCAGGCAGTTGCAGAACGATACAAGGTTTTCCGCTGGCCTCGGCTGCGGCAAGGTGTGGCTTGAAGCTGTCATTTCCGAACCGCAAGGGGAATAGATTCGCGGGCCGGCGAAAGGCAGCGTTGGTTCCACGTCCGTCGGCGGCAGGTACCAACAGTGAGCCTTCGGCGGGAACTTCCAGGACAATCTGCTCGAGTTCGCTGGCCTGAACCAACGGAATATCCCCCGGGATGACAAGCGTACTGTCAATACCGCGCGAAACGCACAGACGTGTGGCCATCTCGATGGCGCCGGTTTCGCCTGGGTTTGCGGGGTCGGGGATGATTTCGAAGTCGTATTCCCTCGCCAGTTCGAGCGCGAAGGGGTCGCTGGTGACAAGCGCGCAGGCAGGCCGGCGCGGCCAAGCGGCGACCGCGGCCACCACGTCATGCAGCATGGCTTGCGCCAATTCAGTCCGTGCGGGCTGATCCAGCACCGCTGCGAGCCGCTGCTTGGCCGCCGATAGATTCTTTACAGGGATAAGGATCACGGCTGGTCGGAGCCAGCGCGGGCCGCCGATTCGCCGGAAACAGGTTTGTCGGAAAGCAGTCCGCCTATCATGAATGAGAGAACGGTTCTCGCGAGTTCTGCCTTGTCTTCGGCGGTGCGCATGATGGTTTGCGTACACTGGACCCGCAAACCGTTCCCACGAAGAGCTTCCGCCGCACGGGCATCGCGGGTATCGCAAATCAGGAGATCGAGAAAATCCTCGTAAGCCTTGGCGACTCCCGCGATCGAACAAGGTAATCCTTTTGCGGCCATCAGAATACCGGCAGGCCCGGCTACAGCCGCATTCCCCACGATTGGGCTGATGGCGGCGACTTGGCCGCGGGCACGAACGAGCGCATCGCGAACTCCGGGCACGGCAAGTATTGGGCCGATGCTCGTGATGGGATTGCTGGGAGCAATGAGTACCGTATCTGCGGAGACGATGGCTTCGATCACTCCCGGCGCCGGCTCCGCGTCGGAGGCTCCTGCAAAACGCACCGAATTCACGGGATCCTGATACCAGCGCTGTACGAAGTATTCTTCGAAACTCAGCTCGCCGGAAGGCGTATCCACGCGAGTCTCGACACGCGAGTCGCTCATGGGCAAAATGCGCGCTTTAACCCCGAGCTTATCGCAGATCGTCGACGTGGCTTCGGACAGCGTTTTACCCTCCGCCAATAGTCGCGAACGCAGCAGGTGAACGGCGAGGTCGCGGTCTCCAGTGTGGAACCAGGTGGGCTCGCCAAGCTGTCCCATGGCTTGCAGGCAAAGAAACGTATCGCCCTTCACGCCCCAGCCACGTTCGCGGCTAAGAAGTCCGGAGAGAACGTAAGTAATGGAATCGATATCGGGGGAGACGTACAGCCCCCACCACAGCAAGTCGTCGCCGGTGTTGACGATCAACATGATCTCTTCCGGCGGGATCACCTGGCGCAGACCGTCGACAAACTTAGCGCCTCCCGTGCCGCCGGTGAGTACACAGATCATGCCGCCCTCTTTTCTCTGGCGAGGTTCTCACTGTCGCGGGCAGTATGAAGCTTTTCTGCGAGCAATCCAGGTCTCGACATCAGCGCAGGCAAGAACTCGGGATAGACGGGCAAGCGCTGGCGCAACTGGAATCCCTTACCCTCAGTGAGCAGGCGCAGTTGCTCCAGATGCGGCCAGGGTTTCTCGGGATTGATGTAATCGGGCGTCAGCGGCGAAACTCCTCCCCAGTCGTTGATGCCGGCATCCAACAACTCTTCATAATACGGCGCAATGAGGTTGGGAGGCGCCTGGATATTGACGTTGGGCATTAACAAACGAGTTACCGCCACTGTGCGGAGCATCTCGCCCAGGCCGGGTTCAGGTACGTGAGCCATAGGAATAGTGGGCTTGGCGCGGAAGTTCTGCACGATCACTTCCTGGATGTGGCCGTAGCGCTCGTGCAGATCGCGAACCGCTAGCACTGTCTCGACGCGGTCATTGGGGGTTTCGCCGATGCCGATCAGCAGGCCCGTGGTGAAGGGGACCCCCTGCTTTCCAGCCTCTTCGATGGTACGCAAACGCTTATTGGGCACCTTGTCGGGAGCGTTATCATGGGCTGCGCCGGGGGCCAGTAAAGCGCGGTTGGTGGTTTCGAGCATCAGGCCCATGCTGGGCGAGAATGCGGCCAGGCGGGCGATCCATTCAGCGCTGAGCAGGCCAGGATTCGGATGCGGCAGCAAACTAGTCTCGCGCAGCACAAGTTCGCACATGCCCTCCAGGTAATGCAAAGTAGATTTATAGCCGAGATGGCGCAGTGTGTTGCGCATCTCGGGAAACAGCAGTTCCGGCTTATCGCCGAGGCTGAAGAGAGCTTCGGTACATCCCAGCTTTTCGCCGGCGCGGGCGACGGTCAGCACTTCCTCCGGAGTCAGGGTATGCGCTCCGGGTTCTCCGGGATCGCGGCGGAAAGTGCAGTAACCGCAGTAGTCGCGGCAGAGATTCGTCAGCGGCAGGAAAACCTTCCGCGAGTAGCTGATGACGCCGGGTTTGAAGTTTTCTTTTGCGGCGCGCGCCGCCCCGATCAGCGCTGGAAGATCAGTGTCACTGCAGCGTATCAGCCTCAGGGCCAGTTCGCGCGAGATGGGCGAACCGGGGCGCAGATCGTCCAATTCCGCCGCACACGATGAGCGTTGCTCTGGGGCAGCCGTTCTGATAGCCGTTTGGGTCACGATACTGGGTTCCGCGGGGCTGCTGATGCAACGAATCATACATCAGTGGCGGCCGCCCTGGACTGGGACCGTCATTGAAGCGGGCGTGATAATGTAGGCAGTCGCGGCAGAAAAAACTCCAGGTACGACATGATCAGTCCAATCGAATTCCGAAGAGCGATGGGAGCCTTTGCCACCGGAGTGACCATCATCACCGTCGATTTAGACGGCGAGGTACATGGCATGACTGCCAACGCGTTCGCTTCCGTGTCGCTGGATCCGCTGCTGCTGCTGGTTTGCGTGGACCATACCGCGCGTACCCATGCCCACCTGCACGCCAAGAAGCGGTTTGGGATCAACATTCTGGCGGAGCATCAGCGCGTGATTTCTGAATACTACGCGCAGCCACTGGGGGCTCACGAGCAAGCCGAAGAAGATGCCGGCGCGCGCTTCGACCGCACGGCCCACGGAACCCCGATCTTGCGCGGGGCGCTGACCTATCTGGAATGTAGGCTGAAGTCGACGCAGGACGCTGGCGACCATACGATCTTCATTGCCGAAGTGGAGGACGTAGTGGTGCGCGAAGGGGAGCCGCTACTGTTTTTCCGTGGCAAGTATTGCCAGATTGGGGAAGAGGTGACGGCCTGAACGTTGAAAGGCCCGGCGCCTCTTGAGCGAGCTACCGGGCCCGAGGGACTCGCAGACGGTTCAATCATATTGGCTGCCGGTCATGTTCCGGAGAAGGTAGGATGTCACCTGGCGATTGTGACGGATGCACCGGCGAATCTGTGCAAAACCGAGAGCCGCCACTTTTCTGGTCGCGGAACATCTAATGATTGATTAGCAACTCTCGCAGGCATTTTACTGGGGGCATACATTCATGGTGGAAAAGATTGCAAAGAGTGAGTCGGAGTGGAAACAAGAGCTTACGCCGGAACAATATCATGTAACGCGCGAAGCGGGAACCGAACCGGCCTTTACCGGCAAGTATTGGAAGACAAAGGACGCGGGAACGTACCATTGCGTCTGCTGCGGAGAGCCGTTGTTCGACTCCTCCACGAAATTCGATTCCGGAACGGGCTGGCCAAGTTTTTTCAAACCAGCGGACGAGGGCAAGGTCGAGGAGCACAAAGACCGCACTTTCGGGATGGTGCGCACCGAGGCACGCTGCGCCCGTTGCGACGCTCATCTGGGACATGTCTTTGAAGATGGTCCCGCTCCAACTGGCCTGCGTTACTGCATGAACTCCGCGTCGCTCGACTTGAAGCCCAAAGAGAAGAAGTAAGACGGAATCGGAGCAGCAGCTGGAGAATCGTCGCACAGAGATTCGCAAAGGAGTAAAGAGGGCACGCGCGGGCGTGCCCTCTTTTATGCTTGCATTATTCTGCCGATTCTTATGCGCCGGCGGTTGCTGCCAGAGCCTTCGAGAGCTCTGCGGTGGATGACTTCGGTGCTTCCGCGATTTTCGCCTGGGGCTGCGCCGAGTTCTGCTGCTTTTGCTGTCCACTCCGAACCTGGATTCCGCCCTTGAGTACCGCGCCATCTTCCACGCTGATCCGCTCGGTCAGGACATTGCCGTTCACCACGCCTTCACTGCGGATATCCACGCGGTCGCTGCATTCGATGTTGCCGGTTACCTTGCCCATGACCACAACCTCGCGGGCGGTAATGTCCGCTTGCACTGTGCCGTTGCGGCCGATGGTGACGCGATTGTCCGTGAGCGTGATTTTGCCCTCGATCCGGCCATCAATATAAAGAGCTTCCGAGCCAGTGATTTCGCCCTTGATAACCAGTGATCGGCCAATCGTGGCCTGTTCAATGGGCGCGCTGACGGTTTTTACCGGGTTGTAAGAGTTAGGATTGGAGGCTGGTGAGGTGGACCTCACGCCATGTGCGTTGTCTGAGGACTGGAGCATGCGACCTTCCTTAATTCCCGCGCGGCGCGTCATTGGGGCGCCAATCGATGCGGGCGCTCTGGGATCTTGGGCCTTCGGTTGGTTCGTGTCCCTTTGGCCAACCTGACTATCGCACACCGGTAAGTAATCCTCCGAGATTACGGAAGAGAGTGTACGACTGCGGCAGAAGGGCTCCTCAGTCGGATACCTGCAAAGATTGGCTGAGTTCTTCCCATTCCTTGAGGAATGCGGCGTGCGCGGTTTTGTGCCGGTCGAGCTCTTGGGACTGGCTCTGGCTCTCTTCCGCGCTGACGAAATTCTGCAGAGCGGTTTCACACCGCGCGATCACGGCCTCAGCGCGGCTGATCTCCGCTTCCAGTTCACGGATGCGATCTTCCATCTTCTTGCGCTTGATGGGATTCAGACGCTTTCCTTTGGCTGCGGCAGGTGCGGCGTCGCCCGAGGCGTGGTTGCCGTTTGCAGGGGCCTGCTGGGCGGGTTCAGCCGCCTTCAATTGTTGGCGGATGGCCTCATTTTGCTTCGCGCTCCCGCCTTGTTTGCGCCAGAGATAGTCCTCATAATTGCCGGGATAGACTTCAACTTTTCCGCCTCCGATTTCGAAAACCCGCGTGGCCAGCTTGTCGATGAAGTAACGGTCGTGCGACACGAAGACGACGGTGCCGTTGTAATCCATAAGCGCGTCCAGCAGCACGTCTTTGGCGCGCAGGTCGAGATGGTTAGTGGGCTCGTCGAGCAGTAGAAAATTTGCCGGATGCAGAAGCAGACGAAGTAACGCATAGCGGCCCCGCTCGCCGCCAGAAAGGACTCCGATTTTCTTGAACACGTCGTCCTCGGAAAACAGAAAACATCCGAGCAGGCTGCGAAGTTCAGTCTGCGTAGAGCGCGGTGACGCCGCGCCGAGATCGTCGAGAATGCGTGCGTCCTGATCCAGTTCTTTGTACTGGTCCTGCGCAAAATAGTCGGCCTGGACGTTATAGCCGAGCCGGAACTCGCCCTGCGTCGGAAGTTCCGCGCCTGCAAGCAGCTTGATCAGTGTGGATTTGCCGGCTCCGTTTACGCCGACCAGAGCAATGCGGTCGCCCTTTTCGATCATGAAGTCCACATCCCGGAAAACTTCTTTTTCGCCACTGTTTGCTGCAGCGGAGTTCTTCCCCGGGTAAGTCTTGGCGACTCCTCCGAATTCGGCGACGATGCGGCCGCTTGGCTTCGGCTGTGGGAACGAAAAGTGGATCGTCTTTTCTTCCGGTGGGATCTCGATCCGCTCGATCTTTTCCAGTTCCTTGATCCGGCTCTGCACCTGCTTGGCCTTCGTGGCCTGGTAGCGAAAGCGGTTGATGAATACTTCCAGTTGCTCGATGCGGTCGCGTTGGTTGCGGTAGGCGGCTTGCAACTGCTCGTTGCGCTGCGTCTTCTGCGCCAGGAACTTGTCGTAGTTGCCGGTGTAGAACCAGAACCGCTTGTTCCAGATTTCCGCGATCTTGTTGACCGTCACATCGAGAAAATAGCGGTCGTGCGAGATGAGTACAAAGGCGTGCGGATAGTCATGCAGATATTCTTCCAGCCAGTTGCGCGCTTCCAGATCGAGATGATTGGTGGGCTCGTCGAGCAACAGCAAGTTGGGCTTCTGCAGCAACAGTTTGGCCAGCGCCAACCGCATCTGCCAGCCTCCGGAGAATTCGTCCGTCTGCCGCTCCCAGTCTTCTTTGCGAAAACCTAAACCCATCAAAACTCTTCCGACTTCGGCTTCAATCGAGTAGCCATCGCGGGTGCGGAATTCGTGCTCCAGGCTGTGATAGCGGTCCGCGACGTCGGCATATTCCGCGCTGGCGTGATCGAGTTCCGAGATGCGGTGGGTCAGAGTTTCCAGCTCCCGCTCCATAGCGTGGAGTTCGGTGAAAACCACCATGCATTCCGCAAAAACCGTGCGGCCGGAAAGCAAGAGCCCATCCTGTGGCAGATACCCGGCCGTGGTGCCCTTGGCAACGATGAGGGAGCCGTAGTCGAGTGTGTCCAGCCCGGCGAGAATCTTCATTAATGTGGATTTGCCGGTGCCGTTCGCGCCCACCAGTCCGATGCGGTCGCGGGGCGTGATCAGCCAGTCCGTGTTTTCAAAAAGGAGTTTGTGGCCGAAACGTTTTCCGGCGGCAGAAAGCTGAATCATGGGCTGGAACTATGGTCTCACATACTCAGTGCCAAGTACCGGGTAGCGTAGAAGGGTCATCAGACCGCGGAGCGGGTCAGATGGTCACTCGACCATATCTGTAAACCCGTCTCCCTCCGTCGATTCGATCCAACTGCGGATTCGGTTAGTGAGAAACATAGAACGATCAGGATCGCGTGCGTCACTGGCTTTGACTGCAATGCTGAGTTCACGCATGCGGAAGTGTTCGTCGTCGATGCGTTGCTCCAAAATCATCTTCAGAAGCAAGCCGCCGTTTGAGATGGTTTCGACAATGGTCTCGACCGCAATAAGCCGGCCTCCCTTCGAACTCTCAACTACTGTCAGATCAATCGGCAACTTCTTGGGAGGGGCTTGCGGACGGAAAGGCATATCGGGAAGTATCCCACACCCTCAACGCGCAGCGGCAAGCCCGTTTCGGGAGCCGTGGTAAGGGCCCCACAACTCGCTGTGGAACTGAATGCGCTCGAGAGCGCGAACGATCACGGCCTCCATTTCACGACCGTATTTTACTTCGCGTCCCTTCGACAGCCGCCGGCTTGCTTCTTCCGGGCTGAACCAGGTCGGGTTTCGCAGGAGCTCATCGGGCCGTCGCAATTCGTGGATTTCCATCAAAAACGCTTTGACTACGAACTCCTGCACGCCGCCCGGCTGCCAGAACACGCCCTTGGAATGAATGTAGAGATGAAAGTGGCGAGGCTCGATAGTGCCAAGAGCGCCAGCTTCTTCCGCCGCTTCCCGCTCGGCAGCCTGGCTGTGCGAAAGCCGGGCGTCCGTTGAGCCCTTAGGGAACGTCCACTTATTTCCGCCGTTCGTGTTTACCAGCAGGAACTCTACTGCCGTTCCACGTCTGCGGAAGCAGACCGCCGCAACCTGCAGCGGCAGCGATCTCGAAACGCGCTCTGAACCCATCGGCGATCTCCTGCAACTAGGCTACTAGAAAGATATTTCACGAATGTTAAAGTGCAACCAAAAATGTGCAGGAGAGTGGTTACGAAAGCGTGCCCTCATCCCGAATTGACAAGGGTTTTGTGCACTATGCCAGCCTGCCCCGCAGCGTCTCCCGGTTCAGTTCATGCTCCCACCGGGCGACAATGAGCGTGGCGACGCCGTTGCCGATCATGTTGACCAGCGCGCGGAACATGCTCATGAACCGGTCGATGCCGAGGATGAGCGCCATCCCCGCCACTGGAATCCTCGGCACCACCGACAAGGTAGCGACCAGCGCGATCAAAGACGCTCCTTGCACCCCGCTCGCTCCCTTCGACGTCAGTGTGGCGACCGAAAGGATGGTGAGCTGCTCCAGCAGCGTCAAATGCCTATTGGTGGCCTGGGCAACGAATAACGCCGCCAGCGTCATGTAAAGACCGCTGCCGTCAGTATTGAAGGTGTAGCCCGTGGGAACGACCAGCCCCATTGAAGCCACTGCCGGGACGAACCACGTTGCCAACAATGAGTCCAACCACCAGGGCGATGGTCGAAACGATTTCAAAGTAGAGCAGCGCCTTGCCCCCGACCCGGCCTACCTTCTTCAAGTCCTGCATCCCGGCGATGCCGGTGACCACCGTGCAGAAGATGAGCACGGTGATGATCATGGTGATCAGCCGAATGAAGGCATCGCCCAACGGCGCGACAGCAATCGCCATGGCGATGAGAACCTGCACCCACAGAGACGCGTAGAACGGCTTGCGCCGTGGTGCGGCTGAGGGTGCGGCATCGGACTCTGAAGTTACACTTGGACTGGACATGGATATTTTGGAAGCTAAAGCAACGTCGACCTTCTAACAGACCATGTAGAGACAGCCGCCTCGGCCGTCCCGCATGGGCGAAGCCCGGCGGTCCGGAGCTAAAGGCCGCCGCTAGTTCGCGGGAGCCTCCAGGGTCTTCACCAGCCAGGGAATAATTACCTGCTTGAAGATCAGAGGATCAGGCCACACACCGATTTGCCGGCCGAGGTGTCCTCCGCGAGGATTAATCCAGGCTTCTTTCGGCACGTCGCCTTTGCTCAATAGCAGATATTCGTCATCGATGGGAACCTGCGTGTCGAGAACTCCCGCGATAATCAGCATGGGAGCCATCGGCTTGCCTAGTAGCCCCTGCTTGACCAAGGAAATCTTCGGCAGAAATTCTGCCATTTCATCCAGTGTGTGCACGCCTTCCAGAATATTCATGAGCGCTGGCACCTGATCGAACAAATATTCGCGATTGCCCAGCAGCGAGTTCATCAGAAAATCCTTCTGGAAAAATTTGTCCACGGGCGGAGATTGTGCGCTGCAACCGCGCAGTCGAGCGCGCTCTAGGATCGCCATCTTCGTTGCCCAATACGCTCCCCAACTCACGCCATGCATCGCGATGCGGTTTTTGTCGACTTCAGGCCGAGACTGCGCGTAGTCAATCACCCGCGACAGCATCCGATCCGCTGTCTCGCTCACCTTGATCGGATTCTGCCCAGTCCCGGGACCATCGACTGCGAGATAGCCGATTCCGAAAGGAAGGATCGCGCCAAAGCTCTCCGTCAGGTCTTCCTTGCGGCTGTCCAATCCATTGACCGCAATCACCAGCGGCACCGGGCCTTTCGCATTTTTCGGCAGCCGCAGGTAGCCAATGATCTCTTTTCCTTCGAAAGGAATGTGCACGACTTCGAGCGGCGGATCGAAGAAACGCGCATGCGCCAGAAATGCTTCGAGAGCTTTTTCATACGAGCGCTGCTTGCCCGGAGACGCGGGAATCGGCCAGCGTCCGAACGAATAAAGCCGCCACGCACGGATGTAATCGGCGTTCGCCTTGGCGGGATCGGACTTCTCCAGCGACTTCGCTTCATTGAAATACCGATCGGCCACGCGCATAAAGCCCGCGGCCCACTCGTCCTTGTCGCTGGTGCGGATGTTCTCGAAAGCTTCTTTCACGTCTCCGGGATCAAGTCCAATCAGCGGATACTGGCCAACCTCAGCGCGGTGGATGGCCTCGACTCTGACCTCGTCGATAGTGCGCTCGCGACGCTCTTCTTTTTGAGCAGAAGCCCCGGCAGAGATGAATGCGAGGAGTACCAATAAGAGAGATGCGGAACAAAACTGACTTCTTATTTTCATAGCTTGGCCCTTTTTCCCTTGCTCGCTATCGCGCGAGCCATCTACGAAAAAAAGCCGGACAGGACTGCGTCCGGCCTTCCTTCACGCATTCAAACTTGACCGCGCACCTAG
>PLHQ01000208.1:6390-8291 GCA_003138975.1 Acidobacteriaceae bacterium | reverse complement strand
GACAAGTTCACGAATAAAGCGGGTTAGATTGCTGTCCGGCTTCTCGTCAGCGATGTCCTGGATTGCGTGTTCGTGACCGCTGGAATACGTTGCCGATCCGGTCGCTGCGAACCCGCCAACATGACTACAAACGAGAAACTGAGCGCTGGGCGGGACCGATCCGTAAGAATCCCCACGCGGATAGGCAGGTAGACGGAGGATGCACTAAGAATCGCAATCGATGCTGTCGTTGGCGTTTGTAGGCGACTTCATCGCAGCCAAGAAATCCGATATTCGCATTCCGGAGTCTAGCAATTGAATAAAATCAGCGGGCGTGATGCCGTGGCGCTGGGCTATGTCCAACAATTCAACGATAGCGCATTCCACAAGCTCCGGCTTAGGCTCTGCGGGCTGTCCAATATTATTCATTGCACCCTCATAAGCGTCATGCATTTTCGTGAAACAAAGGTAAGAACCTGAAATTCTGCTGGAATGCTCTACCACTGTCTGTTCAAAACTGCACACTTTTGGTGATTGGTGGGAATGAACTTCCGTAAGGACGGCTAGTTTGCTTCTAGACCAAGCTTATTCTCATCGAAGGGCGAACGGGCGAGCCCTCATTCTTAGAATTCAATCGGCAAGAACCGACCTACTGGAATGCCGCGATGAACCAGCACACTTGAATCCTTCACCCAACTCATTGCAGCTTCGCGTACTCGGCTTTGGCTTCCTTCAGGGTGGGGAGGTCATGGGCATGGTCGGAGAGGACGGGAGAACGGAAGCGGGGGAGCATGAAGGCGCGGGCGACACTGACAACCCGGTCGACGAGCGCAATCGCGATTTATTGCCAGCAAGCTCGAATCGAACGGCGCCTGACGAACCACGTGGCTTTTGCGACTGCGCCGCAATGGCCAGCTCTCCCATACCCAAAACGTGCCCCGTCGCGACGGGGGTATGTCTACGATTCGCACGTCGGAGGTTTTCAGGAGCTTTGCTAGAAAGGCCGGAAGACTAGCAGGTAGACCAGCACAACTATGCAGAGAGTCAGTACGAGGAGTGAGAGCTTCTCGACTTTTAAGTTGTCTTTGCGCGTGATGATTCGGCTCCCATGATGTGCGTGTTCCAGTTTCCAATAAGAAAGCCGTCTTGATAATGGCTCGACCGTGGTGGCACGGTGGTAACGTGTCCAAAGTTTTCTGGGTATCATGCCAGCCTATCAGCTCAGGCCATAGCACTCACAACCCGGTCAACCCGGTCAATGAGTGACTTGGCGATTTTGTGCCAGTTGACCAGGAACCGTCTTGGCTCCAAATTGCGAGTGATAGGATTGATTCATGCCAAAGACCCTGATGCAGTCTGTAGCTAACCAACTCCAGAAGGAACGCACACGACTTGAGGATGAACTACACCGCGTGACAGCCGCCCTGACCGCCTTCGGGAAGGTCTATATGTATGGAAGCAAACCGAAAGCTGCTGTTGCAACTCGCAAAAAGCGAACGATTTCGGCTGCAGGCCGCAAGAGGATAGCAGCAGCTCAGAGGACACGATGGGCAAAGGTTAAGGCCGGCAAAACCAGAAAAAAGTGAAAAAGGCCGCACTTCGACTAACGATTCTGCAAATCCGACGCTTCCGCATGGACAATCGCCCATGAGTGCAAAGGCGATGTTTCGCCAGGTATCCAACCGTTTTCGAGGGCCGCAAGTGGTGGGGTTGAGTCGTGCGGAGGATTCTGCAGTAAACTGGCTGGCTAGCGACAGCAGCGACCGCTCAAGCGTGAGGGCGTGGAGCCGTGCGAAATCCCACAGTAAACGTTGGTGGTGCAGTGAAGACAACAGATTTCACCGCACGGTGGGGGCTAGTCTTGGCTCTTTACGTACTCGACTCCATATTCGGTTAAAGCGTTGCTGATCTTGCGGGAGCGT
>PLHQ01000208.1:0-6371 GCA_003138975.1 Acidobacteriaceae bacterium | reverse complement strand
CCAAGCGGACCAACGCAAGCAACCGTCTTCATGCTAATGCGACCATATTTTCTCTTGTCCGCTTTCTTGCCAGTCGCGAGGAGTTCCTCCGGGCCGGTTTCGTGCGGAACCGGTTCCCACACGGTATTTGCAGAGCACACATCACACATGCGCGTGAGACGATGGGTGATTTGGAAAACGGAGAGCTCAACCTCGTTGAGGGCAGTCACGTGACAGCTTTTGCACACAGCACATTTGAGAAGTGCACGTATAGGACTTTCCTCCAGTTCCTTTTGTCGAGGAAACCGAATACCCCAGAAATTGTCGCTTTGGTTGAGCACTTCGATTCCATAAAGATTGTGTTCGGAACGAATGCCAGTCTGCCCCACTACGCGGCCGACGGCTTCCTCGCCGCTGCCCATCCGTTGCAAGTGAATTTTCTGGCCCGGGGCCAGGGAACGCTTCAAAAGCAGACAGCAACCGTTACGGCTGACATTCGCCGTCTGCACAACGTCGGTGAAGTGCTCACCCGCGAGATCAGTACACGAGACCCGCACGCTGATTGAGATTGAAATACGATCTCCCTTGCGAGTCGTTGAAACCGCTGATTCTTGGACTTCCATGTCCTTTGATTGTAGGAGAACCGATCACAACTATTCAGTATTGCGTCCCATGAGTGGTTACACTCGTAACATTCGGCGGGGTTGCGACCAATTGTCTCTGTTATCCCATTGGTACAGAGACTCAAGACATTTCCGGTTTCCAGCCGAGCTTCGGCCATGGAACAATCTCAGTCCGAGAACAGTCCGAGTACCGCGGCGGTCTCGTCAAGTCTCTCAACCGCAATTGACATAGTGCAGAGTTCGCGGACACAACCCTCCCGTACTGCTCCGCAAGATGTTGGTTCTTCAGAGGGGCAGTTACTATTAATAAGAGCCCCAAGTCGTTGGCCCACGGATACACCTCTTGAGCGTCACGCCTGAGACGTGCCATTAAATGGCTAGTATGGGTGACGGCCGTGCTGCCAATGAATAGGTATTCATCAAAAGCGCCTGAGCAGCGGCGTGGTCTCCGGGTCGGGCGAAGAAGTAGCCTTGCGCGAGTTCGCACTTCATCCGTTTGAGCAGGCTGACCTGTTCCGCCGTTTCAGCACCTTCGGCTACGACCTTCAGACCAAGGTTGTGAGCTAGCATAATGATGATGCGCACGATCTCGCTTGTTTCGCTGTCGGTATCAATCTTAGAAATGAAGGTGCGATCAATTTTCAAGTTGTCCACCGGGAATCCTTGCAATCGGCTTAGGGAAGAGTACCCAGTTCCGAAATCGTCAATACTTAAGTGAACTCCCAATGTCTTCAGTTCCGAAAGAACCAGGCTCGATCTTTGGGGGTCTGCCATCGCGATGGTTTCCGTGATCTCTACGTCGATGCTGCTCGGGTCGATTCCAACTTCGACCAGAATAGTTCCAATCTGAGCCGCCAAGTCCGGCTGGGCAAACTCTTTGGGGGTGATGTTCACACTCATTGTCAGCGGCGGATCGCAAGGAAATTGAGAGTGCCATGCACGAAGCTGTAGGCAGGCTTCGCGCAGCAATAGACGGTTCATGGGCAGGATGATTCCAGTCTCTTCAGCGATCTGGATGAAATGGGCAGGTAACAGGAGGCCTTCAGGCCGTTGCCATCTGCTGAGTGCTTCGAATCCCACAACCTTTCCGCTCTTTAATGACACAATGGGCTGATAGTGAACTCGGAATTCGCCCAGTTCCAGTGCTCGGCGCAGGTCAGTTTCGAGGCGCAATCTCTTGACGGCAAAGGTGTGCATCGCGTTATCAAAGACCTGACAGCGAGCTTTCCCTTCCCGCTTGGCTCGGTACATCGCTATCTCGGCATCGCGCACCAAATCCTCCGAATTGGTGTATGAAAGTGCGCAAAAGGCGATCCCGATACTGGCGGTCGTCACTACCTCTTGTCCTTCCACCACAAAAGGAATGGCCAATCGCTCTTGAATGCGCTCCGCTACCCGAACGGCATCGCCGCAATCTCTGATGCCCTCCAACAGTATGGTGAATTCATCGCCGCCAAGTCTTGCCAAACTCGCTTCGCTTGCAACCGGGCTTGTACCTTGTGTCAGGACCGAGCGTGAAAAGGTATCGATACCCCGAATAGAAGCAGTCAAGCGGCGAGCAATTTGTATGAGAAGGGAGTCTCCTGCCGCGTGGCCCAAGCTGTCATTGAAGACCTTGAATTCATCGAGATCAATGAACAACACAGCGAACTTATAACTTATGTGCCTCTGAGACAGCGCAAGTACGTGTCGCACCCGATCTAGAAATAGAGCGCGATTCGGCAAGTTGGTCAAAGCGTCATGTAAAGCATTGTGCGCGAGTGCTTCCTCCGCCCGCTTGCGCTCCGTGATATCACGATTGACGATGACCAGTCTCTCGGCCTGACCCTCCTCATTTTGGATGGCGGTGGCGACCGATTCCAGAACCCGCCATGTCCCGTTCTTGTGGCGTATGCGGTATTCAAGCCGCTCTCCTCGTCCCGTGAGTCGTGCTTTCTCGGCCGCTTCTAGTACCCGCTGCTGATCCTCGGGATGGATTTGCTCCAACGACGAAGTCAACTTCAATTCCTCCGACGAATATCCGAGAACTTTCTGGTACGCAGGGCTGTTATAGAGCCGATTCCCAGCACAATCGACGACCGCGATCATGTCGGCAGCATTCTCGGTGATAACTTCAAAAAGCTGATTGCGCTCGGTCAGTTCGCGACGAATTTGTTGGATTTGGAGTTGCTGGTAAACCGTGTAGATGTCGAATAGGAGCACAAGGCAGGCCAGCCCGCGTACCCACTCCTTGAGATCAAACCACTCGGCGTTCTGTAAGAGGCGATTGCCGGGGAAGGTCAGCGACACGATACCCACCGTCAACATTAACGTGACAGTGACGGCAAATCCCCAGAGCCACCACTCGCGCGCATCGACCTGCCGCATTGGCCTGGCGCGGCATCGCTTATGTTGCTCGTTATTCAAGGCCAACTCGACGCGATGCAACCATTAGGAGTTTAGTGTGCAAACAATGACGGGAAAGTGAAAGTTACGAAAGGCAACAACAACAGTTCGGTCTCGTCCTGCGCGAAGGTCTACCTGCCGCTGCTTCAGCGAAAATCACGTACACCCAAGGTCGTCAGAATCTAAACTAAAGGCATACGCCGCACTGCCCCCTGCTGGGCACAGACCTGCCAACCGCGTTTGAGACCTAGCTACTTCAGCAAGAGACTTGGACTTAGCTGGATGCGGGATGTGTCGAATCGCCTGTTCGCATCCCACTTGACTGGGGCCTGTTCTGCCTCAGGGACGACTGACGAATCGATGACCGAGACACTTCTTCGACACTCGTCAGGTCAAGTCACGACGAAAGGGACCACATAACTCCTCTATTTACAATACCGTGATACATTACCGCGCATGGAACCTCCCGTGCTCTAAGGATAACCACCGTTTGTAGCTTCCAGCCCCGGCCAGCGACGAGATCGCTGCGAGTAAGGCGGCGGCTTGATCGGGTGGCCCGGTACGCTCCCCCCAGCGTGGCGGGCGCTGCCCGCTTTTGGCGGGCGTCTCCTATTGGGCGCGAACACGTCGCGCCAACTTGGGGGCATGGGAACTGGGACAGTCCGACAGGGATCTGATCTGAACGGGAAGATGTGAATGAGTCGCTGTGGCTCACCCCCGTGGTCTGAAAGGGGATTGATGCGCCGCTACTCTATCTTAAGGGAGTGTCACGCATGCTGAACAAAGTGCCAATATTCGATTCCTCGCCCGACCCTGAAGAGCCAAAAAGACCTGACTCACTGGCCATCAGGCCCAAGGTTGCCTTCCAGTGGCCACCGGATTGTGTTTGGCCTTTCATCGATCTCAGATGGGACAGCGATACGTAGCAGACAACTTAGAGGACGACACGATGAGCACGCTGTTGAAGACAATACAAAAGCCGCTCGGGATTGTTCTTCCGATGGATGAAGTAAAGCGCCGGGTGATCGTTGACGCGCTCGACAAGTGTGGCGGGGACCGTATCCTCGCGGCGCGTTTGTTGGGCATTGGGAAAACGACACTCTATCGAATGGCGAGGGCGTGGCACTACGAGCGACCAGACTTGCAAGCGGCAGCCTTGATGACCGTGCCGCCTTTAAGACGGGGACCGCCCGGATTGAGCGCATGAGCACAGATGACAGATTCAGTGTCGAGGAAAGCGCACGTTTGCTTCGCGCGATCTACCCGAACTACCCGGATATTCTCGGGATGAAGGGCATACCCGAAGTCGGAGTGTTCTTGCAGGCCTTGCGCACCAGCGGTGAGACGAGTGTGACAGAGCCCCGGATGTGGTGAGCACTTTGCTCAAGAATCCGGAATTCCCGAATCGGGAGGCACGATGTGCCCTGGTGTCGGTGCGCCTTTGACGAGTGCGTTAACATCTTCGAAGCTTTCAAATGTCCTCTATACTCGCATGCGCCATCAGGTCGCGGCGGGTGTGTTGTGACGGCGAGCTAACTACGGCTTTCGTAACCTACCACGGGTAGCTATCCAGAGGAGAATGTGGCCATGGACTCCCCCACTCTGTTGTGCATCGACGACCTTCCACAAGCCTTGGAGCTTCGCAAAGCGACTCTGGAATCTCATGGTTATTGCGTCAAGATCGCATCGAGCGGCCACACCGCGATGAAGATGTTGGAGGAAACGTCGGTGGCTGCGGTTCTACTGGAGTACAAACAGGAAGGTATGGACGCGGAAGCAGTAGCCTGCCATATCAAGCAAAGGTTTCCTAACCTGCCGATCATCCTGCTTTCAGCGTATTCCGAGATGCCAGAGCGAATCCTGTGGTTGGTGGATGAATACGTGATGAGAAGCGAACTGCCAGAACGGCTGGTACCGACCATCGAACGAGCACACAAGCTCGCACTACGTCCCAACGAACGGTCCCAGCGAGCAGCATAGTCACCTCGACCTTTGAAACAGACCCGTCCTGCGCGGTAGCCGTGCACACCTGCGCTGCGGACAGGGGCAATCGAATTCCATTGGGCCGCCGCAAATCCACCCCTTTGGCGTGGGGCGGGGGTACATGCGTACGAGCGCGGGATTGCAAGAAGTGTGGACGTGTGCCGGGACAATCAGGACGTCCTAAGTTGGTGCAATCGCCAGATAGTGAGCAATTGTGAACAGAATCGTGGGGCGTGAGAGCTATATACATCATCGGGATCAGCAGCTAGGACAGCCTCGCTATGGATATATGCCCCCCACTGATTTTGCTACAAGAAAACGGATACAAGGTTCTAGCCGCAACAAATGGTGGCGATGATTTGCGGCTTGTTATGGTGGAACTTCAGGGCAAGATTGTGCGGGTCGGAGAAGGGGACCTCGATGTCACGGTAGGTTTTGCCAACCGCAACGACGAAATCGGTGACCTCGGTCGTAACTTCAACCACATGGTCCAGCAGTTGTGCGAGAGCCGAGAAGAGGTGGAACGGCTGCACCGCGCCCAGATGTCGCGTGCCCAATGCTTGGCCACACTCGGAGAACTTGCTACCGGGCTCGCCCACGAAATCCGCAATCCGCTCGCAGGTATTGCAGGTGTGATCGAAATCGTTGGACGCGATCTACCCGTAACCAGCCCGGCGCGCGCTGTGGTCAAGGACGTTCGTCTGGAGATCGCGCAGATCGACCACATTCTCACCGACCTGCTGCAAACAGCCCGTCCGCGCCTACCCGAGGTTCGCCCGAGCGACCTGAATACAACGGTGGAACATGCCGCCATGCTGGTTCGCCAGCAAGTTCTCTCCAGGCCGATCAGGATCGAACTCCAGAAAGACCCGAATCTGCCAACCGTCGAACACGACAGCGGTCAGATTCATCAGGTGCTTTTGAATTTATTGTTGAACGCGGTTCAAGCGATTGACGGGGCCGGCGTTATTCGGGTTGAGATTTCGCTCTTGAACGGCGATGCCGCGATTACCGTTGTCGATACGGGTCGTGGTATTGCGCCCGAACACCTGCCCAACATCTTCCGGCCGTTCTACACGACCAAGACAAACGGAACAGGATTGGGACTCTCACTGGCTCGCCAGATAGCCGAGGAACATCACGGCCGGATTGAAGTAACCAGCAAAGTCGGGAAAGGCACAAGATTCTTGGTGGTCCTCCCCCTCCAACAAGCTACCGCACAAGGCGCGGCATCCTGAGTCTCGTCGGTACTACCGCAAATCGCGGCACCCCAAACAACGAAAGCGCCCCAAACTCTTTCGAGTCGCGCGGGGGCGGCAACAAACCGTTCGAAGCCCTCGGACAATGTACCCATACCCGCAAGGGTAGCATCGGAACTCGAGGCGACGGTGTATCTGCTGG
>PLHQ01000010.1 GCA_003138975.1 Acidobacteriaceae bacterium | reverse complement strand
GCGTGCGCGGAAGCGAAGGGCACGGTGAGCAACTTCGCACACGTAACCCACGGCCTTCAACTGAGTGTCAGGAATACGCACGAGACCCTCGACCAGTTCTAGCTCGGCCAATTCTACGTCAATGTGATAACCTGTGCTTGCTCTGCGGACTTAGTAGGAACGGAACTATCCAACTTGCCCTGATTGGCTTGGTTCTCGCTAGATTTGGTCGAGAGACTCTCGACGAAGGTCCAAAGTTAAGCCGATTCTTCTTCTGGAGGCTCTGGCGGGTTTTGAGCAGCCGTTCCGACCGCAGGCTTAGGTTGTGAGGTATCGAAATACTCAATGATTTTATTCTGGAGCCATTGAGGCAAGTTCTGAAAGTCTTTGTTAGAGAAAGGAGCCTGCATTGCTTTGGCCATTTCTCCTGCTCTACTCATTCTTTGCTGCCACACTTCTTCCGACGGATGAAAGACTCCGGTTTCAAAAGCCTCATTCTGAACCCATTGAAGCTCTCTCAATCCGCTACCCATAATGCTGGAGCATCGTTCACAGTCGATGTCAACACAGGTGCCGTGCCCAACGAACAAACGCAACAGTATCATTTGTTTTCCACGAGCAGCATCCCTAATCTCTTGCGATGCCATGGACAGAAATGCCAAGGCCGTCTGTCGAAGACCCGACTTGACCTGTTCGTTTTCAGACGTTTGATGACTGAATAATACTTGATTCTTTTTCGACTTCATTTACAATCGCCTTCCAAGCGATTGTGACTTTGCACGATGCGTCCTTCAACCTATTTATGAGACCTGGCATTACTTTGGTTCCCGACAAACTCGGTCTCCGCAACCCGCCCAGGCAAGCAGCAAAACATGAAAAGGAGTCTTTCATTTGAATGGTAAAAGTTAGACTTTCCCCGCCTTCAGATCTTCTGCAAGCAGTCCCGCACACGCCGCCAGGACGTTGCCACGAGTGCCAAACTTTGACGTTAGGGATTCAATGAGTCTCACGGTTCTTGGGGGAAGCCCGTAGGTTTTTCCAACGAACGGCGTGTCTGTGATTGAGGCGGGCGCTGTGTAGTCTTTCTCTGGCGTCCGGTAAATGATTTCTACCGCTATCTGAATTGCACGGCTCTGCTGTCCGTGAATCTTCCCCGCCTGCTCAATGATTTCTATTGCTCGTTCGGGAAGCTTGTAGCGCTTGGCAACGGTTGACGTGTGCCCGCTCCGAAGCTTTCTCAGCCGTTCGTTTTCCCGTTCCTTCCTTCTCATTCGGCGTTAAGGATACTCTGCAAACGAACGATTATTCCACATCCACTGAGGCATCAGGTACTCTTTCCCAAGTATTACAGTGTCTGTAAACGGCGCTGCTAAAGAACCTGAATAGCTCACCGCTGTTATAGCGTACTTGAGGAGCAAACTGAGCCATAGTGTCGTCCAGAGCCTTCGTCAATTCACTGCTCAAATGGTGCGTGATGTCGTCTACCTTGATTCTCGCCATTGCGGAATAGCCTCCTTCAGCGCACCATTTTTTCTTAATCAACGTATTCGTGATCTGAATTGTCAATTCGGTCGAAACGTTGAGTTCGAGCTTCGTATCGCCGACAAAAGGCCGTGCGGCGACTCGTTCCTATTTCGTCTCGGTATTGAAGGAATCCCAAGCAGAAAAGTTTTCCGGAGCTAGTGTTTCCGCCCTGCACCTCTTGCCGCAGCATTCTGAATCTCCATATATCTGTTTCTCTGTGAAGTGTCATAGCTCTATGCGTCTGCTCGCCGGGTTCGACGGAGAAACAGCCCAGAGAATCGTGCTCGTTGTTGTAAGGGGGAAACGCTGGCAATTCACCCTCGGGCACAACAAGAGTCAAATTGCTTTCTGTGACGTATGCTGGGGTTCCCCCGATATTGGCTACAATATATTCGATCTTCCACTCTCCCTCTTCTTCTTGTTCAAGGCTTTGTCCCGCTACAGGAACGTAGTCACCGGAAATCAGGATCATTGCACGAACCTGAAGTCTTGGCCTAAATTGCAAAGTAATGTTCTTGTGCATCGCTTCGGTAGCTTCGGCGGTTTTCTTGGCTTGCCACCAGATCAAGACCAAAGTGAAGAACCCTACTACTACCAGCCACCATTCAGGCCGTTTGAGGGCGTACCAGTTTGGGTTGGCGACAAGGGGCACGATTAACGCAAGCATTCTCATGGGAACTTGGCGACAACTTCCACGCTACCACAATTCTGATGGCGAACACAAGGCGAAACTGATATTGTGCTGGAATGGATGAAGGCCGAAAACAGGTGCTCGGAATCATGTCTGCGATTCTCGCCAGCTTGCACATGCAAACCGCTGATGATCTGTTCGGAGGGCCGCAAGGCAGTCCCCGGACGGACAAGTTGATAGCGGCGTCGGTTCAATGGGCGGAGGCGATCATGCGGAAGATTGACGGCGTATACTCAAGCTCGAAATAGGAAATTCCTGATGGCTAAAGTTCCTCTTGCACCTGAGTTGATCGTAATCAGGGCAATCTCGCCCGAACGCCAGAAGCCGGAAAATGAAAATTATGAAGCTAACACACGGCTAAATAGTGGCACGTGGACATTTCCGAGGGGACTCAAGGGCATTCTGGAAGTGAGGTGGTTCTTAAACAGTAACGGTGTTGATGAGGCCGCAATCAACTTGGCGATTGAGGATCTAATCAGCAGCGGTCGAACCACGGTGCAAATACCTCGGTTTCAGTAAAGAGCCCGGATGAGAGCAAGATCACTCGGGCGTATAATCCCGGCTATGCACAAGTCATGGCTGCCCGCTCTGGTGCGAATTTCCGTTGGCTTTTCTGTTCTTGTGGGCACACTCTGTTTGTACGCCGGAACACATCGAGATTTTCAGGCTGGCAAACTGTTGGATGTAAGTTCTGACGAACGGCTCGTCGAGGGCACCACCGTCAAACATGCGGTTTATGAAGTTCAGCTTGGGGACATAGTTTACTTTGCACGAGGTGAGAGGATACATGTCCGTTCAGGCGACGTCGGGCACGGTCTTGTGGTTGGCGATCCAGTGCAAGCAGCAATTGATGGGGACAATTTGATTCTGCAACGCCCCGATGGAAAGGAGATCAAAACGAAGATCATCCAGCGTAAACGAGCAGACAGTGGGACTCCGTAGGAGCTTCTTCTGGTTGCACGATGTTGCCTCTTCTTCCGAAGCACGCCCGTAAGCAAAGTACTCCAGAGTTGGAATCATCTGAGCACTGTTTTATTTGTGTTACGAAATCCGAACAGAAATTACTTCTGCTGGCGTGCGGGGAGAGTGGGATTGTTCATTAAAGATCTTGCTGGGCTAAAGACGTACAAGGCGAAACACGCTAAGGGAGACTGACCGCCGCCGAACCCGTCCCTGCCAGACTATGGCGTCTTGGTCATGCTGAGTAGCGTGAGGCAAAATCTCGCACGCCTTGAATCATCAACACCACTTGCTCCTGTGCGTACTCGGAGTATTCTCCGTGAGCTGCTTTATTGCGTAGGTCCTGCCATGCTGTGACACTTTTCTGGTCAAGCTTTGAGTAGATGTTCGCACTTGCTAGTTCGGAGTTGAATGCATCAGCTGTCTTTGGCTTCCCATCAGCTTTGACCGTAGGTATGCCGTGTTTGTCACACAGTTTACGCAAATGTGCTTCAAGCACGGAGCCGGTGACAACCGCTGCTGGGTCTTTATAGCCTTGCTGTAGCAGGTATTCAGCCATGTCAAGAAAATCAGCAAAGATGTCTGCATGAACTAGCTCAACGACGGATTGTAGATAACCAGACTCGTAGTCATTTCTGAGTGCTTGAAGCATTCCACGAGCAGGGTCGAAGGCAATCGACATTGCCATTACACCTTTTGCCAGATGAACCTCGTATACGCCCTAAGGAAAATGGCATTACACCCACGTTCCTCATTCAATATCTTCTATCGCCGCACATGTCATCAGAAGTCACGAAGAAGAAAGATGCGGGAACGATTATGGACAGCCTGAACGTAAAAGGGATCATCAGGCTTTGTGTGCCGCTACCACCACGAGCTTTGATGCTCCGATTCGAGGAAATAGCACGCCCGATGCGACGGCAAATCGAAGTATTGCTGGCAAAAAATATGAATCTCCGCCGGACTCGTGATCTCCTTCTTCCCAAGCTGATATCCGGCAAAGTCAGCGTCGAACAGTTTGAAGCCGAGGCTCTCGCTCAAGGTGTATGACTTTTATCGATCCCGATTCCGAAGGAGCACTGGAAGCGAACACGATTCGAATGTTCCAATCACTCGGATGGGAATTTGCCAACTGCTATCACGAGATTTGTGGAGAGAACTCCACGTTGGGCCGGGAAACGACTGAGCAGGTTGTACTGGAGTGGCGACTCAAGGCTGCCCTTGAAAAGCTGAATCCCGATGTGCCCCCCTTGGCCCTCGATCTCGCCGTCGATGAACTCACTAAAGATCGAAGCGTACTGAGTTCGGTTCGAGCAAATCAGGAAGTTCACAAGCTACTCAAGGACGGCGTCAAGGTTACCTATCGCACTTCAGACGACAACGAAGCTATTCGCCTTCGACTGGTGAATATCCAGGGCGGATAGTCATGTCACCAGCTAAAGCCCGCTTGATGTTGTCAGGCGTCAGTTGCTGGAATCCCCGCAAGCGTTCAAATACTGCTGGGTTCTCTGCCTTCAACTGCTGGGCCAGTGGCGTAAGCGTTGGCGCTGTCACGGGCTGTAAAACTGATTGTCTTCCTAGCTTCGGTCCTTCAATGTCTGGCCTGTCTCCATCGTCCCACACAAAACCACCATGCCGTTGTTCCATATCTTCCCCCTTAGCAGCCGCCGCCGCTAGCTTCCTTTCATTCCATCTTTCTTTCTTAATACTACCAGCGCTGGTAGTGTTCCCAACCTTGAGATTGCTAGCCCTTACGGTTGTTGCTTCGCCCGTCTTGATGTCGATAACAGACACCATTCTAGCCCCGCTGCTGTCTCGCTTGGCCAGCAATGCCAGAACCTTCAACTGTCCGTATGTCTCGCCTACAGCTACGGGCCAGGGACGGCTAGGGCGTGGAGCATAGGTGCGCTTTGTCTTACGTTTCTTAGTCATGACCTACTTCTATAATACCACCATATAGCCACTTACAACCCCTTGATATAGCCACTATATAGCCACTTGACAATATATACGTAGTATATATATAGGAAATCTGATGTTCCATTAGGTCTTAGGAAAAGGTGTTCCAGTAGCATCCTAAGAAGGAAGTCCAGCCTAGGGGCTGTCCTTCCTTCAATTGGCATCAAAGACGGTTGCCGTTCAACACTCAACCCTCCATGCTGGCTTTTGCAGTTGACTTGTTGGTCAGTGTGTTCCGCCGTCGCCCATGGCCACGGCTGGTTCCTTGTTCACGATTTCTAACCACACTCGTGCGTGGCAGAACTCTTCCCGCTGTGGTCCGCTCTGTCGGCACCAGCACAGCAGATGCTTGCCTCGCAAATCGGTTATCGCTTGCGCTCGGAATGCTGGGTCTGACATTCTCTCTTCAACGTATTTGCAGTTCCCTCGCGGTTAGGCCGAAAGGTCCCTGCTGAGGCGAATTGGCTTCCTGTAGAATCTGAAGATTGCTCACCGGCGGCTCCAAAACCCTTGATGCTGTTGCCGCGCTCCGTGGGTTCCATCGGCTCATCGCAGCACCAGAATGGCAATGACGACTGCGACAAATAGCAGAGCGAGAATAAAGCCGCCGTGTGACCCGTCGCCGGAGTGATCTTCGAAATCAGCATCGACGCTGCTGAGTTTTGCCTTGGCCCTTGAATTGGCGGCTGCTCCATAACCCATTGCGAGCTTACCGCTGTCCGAGGGGACGATGGGTTGTACCTTTCTGGCGCGAAGTCGCTTGATTTCCCGCTCGATTTCTTGAGCGGTCGGGATTCCGACTTTCTTGAATTTTTCCCCGAATTTTCCGACGCTCTTGAATTGTTCCCCGAATTTCGCGGGGAACTGGAGCGCTCGGGCTTGATCTAAACAGAAATTGAAAAGCGACCGCAGTCCATCGTCGTGGCTAGGGTAAGGATAAAGACGAGTGCGCTTAGGTGCTGGCGGACCATTTCCGAGGACCCGAGCCTGCTCTAAGGATATTTGATCGTAGTAGCGCTGCCTCAATTTCTCCCTCTGCTCATACTGCATCTCTACAAGGCAAAACTCGCAGATGTAGGCCGAAGGTTTTGAGATTACCGTGCGCTCTTTCCCGCAGAACGAACAGCGTTGTACCTTGCTGGCGGGGTGCCGTTTCAGCCGCTCCTCGGCGATTCGAGTGCAGAGAGCGCGCCCGTCGACGGGCGAGAGTGCGCGGCGCCGTACTAGTTCTCGAATGACCGCCATTTTTAGCCTGGTCGGATCGACGCTGTTGAGTCTCTTGGAATCCATATTAGTGCGCGGTTCCACAGGTCGCCTTTTTCAAAGGAAGTGAATGCTTCACGGCAAAAAGCGCTAAATCCAGCCGAGTAGAAACGCGCAGCTTTCTGAAAATACCGTTCACGCAATGCCTTACCGTTTGTTCCCCGATTTTGAAATACCGCGCAATCTCCTGATCTGAGTATCCCGCCACGATGGCGGTCAGAATCTCCAGCTCTCGATAGGTCAAGCCAAAACTCTGCTCTGCATGTCGAACTGGTGGGCGGCGGCGGCGCAGTTTCAGGGCTGCGGTCTCTTCCTCTTCCTTTGCATGCTTGGCCATCGCCGCAGAGACAATTTCTAACTCCTGCGGAGTAAATCCACATGTGGAATGCCATGCTACGGAACGCTTCGTTCGGCCCCATAGTTCTCGGTGATTAAGGCAGACCATGATGACTGTGAAGGCGAAACCAAGCACGAGATAAAGACACAAACCCCAGCCATCAAGAGCACCCATCAGGATCCAAGGCAAAACCACAAGACAGGCTCCAAGGGCGGCAAGACTGCCTTTGGAGCTTCGACCAGATGGACCATGAATGCTTCCGGTCAACATTTCCGCCTCGCTTAAATATGCCGGTATTATATTCCCCTGGATTTTCTCGCAAAGGTTCAGGCGGGGGATTGGTCCGGGGCATCTCAGGCGATGCTGCATGGGCTTTACTTGAAATCACTACTGTCCGGCTAAATGT
>PLHQ01000116.1 GCA_003138975.1 Acidobacteriaceae bacterium | reverse complement strand
CCTCGAACGAGGCTAAGGCCGAAGAAGAGGGGAGCCAGACGGGATTGGCGCATGAGTCCGTAGGAGCGATGACTGAGGAGTAATTTCCTTGGAAGAGACGGTACACGTCTCTCTGATGCAGATAACGCCTACATCGGGCAAAGGGACTCTGGATCATGGCGGTGTCATGGTGCAACGGGGTGGTCGGACTCCGAGCCGACATAAGCCTCGCGTTGGAGATGGCACTAGGCTGTGGGCAAACCAGGGAAGTTGGGGCGTATGCGAATCAGCGCTTAAACCTCGCCAAGCTGGGAAGGTCCATGGAAGAAATGCCAAGGTTCCGAACCGGACCTGGGAAACCCGGCTGTCCGGGATTATCGGGGGGCCCCGCGAAACGTAGCCATGGTGGAATTGTGAACCCGTCTTGCAACCGAAAGGGCAAGTACGGTAACCCTGCACCTATAGCTGGCGCGCGCGGGCTCTATCCCAACAGTTTATGGGCGGTCGATATTTGTGTCGGTCCTTCAACTTCTCCTCGGGCTAGCCCGCGCTAGTGCGATCCCGTTACCCACGTGACCATTCGCATCCTGGGGATGTATGCCAAAATCTTGATCCAGGATTCTGCGGTACAGGAGTAGAAGGGGTGCGGCGAGGACAGAACCCTCGTTCGTGATCGAGATCCCATCGCTAGTTAAGACTCCGGGAGGGAAGGTTCACAATGACCCGACGAAGTTTGCTGCTCGCACTCATGAGCGCAACCGGCGCTATGGCGGTAACTGACCTCGCGCAAAAGCCAGCCGCGCCAAAGCCGCAAGATAAGTTTGCCCTCGCAAACGAGAATGTTAAAGAACTGCTGCTTCTGCTGGACACCGATAAGAATGGCAGGATATCGAAGCAGGAATGGATGAACTTCATGGACGCAGAGTTCAACAAACTGGATAAAGACGGGAACGGGGAACTCGACCCGAAAGAACTGCGGCAATCGAGGCTCTCAGTTAGGTAGGGCAGTTCTGCAAACGCTGCGAGGTAACGTATTTTCACTTTCTCGCTCGCCACGATGGCTGCGCCAACAGAAACGGTGAAATGGGCACTCGATAACGGTTCCCGACCCTATTTCCCCTGTCATTTCCTACCCACGTGCAATGGTAAACCTTGACTCTGGAACCGAGCCTCAAGGATTCATCTGGGTCTCCGTGGACCGTCTGGAAGTGCTGCCCAAAATGCTGCAGAGGTCACATTTACTTTAAGAGAATATTTAACTACTCCGCTATATCACTTCCGGAAGTATCGCCGAATAGTCAAGGACGCCGGATGATACGTTCTGGATGACTTTGTTTTATTTATGGAGGACGGGCGTCCTCGCCCGTCGGGTGCGCCTAGTCGTCCTCGGTCGGATTAATGGGCTCCCCGACAATGTTGTAGTAGACCTCTTTGGGAGGCTTGGGCTTCGCTGGCTTGGCCGGGGCTACGGCCGGGGATGGCGTCGGTTTCGACTGCTGCGGCGCCGACACCGGAGGAGCTGAAACGGGTGCCTGTGCAATCTGGGGTACTGGGGGTGGAGTCACCGCGGTTTGGGTTGGGGCGGCAACTGGCTCAGGAGGAGCCATAATGGAAAGCGGTGCGGCAGACGGTTGCGAAACCCTCTTGGTCACCCGCATCATTTTCACTCGTACCGGCGCTGGGTTCTTCCGTGACCATTCGTGCAGCAGCACAAACACAATTCCTGCCAAGCAAAGCGCCAAAACCGAGTTGAACAGCGCTGGAACGTTCAACTCACCTTTTCCGAGGTACAACGGAGACTGAGGGTCTACTTCCATCACCCTGGCCAGCAGCGGGACTAGTAAATTGCTGGTGAGAGAAGCAAGAAATCCCCAGATCCCCTCTGCCAGAATCACGGCAGCCACTAGCTGACCGATCCATTTTCCGGGATTCAGGATCGATTCGGGGGCGGAAGTCTGGTTTTCGCCCATACTTTATATGATGCAGATTGTGGCATATCGGGAATGCCAGGGGAAAACCCCAGCCCATATATGCCGCTGCTCGCAGGTAGCGTCGAGCGCGCCATCGCGCAATTGGTAGCCGCGCGAGCTGCAAATCCTGTTAGGGGCCGGGTAGCTGAGAGCTTCGACGAGGTTCGGCGGGTCTATTTCTTCGGCCGCGCCGTCGGCGGCAGCAGTCCGTTGAGCCGCAGATGCATCGCGGCGGAGCTGTAGTGATCGGCCCAATCGTTGGTCAAAAGCACGCGGGCCCTTGCGGCCACCGAACAACTCGACCTCGTCTGCGAGCTCCAGGGCTGCGCCAACTTTTCCGCTGATCCGGTACCTGGCCCAATGATTGGCCTTTTGCTCATGCGCGATACACCTCCGTTACTTGTCTGCTGGACTGGCTTTGGCATACCCTCGAAAAAGTCAGGACCACCATGGATTTCGTTCAACCCCCCGAACGACAAGACATCCGCTACACTGCACAGCTGCCTGTTTCAGTTAAGCTGCCCCACAAGGAAATGCACACCCGATCAGAGAACATCAGTGTCGGCGGCCTTCTGTTGTCTAGCGCCTTTCTGATCCCGGAGGGTTCCACGGTAGAGGTAGCGGTCGGAGTTGCCGCGCCTGCCCGACCCGGCACGCTTTTGAGCGCTCGTGGCAAGGTTCTTCGCGCGCAGCCGAAGGCGACGGGAGGTTTCGCTGTCGCGATCAAGTTGGAGCGTTCTTTCAGGTTTGAGCTCAGCCAGGAAGAACATCCTGCCGCAACGACGGACACGAAGCATTGCCGATATTGTGAATCTGGCAGCGAAGACAAACGAAGTGACGACAACAAGGACATAGAAACGACCAAACTTACTTCTGAACAATCGGAGGACTGGGAGTACTACAAACGCTGGTATTCCAGTAACGGGTGGGAAGGCGAAGAGAGTCGGCAATTGGCATGGCGTGACCTTTGCAGGAAATATTCTGATCTTGAAGGAAGAAGTAAGCCAGAGGCCTAATTGCGGATTACGGGCGCGAACGGCAACACTTCGCGCAGATATTTCTTCAGAACTGTCCAATTTTGAGCAGTCACCATGTGGGGCCAGCGTTGTAATCTTTTACTCGATAGGCGGATGTGAAGGAACTATGCGGCTCTCGCAGTCGTTTGTTCCTCTGATGGCGCAAGCGGATTGGTTTCCTTGGACGACAGGCACCCTCCCCCACTGCGCCATCTCTCTTTTTTGGGACGTTTGTCACCGACACTCGGCGCATGCTTTGCGTCTCCGCCTTTCAGGGAGAGGGTCGTCGACAGCGAGGCTCCATCGTAGACACTCTTAGAGAATCTGATAATCTGAGTTTGTGAAAGAGAACTTCATTAGTGTCACGGAAGCAGCGCGCAACTTCGCCGACTGCGTCAACTATCAAGTTTGCGCCAAGTAATCGCGAACAGTGAGCGAAACGGAACGGCTGTTTCCTGCTGTCGGAGCTACTGCAGCTTCGCGTTTTCCGCCTTGGCTTGCTGGAGCATGGGGATGTCGGGGTCGGCGTGTTTCCAGAGGGCGATGAAATCTTTGTAGGCGGCGAGAGCCCTGACGCGGGCTGCATCGGCATCCGCTCCCTGCCAAGTTCTCGACCGCAAGGAATTGGCACGAGCCACACCTAGCTGCGCCAACGCTCCCGTCCAGCAGTTCCAAACAACGCCGCTGTGGTTGGTTGAAGGGCTTGGCCTCGACTACGTTTCCGTGTGCCAAGCCAAGGCGAGGTGCAGCCCTCCACTGGCAACGACCCGGCTCTTCTCTTGGGGAAATTGCGGTCCCTTTCGCTCGGAGTCCGAGCTTGGGTTCAGCCCTTGGGTGCCAAACTCGAAAGCCCGGTCCATCTTGATTGCTAAGGCGAAATCTCCAGTGTCTTTCGGCTGTGCTCGAACAACCTTGCCGCGACCGCTCAAGAAAGTGCCGGGTCGGGAACGTACAATTCCAACCGCCACCTCTACCGCGGAGCCCTCGGGAATCAGAAAGGCGCTAGAGAGCAAAATACCCGCGAGACTGATGTTCTCCGACTGGGCGTACAGTTCCTTGTGGGCGAGCTTGAGTGAGACTGGCAGTTGCAGCTGGTAGCGAATACTGCTCCGTTGTGGACGTTGGGGGGAATCCAATGTGGTCATGGCTGTTCAGAAAGAGTACGCCGAGGGGCATGCCCGCAGGGAGGTAACGATGGTGCATCGGGATGTGAACAAAGGGACGGTAATGGGACAGTAATCTGTCACTGAACTGAGTGGATTGCATCCGCGCGGGCCGACGGCGACCGCATCCGTGACATTGGCGGTTATTGGCACAACTTGTTGGCGTTTCTTCGAGGGATTTGCAATTCACCGAAACTTGAAGTCGGGAAAATTTGTTCGACACCAAACATGTCTTGAGCGGGTAATTTTTTGTGAGCACAGAACTTGCAGCTTATTTCGACGATAGTGGTCATCCCGACGACCAAGAGTCGTCCTCGCAGCGGGATGGGTAGGCAATGTGGAGCAGCGGGTTGTGTGGGAGCAGGGCTGGAAGCAGGTTTTACGTGACATCAAGATTAGGTCCGGTTTCTTCCATATGACCGATTTTGAGGCCGCTCCGAAGTGTAACGATCCCAACGACGAATATGCACACCTCCGCGCTCAGGAAATTCATCACTTCATGTGAAAGCCCGTGTCGACTCTTGGCGTTTCGTTCGTCGGCGGGTAGTATCTTCGTACGAATTCTCTTCTACAGCCCTTTTTACGCGTGGTCTCCCCCGGGGCTGGAAAAGGGCTCAGACATTCATGAGTCGGCTTGTAGCGTTCTTCTCGGCAGCCGGGATGGGAAGCGCCACACGGGCAGGTTGCATGCGATTAGCGCAAGCTCGTACGAAGGCCCTCATATAAGACTGTGCTACCCGGTTCCAGACCATATGGCGTGCATAGAGGTAAGCACGTTTACGCATCGCCTCGCGGGCCGCATCGTTGTCCAAGAGTTCAATCGCCGCATCCGCGATGGCGGCTGGGTCCTTGAAGGGAACCAGCACTCCGCGCCCATCGCCTAGCAGTTCGGTGGCGTGCCAGTACGGAGTCGAGATGATCGCCTTCCCAGCGCCCAAGGCGTACGCCAGTGTCCCCGATACGGCCTGTGCCTCATAGCGGTACGGCGTGACGTAAATGTCGGCCGAACAAACCAGCGAAGCCATTTCTTGAGGGCTGACGAAGCGGTTGTGGAAGACCACGTTCTGCTCAACACCTAGCTCTTTGGCTAAGGCTTGCAACTGGACCCGATATCGATCACCCTCGCGGCGTCTGACATGCGGGTGAGTAGCGCCTGCGATGACGTAAACAACGTTGCTGTGCCGGGACAAGATGCGCGGCAGGGCGTGAATCACGCTTTCGAATCCCTTGTTTGGAGACAACAAGCCGAACGTGAGCAATACGGCCTTTCCTTTGGTTGAAAGCGAATCTTTGTAAGGAGCCGGTTCCGCAAAGGGCAAGTCGGGGATGCCGTGAGGAATCAGGTTAATCTTTCGGCTTGGAACTCTAAATACATCTTGCAGAAACTGAGAAGAATGCTCGCTCATAACAATAAAACGATCGGAGCGCGCGGCGATTTCTTGCATGACGATTAATTGGTCGAGGTCTGGCTCACGAAGAACCGTATGCAGAGTTGTCACAACTGGCATTTTGAGGTGCCGCAGCAGCCGCAATATATGGCTGCCGGCCTTCCCTCCAAAAATCCCATATTCATGTTGCAAACACACCAGATCGACATTGCTGGAATTAAGAAAGTCGGCGGCGGCTTTATAGGATGAGAGCTCGCTCTCGTTTATCTCGAAGCGCACGCGCGGAGGGTAGCTGTAACGCGATTGCGGGTCATTGACGGCTACTACGAATACTCCGGCGGCTCCGTACTCAACAGAAATAGCATCACACAAATCCGTCGTGAAGGTCGCAATTCCACACTGGCGAGGGAGATGGTTCCCGATAACCGCTACCCGCATTGGAAGCGATCGGGTGGGTATCACTTGCAAGAATGACGCTGACTTCTTTTCGAACGCGAGAGGACTCGCTTTGCCGCGCATCGGCGTGGTTGGTGTCGAACTCATCGAAAGCTCACTGGCGGACATCACAGGCTCCTTGAGGGTATGGTGCGGCTGGAAGGGAACCGGACCAAGGGTAAAACAGGCGCCAGGGGGCTAGCCGGCGCCTTCGGTCCTGGACTCGCACTGCCCGTATTCAAACCGCGGTTCGCCGTCCGCTCAATAAGTTAATGACCAGAACCACCAACGCCACAACCAGAAGTAAGTGGATCAGGGCGCCGCCGATATGCAGACTGAAGCCCAGAAGCCATAGAATCAGAAGAACAACGAGAATTGTCCAAAGCATGTCAACCTCCTGTGCTCATTCGCGAGCACCTGAATGTGAGTCTTATCCAAACGTTCGCAAGAAAACCGCTTCGCGCGAGCGGATAAGACAACAAATGATGGACTGTGCGCGCACTCGACTACGCAGGCGTCGGCTGATGACAAACAACCGTAGAGGTCGAGTGCGGAAGCCCTACTATTTATCGGCTTTAGCCTCAGCTTTTGCTCCGCGAATTTCCGCAAGGAACGGCTCGGCTTCGGCTGGGACTGGCACTTTGCCCAATAGCAAAGCCCGAGTTGTGACGTTGCGTCCATAGATCGCACGCCGTGAATCATTGTCTTGACGGAGCGATGCACCTGTCAGCGTGAGCCCAGCGAACGCACCCTTGGCACGGGAGTAGGTCAGGATCTCTGTATCCAGCTTCCAATCCGTACCGGCCTCGGCATGCCGTCCAACTGGACCCGCTGCCGCAGAAGCGTCGCCGCCAACTTGGAAATTACTTGAGAGCAGCCTTTGCATCGCTTTGTCATTCTGAAAGATCATTACCACGTCCACAGCTTCCACCCCAATCTGCAGCCCCCAGCTTCCGCCCGAAATCGTGATGAACGCCGGCGCACTCCAGCCATTCGCCGTGCGGCACGTGGCTACACCTTTGCCTCCTTCAGCTCCGAAGACAAAGCCACCTTTGACCATGTGTGGTATAACGGCCATGCACTTTGCGTGCTGCAACACTTCTTCCGGGATTCCCTTGTCAGGCATCCCCATAATTTCGTGCATCACTGCGGTGGCATTGTCCAGCCGTTCGGTGGCATCTTCCCGCGCCGACCCTGCCCAGCACAGCGTGCCGAGACCCAACATCGCAAGTACGAAAGTTACTTTTTTCATGGGACAGCCTCGTTTCTGTTACCTCTGCGCCGCTTCTCCGGCTTCGTGCCGTGTCTTGCGCACAAATCCGGGTGGAAATTCGGGCACACCAAGGTCAAATCGACCTTAGCAAATCAGGATTAAAAAGGTCTGAGCAATAATGCTCACACTTAGCCCACGGAAATTCCCGACAAATTGTCTGAAGAAATCAGACCTTTGTTGCTTTCGGGATGAAGCCGAGGTCCGTTCCAGAGGTGGTCAATTCTGCTCAGACCTCCGAAAGCCAGGAGATTAAAAAAGTAGCAGCCCTCAAAAAGACTCAGAAGAGTCGCCATCTGTGCTTTACGAGGGCGAAGGAGAAATATGAAAACCAGCACGAAAGACAAGATCGAGGGCGGCTTCCACGAAGTGAAGGGAACAATCAAGGAGGAGGTCGGAAAGGTTACGAATGACCGCAACTTGAAAACCGAAGGGAAAGCCGAGAAGAAAGCGGGCAAGGTTCAGCAGCGGATAGGCCATGCTAAAGAAGCTGTCGCAAACTTGAAAGGACAGCTGGCAGAGTTAAAAAAGGTTGGATAGGCCCTGCCGCATGAGCCTCGTATTGGCGGAGGGCTCCCGTCTCCACAAGAATGGCCAACCACACAGGGCTGACATATCAGTCGAGCCACCAGAAAGGAGTTCATCAAAATGGACTTCCTCAGATATCGACACGTTCCCACAATTTTGCTGCTGGCTGCGCTTGCGGGCTGCACTCAACAACAAAGCTCGCAGGACCTAAAGGAGCAAACCGCGCAAGCAACGGCGGAGGTGAAGCACGATGCGGAAGCTGTGGCGGCAGGGATACGCGAGGGCTGGAGCCGCGACAAGCCACTCGATTTGAACACTGCCACAAAGGAGCAGTTGCTGAGCCTGCCGGGCGTAACTGAGGCGGAAGCGAACCGGGTGATTGCAGGGCGTCCCTATAACGAACCCGGTGAAGTGGTGACGCGGCGCATCATGCCGAAGACTGAGTATGACAAAATTGCAGATCGGGTCACGGCCAAGAGATGACGGGAAATGGGCACTCGCAAGTCGGCAACCGACTAGCAGCGGATCAGAAATCGTTTCTTCTCGAAGAACATCCGAAACTCCGATGTGACCNNTACCATAGCGGCATTTCCAGGAGCGGGAGAGGATTTGACTTACCTTTTCTCGGGAACGATTAGGGATGCGGGCCAGTGGGATGGCTGCGCATTGACATTGGCCGTGATTGAGACTAGACCGTCGACAGGCTTGACATCCACGTTGTATCCATCCAGTTCGACGAGTGGCAGGTCTCCCTGCAGGTCCTTCGTTGCCGCTTCGATCGTAATGGTTGAGGATTCGCCGGGCACGAGTGAAATATAGTTGTCGGAGTAAAAGACGGGCAGGACGCGCCGGCCGCTCTTCTTTTGATGAAGCTGCAGGTGGGACAGCAGAGCGACGTTATTTGTATTGTTGTGCAACGTAACGGTCAGCATCGTTTTGTTGCCCTCGGTGCGAGTATTGGCATCGGTATCGAGCATGACGGTGGGGAGATTCATTAGACCGTCGAACTGATCCTGAGCAACATGCTGCCAGTAAAAATTGCTGGAGAGCAATTTTCCGCTCGCATCGGTGAGATCGAGCTTGATGAAGTAGAGCGGGCTGATGCGTGTACTTACCTCGATGTGCGCCACCTTGATCGTGCTGCTGCCGGGAACCTGCGCTACCGGATAACTTTTATGGGAATCCAGCGTGCCGTCAAAACGATAGATGAGCACGTTAACACTGAGCGCGTTTAGCGCATCAGAACGATTGTTCACCACCTCGACGCCGCGTTTTTCCTCATTGAACTGCACATGTACGGTCTCGGAGGCCTTCTTCACTGCGTACAAGGCAGCGTTGGGCTCGAGATCATAGTGGTAGAGCTGCCAAACGAAGCTGGGCTGGGCCGGGTGACTCATCCAGGTGATCACGCCCGTGGTTGTCTTGAACATTTCGGCATTTCGGCCTTCATACATGGCGCGGAAAGCTTCATACGTGGCAAGTTGGCCTTTCCGCACGAAGTCGGCAAGATTGCGAATTGGCCCGTAGCGCTCCGCCAGCGAAGTTGGGAACTCGTTGCCCCGTTGAGCACCGGCTGCCATGTCGTGTTGGGCCCAGTCGTCATTGATCGTCTCCCAATCTTTCTCCGGCATCATGCCCTGGATGGATTCGATCGTGGGAATGGAGACTGAGCCAGTCTCGGTCTTAAAGCTTTCGTTAAACGCATAAAAGAAACGCGGTGAACGCCAGTAGTAGGGTCCATGGGACGAGACGCCGCGTCCGTCGGCGGAGTTCGATTGGTAAAGCCGCGTCGGGTCGAGGCTATTCATGAGAGTCTTCAACGTGTCGTCAAGTTCCTTGGGCGGATAGCCCTCGTTGCGCGCACACCAGACCGCGATGGACGGATGGTTGCGGTAACGAACCACCTTATCGGTGACGTTGGCGAGGTATGTGGGAATATCGGTCACGTCAGGACCGTCATTTGGGTTGGGCTGAAAGAACTCATCCCACAGCAGGATTCCATACTTGTCTGCCATGTCGTAGAAGTCCGGACTGGTGCTCTGTCCCACCCAGTTGCGGATGATGTTCAGGTTGGCCAGCGCGTGCATGTGAAACTGAGCGTCCAGCCTTTCTCGCGAAACCCGCTTCATTGCCTCATCGAGGCCCCAGTTGCCGCCGCGGGCCATAACGCGAACTCCGTTGACTGAAAGTGTCAGGTTCTCCGAGTCGGCGACCTGGTACTCGATCTTGCGAATGCCAAACTGCTGTGTCGTGATATCCGAAGATTTTGCTCCCACGTCGAAGCGCAGCGTGAGAGTGTACAGGTTCTGCGGACCATAACCGTTGGGCCACCACAGCTTCGGATCAGAAAGGTGCAGTTCCGGTGTGGATTTGCTGTCAAGCGCGACGGCTTCCGTGCCATTCGCCGCAATGGTCATGGATTTGTGGAAGGTAATCTCATGCTCCTCTACAATCTGGCCCTGTGCGTTCTGCAACTGAATGATACCGGTGAGTGTGCCTGTGACCGGCTTAGCTGACTTGTTCTCCAGCGTAGCGGAAACGTGAAGGTCCGCGCTTTCGTGCGATGCGGACAAATCCGTAGTAACGAATGGATCCTTCACCACAACCGGCCCAGTTGCATCTATCGTGACCGGAAGCCAGATACCAGTGTCACGATCGCGAACGGCGGGGAGCCAGTCCCAGCCGATGGTGGAGAGGAATGTGGGGCCATCGACGGCAGTTTCGCCACCGTTCTTGCCTACGCCAAGGGCAACGGTGTGCTCGTGCGGAACGCCGGGGTGAGGCTGTGGCGTAACCAGCACGGCTAGGACGGCGCGGCGGCCGGGCTTCACAAACTCAGAGATATCGAAGTCACCCCTTATGAAGGCGCCGCGCATGGTCCCGGCCTCGTGGCCGTTCACCCAGATTTGTGCGGCGTAGTTGATGCCGCAGAAATGAAGCCAGGTATGATGGCCTTTGGAGGCCGCAGGTACGGTGAAGGTTGTTCGGTACCAATAGCTGGTTTTGTTCAGGCTCTCCGGAATCGCGCGCATGTTCTCGCCGTACAACGGTTCCGGGTAAACACCATTATTGACCAGTGTGGTAAGCACGGTCCCCGGCACTGTCGCCGCATACCAACCCTTTGGATCAAAGCTGGTTGTCGAGACGATCGCCGCCGCGGCCGCAACATCTGCGGAGTCTTGCATCTGCCAGCCATCAATCGCTTGCGTCTGCGCAAGCAAAGATGCAGGAACGAGAACGGCAAATAGAGCGCAGAGGCGAAAGATCATTGCGGGATATTCCTCTCTAAACGGAATCATGATTCGGGTTCGAAGCCGGACATCTTCAAATCTGAATCCCGGACAAGAAAAAAGTTATTAGTCGCCCAAATACTGTCAGGCTATTGAGGTTTTCTGGAACAGTCTACACTTTCTGAAGCACGCGGCGTGACTTGTAGGTTGTGCATTCTCGCAATGGAGCTTGTTGCGCAATTCCTGCGTAAATTTCTCAGGGAATAACCGGCCTTCTGAGGAAGCCAATCGCCGCGGCATTCTGACGCAGCTCAACAAGGGCGAGAGTGGAATCCGTCGTGAAGGCCGCCATGGCTGCTTGCGTTCTTGTTTTGTCCGCTTACGCTACAGATTCGGGCCGTTCGTTAGTCCTGGCCATATCGTCCGATCCACCCTCTATCGCGCCATCCTCAAGCCTGCCGCTTGAGTTGGGAACGCCGCAGAAAGGCCTCTCAGGTCTTAGCGTGCATGAGAGTTGTTCTGGGTGCGTAGTCGGCAATCCGGAAATGTGTACGGGCAGTTTGGGAGGCGGACGGAGGCTAGCGCGCAAGCGCGCCTCCTCCGACCCGACAGTCCGGTCCCGCCATCACAATATTAGTACCGGGAAGGCGGCTTGGCTCCGGTCAACTGTCGCGGTAGGGACGACCATCACTGATCGCCCTCCGCACAGATCGGTACGCTGCCCAAGGAGCTGCCTGGAGCAGAAGTGCGCTCAGAAAAATGCCAGAAGGCGATGTCACACCCCGGACGCAGCAATGGTTTTGCCGGCCTGGCCTGTGTGCAGGACCTCGTAAACCTTGGACAGTAGAGAATTCACGGTGAATGGTTTTTCGAGCAACACGGTGTCACGGTCGAGGATGCCATGATGGTCGCTGAGGTCGTTGTTGTAGCCTGACATGTACAGGACCTTGACTTCACGCTGCTCAGTTAAACGCTTCGCCAGTTCACGACCGCTCATTCCCGGCATGACCACATCAGTTAGCAGCAGATCAAGTCTGCCATCATGCTTTTCTGCAAGCTCGAGGGCTGCCGCAGCATTGGGAGCATCCAGCACGGAGTAGCCGTTGCTCTCCAGGCAAAGGCGGGCCAGCAAGCGTAAGGGCTCTTCATCTTCGACGATAAGAACGGTTTCTGTCCCAAGCAGAATCGTCTCGAGGGCCTGGGGCGGCAGGGAGAGTGTAGCGGCGTCGCCAATCCGAGGCAGGTAGAGTTTAAAGGTCGTTCCCTCTCCGAGCGCGCTGTAGATCCGGATGTGCCCGGCATTTTGTTTCACGATTCCGTAAACCGTGGACAATCCCAGTCCCGTTCCTTTGCCGGCCTTCTTAGTAGTAAAGAACGGCTCAAAGATGTGGAGTTGAGTCTCCCTGTCCATGCCGCAACCAGTGTCGCTGACGCTAAGCATGACATAAGGGCCCGGGGTCACATGCACGTTCTGGCGGGCATAGGTTTCGTCCAGTTCGATGTTGGCTGTCTCAATACATAGTCTGCCACCCTGGGGCATGGCATCGCGGGCATTCACGGCCAAATTCATCAACATCTGCTCAACCTGACCGGGATCCATCTTTACCGGTCCCAAGCCCGGGCTGCGCTTGAATGTGATCTCGATGTCTTCCCCGATCAAATGGGGCATCATCTTCTCAAACTCTCTGGTGGCTGAGTTCAGGTTGAGAACCACCGGCTGGATGACTTGCTTCCGGCTAAAGGCCAAAAGTTGGCGAATCAGGGCGCCTGCGCGACGTCCAGCCTTGGTGATTTGCATAGCATGCCTGTGGGATGGATCTCCAACCGGCAGTTTCATTTGCAGGAGATCGCTATATCCAATGATTACGCCCAAGGTGTTGTTGAAGTCATGCGCGATTCCTCCTGCTAGCTGACCCACAGCTTCCATCTTTTGCGCTTGGCGGAGCTGGTCCTCTAATAGCTTACGTTGGGTCACATCTTCGTTCATCCCTTCATACCTCACCAGGTCACCGTTTTTGAAAATGGCCCGGACATTCGCGCAGAGCCACATCTTGCTGCCGTCTTTGCGGTAGGCCTGGCATTCAAAGTTCGTTGCCACTCCCTGCTCTCTCGCTATGCGTTGGAACTCCTCACGAGATTTGGAATCGACATAAACCTGCTGAGTAATATCGGTGATACTCGCCACGAGATCTTGGGGCGAGTCGTAGCCAAGCATGCTCGCCATCGCTGGATTGACGCTTAAATAGCGCCCCTTGGGCGTGCTCTGAAACATGCCGACGACAGCATTTTCCACGATGTCCCGATAATTCTGCTGCGCTTGAAGAAGTTGATCCTCCAGCAGCTTGCGGTCAGTTATGTCTTCGAAAGTACCTTCATAACGGACGATGGTATTTCCCTCGTGGATTACTTGAGCATTGGTCCAGAGCCAGACCTTACTGCCATCCTTCCGCTGGACCTGCAGCTCAAAATGCTTCACGACTCCTTTCTCTCGCAGCAGGTGCTCGAACTCTTCCCGGCGTGTAGGATCCACATAGGCTTGGGATTGGGTGTCCGGGAAACAGGCGATCAATTCTGCTGGGGAATCGAAACCAAACATCCGAGCCATGGCTGGATTGGCACTCAGCAGGCGCCCGTCGGGAGTGCTCTGATACATTCCGACAATCGCCTCCTCAAACATGAGTCGGTATTTCCGTTCCGCCTGTCTTAGAGCCTGTTCAGCCTGCCTCTGTTTGGTGATATCGCGCACGACGACCATCTTCACTTCACGGCCGCCAAATGCCAGGCCGTGGTAAATCACGTCAACATCGATGAAGCGGCCGTCTTTGTGCAGATGTCTCCACTCGCCGGAATGCTGCGCTCCCGCTCGAGTTCGGGCTACATCCTGGAAAAGACCGGGCACATCCTCTAAGGGATAAAGGTCTGTCAGCAGCATGCGCAAGAACTCATCTCGTGAATATCCGTAATGCTCGACAGCGGCATCGTTGACCTCGAGACAGTGGAGGGTTTTTAGATCATAGACCCACATTGGTTCTGGGTGATTGATGAACAACCTACGGAAGCTGACTTCGGTTTTCCTCAGCATACGTATCTCGTGTGACTCGGCGGGTGCAATGCCGGGCAAAGCTCCTGGAGTTAGTTGAACTTTTTCGCACTGCGACATCAGAACTCCTCGGTGACGACAAATAGCTGTTGACTGATCAGGAGCCAGAAAAACAGGTTGGATGATTGAAACCCCACTTTGACAGTCCCATGCTGCTACTGCTTTCTCCGCTAAAGCGACACAGCTGCCTCTTGATAGTGGGCCGCGTATATTCGATACGATGGCAGCTGTTTTGCCTCGCGGTGGCCACTCTTTTTGTACTGGATTAAACTAATGCCTTTCGCACGAGTTCACCTCGGAAGAATACGCAGTAGGGCCCCCGTCGCTTTACCTCTGGTCCCTTGCATGTCTTGCGCCATCTGCCAGAACAGCTAAGTCATAGAAAAGGTTGGCCTGAAAGCTTGATGCCCTAGCGTCGACTTTGTCGAATCGGCTGTTCTCGACAGTGTCGACACTCTGTCGCTGAGATCCCAGCTCGTGTTTTCTATGATTTAGCTACTATTCGGAAGGTGGACACGTACATGCAATGCTTGATAGCAACAAACGCCGATGGGGGCGACCGAGGACTGCGCGAACCCGTCGCGGGGCGGGTCAGTGGATTTGCAGAGCTCCCGCCAGTCGGATTCAAGAAACACCATCGATACGTTGGCCCGTTAGGCGTGTTGATCGTCATTAGTTCTTGGCATACCGTTGCTTGCAGTCAGGGCACATCATAAGAAGATGCAAGACGAAGCGAAATAGCCGTCAATATCTTGCGTCGTTTCCGCTGTCTATTCAATCTTTCCCCAGCCATGCCCAGTTTCCTCGCGGCTCTCAAAAACGGGAAATCTGCGGCGAGAGTAAAGTATGCGCTACCGCTCCCGCGCACTCCTCATGTGGGGGGCTTCCAAGACGCTTGCCTTTAGAAGTTTCCATGCCAAAATCGTCTGGCGAATAAACAAGTTATTCTGGGTTCTGTACGGAACCACTTTTGTAAATTGGCACTTAACTCGAAAATCCATGTCTTATATCGCGATGGATCTGGTTACCTAACTGCAGAGTCCCCTCGACATCGATCGTCTAATTTCTCAAAACAATTTGGAGAAAAAGAGCACTTTTGAACAGTCTTACGATAATGGCGAGCAGTATTGTTCAAACAGATTTTGGCGGCCTCCCCTGAAAGGGCGGGAAGTCTTTGAGGCATGCATGACGCGGTGCCCCTGAGCGGCAAGGTTCGACCCTCACATCTGTCTCATTGTTCGTACTTTACTTTCTCATTGGGCCCCTGAATCAGTTCCTGCCCTGAAATCTGCGTTGAGAAGTCGGATTGTAACCCAAGTGAGCAGTTTTAACCCATAAGTAGCATGAGCGTAAATAACATCTGGGATCGGATGATCGGGCGTTCTCCTTCTGCACCTACCGGCACCACCGGCAAGGAATTCAGGCATACTGGACGTCTGTCCCGCCACGCTCTCCTTTCCCTATCCTTCGTGCTGCTATACCTCCTACTAAGCCGGCCCGAAGTAATTTTCATCTCTCGCATAGGATTCGTTGCCTGGTATCCCGCCATCGGTCTGGTTATAGCGCTCCTATTGGGCGTCAGTCCATGGTACGCGGTGTTGGTCTGTTTCGCCGATGCTCTTGCCGGCAGGCTTATTTACGCCCAGCCAGTCATGTCCTTCAGCGCCACGGTCGGTGCCGCAGGAGGTGCTATTTGTTATGGCGCAGCGGCATACGTGTTGCGCGGTCCTCTGCAAATCGATCTTGGACTGCGACGCCGCCGAGATGTGATCCGCTACGTTTTGGTGAGTGCGACCGCGGCGGTGGGAGCAACTGTCTTTGGTGTCGCATGCCTGATTGCGGATCACAGCATTACCTGGGGTGAATATAAGTCGTCCGCGCTAGGGTGGTTCTTGGGTGACGCCATCGGCTTGGTGGGTATCGCACCGTTTCTTCTCGTGCATGTATTTCCGCATATTCGTAAGTGGCTCTTGCTGGCGCCCTCAGAGCTCCGGCCAACAAGCGCGCATTCCGGTGGGATGAAACTCACTTTTGGTGCGGTTGCAGAAACCTGTGGCCAAGCTTTGGCGATATTATTCGTATGCTGGGCGATGTTCGGAACCAACGATGGCCGATATGGTCATTTTTATACGTGTTTCGTTCCGATCATCTGGATCGCGATGCGGCAGGGAGTCCGGCGAGTTGTCACCGGCCTGCTGGCGCTAAATTTTGGAATCGTAGTCGCGATGCATTTGTTTCCCCCAACCGCAGTCGTGTTCACCAAAGTCGGTCTGTTCATGCTGGTAGTGTCGGCGGTGGGACTCATCGTGGGATCTGAAGTCAGCGAGCGACACCGCTTGGGAATTCATCTGAATGAACAAACCACCTATTTGGACTCGCTGATACAGAATAGCCCGCTAGCGATTGTCGTTCTTGACAGGCAAGGCTCAGTCGAGCTGGTGAATTCCGCTTTCGAGAAACTCTTCCAGTATGACCGGCACAATCTCGCCTCGATTGATATTAGAAATATCGGGATGCATAGCGGTGAGGCGACGGACTCCGCGCAACTGATCCCGCAGATCTTCGCGGGAAAGGCGGTGCACACGACAGTGCGACAGCGGCGCAAAGACGGGCAGATTCTTGATCTGGCACTCCATGGAGTCCCATTGCAGGTGGATGGACACACACGGGGCGCCCACCTGTTCTACGAAGACGTTTCAGAGCAGATCCGGGCGAACGAAGTACAGCGGCAACATGCCGAGTCGTTGGACCGACTGGTGAAGGAGTTGGAGCTCCGCACAAAACAGATGACCTCACTGAATGAAATGGGGTCTCTGCTGCAGTGTAGTGGGACGGTTCAGGAAGCCTGCGTGGTCGTGGCCGACTGCGTGCAGAAGCTTTTTCCCGAAGCTCCTTCTGGAGCCCTCTATTTGTTCAGGTCGTCACGAGACCTCATCGAAGCAGCAGTTCGGTGGGGCAAAAGGGACGTCTTAGCGCCAACATTTCCTCCCGACGCGTGCTGGTCCCTCCGCCGCGGCCAGCCTCACTGGAGTGAGCCCCCAGGTAGCGGAATTGCTTGCCAACATTTGACGAAGAGTTCAACCACCGAGTGTCTATGCGTACCGATGGTCGCGCAGGGGAACACGATTGGCGTCCTGCATCTTGAATTCGAGAGTGCAACACGGCTCCGATACGCTTCTGGCACGGAGAGCTTTCGGGAATCTCATCAGCAACTGGCCAGCAGCGTGGCCTCGCAAATCGCCCTTTCACTGGCTGGCTTGCAGCTGCGTGAAAGCCTTCGTGAACAGTCGATTCGTGACCCTCTGACTCGCCTATTTAACCGGCGGTTCCTGGAGGAATCGCTCGAAAGAGAATTGCAACTGGCTAGCCGTAAGAAGCAATCCGTTGCCGTTCTTTTCATTGATCTCGACCACTTCAAGAGATTCAATGATACTTTCGGTCATGATGCGGGAGACATGGTGCTCCAATCTCTCGCAGATCTGTTTCGCAATTTCTTTCGCGCCACTGATATATGCTGCCGCTATGGCGGCGAGGAGTTCGCCATTATCCTGCCTGAGTCAACTTCACAAGAAGCGGCTATCCGTTCGGACTCACTTCGGTGTGAAGTAAAGCGACTGCGGTTGCATTACAAGAAGCAAACACTTGGCCAGATCACGCTCTCGGTGGGTGTGGTTGCGTTTCCGGAGCATGGGTTAACATCCGTCGAGTTGCTCACAATCGCGGATAAGTGCCTCTACGAATCCAAAGCGCGTGGCCGTGATGTTGTGACGGTGGGCTCTTCCACAAAACGCGTGAGCGGCTAAGCCATTTCTACAAGCCGCGAGGCCGGTGGGACGCTGCACATACCGCTCTTACCCGTAGCTTACTGATTTCTTCAGGACACCGGGAGCAGTTCTGGTCGGGTAACGCGCCCAACCGCCGCGAAGGCGCGGGAGGCATTGCGGGCAGCCATGTGCTTCAGAATGTCAGTTGCCGCTTGAATGGGCTTCTCGCACATCTTGTTCATGCTGATCGCCTGCCCGCAGTCCTTGCATGTCATAAAAGTGCCACCTGCAATGT
>PLHQ01000108.1:56773-64858 GCA_003138975.1 Acidobacteriaceae bacterium | reverse complement strand
GTCTACAGGAGTTGAGACGTGGAACCGGCTCTCATGGTGGTTGGCCTGAATTATCGTACGGCCCCAGTGGCAGTGCGGGAACGTTTCTGGATCAGCGAGAATCGGCGCTATCAAGCCCTGGTGCAGTTGTCACGGGCGGAGGGCATCGACGAAGTGATTGTGCTGGCCACTTGCAACCGCACTGAGTTTTTGCTGTGGGCGAACGACGTCACTTTGGCCGCGAACTCCGTGATGCGGCTTCTCGGCGCCGAATACGGACTCTTGCTGTGCGAGTGGAAGCATTTCTACCGCTTGCTGGACGAAGCTGCCCTGCTGCACATTTTTCGAGTCGCATCCAGCCTGGACTCGATGGTGGTGNNCTCACGGTCTCGAAGCGCGTGCGCACGGAGACGGCGATTGGAAATGCAGCAGTTTCCATTCCGTATGCCGCGGTGGAACTCACACGGCAGATTTTCGGTACGCTGGGAAACAAGAAAGTCCTTTTGTTAGGCGCGGGAAAGATGAGCGAACTTTCAGCCCGCGGGTTGCTCAACCAAGGAGCCGCTTCCGTCTGTGTGATCAACCGCACTCTGGAGCATGCCACTGAACTGGCAACAAAACTGGGCGGGACTGCGATTCCCTTCGAAGAGCGCTGGCAACATATGTCGAACGCCGACATCATCATCAGCTCGACTTCGTGTCCGCACACGATTCTCAGTCGCGAGGAAGCCGAGAACATGACTCGTGGGCGCAAAGACAAGCCCCTGGTGATTGTGGATATCGCAATGCCGCGTGACATAGACTCGGTGGTACGCGAGGTCAAGGGCGTTTTCCTCTATGACCTGGACGACCTGGAAAACGTAGTCGACCACAATGCGGGCGAGCGTGAGATTGCCGCCGCCGAAGCACAAAAGATTCTGCAGTCCGAAGCCCAAGGCTTCCGTCGCAGGCTGATGGCGGAGAGGGTGGTACCAACCATTGTTGCGTTGCGCCAGCGGCTGGACGAAATTTGCCGGCAAGAATTGGATTCCTTCCGACAAGAGTGCGGACCTTTTTCCAAGGACCAGGACGAAATGTTAAACGCAGTCATGTCCCGTATGACGCAGAGGATCGCAGGGTCCCTGGCCCGTGAGCTCAAGGAACTTCCAGAAAAGATGGAGCAGGAACAGATGACCACTGCATTGCAGCGGCTCTTCCATCTGCAAACGCCTAAAACGGCGATTGCCGGCACCATTTCTTAAGAGTAGTAGCGAAGACCATGGCGAACGACGAGCAAGCCGCATCTCATTCCCAGATCTAGTTCGCATCCGGAAAAGCTCTGCTGGTCATTGGACAATCCTGTTATGACGACGTAAAGTCGGCGTGTGATCAGCCTCTCCACTCGTATTCCACTGATTGCTCACGTCCAGGGGCGACACGGACGCGTTGCTATTGTCGATTCACACGGGGCCTTCGCCTACGACGACTTGCTCGACGCATCGGCGCGCGTGGCGACGGCGCTGCTCACTGGCCGCGACGACCTCCGCGAAGAGCGAGTGGCGTTTCTGATCGTGCCGGGATTTGCCTGGGTGGCAGTGCAGTGGGGGATCTGGCGGGCAGGTGGAGTTGCCGTCCCGTTGCCGCTCGGCTCTGCAAAGCCTGAACTGGAATATTTGATCGACGACGCCCAGGCATCGGCCCTGGTGTTTGATGCTCAGGCCGCTTCCCTGCTGACGCCAATTGGCACAGCCCGTGGCATCCGCACGTTGTCGTATGAGCAGATTTTCGCTCACCCATCAGCAGGACTACCTGACATCGGCCCGGAGATCACTAACGATCGGCGGGCTATGATTCTTTACACCAGCGGCACGACGAACCGGCCGAAGGGCGTGGTCACAACCCATGCCAATATTGCAGCGCAGATCACAAGCCTAGTGGAGGCTTGGGAGTGGTCGACCGACGATCGCATCGTTCTATGTTTGCCGCTGCACCACGTGCACGGAATCATCAACGTGGTTTCCTGTGCACTGTGGTCGGGCGCGACCTGCGAGATGCTGCCGCGCTTTGATGCAAATGTCGTGTGGGATTGCATCGCCGGTGGCGGCGTAACTTTGTTCATGTCAGTACCGACAGTTTATGTGAAGCTCATCGTTGCCTGGGACGCGGCTTCGCCAGAGCGCCGCGCGGAGCTGAGTCAGGCCTGCAGAGGGTTGCGGTTGATGGTTTCTGGGTCGTCCGCGCTGCCGGTAGGCACGCTCGAGCGCTGGAAAGAAATCAGCGGCCACACATTGCTCGAGCGTTACGGTATGACGGAGATTGGCATGGCGCTGTCGAACCCGTTGCGGGGCGAGCGCACTCCAGGCAGTGTTGGTACGCCGCTGCCCGGCGTCGAGGTCCAGCTTGTTGGAGAAAACGGCGCGCAGGTTGTCCCGGGAACTCCGGGCGAGATCGAAGTTCGGGGTCCAAGCGTGTTCGCGGAATACTGGGGCCAGCCCGATGCCACACGCGCTGCCTTCCGCGACGGCTGGTTTCGCACCGGCGACACGGCGGTAGTGGAGAACGGTGTCTATCGCATTCTTGGCCGGACGAGCATTGACATCCTCAAGACGGGCGGACACAAGGTGTCCGCGCTCGAGATTGAGGAGGCGCTGCGCGAACATCCCGCAGTGGCCGAGTGTGCCGTTGTCGGCGTGCCCGACCCAGAGTGGGGCGAGCGCGTGGCGGCAGCGGTGGTGCTGAATGATGGCGACGCCCTTGATCTGGAGTCGTTCCGTGCCTGGGCCAAAGAGTTGCTGGCGGCTCATAAAGTGCCTTCGCGGCTTCTCGTCCTGGATGCCCTTCCTCGCAATGCGATGGGAAAGGTAACGAAACCCGCGTTGGTGGCGCTGTTTCAAAACAGCTGCGGCGGCTCTGCTGACGTCTAGACTCGTCTCACGTGCCTTGACACGCCGTGTTATCCTCCTGCCGACGCAAGGATACCGCCATGGCCAATGAAGCGGTGACCCGCTCACTTCCCGCAGTTCACACCAAGCTCTCACGCCAGCAAATCACTGGATTCTGGGGAGCATGGGCCGGCTGGACGCTGGACGGCATGGATTCTGTGATCTACGCACTCGTCCTCAGCCCTGCACTCACGGAACTGCTTCCGAAGTCGGGATACAAAGCCACTCCCGCCAATGTGGGATTCGCGGGATCGACACTGTTTGCACTTTTCCTCGTGGGCTGGGGATTGTCATTGGTTTGGGGGCCGATGGCCGACAGGTTTGGCCGCAGCCGGGTGCTGGCTGCCACCATCTTCGTTTATGCGATCTTCACGGGAGCTGCCGCTTTGTCGCAAACCGTTTGGCAACTGGGATTGTTCCGCTTGCTGGCGGGCGTCGGAATTGGCGGCGAATGGGCGTTGGCGGGCACATACGTCGCCGAAGCCTGGCCGGAAGATCGCCGCAAGATGGGCGCTGGATATCTGCAGACTGGTTATTATGCGGGCTTTTTTCTGGCTTCGGCTCTCAATTACACGGTTGCGGCACGCTATGGCTGGCGCGCTATGTTCTGGTGCGGCCTGACCCCCGTCGTCGTGGCCTTCATGGTCCTGCTCCGCGTGAAGGAATCCGAGCGCTGGCAACAAAAAGCCAAAGTGAAAGCCGCCGGCGGACTTTCTTCTCTGCGCCGGATCTTCAGTCCGCCTTACACGCAGCGCACACTGGTCAATACCGTGCTGCTGGCCTCGGCCATTTGTGGCCTGTGGGCAGCGGCGGTTTATGCTCCGACGGCGATCATCAGCCTGGCAAAACGCGCTGGCATGGCGCAACCGCAGGCCGTACGCGTGTCGTCGTTCGGCATGGGCTTGTTGTCACTGGGGACGATCCTGGGCTGCCTTGCGGTTCCACCATTGGCCGAACGCACTGGTCGCAAGCGAACCCTGACTTTTTACTACGTCGGGATGGCGGCCTGCATCCTGCTCAGCTTTGGTTGGGCGTTCTACCTGCCCCAGGGACTTCATCCGTTCATGGCGGTGCTGTTCTTCTTAGGGTTCTTCGGCGGCAACTTCGCCGTCTTCAGTCTCTGGCTGCCGGAGCAATACGGGACTGCGGTGCGCGCAACCGCGTTTGCGTTTACCACTTCGTTTGGGCGATTCATTGCTGCCGGAGTCAACTTCGGGGTGGGCGCGCTGGTCAGTCGAATGGGGACTCTCGGCAAGCCAGTTGCGTTCACCGCAATTGCCTTTGGGATCGGACTGCTGGTCATTCCCTTCGCAGTGGAAACCCGAGGCAAAGTGCTACCTGACTAAGACATTTCGGCGGTCCTCACTGATCCTCGGCCACAACGGTCTGATAGCCTTCTTCATCGCCGCGAATCAAGCCAAATTTCTTTAGCTTGTAACGCAGGGCATCACGGCTGATATCGAGGAGCTTTGCGGCGTGGGTCTGGTTGCCGTTGGATTGGCGCATCGCGAGTTCTACCATGGCGTGCTCCACTTCTTCCAGAGAGGTTCCACCTTCCGGGATGTAAAGGCGGGGCAGGGTGCGGCCGTTGGGTAAGGTCTGTCCGCCCTCGGCGGGCGAAGTTCGTTCGAAGACGGTGCGGCCCCCGGATTCGCCGACGGAAAATGGAAGGTACAACGGGCGCAAGAGCGGTTCGTCCTCAAGGATCATGCCGCGCTCGATGGTGTTCTTCAGTTCGCGAACATTGCCGGGCCAGTTATGACTCAGGATAAGACGGCGTGTCTCCTCGGTGATGCCGCGAATGGACTTTTTGAATCTGCGGTTGTAACGGTCAATGAAGAAGTCCACCAAAGGCATGATGTCTTCTTTTCGGTCGCGCAGCGGCGGGATAAAGATCGCGATAATGGCCAGGCGGTAATAGAGATCCTGACGAAACTGGCCTTCGCGCACCGCCTTTTCGAGATCGCGGTTGGAGGCCGCGATCACGCGAACATCGACCTGCATGTCGCGGATGCCNNAGCAGTGGGGAGAGTTCGCCGATTTCGTCGAGGAATAATGTGCCGCCATCGGCCGCCTCGAACAAACCTTTCTTCATTTGCTTCGCGTCGGTGAAAGCGCCTTTCTCGTGCCCGAAGAGTTCGGCCTCCATGAGCGTCTCGGGAATCGCCGAGCAGTTGATGGCGATAAAAGGCTTCTCCTGGCGGGAACTCTCGTAATGGATGGCCTTGGCGATAAGGTCCTTACCGGTGCCGCTTTCGCCTTGAATCAGAACCGTCGTGGCTTCGCTGGCTGCAACCTTTTTGACGAAGTTCATCAGTTCCGTCATCTTGGACGAAACGCTCACCACGTTGCTATAGCCGGCAGTGCGTCGCACCTCGCCTCGCAGGGTCTGGACTTCGGTGCGCAGGCTGGTGGCTTCAAGAGCGTTCTTGATGGTAACGTGCAGCTCATCGAAATCCACCGGCTTGCCCACGAAGTCGTAGGCCCCGAGCTTGAGCGCGGCCTTGACGTCGTCGAGTTGCGGATCGGCGGTGATCATGATGACGGCGCGGGCGTCGCCATTCTTCCTGAGTTGATCGAGCACTTCGATGCCGGTGAGGTCCGGCATGCGGACGTCGAGCAGGACCAGATCGGGCGATTCATGCTGGGCGAGTTTGAGCGCAGGTTCTCCGGCGTCGGCCTCGATCACGTGGTAGCCCCACTCCTCACACTTCTGGCGGAGCGACCAGCGTACCAGGCGCTCGTCGTCCACGACCATGATCTTCTCTGCAGCCATCGGTGTTTAATTTACTACGAATGAAGGCGGCTTGCTTTCGTGGGCTTGTCCGGATGGCTGCCGGACCGGAGTGTTAGAAAGCGGCGGTCTGAGAACTGGGCGTTTGAAATGGCAGCAGCACTGTGAACTTGCTTCCCTTCGCGACGACGCTATTGACTTCGATGCGACCATGGTGCTCTTCGACGATGCGCCGCGCAAGAGAAAGGCCCAGGCCCGTGCCATTGCCTTTCGTGGTGTAGAACGGCCGGAAGATGTTGGAGAGGTGCTCAGACGAGATTCCGCGACCGGTGTCACTGACCGCCACGCTGGCGAAGCCATCTTGTGAACCGATCTCGACATTGACGGTGCCCGCGCCCGTCACGGCCTGCACTGCATTCAGCAGCAAATTCAGAAGCACCTGGTGAATCTGATCGCTGTCGTGCTCAACCTCAGGTAGGTCGGGAGCCTTGTGCAGTTCGATCTTGATGGGTTTGGAGAGGACCTGCTGGCGGGCCAACATCACGGCGTGCTCTACTGTCGTATTGAGGTTACTCAGGCGAATCTGCGGCGGGTGCGGTCGCGCGGTTTCCAGAAGATCGGTCACGATGCGATTGATCTGCGCGATTTCCAGGCGAACATCTTTGATGACTGCCCGCGCTGGACTAGTGGAAGGTAGATCGCGGCCGACGATTTCGATGACTCCCGCGATTCCCGCGAGTGGATTGCGAATCTCGTGGGCCAAGCCTGTGGCCATCTCGCCGAGGGTCGCCAAGTGCTCGGCTCGAGACATTTGGGTGCGATGCAGTCGGTCAATCTCTTCGCGGCTTTCCCGCAACTGCTGCATCATGTAGTTGAATTTGCGGCCGAGATCTCCGATCTCGTCGTTGCGCCGAGAGAAGCTGACTCGGACGTCCAGGTTGCCGTCACTCACCAGCCCAATTTTCTCTTGTAATTCGACCATGGGCCGTTGAACCAAGAAAGCAAGCATCAACATTGACACGGCACATATGGCGACCGCCCCGGCTCCCGCGACAATCAGCACCGCGTGGCGGTCCGGGTCGCGCAAAGATACAGTTGCCAGAATGAAGAGTAGCAGCCCTGCGAGGAGCACGAACCCCACCGGCAAGATTGCTTTGAGCTGCCAATTGACGCGTACGGAACTCAATCGGAAGTTTTCCTCCTGCGGCGAACCTGCAGACTTGATGCGCTCACCGCCGTCCGGCCAACCCGGAGCCTGGCGAGGCGCAGCAGTTGTCTGGACTGTCTCTGCCTCTGGCCCAGTGGCCTTTGTCGCAGACTGAGGATGGCTAAGCATAAGAGTGCAGTCCGGGCAGCAAGTAAGTCACCCCGAAGAAAGTGAACATCACTACGACAAACCCGAGGATAGCGAAGTACGCGGCACGCCGGCCACGCCATCCACGGGTGATGCGCATGTGCAAATAACCTGCNNTACGAGCCCCAGGTCTGGTTCGCCCAGTACGCTCCGGAGGCGATCATCAGAGTCAGTAAGGGGAAAGCAAGAGAGATAGTTTTGTAAGTGATGCGGTCGAGGTTGTCCGCGCTGGGTAGCAAACGCTCCAGATCCGGGCGCCGCCACAGCAGCAACAGATAGAGCAGTGAGATAAATACTCCGCCTACTAGACCTGAAAGGATGAAGGGGCTGGCGGCAAGGCTGGTTGGGAACAAACCGTCTGCGTCGAGTGACGGATAGGGGCCATCATGGGCGCGCACCAGAAACATGACGAGCGCCATCACCTGGAGAAGAATGCTGAGGAACACAGCGCGATTGGCGAGCGTAAGGAAGCTATTATTGTTCTTCCAGCGTGCCAGCCCGTAAAAGACTAACGGCGATGCGACCACCAAAAGCGCCAGCGTCATCAGCCAGCCAAGATCCGGAATAGTGACGAACAACCGCACGCCCCTGGAAAGGAAGACTTCTGTCTTCGAGTCCGGATTCCACGCCACCAGGCTCAGCCCGCCCCCCTTTTCGAAGCGCGTTAAAACGATGCTTGCGTAAATGGCAAGTGTGCTAGAGCTGGTTACGGCGAGGAAGGTTTCGCTCTTCATCTTGTCCTGGATCAGGAACATCGAGGCCAGCGCAAAGCTTAGCGCACACGCGGCATAGGCCAGCATGGCCAGCGTGACATGCACGTGCAGCCAGGTCGACTGGAGTGCGGGAACCAGGGGATGAACATCGGTTCGCAGCAATTGCATCAGCACCACGCCCACAATCGCCACCGGCATGGTGACCGTTCCAATGACCTTGACGCCATATTTCTTTTCGACCACCAGCGTGAGCACGGCCAATGTCCACACGAAGCTGAGCAACATTTCGTAGACACTGGAAAATGGTGGATGTCCAGCTTCATACCAGCGATGGGCAATGGCTGCGGTATTAGCGATCAACCCCAGTGAAGTGGAGAGCGATGC
>PLHQ01000108.1:0-56763 GCA_003138975.1 Acidobacteriaceae bacterium | reverse complement strand
GGTCATGCCGGTTGTCGTTGGCTGCTGTTCTGCTTTTGCTCGTGCCATTTACATCCTCCAATAAGACGGTTCAGTCCCCAGCGACCACCGCGACCTTCTTGCTCGGAGAGGTCCCGGGAATGGTTTTCAGTTCTTCTTCCACCAACGTCACCAGATCGTTGAAGCGCTGCTCAAACGCATCCCGGTTACGGTTCGCACTGCCCCCGATCCACAGCGAGTGCTTGCCCGTCTTGGGGTCGCGAACCGGTGCCACCCAAAACCGCACATGGACTACGTAGAACACAAATGCCAGTCCAACGACCATCAAGACCACACCCGCCCAAACTCCCCACTGCCCGGGTTCGTGCGACACCTGCAAGCCGGTAAAGTGACCCATCTTCAGATCAGTGGCTTCCAACAGATAAGGCGCCTTGGAGTTGTCGGCGATGCCTTCGATCTCAGGGAACCAGACGTCGAACTCTTTCCCGGAGCTCTTCGAGGTCACCACCAGATGGGCTGCCGGATTTTCCAAGTCGTTTGACTTCCGGTAGACGTGGCCGTCCTGAACCGCGTAGTCCGGGAAAAATTCGTTGAAGCGAACCGTGGTGTCGGCGTCGAGGGGAATAGTTTCATTCTCGGCCAGCCCGAGTTCCCGCTTTTCGCCGCCCTTGCTCGGGGTCGCGACCAGCATGAGCCTGTCAACCTTGCCATTGGGGCCGTAACTCGATTGGTAGAAGCGGACACCGCTGTAGAAGAGCGGATCGTTCACAACAATTTCTTTCTTCTGTACATCTCGTCCGCCCTCAACCACGGCCAGCTTGGACCACCACTTTTTCGGGGTGCCATCCTTGTAGTTTTCCTGACCGGCTGCATCGCAGCGAATGGCAAACGGGAGCGTGCGCGCGGTGCCATCGCGCAATTCGACGATGTTGGAGGTCTCGCCCTCATTCAGATTGAGCGTACCGCGCCAGCCCCAAAGACCATCGACTACCGTGCCAAGGAAAATAAGCAGGAGGCTGGCGTGGACGATGTACACCGCTATCTCGGAGATTCGGCTGCGTTCGGCAAAAATGGAGAAGTGATCCTCGTGGACCACGCGTTCCGGCTTGTAGCCAAGCGAATGCAGTGCCCGCTCGGCCGCCACCAAACCCGATTCTTCGTCCGCGACGGCCAGTAATTTCTGTGGATGTGAAGCACGGCGGAAGCTTTCGTCGGGATATTTGTACGGACGCGAGAAATAGCGCCACGAGTTGGGGAAGCGATCGATCGAAGCCGCTACGATGCAGNNGTTCCGACCGCCGCGAAAATCACGACTAGGATCAAGAGAACTACGCCGGTCTGAATAGAAGCAATGGTGCGCCACGTTTTGTGGGCAAGTTTGCGGAAATCTACGGCCATACCTTCTCCCTGTTCCCAAGCTTGAGGTGCAAGTTCCACACCAGACGTGCAAAGACCGCGTAACAAAAAGATATGGCATGACTTAACAGACAAGGCGCTGATGACCACAAGCGCCTATTTGGACCAAATTGCGCATTACCGCCCAGTGCAACAGGGATTTGACACATCACACTGGCTTCGTGACGCCGCTCACTTGCTCCGGTGATGGACGCACTTCGGCGACCCAAGAAACAATTTAGGACCCGGGTGGGGTATGCGGCTTTCCCCGCCTCGCTACTGGCGCCGGGAGCCTCCGGCCCTCATGGCGTTACTTGGGTCATTTCACCAATTTCAGTGTGGGAGAAGGCCCATTTGGGACAATCCTATTGTTCCTGATGTATTTCGCAACAAATTCACCTACCCGCACAACCTCTTCCAATCCAGTCACTTACGCAGGTGATGAAAATTTGAGCAATGCTCACAAGAGCGGCGGTTCTCGTGCACCTCACGAACCGGAGACTTGGGTGAGCACCCTTCCCCAATTCGTGAGCCGGACCGAGAACCAATCCCGTTGGAGTCAAACCACTTCGCTTGCCAGCCCGGTCTTACGTACACTGCTGGCCCTAAGCTTTGCGGCGGTCTGTTTGCCCCGCGCCTTGGGTGGCGTGCACCCCGTGCCGCTGGACAAGAACGTCGATTCGGCGAAGTGCCTGGAGTGCCATGAGGACAAAAGCAAAGGTAAGGCAGTCCACTCTGCCATTGCCATCGGGTGCATGAGCTGCCACGAAGTTCGCGTCAGTCGCGACGTGACCCGGGTAAAGCTCATTACCACGACCACACAGGCTCTTTGCCTGAAGTGCCACGAGGACAAGAAAGTTCAGCCGGGACAGACGATGCACCCGCCGGCAATTCGCGACTGCGTGAAGTGCCATGACCCGCACGAATCCGACAACCCGAACCAGTTGTTCAAGCCGACGTCGGGAGCGACCCGGGATGAGAATCTCTGCCTCAACTGCCATGCCATCGGCGTGAATGTTCCGAAGGACGGCAGCCGGCACGCCGCGCTCGACATGGGCTGCGACACCTGCCACGTCACGCACAAGAACGGCGATCGGGAAAAAATCGAGTTCCAGGCGCACCTGAAGAAAGACATCCCCGCGCTCTGCGTGGACTGCCATGACCCGAAAGACGCGTCCTTGCAGAAGACGCATCTCGGGCAGCCGTTCGGAGCTGCCAACTGCCTGCAGTGCCACGATCCGCATCAGTCGGCGAAGCCGAAACTGATGCAGGCCTTCCTGCACAACCCATTTGAGAACAAGATGTGCGACAGCTGCCATCAGCCGGCCAAGGATGGAAAAGTCGTCCTGACCAACGCTGACAGCCGCGCCCTCTGCCTGACTTGCCACGACGACAAGGCCAAGCAGATCGAAACGGCGAAAGTGCAGCACCCCGGCGCGCAGGGCGATTGCGTCGCCTGCCACAACCCGCACGCCGGCAAGTCTCCTGGCTTCCTGCAGCCGGATCCGGTCCGTGCCTGCCTCGCCTGCCATAGCGATCAGGCCGATCAGATGAAGAAAGCGCATCTGCATCAGCCGGCCTTCGAGCAAGGCTGCGCGACCTGCCACGAGCCGCATGGCGGCACCAACGATCACTTGCTGCGTGCGGCCAGTCCGAACGCGCTCTGCCTCGAGTGCCACGGCCCGAATGCAAGTCCGCAGAAACTCGAAAGCGAGCATCTGGTCACGATTTTCGACGGGAAAGTGAAACTGCCGGAAGACTACTTCCGCAAAGTGATCCTGCTGCCGATTCAGTACGGCCACGGTCATCCGGTCGAGCGGCACCCGGTCAGCGACATCGTCGACCCGACAGATGTGAATAAGGTGCTGAAGCCGATCAACTGCCTGACCTGCCATCAGCCGCACTCGGGGGCATATCCCGCAATGCTGGTGAAGGATCAGCCGAACAACATGGCGTTCTGCCTGACGTGTCACGCGAACCTGGCGCCTTCGTCTCCAAACCCGCGAACTCCAGGTGCCCCTGCACAACCGACGCAAGCGTCGGCACCGCAAACACAGAGCGGCAAAACAAAATGAACAGGCGTGCTTCCAATCTCGGGCTCCTCCGCTTCACGGCAGTGGTCGCCGGACTGCTGTTCTGCCTGAGTGTGGCTGGGCCGCTGCATGCCGACAAAAAGAAGAAAGATCAGCCTCCCCCGCCGGACACCAACATCATGGACAAGGTCGACTGGTCAAAGCTGGTATGGCCGAATCCGCCGGCGCCGCCGCGGTTGAAGTATTTGAATTACTTCTGCTGCCAGAAGATTCCAGAGACTCAGACCAAAAAGAAAACTTCGTGGATGGACCGCATGGCGGGCGGAGAACCCGCCGATCAGAAATTGGCCGAAAACCCGATCTTTTCGCTGTGGGCGCCGTACGGCCTGACGGTCGATTCCAAAGGCAAGCTCTACGTCGCTGACGGAAAAGTCGGCGCAGTGTTCATCTTCAATACTGAAAACAAAGACCTGCAGATGATCAAGCACGGAGCGAATGCGCGCTTCGGCGACATCATCGGCTTGACCACCGACGACTCTGACCGGCTGTTCGTTTCCGATACCAAGCTGCACCGCATCATGGTTTTCACCAAGGAGCACAAGATCGAGGGCGCGATCAGCCAAGGCGGTCTGGTTGATCCCGCCGGCATGGTGGTGGATAACGAAAACCGCTTCCTCTACGTCGCCGACGCGGGACGCGACCAGGTCATGGTCTATGACGCCGACAATCTCAACCTGCTGCGCACCATCGGCACGGCAGGCAAGGCTCACTCGCTGACCGAGGAAGGACAGTTCGCCGCGCCCACCAATGTCGCTCTGGACCAGGACAACAATCTCTACGTCAGCGACATGTTCAACAATCGCATCGAGGTCTTCGATGCCGACGGCAACTTCATCCGCGCCTGGGGCAAAGCCGGCGACCGCCCGGGATATTTTTCCCGGCCGAAAGGCATTGCGATCGATTCCGACGGGCATGTCTGGGTCGCCGACGCGGTGCAGGACATCCTGCAGTGCTACACCCCGGACGGCCACCTTCTGATGTGGCTGGGCGGCCACGGCCTGTTCCCGGGGCAGTTCCGGACCGTGGAGGGGCTCTACATCGACAAGAACAACCGCATTTTTACCTCCGAACAATATCCCGGACGCGTGCAGATGTTCCACTACGTCACCGATGACGAAACGCGGGCGGAATTGGCGAGGCGTAAAGCGGAAGCAGACAAGAAATCAGGGAAGCCAGAGGCAAAGCCGGAGACGAAAACCGGCGCCGCCAGTAACGCGGCTCCTGCTTCCCCCCCAAGTTCCGCGGCACAAAAGCCGCAGTAGAGTTTGGCCGTTCCGCGGATGGCCAAACCGGATCTGGCGCAAGCTGGCTCCGGAACACGAGAGCACATAGCCGTAGAGGTAGCAGTAACAGCTGTTACAAAATAGGAGGTTTTACCAGTTATGAAAAAGCTACTGTTCGTTACATTAATAGCTCTGCTGGCGGTCGGTATGGCCGCGGCGCAGACCTACTCCGGGAATAGCAAGAACGGTCTGACCGGTTACGATATTCTCGGTGCCCACCAGAACGGCGGACGTGGTTGCGCAGGCTGCCACGCCCCGCACAGCGGCGCAGCGGGCGGCGGCGGAAACGTTGCCAACAACGCTGTTGCCTTCAACGATCCCTCTTCCGGTAGCGTTGCACTGTTCGGACAAGACGTAACTCCGTTGTTCGGATACACCCTGACTCTCGGCAATGGTATCGTCGAGAACCTGCCCACTCAGTCAGCTGCCTATACCACCAACACCGCCGAACTGGAAGGCATCATGATGTGCCTGGCCTGCCATGACGGCGTGGTGGCCAAAGGGCAGATGATGAACGGCCAGTCGTGGGAGCAGAGGATGGGCCTGCTGGCCGCCAGCGGCGTGTACGGAACCCGTCCGATCCCAACCCTGCTCGGCGACGATAGCGGCAACGGCAACACCTCCGGCTATCTGAACGATCACCCGGTCGGCCTGAATGCCACGCTGGCCGCAGTGGGCGTTTGGACGAACAGTGCCGCAACCACCCCGCTGACGATCGTCGTGAGCGCTGGCAGTATCAAAAGCATCACCCCGGCTAACTCGTACGTTCAATTCAACGCGAACTACGGCTATCCGGCCATCGCCGGCAGCAAGTGGGGCTATGGTGTTTCCCTTCCTCCTGGCGCTACCGATGCTTCCGGTGCATTCCTCACCTGCACCACCTGCCACAACCAGCACCAGATGTACGTTTACCAAGGTCCCCCGGGATTTGCCCCCGGATCGGCAAAGATGGCGGGCTCGGCCATTGGCACGGGAACCTATCCGACGTACTTCTTCATCAACTCACCCTACAACCCCGGCGCTGGCAACACCAACGCGCAGATGGCCGTTTCGACGACCCAGTTCTGCCGCCAGTGCCACTTCGATACGTCGAACGAGACGTTCGGCATCACCACGGTTACCACGCAGTTCTAACTTGTTTCGAGTTGGGGGAGAGGAAACTTCTCTCCCCCCGCTTTTCGAGAGCAGAGACGAGAGGAAGAAACAATGAAGCAGGCAATCAAAGTTGGCGCGATGTTGCTGGCAACAGCGATCGCAGGCAGTGGCCAGGTCGTGGCTTCGCACGCTCCCACGCTGCCGGCTCCCGCTGTGGCGAACAATGGCGCGTCCGCGACGCCGCCTTCGGGCATGGGGTCGGCGGCCAAGGACATAGTGACGTTCGACATGCCGGCGGTGGGAACGCCGGTGGTGAGGGTGAATGGAGCGATTCTGACCGACCGCGACCTGATTCGCGAGATGGAGACGATCTTTCCGTACGGGAAAATCCATAACGGCGTGCCCAAGTCGATGGCGCCCGAGATGCGGAAGGGCGCTCTCGAGATGCTCATCTTCGAAGAATTGCTCTATCAGGAAGCGTTGAAGGAAAAGCGCACGGTCGCGCCGGAGCGGTTAAGGAAGGCAGAGATCGAATTCCGCAATCAGTTCCCCAGCGAGCAGGAATACACGCAGGTGGTGCAGGCCGAAACCCGCGGCAACAAGCAACTGCTCAACGAGAAGATCCGCCGCTCACTGCTGATTGAAGACATGCTGAAGTCGGAAGTCTACGACAAGGCGAAGGTGACGACGGCGGCGGCACTGGCTTATTACAACGCGAATCCGAAACAGTTCCACCATCCCGAGATGTTCAGCATTCAGACCATCTCGATCATCCCTCCGCAGAACGCGACGCCAGAGAACCTGCAAGAGGCGCGCAAGAAGGCGGAGAGCGCCATCAAGCAGGCGAAGGCGAGCAAGAGCTACCAGGAATTCGGGCTGCTGGCGGAAAGAATTTCGGAAGACGACTGGCACGTGAACATGGGCGACCGCAAGGCAGTGGAAGGCGACAAGCTTCCGCCTCCGGTAGTGGAAGCGGCGCGGAAGATGAAAGCGGGCGAGGTGAGCGATCTCATCCAGATCGGCCCGGCCCACACGCTGTTTCGGCTGAATGCGCATATCCCTGCGGGAAAAACGCCATTTGCAGACGTGAAGGCGAAGCTGATGACGGATCTGCAAAAGAGCANNGTCCTGTGAATCATCTGGCCAACGCGACGCCGGGCACATTACGGGCGCGCTGGTTCATGGGGACGGAAACCAGGTGGGGAATGCGGTCACTGTGGAAGGGATTTCACAAGGCGCGGCGGGCGCTCGCCGCAATGGTTATGCTGGCGCTGCCGGCAGCGGCACAGGTGACGATCGGCGACAACACCCGTTTGAGCGCCTCCGGCAATCTCGGGTACCAGTACACGGGAGCGATTGACCAGGGGCAGTCGTCGCACGGCACCGGCTTCGACGGGAATGCCAATATCACGGGGAACTACTATAATCCCAATTTTATCAACTTTGACGTAGCACCATTCTATAACCGCTCCCAATCCAGTTCGGTTTTTGGCAACCTGACAAACTCCAGCGGTGTGGGGGCGGGCGTTAACCTTTTTAGCGGAAGTCACTTCCCCGGCTCCTTCTCGTTCAACAAGGTCAATAACGACACGTCAGCGTACGGCGTACCGGGCTCTGATACCGGATTGGCTTCGAACGGCAACGAGCAGAGCTTTGGGTTTGGCTGGAGCGAGATCGTTCCGAATTTGCCAACCTTCAGCATAAATTACCTGGACAACAACACCGACGAGTCCCTTTACGGAGGGTCGGGAACGAGTTCCGAGACTGACAAAACTCTGAACCTGAACTCCAATTACATGATGGACGGCTGGCGGTTGATGGCCCATTTTACGCACCGCAATACAGACTCCAGCCTCCCGAACTTTTCCGAGCCGGACGAGCCTGCGGCCACATCCAATAGTTCGAATAATAGTTTTGGAGCGGCGGCGCAGCACGCACTCCCGTGGACGGGGAATTTCGGCGTGAGCCTTACACACCTTAACTATAGCGATAGTTATGGGGGCTCTGCCTCGGGCCACGGCTCCGGTGGATCAACCTCGATCAACAGTAACGCCTCGTTTCATCCCCTCGATGACTTCGGAGCCTCGTTCACTGAAAGCTACAATTCCAGCCTGCTGGGAAGTGTTCCCGAGCCGGTGCTGAACGCGGGCGCGCCGCTCAACTTCGTCAGTTTGGGCAGCTTTTATTCCCTCCTGTTCTCAACGGATGCCTACTATATGCCGATCACGAATTTGGCGATTCATGCCGATATAAATCATTCGTACCAGACTTTTCTGGGGGAGACGTATTCTGCGACACAATTTGGCGGGAGCGTAAACTACAATTTTGACCGGACCCTGCTGAAGGGGTTGTCGTTTTCGTTCAGTATTGTCGATACGGCCCAGCAGAAGACCAATACTGGCCTTGGCTTCGTGGGCACGATGAACTATGACCGTAAATTGTCTGGATGGGACATCAGCGCAAACTTCAGCTACGCCCAGAACGTGGAGACGGCGTCGCTGATCTACACGACATCGTCGTACAACTACGTGTCGAGCGTGCGCCGCCGGCTAAACGATCATACGCAGTTCCTGGTGGGCTATAGCGGGGCGCACAGCGGGCTTACGGCCAATGCGGGCACTACGAGCAGCGCCCAGAGAGGCTTTTCGACAGTGTTCTACCGCGGATACAACTTGAGCGGGTACTATACGAAGTCCACTGGCCAAGCGATTTTCACGGCGACGGGGCTGATTCCGGTCCCGACCACCCTGCCGACGCAGGTGCTGCTAAGCGGAAACGACGTTTCCCAGTACAAGTCTGAGGGATGGGGCGTCGGGCTGGGCGCTTCGCCGGTGCGCCGGCTCGTCGTCAACGTGTCTTACAGTAAGTCGAACGGCAGCACGCTCGATCCGATCCTGGCCCTGTATACCAACAACACGCTGATCAATTCGAGCATGACGTACCGGATGCGGAAATTGTTCTTGAACGGCGGATACACACGACTGGCGCAGGATCTGGGCGTCGAAGGCACAATGCCGGTTCATGTAACGTCCTATTACATTGGGATTTCGCGATGGTTCAACTTCTTTTGAGCGCGGGGAAGAGATTGCTGAGAATCGGGGGCGGGCTGGCGTGGGTCGTGCTGCTGCTGGTGACTCCGGGTTGGGCGGCGAAGGTCCACACCGAAAAAGCAGTTGAGCCGCCGCCTCCGGACCTGCAACTCGAAGGCGGACGAAAGCTGCACTGGGAGCGCAGCTTCAGCTCTGAAAAAGAGGTGGAAGGCAAGCGCGGATTCTTCACTAAGCTGATTGATGTGGTGGCAGGCGAGCCCGATCATCCGCATCTGGTCCGGCCGTACAGCATCGCCGTGGATTCGCGGGGAAGAGCCATTGTCACCGATCCGGGTGCGAACGGCATCCATATCTTCGATTTCGAGAATCACAAGTACAAGTTCATCGAGCGCAGAGACAAAGAGAAAGATAAAGACCGGATGCGCTCCCCGCAATGCGTCGCTCTGGACGCCCAAGACAATATCTACGTAACTGATTCTGAGTCGGGCAAGATTTTTGTCTTTGATCCCAACGGGAAATTTCGCCGGACAATCGGCAGCCTGAAGGGCGGCGAGGGATTTTTCAAGAGGCCGACGGGCATTGCCGTAGATTCGGCAGCGCAGAAGATCTATATCACCGACACGCTGCGCGACAAAGTGTTCGTGTTCGATCTGAACGGCTCAGTGCTTCAGAGCATCGGGAAACGTGGCGACGGCGAGGTGGAATTCAATCTGCCCACGGAATTGCTGGTGCATGACCAGAATTTGTTCGTGGTCGATGCCATGAACTTCCGCGTACAGTTCCTGGATCGCTCGGGAGCGTATCAGTCCTCGGTTGGAGAATTGGGAGATACCAGCGGCACAGTGTTCCGGCCCAAGGGAATCGGCGTCGATTCCGAGGGGCATTTGTACGTGGTCGACGGGTTGTGGGGAATCGTTCAAGTCTTTGATCAGCGGGGGAGACTTCTTTATTACTTTGGCGGGCGGGGGACGGGGAACGGCGAGTTTCAATTGCCGGCGGGATTGTTCATTGATCATGACGACCGCATTTTTGTGGTCGATTCGTTTAACCGGCGGATTCAGGTCTACAAGTATTCCGGCTTGCCCAAGCAGGCGCAGGGAGGCCGGCCATGAAACGGCTGCTTTTTGCGTTTCTCATGCTCGGGTTTTTTCCGGCGCAGTGGAGTCCCGCGCAGGTCTCGAGCGATGTGCTCGGTTCGCACAATCTGTCGCTGAGCGGGACATCACCGACGAAAGGCAAACTCGACCCATGTCTCTATTGTCATGTGCCGCACTCGGGCCTGCAGACTGTAAATCCTGCGCTGTGGAGTCAGACGCTCTCGACGCAGACGTACACAACTTACTCGAGCACCACACTGCACAACGTTACACAACAACCCATACTGGGGCAAGACAGCAGCTTGTGCCTGAGTTGCCACGATGGCACGGTCGCCGTGGGGCAAACGCAGCCCTACGGGACCATTACGATGACCGGAAGCATGTATCCGCAGGATGTGTTTGGGACGACCCTGCAGGGGTCGCATCCGTTCAGCCTGAAGCTACCGCTGGTGAATGCGGCCGACCTAGTGCCGTCGCTGACCACCACCCACACGACGGCCGATCCGCTGAAAGCGGTGAAACTGATCAATGGCGACGTAGAGTGCACCAGTTGCCACAACCCGCACGCGCAAGCTATCGATACACTCTCGAAGAATTTCCTGGTGCGCGACAGTTCCAGCGGGCAGATGTGCCTCGCCTGCCATTATCCCAATCCGCGAACTGTTACCGGACAGACCAATCCGTTGGCGCAGTGGTCGAGTAGTATTCATGCGACCGCAGGGAATGCGATCGCGAATCCGCCGGTGCTGGGCAGCTACACAAATGTGGCGCAGAATGCGTGCCTGTCGTGTCACATGCCGCACAATTCTGTGGCCGGGGCGCGATTGCTGCGCGGGCCTGTTCCGGCGGTGCCGAATATGGACACGTCCACGCAGAACTGCATCACGTGTCATAACGGCGGATCGAACATCTCACCGGCCATTCCCAATATTTACACCGAATACACGAAAATTGCCCATCCCTTTCCGTCGGGAATCAACCAACACGACGCGGGCGAGCCGGCGCTGCTGAACAACAACCGTCACGCGACTTGCGTAGATTGCCATAGTCCGCATGGTTCGTTGCAGACGACTTCGTTCTCCGCGGTTCTGCCGCCGACGATTCGCCCCTCGCAGGCCGGGGTCGAGGGCATCAGCCCGACAGACGGGGTGACCGTGCTCACGCCGGCAGTGAATCAATATGAAAATTGCCTGCGCTGCCACGGCACCAGCACAGGCAAGCAGACGCAGATTGTTTTTGGATATCTGCCCACGCGAGAGGTAACGGCAAACGATCCGCTGAACCTGATTCCGCAGATGGCGACGACAGCGACCTCAAGCCATCCTGTTCTTCATCCACGCAGCAGCGCCTTGCCGCAGCCGAGTCTGCTCACCGACATGTTCCAAGTCGACGGGAAAACTCAAGGGCGTTCCATGGGCACGCAGATCTATTGCACTGATTGCCACAACGCCGACGACAATCGCGAATTCGGGGGCCCCGGACCAAACGGTCCGCACGGATCGAAGTGGCTGCATCTTCTCGAGCGCCGTTACGAATTCAGTGAAGCGCCCGGGCCGGGACAGCGAATTACGAATCTTTTCCCGAACCCTGACCTCAGCGTCAACGGTCCGTATGCCATGTGCGGCAAGTGCCACAACCTGTCGACCGTGAACAGCGCAACGAGTTGGACGCAGCACCCGCTGCACCTCAATGCGGGATTCTCCTGTTCCACATGCCACACAGCGCACGGTATGGGAGCGAGCAGCGGAAACGTGACTGGCGAGCGGCTGATCAACTTCGATCGGAAAGTCGTTTCTCCAAGTGGAGGCATCCCCATTTCCTACAATCGCAGCACGAACAGTTGTTCGCTCGTTTGCCACGAGGTTGCGCACTATCCCAACGGCACAGTACAACCGCAGGCGCTAAAGATGCCGGGCAAGAGGTAAGCTCTGCATGAGCATGACGGAATTTGCGCCAATCCTCGCCGCTGCGCAAGAAGACCCGCAACAGGAAAAGAAAATCTCGCGCGAGCCTCAGGCGAGACTCTTGCGTTCCGTCGTGAGGCGTCCGTTTATTCTCGTTCTTTTGCTGGTTGCAATTAGCTTAGGCATGGTGCGTATCGCGTGCTGGCGCATTCCGGCCATCAGCAACATGGACGAGTTCTCCTTGCTGCTGCAGGCGGATACTTTTCGCCACCTTCGCCTCACCAATCCCACTCATCCACTCTGGCAATCGTTTGAGACTCTGCACGTGATCCAGGTGCCTTCGTACGCGAGCAAGTTCCCGCCGGCGCCAGCTGTGATGTTAGCGTTGGGGATCACGATCTTCGGGAATCCGATCTGGGGCAGTTGGCTAGCCACAGTCGCGGCGGTTCTCGCGGTCTTCTGGATGTTCGCTGGATGGCTCCCGCGTCGATGGGCCTTTATCGGAGCTGTGTTAGCCCTGATGACTCCCGTCGCTCTGTCGTGGGAGCACACTTACATGGCATGCGGGATTGGACTAACTGGTGCCGCTGTCGCTATCGGCGCTGCTCGCCGTATTCTGCGCCGCGGAGGTTGGTTCAATGGGGCATTCCTCGCTTTCGGGTGTGGAATCATGGCGAATACAAGGCCGTTTGAAGGCTTCGTGCCGGTCCGTAGGCCTACTGCACCGTCAAAGTCACGGTCGTGATGGTCACGGGGGCGGGTTGTGCTGCGGTCGTTCCTTGTACCTGAATGTTGTAGGTCTGCGTTGGTGTTTGGTTCGACGAACTGCTTCCGCCGCACGCCATCAGCGCAGAAAGCAATAAGCACATTATACCGAGCCACACAAGGTGGCCGCGCAAATTCCGCCTTCTACGCGCTAGAAGAACTATTCCTGCCAGAGGTGTACATACTAAGTAGAAGTACGTTGCCACCCACATTCTGCGCTGCTTCTGCAATGCCGCAGTGCTAGTCGGAACGGTCACAATCAGGCTGAAGGAAACTGCGCTGCTGCTCGGCGTGATGGTCGCGGGATTAAAGCTGCAGGATGCTCCCGCAGGCAACGTACTCTGCAGGCATGACAGTGTGATCGGATCATGAGGATTGCCGGTGTTGGCGTTCAGTGCCAGGGAGAAGGTTGCCGATCCGCCCGATGATATTGTCTGCGATGCAGGCTGCTGCGCAGAAGGCATCGTGACGATGTTGATCGGGTAGGAACCGGAGACCGAGGAATCGGCCTGCGAAACCGCGCTGATGATCACCAGCGGCTGGGAGGGAATTGTGCTGGGCGCCGTGTAATTGCCGTTTGTGTCGATCGTTCCTACGGTCGAGTTGCCGCCGGCGATGCTGTTCACCTCCCAATTGACGGCGGTGTTGGTTTCGGCCGTCACGTTGGCCGTGAAACTTTGCGTAGCCGAGGTGTAGACCACGGTGACCCCGGCCGGAGTCGTAGTCACGCTGATCGCAGGAGCGCCGGCTGCCGCAATTGAAACCTGCGCCGAGCCCGAAGTGACGCCGTTTGCACCAGATATGGCCGTCACCGTGATGGTCGACGATGGCGCAGTGGCAGGAGCCTGATAAAGACCGAGCGTTGAGATGGTACCGACCGTTGTGTTCCCGCCGGTGAGTCCGTTTACCTGCCAGGTCACGTTCGCGTTCGTTGCTCCTGATACATTCGCCAGAAATTGCTGCGTGCCGCCCGGTGCGAGTGTGGTCGAACTCGGCACAACCGACACGACTACAGTAGAAATCAGCTGCCGAACGCGGAAATTATCCGTGTCGGCGATAAAGATCGCCGAACTGCCGAGGGCAACGCTCGAAGGAGTGTTCAACGACGCGCTGGTCGCCTGTCCGCCGTCCCCGGAAAATCCCCCGGTTCCGGTCCCGTTGCCCGCAATAGTTTGAATCAAACCGGAAACGGCAATGACTTCGCGAATAGCCGAGTTGCTACTGTCGGCGATGTACAGATTTCCTGGCGAATCCACCCAAACGCCGAAGGGAATATTCAGCGTTGCGCTGGCTGGTGGTCCGCCATCGCCCGTGTACCCGTCACGTCCGAGCGTGCCGGCGACGGTGAGAATGTCGCCTGGAGGAATCGTAGATCCTGCAATCGTGATTGAATTTTGCGTGCTCGCATTCACCACGCGAATCGCCGAGTTCTGCGAATCGGCGATGTAGACGTTCTCGGCGGAATCGACTGCCACACCAGTTGGGTCGTTGAGAGTCGCTGCGTTGGCAGCTCCGTTATCGCCACAACCCGTAGTCGCGTCCGTGCACGCGGTCGGTGGGGTTCCGGCGACGGTGGCGATCGTTCCCGGCGCGACCGAAGCATTGCCGATGACAAGGTTCTGCGTTCCGGTGTTTACCACGCGGATGGCATTGTTGAGGGTATCGGCGATAAAGATGTTGCCGGATCCATCGAACACGACGCTCTGTGGGTTATAGAGTTGCGCGCTCGTGGGAGCTCGGCCGTCGCCTGCATAACCGGCGGTGCCCAGCGTGCCGACAATCGTTTGGATGTCGCCAGCGCCAACGCTGGTGCCTGCCACCGTGATTGCCGAGGTGCCGGTGTTCACCACGCGAATGACGGAATTCTCGGTGAGGAAGCCGGTGTCGGCGATGTAGATGTTGCCCGAGCCGTCGACGAAAACTCCCGTGGGATAGTTCAGTTGGGCGCTCGTCGCCGTGTCGCCGTCCCCGCATCCCCCGGGTGCAGGGACCACACATGCGACGCCGTTGCCGGCTACAGTTTGAATGTCGCCGCTGCTCGCCACTACTTCGCGGATTACCGAGTTGGCGCTATCGGCGATGAAGATGTCCCCTGAACCGTCAATGAATACTCCTTGCGGAGCGTTAAGCGCGGCGGAAGTTGCCGGCCCTCCATCGCCGGAGTAGGCCAGAGTGTTATTCCCTGCGAAGGCTTCGATATTGCCGCCAGTCACCCCGCGTACGACGTGGTTATCGGTGTCGGCGATGAAGATGTCGCCCGCGCCATCTACCGTCACGCCGCCCGGATACAGCAATAGTGCGCTCGTGGCAGGGCCTCCGTTTCCCGAATAGCCGGGGGTGCCAAGGGTGCCTGCGACTCTATTGATCGTGCCGCTCACGACTTCCCGGATCGCGTAGTTGGCGGTATCGGCAATGTAGATGTCTCCGGAGCCGTCTACAAAAATGCTGGCTGGCAGGCACAGATAAGCACTCGTGGCTGCGCCGCCGTCACCGGTAAACTGGCATTTACTTCCGGATGCTGAGTTGTAGTAAGTGCCCGCAACAGTTTGGATGTTGCCGTTCGAACTCGTGACTTCGCGAATGAGTGAGTCCAGCGTATCGGCGATGAAGATATCTCCTGAGGAATCGACGAACACCCCCTCAGGTTCCGAGAGCTCGGCACTGGTCGCAGGACAGCCGTCCCCCAATGTGTCGGTCTGCCCAGTGCAGCCGGTTCCACCGCCGGCAACCGTTTGAATGTTGCCGTTGCTCGCCGCGACTTCGCGGATAACGTTGTTATCGCTGTCGGCGATGAAAATGTCGCCCTGGGCATCCACGAAAACCCCGAAGGGATCGCTTAACTGAGCGCTGGTGGCCGGGCCGCCATCGCCAGAATAGCCCGCTCCCGCCGCAAAGTTGCCCCCGACGGTTTGGATGTATCCATTGCTAGCGGTCACCTTCCGGATGACGGAGTTGTACGTATCGGCGATGAAAATGTTTCCCGAGCCGTCGACGAAAACAGATTCCGGTTCATTCAGCGCGGCGTTGGTTGCTGGACCGCCGTCGCCGGCGTACCCCATCGTGCCGTTGCCGGCGACGATGGTGAGCGTTCCAGAAGTGGAAACTTTGAAAATCTGGCTGGAAAATGCGTCGGCAATGTAGACATTTCCAGCACTGTCGAGGGCCACACTCTGCGCGTACCCGATGCTCGCCTGCTGCGCCGGCAGATTGTGCGGTCCGCCACCAGCGACGGTGTTGATCGCGAATTGCGCGAATAAGGGTTGCGAAGCGAACAGCGCTACAATCATCACGCCGCAAAGAAGGAGCTGAGTCCGGCTGCGCATCTCAGTTCCCCTTCCCGCCAGAAATGCGCTCCAGCCGAACGACTTTAGTGCTCAAATGTCCCGTGGGCCCGCTAATCTCCAGAACGACTCGCGGGCGCGCACCCCGCTTCCACAGTTCGTATTCTGCTCGCGGAATGATGAACTCCTGGGTCGTGTCCGCGGAACTGGTGGCGCGAAGCGCTACGCTGCAGGCCTGCGTTCCGCCTCGCGGCGGGTGGGCGAAATCCCAAAGCGTGATCCGCTGGATGTGAAGGTCGCGAGTCATGCGATTCACCAGGTGAAGCTGTAAACGCACCTGGACCTGGTCGCCGGCCTGCGATTCACGAACCGCCTGATAGGTCCCGGAAAGCGGTGAATCTGCGCTGGCTTTGGCGGGCCGAGTCGACAAGACGAGCAACCCGACTACTACCAGCAGGCTGCCGCAATGTTTGATTTTTCCCCAGTTCATACGCTGACCTTCCTTCAGGCGCGCTGCGAATCTCAGACCCGGTTTGCCGACGGTTGTTGACCCCAGTTCCGCGACGATCGCATTCGACTGTACTCCCAAAGTATACTGAGCGGTCAACTGGCGCAGCTTTCGGTATCACAACCGAATGTGATTTCCATCACAGCGAGTCGATTTGAGCAAAGAGAGGATCGCTGCAAGCCGGGCAAAGGGACTTACGAGCCCATCGGCTAGAATCTTGTCTTGCCTCAACTCGCCCATAACGACGCCGAACCCTCACAGCTTGGGATTTCACCTTCGAACGCGCTGACCGTGGTGCGGATTCTCGCACTGACGGTGTTGTTCGGGGCTGCGGCAGTCTACGAAGCAATTCACGTTTCAGCGATACTCGCGTCTGGAGTCTGGGTCCATCTGCAGACTGGACTCTGGATTCTGCAGAATCACGCCTTCCCGCATACTGGCCTGTTCTCTCAGTACTCCAATCTGCCCTGGCACGATGCGAGTTGGTCCTTTGACGTCCTTCTCGGACTCATGTATCGCGCTTTCGGATTGCGCGCGATCCCGTTCCTGCTGATGCTGCTGAAAGTCGCGCTCGCCGCGACAACATTCCTGCTCGTACGCGCGGGACGCGCCGATTTCTGGACCGCAGTTGCGCTCTCGGCCGCAGCTCAGTACGTGATTTACGGCCTGCAGCCGCTGCCCTATGTTTTTTCGATTCTTTTCTTCGCCGTCGAGTTGATCCTTCTGCTGCGCAGTCGTCAAACCGGCTCGATGGACCTGTACCGGCTGCCGTTGCTGTTTCTGCTCTGGGCGAATGTGGATATCCAATTTGTGCTCGGACTGACGTTGCTCCTGCTGTATCTGATTGCCTTGGGAATCGAAGAGCTGATAAGAGGCGCGGATAAGCCTTGGGTCAGCGACGCCGTTCGGCGCGTCGACCTGAAGAGGGCTGGTGTCATGGCCCTGCTTTCACTGCTCATGACTTTCGCAACTCCTTACACGATTAACCTTTTGCCGAACAGTTCCAGCTCGCTCTACAGTCACGCAACGTTTGAATACTTTGCCGAGATGAGCGCCATGACCTTCCGCCATCCGCAGGAGTTCGTACTGATGCTGCTGGTGATGGCCGGCTTTCTTTCGCTTGGGCGGCGGCGCTCGCTCGACGTGTTCAGTCTGCTCGTTCTTATGGCAGGCACCGCCATCGCATTTCGACTTCAGCGTGACGGATGGCTGGCCGTGCTGCCTGCTATCGCGATTGTCCCGGGCGGTAGATTGCTGCAATGTGAACCACTGAGCAAGACGAGCTACAGGTGGCAGAGAATCTCGGCTTCCCTGACAGCGATCGCGGTAATATTTGCCACGCTTTTCCTCCCTCGCAACGGCGTCCTCATGGACAAGATCGATCAGGTGTATCCCGTGAAGGCTTGCGACTATATCCGAAACAACGGCCTTCCTCAGCCATTGTTTAACGCTTATTCATGGGGCAGCTTCCTCACTTGGTACCTGCCGCAATATCCGGTTGCGGTCGATAGCCGCGTGGAACTCTACGGCAACCGCCTGCTGGAGTCTTATTTCAGCGTTGTCAGTGGGAAAGAACGGTTGGAGACCGAGGGCATAGTTTCCCCGAGCGGCACGCTGCTTTTAGAGCGCCAGTCGGCTATGGCCAGGGCACTGACGAACCTACCAGTGCTGGAAGCGAGATACAAACTAGTCTACAGCGACGATCTGGCAAGTGTATTTGTCGGCCGAGCAGGGAGTCAGTAGCCGTCGTTTGTTCGCACAGGGCTGCTTTTAAGGCAAGTTGCTTTCTACCAATTTCGCACGAAAACTGTGGCGATATCGTCGCGATAAATCACTCGAAAACGGCGATCGGTCAACAACATTCCGGCGATAGGGAACTTATTCTTCAGTATCACCACTCCAGCTTCGTTGAGCAAGGGATCCGTGGTGTAGGAAGGATCGGCTTCCTGGGTCGAAAAGTACTGCTCAACCATGGCATTGCCGTAAAGATCGGTGCGGCCGTCGATGGATACGGGATATTGCGGCATGTAGAAGATCAGGAAGCCGCCAAAATCGAAGCTGTTGTAGAGCGGCCCTCCTACCGGATTTCTGCGCAGGAAATTGACCGCATTCACCGGATACTCGTGGCTGATCGCCTGATCGAGACCACGCGTGTTGAAATCCGTATTGCGCACGGCTAGAAGCAGCAGCAGGATGCTCGCCAGCGAGACGGCTGCCCAGCCAGAAAGGCCGAGCGAGCGGTCGCGCTTGTCTTCGGAGATCGGAAAGTCTGCGATGATGGCCGCCGCCGTGACGCACACAAACCACGCGTCACGCCAGGTGCGGAACGCGAAGATGCAGGCAAAGATCAGTAGCGCCAGCTTGAAAGGATCGATCTTCTTTTGCCAGCCTAAGGCAAAGAAAGCGCCGACTGCCAGCAGAAGCTCCACGTAGTGGTTGTAGTACTTGAAGTTGAGGGCCTGCAATTCGATGATTATTTTGTACACAATCTTCGATTGCGAATATAGAAAAACCTGTTGATAGAGGTGGTACGAATACGGGCCAATACAGCTGGCCACCACGCAGCAGCCGAAAATTGCGAATAGGGCGGTAACGGGTAATGTGGGGTTTGTCAGGGACTCCGGATATAGCCTTAACGAAATCGCGATCCGCTGCAGCAGGTTGATTCCGGCGAGAAGGCCCACCAGTGCGATCCCGTAGATGAACTGGATGTGGGTGTTCGCCCAGATAATGAAAATCAACGGCAGCCAGTAGAGCAACTGCACTCGTCCGCTCCGTTGCGCCTCAAGAATCAGTGTGAGCACAATGGTAAAGAGGATGACTGAGAAGAATACCGGCCGCGGCGCAATGTTGAACAGGAACCCGCCGAAGCTGAGCAGCGAGAGTGCCCACGCCGTCCAGAATTGGCGGGATATGCGGTACAGCATGACAAACACCGCTAAAGCAACCGCAATCGTGAGTGCCGTCCCAAACACGCCCATCCCGACAAATGTCCACCAATCGTAAAAGCGGGAGAGCAGAACCTCATATCCCCAGCTGTAAGCCATCCAGGGACGCGATGCGGCCGTGCGGGAGAAGATTCCAGTATGGGGGAAGGCCTGATTGTGAACGATCCAATCGCCCACGCTGAGATGCCACCAGATGTCGGGATCCAAAACGGCGAGCTTGCTAACGAAGCACTCTGTCCCGATCGCCACAATCAGAGCAGTCAACGCCAGCCAGCGCAGCACGCGCAGTCGGGTCAGCGCGAACAGTTCTTCGATTGCGCTCATCGCGTTGGGAGCCACAAGTCCAACATTTTTCAGCCTGTAAGCCAGCCGAGCGAAAATCCTACTGCTCGAAAACCACCGACGACAAGATCAGCTTGAGTGATTCGCGGGCATTCTCGGCCTTCGCCTCTCCCAGTGACCTGGACTTTGGTGGCTCTTGCGGTGCCGGCTCGTCCGACACGGAAACTTCAATCTGCAACTCGTAGCCTCTATGCCTGTCAAACGTCCTGTAAAAGTCGGCTGCTTGCCAGTGCCCAGAAACTGTCTTCCGGATCAAAGCGTGCCGGAACACGCGGTCATTGATGTCGATCGACGTCAATTCAAGGCGCCCGGTCGGGGATTGTGGTTGATCGGCATAGGTCAGACAATCGGATTCGGCACTCACGCCCGAAACCGTGCGCACCGAAAAGCCTGCCGCTTCAAAGTTGGTCTCGTCCGGGCTTTCGACAGGATAGATCACACGGGCAAGAGCCGTCGAAAAATCACACACAGGGATGCCCACGTGTCGGCCCTGCGTGCCCTTAAGCATGCGCTCGCCGATCAAGAGGTCGTAGTCTGAGGATAGACAAAGCGGAATGTGCCATGGGAGCTGGTAAAGGTGTCCAGCGCCGGCGCCTGTCCCAGGGCCGTGCGCCAGCTGAAACTCAGGAGGAGGGCGATACCAAACCACTTCAGCATATAGCGATCACGGGAGGCATGGTGTGCAAGCGGCNNCTCAGATTCCAAACGCTTCAGGCTGTGCAGAAACAAGATCGCATGCTGGCGAGAAATCCCCGACGTAGTGTGCCTTTTTCACCCAGACATCGATCTTCCGGGCAGATCGACGCCGCAGTTCGTGAAGGCAAACGCATTTCTGCCCGGTTTGCGCGTTCAAGATCCGCAGGAAACGGGGCTAATTTGCAGGTTTGTCGGTCTTGGTGCCGGGAGCGATGCCAAGATGTTTCTTGGCTTGAGCCATCATCTGTTCGATTTCGGATCGCTTGGGATTTTTCGGATCGACCTTCAAAAAGGACTGCCAGGCGTCGATCGCCGCCTTCGGATCCGCTTTTCCCTTCCATTCATAAAACCCAAGGTTGTAGAGGACGTTGGCATTTTTCGGATCGATGGTCAGAGCCTGATTCAGCGTCGCAATTCCTTTGTCGAGGTCGCCCATTTTCACGTAGACGAATGCCAACTCGTTCAGGACGTCTGGCTCCGGCTTCGCTGCAACGGATTCTTCGAAATATTGTTTGGCGCTTTGAAATTGCTGGGCGGCCATGTAGGACTGCGCAATCTTGGCCAGCAGGTCCGCATCTTTGGGATTTTTCTGTAGCTGTTCCAGCAGAGGAGCGACTTGTTTGTCCGCCATGCGCTTCAGATCGGCAGCGCTCGGCATTTGTGGAATGTTACCGGGGACGGCATTGGGTGAAACATTCGCGACGGCGGAACCGGCGGCGGCGGTCGCTGGAGCGTGCAGCAGATATCCGGCTGCGATGCCCAAGATCAGGGAGATCACTGCCATGCTATAGGTTTGGGTATTGGTCCAGGTCTTTGAAGTTTGCGTCATCGCGGCCATGGATCTCCTTGCTCACAACCAAACGAAGCACGTCAGATGCCAAAATTGGCAACGTGGAACGCCGAGATCTTTCCTGTTTTCATGTTATTAGCCGCAGTGCCGGAATTTACCATCCCGCTTCTCTCTAGGGACGACTATAATACCACAGCGCGCGGGGTATATCGCTCACCGGTTTCCGGCACCAAGATCGTGAAAGGGAAGAAGCTAACCGAAGCCTGATGAGGTGAACATTGCCGAACGCACTGGCAACTGTGATTTCAATCACACCGTCCGGACCGCCCGTCACGCGACAATGCGGTCACAAATCGGGGATTCCGACGAGGAGAATGGCTATGGCTGAGAATAAAAGTGCTGAGACAAATGGTTCAAATTCAAGCACCTGGACCAGCACCCAGGCCTATGTTTTGTCCGTCATTTGCCTTCTGGTAGGGGTCGCGGTGGGATATCTGATGCGCGGATCGGCGCCTGGCCAATCCGCAACCGCCGCTGCGGCGCAGGCTCCAGCAGGCATGGGGACCCAAACCGGCGCGTCGTCCATGGACAACGCGCAGCAGCGCACTCCGGAGCAGTTGCGGCAAATGGCCGTTGCGCAGGCCCAGCCGCTTCTTGCCCAACTGAAGACCGACCCCAAGAATGCGGCCCTGCTATATCAGATTGGAAATCTGTACTACGACGCTCAGCAGTACCCGGACGCGGTAAAGTATTATGAAGACTCGCTCAAAATCGATCCTAAGGAGACCGACGTCCGCACCGATCTCGGCACTGCCTATCACTTGATGGGACAGCCCGACCGGGCCATCAGCGAGTATGACGAAGTCCTCAAGATCGATGGCAAGCACGCCAACGCGCTGTTTAACGAGGGCATGGTGAAGTGGCAGGACAAAATGGATATCAATGGCGCAGTTGCGTCCTGGAAGCGGCTGCTCGAAACCAACCCCAACTATCCACAGCGTGATCGTGTAGAGCGCCTGATCGCTCAGGCGGAGCAGCACGGGAGTATGAAAGCCGGCACGAAAACTGACAAACCTGCGGCCATTGCGCAATAGCAGAGCTGCCAATCGTGACCGGAAGCCGCCCATGAACTCTGAGCTTGAAGCCGAACCCCCGGCAGCCCACAAGCGCCCGCATTGGGCGCTTGTGGTCATTGCGGCGGTTTTCGTTCCTCTGCTCGTTCTGGGAGTCCTTGAGCTCGGGTTGCGACTTGCCGGCGTCGGATACAGCACCGATCTGCTGGTGCCATGTACGATCAGAGGCACACCCGCCAACTGCTACAACTTGTTTTTTGCCGCGCCGTTCTTTCCTGCAGGCATGGTGCAGACGCCCCGGCTCTATGCCATTCCAGCCACCAAGCAACCGGGAACCTATCGCATTTTTGTTCTGGGCGAATCGGCCGCCATGGGAGATCCCGACTCCGCCTATGCCTTCAGCCGATACCTGGAAGTCATGCTGCGCGAGCGCTACCCGTCGCTGAAATTTGAAGTGGTGAATACTGGCAGCGTCGCCATCAACTCCCACGTCGTGCTGCCCATTGCAGCGGGATTGGCCAGTCAGCAGCCGGATCTTTTCATCATCTACTCCGGCAACAATGAAGTCGTCGGGCCTTATGGCGCTGGCACCATGCTCACTTCCGCCGGCATGAGCATGCCGCTGGCACGCGCCAGCATGTTGTATCACTCCACGCGAATCGGGCAGTTTCTGACCAAGCTGGGCACGCAGAAGCAGGAATGGCGCGGCATGGAGATGTTTCTCGATAAACAGGTGCCGCTCACTTCGCCGTCGATGAAGTACGTCTACGCAAACTACGAGCAGAATCTGCGCGAGACGATTGCCGTGGCTCGCAAATCGGGAGCGAAGGTGATTGTCTCCACGGTGGCGACGAATCTGAGAGACTGCGCACCCTTCGCTTCGCTGCATAAAGAGGGCTTGAAGCAGGACCTGCTGAATAGCTGGACCATGCTCGTACAGCATGGCGATTCCCTCGAAAACGCGAACTCGCCAGCCGAAGCATTGAAGCAATATCTTGCCGCGGCAAAGATTGACGATGACTACGCCGAACTCGAGTTTCGCATCGCCCGAAGTTACTGGAGTATGGCCAATTACAAGTCCGCACGAGAGCATTTCTCGCGGGCCCGCGATCTTGATGCTCTCCGCTTCCGCGCCGATAGCCGCATCAATGAAATTAACCGTTCGGTAGCCGGTTCGTTTGCAAACGGTGTTGCTCTGGTGGATGCCGAGAAAATTCTGAGCGACGCCAGTCCTGACGGAATTATCGGGGGCGAATTCATCTATGAGCACGTGCACCTCACGCCCGAAGGCGGCTACCTGCTAGCTCGTGCCATGTTTCAGCAGGTGGCGAAGAACTTGTCACCGGACGCAGCCGGCAATTCAGACCCTGTATCCGAAGCCGATTGCGAGCGATTCCTTGCTTTAACGCGCTATGATCGCGCGCGCCTCGCCTCCGAAATGCTGAATCGCCTGCAGAAACCTCCATTTACCACACAGCTGAATCATTCCGAGCAACTGTTCCGCATGGCTGCGAAGGCGCAGAGTCCCGACGAATTACCGAACGACACTGCCGCGCTATATCAGTGGGCCATCGCGCGCGACCCGGATGACGCCATGCTGCGCCTGCGCTTCGGAACATTCCTTTACGCCTACAATCGAGCCGCCGCTGCCGAACAGATGGCGCTGGCCCAGCCCTGGGATGGCTATCCGGTGTTCCTGCCGGACGGCACGCAAATCCGCTAGAACCGCCGATACATCAGTTGTCCTGCGTTCACTTGTTGTCCGTGTGTGATCAAGAAAACGAAGAGCAATGCCAGCGCGTACAGCGACGGAATCCAAAACCAGCGCCAGCGCGCGATGAGCGCAATGGTCGATCGAGCCTCTTCGCTTGATCGAGCAGCTTCAATGTGTTTGTCGAGGACTGAGCCAACCAGCAGCACGAGGGCATATCCGGTGGTGAGAACAGCAACCAACCCGTACAGGCTCAGGCTGAGAAAGTGCGACGCATAGCTGGTTGGCGAGAGGGTCGCTGCCAGCATCTGCACTGCTTGTGCGGGAGAACTTGCGCGGAACAAAATCCAACCCAGGCTGATGAAAATCGCGGTTGCAAGCCAGCCCAGCGCAGTCCAAAGCTTTTCCGGCGGCCGCCACTCGAAATTACGCTCCCATTGCTGGATCACGCGATGCGAGACCAGCAGCACGCCGTGGTAACAACCCCAGATCAGAAACAGCAGGCTCGCCCGGTGCCAGATGCCGAAAGCGGCCATGGAGAGAATCAGCGCCAGATTGCGCCACCAGACCTCGCGCCGTGCCGTCGCAAGCGGGAAGAAAAGATAGTCGCGAATCCAGAACGACAGCGACATATGCCAGCGCGTCCAAAATATGGTTGGATTCGTCGATGCAAACGGCCGCTCAAAATTCTCCGGAACTGTGATACCGAGCGCTTTCGCAGCTCCCACAGCAATGTGCGTGTAACCGGCGAAATCGAAGAAGAGTTGCAGTCCGTAGCCAAACGAGAGACACCAAACATCGGCTCCGCTCCATCGCGTTGTGCGGTCAAATCCGCTGACAATGCCGTCGCCCGCCAGAATGCCCTGGCCGAGCAACTTCGCGATCTGCATCATCAGTACGCCGATCGCGATTCGTTGTATCCCGGTCGCAACCTCACTCCATGCAGTTTTCTCCTCGGAACGGAATTGCGGCAGCATCTCCGGCAGGCGGCAGACCGGTCCGGAGATCGTGATGGGGAAGAACGCCATATACATGGCGAATTCCATGAGTGACGGGTCAAGTTCATCGCCGCGATACAGGTCGAAGAGATAGCTCATCGCCTGGAACGTCCAAAACGAAATGCCCAGGGGCAGAGCGAGATCGACGAAACTGCGAAGCGCATGGGACGAGACGTGAACCGCCAATGCCGGCAGGTATTTGAACACGGTTAATAGCGCCAAGTTAAAGATCAACCCGGCCGAAAGAGGCAGCCAATTGGGATTCCGCTGTAGCCATTTCCCAATCATGAAATTAACAACAATCGAGGTTGCCAGAACAGCGGCGAACCACGGCGTCCACGTGAGGTAGAGTGCACAGCTGGAAGCGAAAAGAACCGCCTGGCGGACGTGTCGCGCGCGAACTCTCGCAAGGACCAAAACGCAGGTCAGGAACAGCAGCACGTAGCAGGCGCTTTGGAGAAGGACCCCCCGAGTTTCCAAGCCTAGTTTGCGCCTCCCTTGTGCGAAGCGACCTCCTGCAGATGTCTGGCCATGGAGTCAGCAGGATCGATTCCTAGAGCCTGTGTAATCGCTTTTTGCGCTGCGTCATAGTCGCCCATTTGCAGGAGCGCCTCGCCCGACTCATCCAGACAGATCAATGCCATGTCGCGGCTCGCAGTATAGCGAAGTGCCAGCTGGTATTCGTGGAGAGCGTCGCTGTATTGCCTGCGCCCGGCGAGTATATGTGCAATATTGTAATGACAGTACTCGGTGCGCGGCTGGATTGTGCAGGACTCCTGGTAATGTTCCAACGCCTCATCCGTCCGTCCTGCAGAAAACAAGGCATTGCCGTAAAGCTGTTCCAGCCAGAAATCCGGTCGGCCCCAGGAAGTTCGCGCCCGCGCGAACAGCGACACCGGATCTTTCCAGCACTCGAGATAGCGAGCCGAAACCGCCACGAGCCCGATAACGACACACAGCCCGCCCAACGCCAGCGCAGCTCGCGCCACGGGAATCTGGGCAACCATCTCGGACAGTCCCCACACCAGTGCAATCAACAAGCCAATGGCGGGGACGTACGTATAGCGGTCGGCCATCCCCTGAAATCCTACCTGCACGATCCCAATCACCGGAACCATGGCAATGAGGTAGAAGAACCATCCCACCGCGAGGTACGGAAGCTTCCGGAGATACAGCACCGGCGCCGTGATGGCGATCAAGATAGCCGCTGAGGCGATCGCATCACCCGCATGCGGAGTGAGTTGAATCGGATAATACGTCGCCAGTCGAGCCGGCCACAGGATCTTGCCGATGTAGGTGACGTACGAAATCAATGCATTTTCAATTCGCGCCGAGACCGGCAAGAGAGACAACTGCATAACCGACCCCCCGGAATTTTGCGCCATCTCGGTCAGCACGGAACTGCCTGCGCTCAGGGCAAACAAAGGCAGCTTTTCGGTCGTTAGCCGCGCCCATCGCTGAAGCAACGGAAGCTGCTCCCATCGCCGTAAAGGCCAGAAATCAAAAAGTAATAAGTGCAGCGGCAAGGTGACCGCCATCGGCTTCGCCATCAGCGCAAGGGCAAAAGCGCCAACCAGAAGCGCATATCGTTTCCAGTCGGTTCGTTGTGCGTACCATCCGTAGGCCGCGATCGTGAGCATCGAGAAAAAGACGCTCAGCAGACTTTTTCTCTGTGCAATCCATGCGACAGTCTCTACGTTTAACGGATGCACCGCAAAGAGCCCTGCCACGAAGAAGCTGCGCCACACCGCTCCGGTAGCCCTCTGCAATAACCAGAACACGAGAAATACATTGGCCGCATGCAGCAGCAGATTTACCGCGTGTTGCGGACCGGGATTCAGCCCAAACAATTGGCAATCCACCATGTGCGACAGCCACGCCACCGGATGCCAGTTCGACTGCTCAAAGCTGGTGAACGCCCATCGAATATTTGTCAGCGTCAATCCGCTGCGGACGTGAGGGTTGTCGGTGACGTAAGCGTCGTCGTCCCAAAGTTGCAGAAAGCCGTGATGGATCACCGGAGCATACAGAAGCAGTACAATCACCACCAGCGACGCGCCCAACAGCCCACGTCGCTCGCGTAAATTTTCCAGTTGCGCTGCAAACTGCATTGAGCCTGCCCCGGTTCGAATAAAATCCGAAGGTACCTTATCCAAGCACCGTAGAAGTATAACTGTCGCGCTGAACACCGCCTGTGTACTGCTTCACAGCCAAAAAGATCAGATTGGTCTAAAATGCGCTGTGATTCGTGCTGCGAACCTGATCGACGCCCTGAATCGAGCGCCTGCCGGGCAGCCTTTCATCACATTCTGGATCGACGAAGACGAACGCCAGGCCTTGACCTTTGGCGAGTTCCGTCGGCGAGCCCGCGAGCAAGCACGCGTGTTTCGTGATCACGGCCTGCAAGCCGGCGACCGCGTGGTCGTCATCATGCCCCAGGGCATCCCTGCGATGACAACCTTCGTCGCGGCCATGATGCTGGGCGCAGCGCCAGCGTTCCTGGCATACCCGAATTTCAAGGTGGAACCTTCGAAGTACCGCTCCGGGCTGCTTGGGGTAACCGCCAACCTGAGCGCAAAGGCCGTGGTGATTGACGATGAATTTCCGGAGGAAATGCTGGCCTGTGTATCTGTCGGCGACGACACCATGCTGCTTCGCGCCGGGGCCAAGGATTTCAAAGCCCAGAGAGAGCTGCAGGAGTCGCACGAGCACACTTCAAAAGAAGAGATCCCGAAGATTCGACCCGATGGCCTGGCCTTCATTCAACATTCTGCCGGTACCACGGGCCTCCAAAAAGGAGTCGCTCTCACGCACGCGGCCGTGCTGCGGCAGATTGAACATCTTGCCCGAGCTTTGAAGATCGACAACGAGGCGGATCGCGTTTACACCTGGCTGCCGCTCTACCACGACATGGGGTTGATCGCCTGCTTCATGCTGCCCATGGTGTGCCATCTTCCCGTCGTGATGCAGTCGCCGCTCGATTGGGTGATGCACCCGGAAACGCTGCTACAAATTATCAGCGAGCACAAATGCACGCTGGCGTGGATGCCGAACTTTGCGTTTCAGTTCGTGCCGCGGCGCACACCGGAGAGCCGATGGCGTGACTACGATCTGTCATCTCTTCGCCTCCTGATCAATTGCTCCGAGCCCGTACGAGCGAGCAGCATGAGCGAATTTCAGCGAGCCTTCGCAATCAAAAGCGCAGTACTGCAGTCGTCCTACGCGATGGCGGAAAACGTTTTTGCAGTGACGCAGTCAGACATTGATCGGCCATCAGGCCCGCTGAGGATCTGGGTTGACGGGCAGCAATTCCGAGGTGCACATCGTGTCAAATTGGTGGATGAGGGAACTCCAGGGGCGGTGTCCTTTACGTCATCCGGCCGTTTGCTGCCCCATCAGCAGGTTCGCGTCGTGTCAGACTCGGGAGTCATCCTCCAAAGCGATTTCGTCGGTGAGATTCTTGTGAGGGGCGATTGTCTTTTTGAAGGCTACTACAATCGTCCGGATCTGACGGCTCAAGCCATTGTCGATGGCTGGTACCACACCGGCGATCTCGGGTTTCATCTTGACGGCGAACTCTACGTGGTCGGCCGCAAGAAGGATTTGCTGATTATTGGCGGCGAGAATATTTATCCCCAGGACATCGAGGAAATCGTCGGAGGGCATCCATTCGTTCACGACGGACGGGTGATTGCGATGGGCGTGTACAATCCCGATCTCGGAACCGAAGAGATTGTCGTGGTGGCGGAAGTGGAGCATGAGGAGTTGCTGGCCGGCGCCGTAGAACTCGAGCAGGAAATCCGCAGCCGGGTCGTTGCCGGCTTGGGAGTGGCCGTGCGAACAGTATTTCTGAAACCGCCGAAATGGATCGTCAAGAGTACCGCCGGGAAGCCCGCCCGTTCCGCAACGCGAGAAAAATTGTTGACCGAGCACCCGGAATTGAACGCCCAAGCCTAGGAGCGGGACATCGTTATGACTTCAGAAGCACAGCAAATGATCGACCACATTGTTCAACTGATCCGGAAACCGGGAGTGACTATTGACGAGAACACTCCGCTGGTCTCCTCGGGACTGATCGACTCCATGGCGCTGGTGGATCTTTTGCTGAAACTGGAAGACCTGACGCACCGGCGCATCCCGGCGGGCAAGGTTCAGCCCAAGGATATGGATACGGTTTTGAAGATGTTCGCAACCGCCGAACGCGTGGGAAAGCCTCGGAAATAGCCTAAAATCAACAGCCCGCCGGGCCCCACGTTGGCATTTAAAGTGCTTATTTCCTAGAGGAACTGCAAGTGAACTGATCGTTTATGGGTCAAATCACCCAAGAAATGGCCGGGATTCTGGAAGCCACACCCACCGCATGGGCCTTGGAAGTTTCTGTTGTCTTGCCGTGCCTGAACGAACGCGAGACTGTAGGCATTTGCGTGGCGAAGGCCGTGGCCGCGCTCGAAAGCGCGGGCATCAAGGGAGAAGTCATCGTCGCCGACAACGGCTCCAGCGACGGTTCGGTGGAACTTGCGCAGGCTGCTGGCGCACGAGTTGTTCACGTACAGCATCGCGGGTACGGCAACGCCCTCCGCGGCGGAATTCAAGCAGCGCGCGGCACCTACGTGCTCATGGCCGACTCCGATGACAGCTACGATTTCGCGCACATCCCGCGATTCGTCGAGCAGTTGAGAAACGGCTCCGAGCTGGTGATGGGCAACCGTTTTCTCGGCGGCATTGAAAAGGGTGCGATGCCGCCCCTGCATCGTTACCTGGGAAATCCCGTGCTTACCGCCATCGGCAGACTTTTTTCCCGTTCACCTTGCAAAGACTTCCATTGCGGCATTCGCGCCTTCCGCAAGCAGAGCTATGAACGCATGGACATCCGCTCGACCGGCATGGAATTCGCCAGCGAGATGGTGGTGAAGGCAAGCCTGTTGCAGATGAAAGTCACCGAGGTTCCGACCACTCTGTCGCCCGACGCCCGCAGTCATCCGCCGCACCTCCACACCTGGCATGATGGCTGGCGTCACCTGCGCTTCCTGCTGATGTACAGCCCGCGCTGGCTCTTTCTGTATCCGGGCATCGCTTCAATTATCGTCGGATTTGCCGCGTGCGTCTGGCTGATGCCTGGCCCGCGGCGCATCGGTGACATCGTCTTCGACGTTCACACGCTCGCCTATGGTTTGGGCTCTATGCTGGTCGGCTTCCAGTTGGTCACTTTCGCCGTGTTCACTAAAATCTTCGCGATCACGGAAGGGCTCCTGCCTGAGGATCCGCGGCTGAATCGCTTGTTCGACTACATCAAGCTCGAGACCGGATTGATTGTGGGGGCAATATTCGTCGCCGTAGGAGTGGCCGGTTCGATCTTCGCATTGTCCACCTGGGCGCACAGCAGCTTCGGCCCCATCACTTCGGAGAACCTTCTGCGCATCGTCTTGTTTTCTGTTTCCGCGCTGATTCTCGGACCGCAGATTATCTTCAGCAGCTTCTTTCTCAGCATTCTGGGACTACGCCGGCGCTAATCATGCCTCAAGCCGAATTCGACTCCTTCGCCAAGAGTTACGAGCAGGATCTGGCGAAGTCGCTCGCCTTCACTGGAGAGAGCCGGGAGTTCTACGCGAAACGCGGAATCGATTGGAATGCGCAATGCCTCGCCCTGCTCAAATTTCCCGTGCGAATGATTTTGGATTACGGTTGCGGAGACAGCGCAAACTTGCCCATGCTCGCCGCGCGACGCTCAAGGCGGAGCAGACGCTCGGTGTGGATATATCAAGTGCGTCGATCGCCGTGGCCCGGCAGTCTTATTCCAAGAGTGGCATGTCTTTCCTGAGCATCAACGAGTGGACGCCCAACGGCACGATGGATCTGGCCTTCACGAATGGCGTTTTCCATCATATTCCTCCGTCCGAGAGGCAAGCGTGCCTCGCGGCGATTCGTCACGCTCTCCTTCCGGCTGCCTTGTTCGCCTTTTGGGAAAATAACCCGTGGAATCCTGGTACGCGTTATGTGATGTCGCAATGCGCATTTGACGAAAATGCGATTACGATCAGCCCGGGTGAGGTGCGCAAAATGCTGTCCCAGGCGGGCTTCAAGATTCTGCGAACGGATTCGCTCTTTTACTTCCCTCGCCAATTGCGCCTGCTTCGCCCGGCTGAGCGCTGGTTGCATGCACTACCTTTCGGCGGTCAGTACCTGGTGCTTTGCCGGAATTGTTCTGCATAGGCGCGAGGACAAGCCAACGCCGCTTTCCCGTAATATCTATAAAGAGTGTCGGTGCAAGAACGTGAGCCAAAGAACAACGCGCAGGCATGCTGAGCCGACAAGGAAAAACGCTGCCAGCACCGCACGACAGTGGCTGAAGTCACTTCCAAACCTTGCACTCGGGATGGTACTGGTCGTCGGAACTGTCATTCTTTACAGCCCGGTTCGAGGACACGACTTCATTAATTATGACGACGACAGGTACGTCGTGAACAACTCCCATGTAAGGATGGGCCTCACTTGGGAGACGGTGCGCTGGTCCATCAGTTCAAGGGAAGACGACAATTGGCATCCGCTTACGTGGTGGTCCCATGCGGCGGATTGCGAGTTCTTCGGACTCGAGCCGGGTTGGCACCACCTCATGAACGTGCTGATTCACAGTCTAAATGCACTCCTGCTTTTTATCGTCCTCAGCACGGCGACCAGACTGCCAGGCCCCAGTTTTGTCGTAGCTGCGCTATTCGCGTGGCACCCGTTTAACGTAGAGTCGGTCGCTTGGATCGCGGAACGCAAGAATCTGCTATGCACCTTTTTCTTTCTCCTCACCCTTGCAGCATATGGATGGTACGCGCTAAAGCCGGGGACGAAACGGCTTGCGGTTGTTTCGGCAATTTTCCTGCTGGCGCTGGCCGCCAAGCCAATGGCCGTGACTCTGCCGTTAGCGCTCCTCCTGGTTGACTGCTGGCCGCTGCGACGGGTAGCCGGTTGGACGAGTCCCTCTCCGGAATCCTCGATTCCGCAGCAATCCATCTCGCGACTGTTGGTAGAGAAATGGCCTCTGTTTTTAATGGCGGTCGCCAGTTCTACGGTCACGTTGTGGGCTCAAAGCGCGGAAGCGCTGCGGAGCACGAAGGCGTTTCCGTTCTCCGCAAGGATCGAAAACGCGGTCTATTCCTACGTTCTCTACGTGTCAAAAACATTCTGGCCTTGGCGTTTCGCTCTCTTCTACCCACATCCCGGAACGTCGTTACCGCTTGCGAAAGCAGCTTGGGCCGGCGTGATTCTCAGTGCGGTAAGTATCGCTGCCTGGATGCAGCGCCGTGTACGCCCGTATTTGATCGTCGGATGGCTTTTTTTCCTGGGTGTGCTCTTTCCAATGATCGGCGCGGTCCAGGTGGGTGAGCAGGCGATGGCAGATCGCTACGCTTATCTATCCATTATTGGCTTGTTCGTGATGGCCGTTTGGGGTGGGCTCGAGGGGTTGGACCGGTTGCACGCCGGAAAAGCAGTTCGGCGTGGATTGGTGGCCATTACCTTCGGGGTACTTTGGTTTCTCACTTTTCGACAGATCTCGTACTGGCAGAACAGCGTAACGATCTGGTCCCATACCCTCGAAGTGACAAACGCGAACCTGCTGGCGGAAAGAAAGCTGGCTTTCGCACTGCTTGCACAGGGCGACAACGAGGCAGCTGAGAAGCACTTTATCGAAGCAGTCAATCTGGATCCGAAAGATGTCGTGTCGCGCGTCAATCTCGGCGTGTACTACTTCGCCCACGATCGTCTTCAGGATGCGATAAAGGAGTTTGAAGTCGCTGCGGCTTTGACAAAGGATTATAAGAATTTGAGCCGTGAAGAAAGGGAGCATCGCTGTTCGGCTTTGCTGGACCTGGGCTTCGTACACCTAGTCTTGAAGGACTACCCGCAGGCTCTTGCAAGTCTCCAGGCTGCGAATCAAACCGACCCTTTGTTAGTGGATCGATTTAAAAAAACCATTGACCGCTCGCTTGCAAACGCGGCGTCTGAAGACGACTATCTTAAAATGTCGTTGCTGTTGCGAGCTCAAGGTCGAAACGAGGAAGCATTATCCTTGCTGCAGAGGGCAGTCAGTTCCGATCCTGAATACTCTCGCGCGGTGGAATTGCTGTACTTCCTGACGGCGAACAACAACTGAAAGAGAAGTCATTCACGCCTTCCGCGCAGACATAACTCTTGCAATCAGACGATCGCACTCAAGACTCCCTGGCATGAAAAATTCGTGGGTCAGAATGCCAAGACAGGGCGGCCCAGGCACGTTTGTTGTGGCACGATACCGTGTGATCGTAATCACGTACCTGGACACTTCCGCCAAGCTACCCTGCGAACGAGGTTTTGCCCGATGCGCGTCCAGGACCTGAGGATGACGTCAGTGTTTATCTTATGCACGTGCGATAGCGTGCCGATCGACGTTAGAAAAAAGCTTTCACGTCCGCGTACGATCCTCAACTCACGATGGCGGCAGCCATCGCGGCAGGGCACACCTTACCGTAGACTTTCGTATGAGATGAGATCCGGCCGCAATTAGATTGCAATCACGGTGCTCCGCCGGGTATTCGAGGCGATGATCTTCCGCTTGATCGCGGGTGGGACTGTGAGCGGATGGTCGTTCGGGCTATTGTTGGCAAGGACCAGCATTACTCCAACACCTTGTGTGGTCTTCCTATCTCGAATGGCCAGATAGTCCAAGCGGCTAAAGCTTCACAGAACAACGACCGCCAGAACGTCGATCATCTCGAGATAAATGCTGTCATGGGGAATGCCCTTGAAACCCTGACTCGCTACCGGAGCCACCGGAGCCGCCATTCGTTGACTCACGGATGCCGCGTCCGTAAGATGAAGCGACCCGAAGGCCAGGCATCTCCCGAATGATCGGCCAAACCATTTCGCACTACCGAATTGTTGAGAAGCTCGGCGGGGGTGGGATGGGTGTCGTCTATAAGGCTGAAGATACCTCACTCGGGCGCTTTGTCGCGCTCAAGTTTCTTCCCGACGACGTCGCGCAAGACCCGCAGGCGTTAGAACGCTTTAGCCGTGAAGCCCGTGCCGCTTCCGCCCTGAACCATCCCAGTATCTGCACAATCTACGAAATCGGCGAGCAGGACGGCACACGCTTTATCGCAATGGAGTACCTAGATGGGATGACACTGAAGCACATGGTTACCGGCAGACCATTAGAGACCGATCTCCTGCTCAATCTAGCCATCGAGATTGCTGATGCTCTCGACGCCGCTCATGCCGAAGGCATCGTCCACCGCGACATCAAGCCCGCCAATATCTTCGTGACCAAGCGGGGACACGCCAAGGTTCTGGACTTCGGGCTGGCAAAGCTCATGCTAAAGAGTGGGCGTGTTGCCGATGTTATGACAGAAGCGACGGCTGAGGTCAGTGCCGAGCACCTGACCAGTCCGGGCTCTACGCTAGGCACGGTCGCTTATATGTCACCGGAGCAGGTGCGTGGCAAGGAACTGGATGCTCGTACAGACTTGTTTTCGTTTGGAGTGGTGCTCTACGAAGAATGCGGATCGAGTGAAACTCAGAACTGGACTCCGGCAGCGCGTAGGTCACCCGCAGGCCGGAACGCAAATCATCCATCACGTCATTGAGAATTTTGACCGGGCCGTCGCCAAGGCCGATATAACGTCCCCCGGAATCTTCGGCCAGCATTTGCAGAGTTGCGGTTCCGTTGGATGATCGTTTGGACTCGCTCACGTCGATAGAGTAAATCTGGATGCCGCTTGCCAGTATTTTCTCGCGAACCTGGTGGAAGGATGTCTTGCTGATGGTGTCGTCGCCGTCGGAGAAAAGTAAGACCACCGGCCAAACATCTGGCTGACGGTGCTTGATCAGCAAGGTTGTCGCCAAATCGATGGCATCCAGCAGCGGGGTTGCCCCTCCTCTGGGACCAATCCGATCGGCGCGGAACGAAGTACGACAGTTTTCTATACAAACGAGATGTGCATCCAACCCGCTGAATGACACCACGGAGATTTTATCTCCTGGATTCCGCGACGATTGTGAAATCAGTTGCTCTACGTCCGTGACCACTCGTTGGAGCTGCGGCTGAACGGATTCGCTCGAATCAATCAATATGACAACGTCGAGGTTGATGAGGCCGAGCGAGCAACGCTCCGAAACTCTCGAATCACCCGTTCATCGTCGAGGATGGCGAAGTCGTCTCTCTGAAGCTTCTGGACATTGTGATTGTGTTCATCCGTGGCGGAGAATACGAGACGCACTCCGGAAACGGTGCTGTGGTATGAAACGTCACTGGATTCGTCAGAACTGTTTGAAGATAGCGCAAAAAGGGAGCTTTGGTTGTAAACAGCTGCCACTAGAAAAACTAGAACGATCAACCGACTTGAACGACTGCACTGAACCTCTGCTACTTTTCCGAAGTTGGTATTCATAAAATTGGGCGGCGGCATAGACAGCGGAATCCACCTTTGTCGGCATAAGCTGCTCACGAGATAGGTAGAATCCGCTTCTGGCTCATAAACGCTGTGAACAGCCGTGAGTTGCAAGAACCGCGGGCGGAAGACGTGGCGGTAAGAGTCACCGCTGCACACAGTTCTCTCTTCCTGAAGCCTTCAGGCACTCAAGGTTCGAATTAAATCGGCACATCGATATAGAAATGTGGGCTACGGTTGTCATCGGCACCTGGCGGTGAAAACTTGAGCCCTTGGTATTCGGCGGGAAGTTACAGCAAGGTCGCGGGAGAAAACGATGCTCCCGCAACGAGTTGGTTCAGGCTGAGGCTCGCGGCAGGGTTAAGCCGGATTTAATCGATTAGAAACAGCTGCCGCAGAACTAATGCGGTAACCCTAGGCCACCTCGCTGGTCATGATAAACAGTGGCTTCATCTCGAAGCTCTTGTAGTGCGGACGCAAACGGTCGACGTTGTATTGCTCTCTCACATTCACAATCTTTTTCGAGGCAGTGACGGTGTCGATGGGCAGGTTATCGTAACGGCCATTCCTGAGGACGACTAGTCGTCCGTGGATCTTGCCTAACAACAAGTCCAGGGCGAGATTGCCATAGGCCATTGGAACAATTGAGTCAATGGCGTCGGGATCGCCGCAGCGGACCAGGTAGCCCAGTTTCTGGTTAATGACGTCGATGGTTTTACCTTTGTTGTACTTGGGAGAAAGCTCCTTCAGCTTCTCCGACACTAGGTCCCCTATCCCGCCGAGTTTCTTGTGACCAAAGGCGTCCTTGGTCTCAGTTTCGAAGACCATTTCTCCGCCCTGGAACATCGCTCCCTCTGAAACCAGAACGACGGAATAGTGGCTGGGATTTTTCTGGCGGTCAGAGACCAAAAGCTCCGTGAGCCGCTCGATGTCGAATTTGTGCTCCGGGATCACGCAGCGGTTTGCAGCTCCGGCCATGGTGGGGAGCATGGCAGTAAACCCGGCATAACGGCCGAAAACTTCTAGGACCATGAAGCGCTCGTGGGAGCCAGCACTGGTGCGCAGGCTGTTCGTCATGGAAATGGTTCGGGTCACACAGGTGCTGAAACCGATGCAATAGTCAGTGCCGGGAACATCATTGTCCATGGTCTTGGGAATGGCGACTACCTTCACGCCTTCCTGATGAAGGTGAACGCCGTAGCTCAACGTGTCATCGCCGCCAATGGGGATGAGATAGTCGATGCCGAGCCAATCCAGGTTCTTGAGAACCTCTGCGGTCAGGTCGTTTGTCTCGGCGTTGTAAGCTGACTGCAGGTGAGCCGGAACGCTGGACTTCTTCACCTTGCTCGGATTGGTGCGCGAGGAATGCAGGAACGTGCCGCCAGTACGACCAGTGCGGTTGACCAAATCCTCCGACAACGTCTGAAAGTTCTCGCTATTGTCGTAGTCTTTTTCTCGGACGACGTCGACTAGCCCGGCCCACCCGCGACGGATACCAATCACTTCGCAACCCTCTCGCAGCGCGCGAATGGTTACGGCGCGGATGGCAGGATTCAGGCCGGGCACGTCGCCCCCGCCAGTGAGTATTCCGATCACACCCTTTTTTGCTTTCACGTTGATCCCCTTTGTGTTCTATGAGTACATGGCCCTCGCGAGCAAGGGTCGTGCGCCTCAGGAGGTAGTGCCTCTCAAATTGTTGGGAACGGCTCTAGGAGAGGCGAGACGCATCAATGCCACACGAATGAGCGCGTAATGTCAGTGACCTGAGTCACATCCTGACCTGCGGCAACCACCAAGAGCTACGTCAAGCGGCTGATTGGTTGATCCAAGAAACTGATGACAAGCAACGATAATTTGCATAGAGCGGCGTCAAGACAGCCATTGACGAGGCCCGCCCGCTACTCTACAGTAACCCAGAGTGTGTAGGGGATTTCTTTTACAAAGTGCAGCCACTGGCATCCAACGCGAACCGAGTTCCAAGCGAGGTACGACTGCGTCTGCTCGCCCTTAGTGTGGCCATTCTTGGCCTGGTGCTTGCACCCTTAGGAAGCGTCGGATGATACAGCCATAAGACAGAGAGGTTTTTCAGAAAGGGCCATCATCCACAAACGATGATGGCTTTTTCGTTTTGCGGAGAAAGAGTTGGTGGCCGGGAGGAACAACTTGTCGGAAACAGAGCAGGTAACGATATTCGACACTACGCTACGCGATGGGGAACAGTCTCCGGGCTGCAGCATGACGGCTGATGAAAAACTGCGCATGGCACGCCAACTGGACCGCCTGGGCGTGGACGTGATCGAGGCCGGATTCCCTGTTTCCTCCGATGGCGATTTCCACTCCGTGCAACTGGTGGCCCGTGAGATTCGCCGGCCCGTGATCGCGGCGCTGGCTCGCACTTGCCACGGCGATGTCGAGCGAGCCTGGCAGGCCCTAAAGGCAGCCGCCCATCCTCGTATCCACACCTTCCTGGCCACGTCTGACATTCACCTGCAATATAAGCTCAAGCTTTCGCGCCGAGAGTGCCTGGAGCAAGCGCGCGACGCTGTGCGCTTTGCCAAATCCCTCTGCGCGGACGTGGAATTCTCGGCGGAGGACGCTACCCGCTCGGATCCGCAATTCCTTTGCGACGTGCTGCAGGCGGTAATCGAGGCCGGTGCGACCGCCATCAATATTCCCGATACCGTTGGGTACACGGTTCCGTCGGAGTTTGCGGACCTGATTCAGACTATCCGGCGGCAAGTTCACGGCGTCGAGCGGGTAACGATTTCGGTGCACTGCCACGACGACCTGGGTCTCGCGGTGGCAAACTCCCTCGCTGCCGTGGGCGCTGGAGCACGGCAAGTGGAGTGCACAATCAATGGCATCGGAGAACGCGCTGGCAATGCCTCTCTGGAAGAATTTGTAATGGCCATGCGCGTCCGCCCCGACCGCTACGCGTTTCGGACGGCGATTGTGAGTGAAGAGCTCTTCCCATCGAGCCAATTGTTAGCTGAAATCACCGGAGTGCCGGTGCAGCCCAACAAGGCAATTATCGGCCGGAACGCCTTCGCGCATGAAGCGGGTATCCATCAGGATGGCATGATCAAGAATCCATTGACCTATGAAATCATGACTCCGCAATCCGTCGGAGTTCCCAGCACACGTTTCGTCCTAGGCAAACACTCTGGACGCCATGCCCTTGGCCTACGCTGCGAAGAACTGGGGTTCCGGCTGGACCGCCGCGAACTTGATCAGATATACCGTTACTTCGTCGCGCTGGCCGACAGCACGAAAACGGTAGAGGACAATCACATCCTGGAACTCATGCGAAAACTGCATCGGGAGCGTTTGCATCCGAGTGTTACTGTAGAATCGCCACACGCTCCTGTCATCGGCTCGAGCAATGCAGCCGGCCATTCACATGCCGGTTTAGCCCCCGTCGGGCATCCCTCAAGAGACGGAAGTGGGAATGGAGCCGCGCCGTCCGTGGTGTTGGGCACTCACGAAAACGATCAGCAGGAAGATTACCTGTGGGGAGTGTGATACCGGGCGCAACCGGCACAGATACAATCACTCTACAGATACAATCACTCTAGCGTGGGTTAACTGCCTCGTTGGTGGGCAAGTTGGGCTGGCAAGGCGCGAGCGAGGCAGCGATCAGAGGACCTTGGAACCATGATAAAAACTGGAGCGCAGATTCTTTGGGAATGCCTGGAGCACGAAGGCGTGACCCACGTCTTCGGATATCCCGGTGGCGCCATCCTGCCGGCTTACGATGCCCTGAAGCACAGCAAGATCCATCACGTGCTGGTGCGGCATGAGCAGGGCGCCACTCACATGGCGGATGGATACGCGCGCGCCAGCGGACAAACGGGAGTCGCCGTGGCCACCTCCGGTCCTGGAGCTACCAACATGGTGACCGGCATCGCTACGGCCATGTTGGACTCTTCCCCGATCGTTTGTATTACCGGTCAGGTCGGCAGCAAGCTGATCGGCTCCGATGCCTTTCAGGAGACCGACATCACAGGCATCACTCTGCCCATCACCAAGCATAATTATCTGGTAACGCGGGCCGATGAACTGGCTCGCACTATGCGCGAAGCGTTCTATGTAGCCCGCTCAGGGCGCCCCGGCCCGGTTCTCGTGGATATCACCAAGGATGCGCAACAGTCTTCTTGCGAGTTCGACTGGGAAGCCGCCAAACCGCAGTTGCCAGGGTATCGTCCCGATCTCTCCCCCGCTCCTAAGGAATACGAAAAAGCGCTGGAGCTGATCCACAGTTCCAAACGGCCCGTAATCCTGTTGGGTCATGGTGCAATTGTCTCTGGTGCAATGCGCGAAGTACGCGACTTGGCCGAGCGCACTGGTATCCCGGTCGCACTTACGCTGTTGGGCTTGGGCGCGCTCCCGGCCTCTCATCCGCTCAACCTGGGCATGATGGGAATGCACGGTGAAGCCTGGGTGAACCACACCATTCAGGAGGCCGACCTACTCATCGCGCTCGGCATGCGCTTCGACGACCGGGTCACTGGGAACCTGAAAACCTACGCTCCGAATGCCAAGAAGATTCATGTGGAGATCGATCCGGCCGAGATTAACAAGAACGTGAAGGTCGATGTGGCGCTGGTGGGTGATTTGCGGGAGGTTCTGCATGCCATGTTGCCTAAAATCGAGTCCCTTGATCGTAGTGATTGGCTGGATTTCATCGATCGTCTGAAAGGTGACTCCGCGGTCCGCGATATTCAGAACCTGCCGGACAGCGGCCATCTCTACGCTGCGCACGTCATCAACGACCTGTGGCGGGAGGCACGAGGCAGCAACACCGTGGTCGTCACCGACGTTGGCCAGCACCAGATGTGGGAAGCGCAATATTACAAGCACGAGGAGCCACGTTCGCTGATCACCTCCGGAGGCTTGGGTACGATGGGATTTGCCCTGCCCGCTGCGATCGGAGTAAAGGTCGCGCGCCCTGAGGCAGAGGTCTGGGTCGTCGTGGGGGACGGTGGTTTTCAAATGACCATGTGTGAACTCGCCACCATTGTGCAGGAGAATCTCAAGATCAACATTGCGATCATCAACAACGGCTTTCTTGGCATGGTGCGTCAGTGGCAGGAATTTTTCTACGACCGCAACTACCAGGCCACACCGTTGCTGAACCCGGACTTCGCAAAGGTCGCCGAAGCCTACGGCATTCGGAACGCGACCGTCACTCAGCGTTCTCAAGTTGTGCCCACAGTTCAAGCGGCCCGCCAGCACGATGGAGCGGTGCTGATTAATTTCCACGTCGAACAGGAGGATACCGTTTATCCCATGGTTGCGGCGGGGGCTGCTTTACATGAGATGATCCGGCGTCCGAGTCCGATCGTGGAGACCGCTGCCGATGAGTAATCCAATATGATGAACACGTTCGTGGTGTACGTCGAAAATAAGCCAGGCGTGCTGACCCGGGTGGCATCGCTGTTTCGCCGCCGCGCCTTCAATATCGACTCGCTCACCGTGGGGCGCACGGAAAAGCCGGAAGTGTCGCGCATGACCATCACCGTCGATGCCGACCATGACCAGGCGCGCCGGATCGAAGCCAACCTGTACAAACTGGTGAACGTGTTGCTGGTGGAAAACATCACGACCGAGCCGGCAATTGTGCGCGATCTGGCTATGATCAAAGTCGCGGCCACGCATGAGGCGCGCTCCCACGTGTTGGAGCTGGCCAGCGTTTTCCGCGCGCGTGTGGTGGATGTTGCGCCAGAATCCCTGATCATCGAAATCACCGGCGGCGAGGACAAGATCGACGGACTGCTGGAAGTGCTTCGTCCTTACGGTGTCCTGGAAATGGTACGCACCGGAATCGTCGCTATGCGACGTGGGAATAAATCGTCCCTCGCGCTTTCGTCGTCGGAAGAACCAGCGCAGGCGACGGCAGAGGACGACCTCTCGCAGTCTGTGTAGCGCGAGAGAATCTTGTTCGAAAGGAATACCCATGGCAAACATGTATCACGAAGACGCGGCGGAGGCGGCATTGATTCGGTCGAAGAAGGTAGCCATCATCGGCTACGGCTCGCAGGGACACGCCCATGCGCTCAATCTGAGAGACAGCGGGGTGCAAGTGCAGGTCGGCCTTCCGCAAACCAGCGAGTCTCGGACAAAGGCCCAATCGGCCGGTTTGAAAGTGGCTTCCGTCAGTGACGCGGCCGCGTGGGCCGATGTCATCATGATTCTCGTGCCCGATACGGAGCAACCTGCCGTCTACAAGCGGGATATTGCTCCCCATTTGTCGGCCGGGAAGACGCTGATGTTTGCCCACGGCTTCAACATCCGGTTCGGGACCATTAGCGCTCCCGCCAACATCGACGTTTCCATGATTGCGCCCAAGGCGCCCGGACATCGCGTGCGCGAAGTATTCGTTGAAGGCGGCGGTACGCCTGCGCTTTTGGCCGTGCACCAGGATGCCAGCGGAACCGCAAAGCAGCTCGCGCTCTCATATGCCAAGGCAATCGGGGCGACCCGCGCCGGCGTGATCGAGACTACGTTTACAGAGGAAACCGAAACCGATCTCTTCGGCGAGCAGGCCGTATTGTGCGGCGGAGCCAGCGCCCTCGTGAAAGCCGGTTTTGAGACGCTCGTGGAAGCGGGCTACCAGCCGGAGATTGCTTATTTCGAGTGCCTGCACGAACTAAAACTCATCGTTGACCTGATGTATCGCGGCGGCCTCAATTACATGCGCTATTCCATCAGCGATACCGCGGAGCACGGCGACTACACCGGCGGCCCGAGGATCGTCACCGACCAGACAAGGCAGGCGATGCGGCAGCTCCTAAAAGAAATCCAGGACGGGACCTACGCCCGGAACTGGATCGCGGAAAACGAGTCGGGACGTGAGTGGTTCGAAGCCACCCGCCAGCACGAGCAGGAACACGAGATCGAACGCGTGGGTGAGCGCTTACGAAGCATGATGAAGTTTCTCGACCCGGTGACCGTCAGGCAAAGCAGGAAACGTCCACCAGTGCCCGCTTAGTGGACATGATTGAACCGGCACTTTTTTGTCAGGTGGAATGAGAGAGAATCCACCTGTAAGCGGCTCGCGAAAAGCGAAACCCCAGCCCGCATACCGCGAATTCTGAGCCACACAAAGTGGACTTGATCGGCAGCGAAGAGCCAATTGACTAGCCATAACGCCCAAGCTCTCGCGTCGAGCCGTCCTGTGACTACACAGTACGCAGCGGGGGCGGTCGAGGTTAGAGCGAACTCGCCCACGACTTCCGCCGCAATTCGCGTGGCCCGTCCCGCTTTCTTCAATAAAATCTGTGCCCCAAACGCCACGTCGGCTATTATTCCAAGCAAGATCAGCTGGCAGTTTTTCCCTTGCCAGAGCAGGGCGCTCCGGCTAACTGCAGCAACCGTTGCAAGTGGGAGGATAACCGCGCGCACGATTTGACGCTCCTGCTTTGTCTGGACGCGGACGGTACCGGTGCCGAGCCAACTTTCGACCGGCGTTCTCAGCCAAAACAGTGCCAGCACTGCCGTCGCCAACAGGAGAACCGGAGCAAGACACCCGCCGCTGAACAGACCGACGGCTCCGCCCGTCACGGGTGGAACCAGCAGCATCCCCCATGCTCCGTGCTCAAGGGGTACGATCAGCGCGCGCCGGCGCTCTCTCTGCGGGACGGTAAGGTTGGCTGTGCCTTCATGCACTTCACGACCAACTCCTAGATCGGGTTGCATTTCAAGCGGTGGGCGGATGGTCAGCATCGTTCTTCCCTTCCCTCTTTAAGGTTTGCAAAGGGCTCCTAGGTCCACCTTGACGGATGTCACCGTTTCCGGTGACTTAGATCACGTTCACCACAGTAGGAATGCATATCTTATTTCCAGTAAGTATCTGACAAGAAAGCACTTCCCATTTCCCGCGGCGCACCTTTACAGGTAAGCGGGTTCCAGCTAAATTTAGATACCGATAGTTTGAACCGCGGAGTTTGTGCATTGCGACCTTCCTCTGATCCCGGTGGGCCCGCTCCCACGCTGTCGGCCAAAACCATGGCTGCAGTTCTCCTTTCGAATGACCTGTTGGAGGCCCTTCCGGATGCCATCGTCGCCGTTGATCGCGACGGAACAATTGTTCAAGTCAATTCACAGGCACAAGAGCTTTTTGCCTATGACCGCGAGGAATTGATTGGCCAGAAGGTCGAAATGCTCGTACCTGATAGCTATCGCGGCCAACACCACCATCATCGCCAGAACTTCGCGCAAACGCCGAAGACGCGACGAATGGGAGCAGATCTCGACCTTTACGGCAGACGACGCAATGGGTCTGAATTCCCCGTAGAAATTAGTCTCAGTCCTGTCTCTACGGAGACGGGATGGTTCGTGCTGAGCGCGATCCGCGACATCAGTGATCGCAAGAGAATCGCAGAAGAACTACGAAGGGCGAATGAGGAGCTACATCGGAGATCGGCCGAGCAAATTGGCGAATACAGATCCCGATTGGCCTCGATTATTGATTCCTCCGATGACGCGATCCTTAGCAAGGACTTGGAGGGCATCATCACTAGTTGGAACAAGGGAGCCGAGCACATTTATGGTTACTCACCAGAAGAGATCGTCGGCAAGCATATATCCCTTCTAATTCCCAGTGATCGTCCGGATGAAATCTCGGAGATTCTCCAGAAAATTAAACGCGGGGAAAGCACCGAGCATTATGAGTCGGTACGGGTGACCAAAGACGGACGCCGCGTGAATGTCTCCGTCTCCGTGTCTCCCTTGCGCAATGCGAGCGGCGACATCATGGGAGCGTCAGCGATTGCGCGCGACGTCACTGCCCAAAAACGGGCTGAGGGCCAGCTTCGTCAGTCCCAGAAGATGGAAGCGATCGGCCGACTGGCGGGAGGAGTTGCGCACGACTTCAACAATATCCTAGCGATCATCAACGCCTGCACGGAATTTCTGCGGGACCGCATTGTTCCTGCTGCCGAACCCTCGACTTATGTCGAGAACATCCGCAAGGCAACCGAGCGGGGCACGTCCTTGACCAGACAGCTGCTGGCTTTCAGCCGGACTCCCGCAATCCAAACCCAAGTTCTCGATCTAAACGATCGGCTAAAAGACATCAGCAAGCTCCTGCGCCCGCTGCTGGGAGACGATGTCGAAGTTCTCATCGTGTCCCGATCGCCCTCAGCGGTCATCGAAGCAGACCCTGGGCAGCTCGACCAGATCGTGGTCAACCTGGCGGTGAACGCACGCGACGCCATGCCGCGCGGCGGCAAGTTTATTCTCGAGACTGGCGCGGTCAACTTTGACGAGGGGTTCGCTGAGCAGCACCAAGCCATGGCAGCAGGAAAATACGTGCTGCTCGCCGTCAGCGATACCGGCAGCGGCATGGACGAGGCTACAGTGTCACGCATCTTCGAGCCCTTTTTCACGACGAAAGAGGCCGGCAAAGGAACTGGTTTGGGCTTGGCCACTGTATATGGAATTGTGAAGCAGAGTGCAGGTCACATCTTTGTCTATAGTGAACCGGGACACGGGACGACGTTTAAGATATATCTTCCCAACGCGGAGCACAAAATCGGCCTCGGATCCAAGCCGGAAGTGGAGACCGTCAGTCCGAAACGGCACGGGACAACAATCCTGCTGGTGGAAGACGACGAAATCATGCGCGCCTTGACTCGACAACTCCTCCAAGAACACGGCTATACCGTGGTCGAAGCGAATGACGGAAAGTCCGCGCTCGAATTGGTGGAGTCGAATTCAGGTCCGATCGATTTGTTGTTGACTGATGTAGTGATGCGCCGCATGAGCGGTCCTGAATTGGCGGAACACCTGCACGCTTCGCACCCCACCTTGAAGGTCGCATACATGTCCGGGTACACAGGTGAACTGATGGCGAACCGGGAAATGTTGAAACCCGGCGTAACTCTGCTCGAAAAGCCGTTTACCCGGACCGCTCTGCTGAATACGGTCCATGCGATGCTAGGGTAAACGTTAGTACGCATCCGAACCTAAGCCTGCCCGAAGCCGGGCAGTCTCCAGTGCCCTGTAACCAACCAACCGGTGACGGGTATCACACATTAGTGTGGGAAAGCACCCATCTTTCGGCGCTGGTTCCGTTGGGGGCAAGGCCTGTCTTTCCGGTAGCAATTTCGATACAAGCCCTTTACTTTGTTATATCTAGGGGACCTCGACGGTATTCCTCATTGTTGTCCAGGAGAGTGGCAAAGGACTTGCCATTGTGTAGGCGAGCGGAGGCACCTTATGGCCACACATTCGGTAAACAATCTGCAGAACAAGAATATTTGCGATCTTCCTCCTGTGGTAGCGGAGGCGTTGGAACAGGAAGCCGTAACCACGACCTATCCTACGGGGGCGGTTTTATTCGCGGAAGGGCAGGTTCCACGCGGAATCTTCGTAGTGCGTCGAGGCCGGGTAAAGCTTTCTATTTGTGGCAGCGATGGCAGGACACTAATTCTGCGAATGGTGGAGGCGGGGCACCCTTTGGGAGTGGCTGCCGTGGTTTCAGGACGCCAGTACGAAGCTACGGCCGAGACCCAAGAGCCCAGCGAGATCAGCTTCCTGCGCCAGAGCGATTTGCTTCGACTCATGCGGCTTCACGGAGATCTTGCCCTGTGGGTGACTCAGCACATCAGCCAGGACTACGCCTCTACCTGCCGCGAAATTCGTGACCTGATCCTCTCCGACTCGGCCAGCGAAAAACTAGCTCGCTTGCTGGTAGGATGGCTCGATCAAAACTCCGCTTCCAACCATCCCAGCCAAATGAAGCTGGTTCTGACTCACGAAGAAATCGGGCAGATGATCGGCACGTCGCGGGAGACCGTCAGCCGGCTCTTCGCGGGCTTCAAGAAGCAGCGTCTGATCCAGCAGAGCGGTTCTACACTGGTAATCCCTAACCGCCTTGCCTTGGAATCCCTTATCGCCGTTTAGAGAGACGCCGGTTTGAGGTGGGCCGGTTTCTCCTGCCGGCCCAGCCCTCCCCTAATCCATCCTTGCTGGGTTGTCGTCTGAAGCGTCGACACCTGCGTGCTCTTCTTCTTCCCGGTAATCTCCAGGTTCATCGGGCAACTTCACAAGGTGGGCTCGTTCCAGGGCGCGAAAATACGCCGGACGGGAATGGCGGTAATGGTCGGCCGGGACCTTGCCGTTGATCCAGGCCGTATCCATCGGGTAGACGAGCGGATCGAAGATCACCATGTAGAAGTGCCAGATGANNAAGATCACCATGTAGAAGTGCCACAGCAGGATGGAGAAGGTCGCGAGCAGCGCCTCGTAGTAATGGACGGCGGTGGCCGCGTCCGACACCCACTTGGGGAAGTAGCGCAGCGTGAAATTATTGAACCAAAGCAGACAGCCGGAGACCGTCATCACCACCGTGCCCCACATGAATGCCCAGTATTCCACCTTCTCCGCGTAGTTGAACTTCGCAAAGCGCGGTTCAGTTTTCGTGAGTCCCAGATTGTAGGAAAACACCTGCACTAGATCCGTTGCATCTTTCAATTCGGGCAGCATCGCTTTCAGGAACAAGCGATCACGCCGGTTTACCGCGAGGTGAATCAGGTGGTAAACCGTCGAAGCAACCAGGACAACCGCCGCTGTACGATGCACCGCACCGCGAAACGCGAAATGCCCTTCCAGAAGCAACAGCGGACGCGCCCACCAGGCCTCGGGATACTTCAGCGCGAACCCGGTGATAACCAGTGTCGGGAAGCTGAGAATTACACCCCAATGTGCGATCCGGAAGTTTCGATTCATCCGAGAAACTTGCGCGCCGGTTTCGTGTCGCGGCTGCCGGCGAATGAGCTTGGCCAGGAAATCCAGCAGGTTGTGCACGATCATGAAACCGAGGGTGAGCGGAATCAGGGCCAAATACGTCCAACGGATCCACTGCACCACCGGGTGATTCGGGCCCGCGTTCATCTGCACATGTACGGGACCGATGGTGAATTTGGTTTCGGCCACGCCTTTGTGACACTGCCCGCACGTTTTCCGGAGGTTCGCGGCATTGACGGTCGAACGCGGGTCGCTCGATCGGAGAATGGAGTGCACCCCATGGCACGAAGCGCAATTCGCCGCGGTTACTTTCCCCTCCCTGAGGGCCAGCCCGTGATAGCTGCCGGCGTAGGATGGGAGGCGATCCGCGGGCAGATCATAGCGCAGTGCCAGGCGGGCATCGCCATGGCAACGCCCGCAGGTCTGCGCGGAGATATTTTGGGCATTTAAGGGCGAGGCCGGGTTGCTCGGGTCCATGATCAGGTGCTCGCCGTGGCAGTCGATGCAAACGGGCGCATCCCGCACGCCGGCCTTGACCGCTTCCCCGTGGACACTCTCGTTGAACTGCCGGGCGATTTCCATATGGCATTGCGCGCAGGTTTCCGGCACTTTCCAGTGATTGACCTTGGATCGCTCATCAGTGGCGGGATAGATGTCATGGCTGCCATGGCAACTGGAACACACAGCCGCATCCTTGCCGAGCGCGACCGCGCGCCCATGAACGCTCTGCTTATAGGAATTGACCGGATGCGCCACCGGAATTTGGTGCCGCGACAAAAAACCGGCATCGCTGTGGCACCTGGCGCAAGTATCCGCCAGGTTCTTACGAGCAACGGTTGAGTCCGCTTCGCCGGAGGCTTTCACAGCGTGGATGGAGCCGTGGCAGGACTGGCACTTGGGCGCGTCGGGGTCGCCGTTTTTCGCGGCCTGCCCGTGGATGCTGGATTCGAGGGCCTGCACTTCCTCGGCATGACACTCCATGCACTTTCCGGGAATCAGCTTTTCCGTCGTGGTGAGCTGGTGCACGCTGCCATGACACGAAGCGCACGCGGATTCGCCGAGGATGGAGTGGGCGCTGGCAGGGGAGGACTTGGCCTCGTCCGCATGGCATGTGGCGCATCGCACTTTGGCGATTTTGGCCGGATGCGGGAATTCTTTGATAGCGGTGTGACAGTCTTTGCAGCCGAGAACCCCGTGTGCGCTGGCTGCATGCCTGGCCGGGTCGATCGAAAGGTCTTTCCCGGCGTCGGACTTCATTCCCGCCTGGCCATGGCATGCCAGACAATCCTGGTCTGCCGCGGGCAAAGCCGGAGCACCAATCAGATAAACCAAAGCGACCAGAGTCGCGAGCATTTCAACGCCCTTCTCCCCAATTCAACTGCAAACTGCTCTAGCGGTATGCGAACAACATGGCATAGATGATCCACAGCACGATGCAGAATCCCACCGCCAGTGCCACCCAGGCGAAGGCTCGAATGGCACGGATGACGATCGCTGGATAAGCCTCCTCCATTTTTTCCTCCAGCTTGCCGCTGGCGACCAGTGCTTCATACTCTCTTGGCTTGTCCCTTTGTAATTCTTCCACCGGCATGCGCCCGGTGAATACAGTGATGTCCATGGGAAACTTTTCGGGCCGCAAATGGGTATTGAAAAAATGCACGGTAAAGATGAAGCCGGTGGCGAGCAGCGCCTCGTCGCTGTGAATGATGGTTGCGATGTTGAGGAACGACCCCGGCAAAAAGCGCGTGAAGAACACCGGAAACCACAGCGTGAGGCCGGTAGAACCGATCACCGCGATCCCCCAAAACACCGCGAAATAGTCGAATTTCTCCCAGTACGTCCAGCGGCCGTAGGCCGGCCGCTTGCCCAGGCCGACAAACCACTTCAGCGTGCCCACAAACTCAGTGAAGTCCCTTCGGGTGGGGAGCATGCTGCTCGGTCCCAGCAGCAGCGCGCGCCACGAACCGTGCACTCTCGTCTTCAATCGGTACAGGTCCACCAGATGGGTTGTGAAAACTCCGAACATCACGACGGCGGCACTGCGGTGAATGTAGCCTGCGCTCTCGAATCCCCCGAGCAGATGAGAAAGCACTGCCGCCCATTTCGTGTAGGAGAACTTCAGGGTTAGTCCGGTCAGCGCCAGGGTAATGAAGCTCACGATCATGCAGATGTGCAGGATCCGCTGCAGCCGGGTGAAGCGGATGAACTGGCGTTCGGCAGCGTCGCCCTTACGCATCGGGGCTCTCCTTGCTGGCGGGAGTTTCAGGCGTAGCTGCAGATTCGGCTTCAGCGGAGCGCAACTCCCGGCGCATCTGGAAAGCCCGGGGCAGCCAGAGCAGGGTATGAAGGCCACCGATCACGAATGTCCCCAGGAGCAGCATGGTCATGCCCCAGAAGGTGTAGAACAGGAACGGGTACTTTCGCGGGTCGTGGTGCGTGGCGTGCGTCAGGTATCCGGCGAAGCGCCGGGTTGCGCCCGCATGGCACTTCTGGCAGGTGGCCGCCACATTTGCGCGGCTGAGGTGCGAGCGTGGATCCGTCACCCTGAGCACGTCGTGTGCTCCATGGCAGTCATAGCACTTTGCCGTTTTCGTGTACCCAAGCCGCGAGACCTTGCCGTGATAGGTATCAAAGTAGGTCTTGGCGATCTCCGCGTGGCAGCGTCCGCACTTGTCCATGTCCAGGCGGAAACGGTCCTCATCCGTACGGCGGATGGCGTGTGCGGTGTGACAATCGTTGCAAACCGGAAGTTCCTTGGTGGACCCGTTCACTCGCTTGGCATGGATGCTGTTCTCGAACTGCTCCTCGATGCCATGGTGGCACCGACCGCATGTCACCGGCACATTGGCCGAGCTAACGCTCGATTCCGGATCGGTGCGGGGAAGAATCTGGTGAGCGGTGTGGCAACTGGTGCAAGTCGCCGTCACCGTCAGGCCGTTCTTCAGCAGAGTTCCGTGAATGCTCTCCGTGTAGTTGCGTGATGATTTCGTGCTGCGTTCCGGTGTAGCGCACGGCAGCCATCTGGCCCTCGCGATGACACCGCCCACAAAGCCCGGGAACATTGGTCGCAAAAGTCGACGACTGTGGATCCTGTTTGCCCAGCACTCCGTGCGTGCCATGGCATTCCTTGCAGGTCGGGGCGTTCGGATCATTCTTGCCGGTAAGTTGTCCGTGGATGCTGGTCACGTACAGCTTGCCAATTTCATCGTGGCAGGAGGTGCAGTCCACTCCGCGGGTGATCGTCTCGCAAGGGCGCACCCGGGAGGCATTTACCTCCGAGTGGCACTGGCTGCAGGCAATTTTGCTGTGGCGCGAATGGCTCACCTCGCCGATGTTGACGTACATGGATTGCCCGTCGCGCGCGCGACGCAGTTTCTCGTCCCCGTGGCAACGCATGCAGTCCGCATTGGCCATACCCTGTGAATAGAAGACGTTCCTGATTTTATGCGGCTGATGGCAGTCGACGCAGGCCGGCAGGATGTTGGCCTGTTTTTCCCACAGCTCTCCACGAATAATCTTCCGGTGAACGCTTTCGATTTGCGTATGGCATTTCGTGCAGGTGGCGGCAATGTTTCGGCGATTGATCGAAGAGGCGGGATCGGTATGCGGCAATATCAAGTGCGGGGTGTGGCAGGTGGCGCAGTTCGGGGCCACCGACAGTCCCTTCTTCAGCAACGCCTCTCCGTGGATGCTCTCGGAGTAGTTCTCCAAGATATTGTCCTGGGGAATGGGGCGATTGCGCGAAACAGGAGTTCCTTCGCGATGACACTGGCCGCAAACGAAGGGCACTTTCAGCGGCGCCACCGATGACCGCGCGTCCTTCACGGGATAGATGTCGTGGTTCCCGTGACAATTCACACAACGGGGTGCCAGCGGATCGCCGCGCGCAACCGCCTTCCCGTGGAGGGACCGGGCATGTTGCTCCTGCTCGGTGGTATGGCACGTGCCACACTTTACCGGCGCCGGCGTGTCGTGCGGCAGATCTTTTCCTTCTAGGTCGGCGTGGCAGCCCGTGCATCCGAAGCTGCCATGTACGGAAGTCGCAAATTTCTTCCCGTCCACATACAGCGAAACCGGCTTGCCGCCTCGCGTCGTGCTCATGCTCTTGTCGCCGTGGCACGCCAGACATTCCGCTCCGGGTTGATCGACTGCGCGCCCGGCGGCGCGTCCCGGTTCCGAAAACAGAAGGGAGAGAACTATGGCGAGAATCGGCGCGATGATAATTCCCACGCCAGTGCTCGAGTTCCGTCGCACAACTTTTGTTTCAGCCATGTCAAACTCTCGGCCTTACTGCATGCCAAGATCCGTGAGCACTTTCGGGTTTCCCTCCCCGACCGCCAGCAGGTTGTGGCACGCAGAACAATCGTTGGTGATGGTCTGGCCATCGGCACTGGCATGGCTGCCATCATGGCAGCGGAAGCACCCCGGCGAGTCATTATGACCGAGATTGTTGGGATGAACGCCCCAGGTCACACGCATGTCGGGGAAGATGTTGCGAAGGTAGATATTCGCCACCTCGTCGCCCGCCTGCTGCACCAGCGTCCGCCGTGTCTGATAAATCTGCGGATAGTTCGTCCGATAGAAATTATTAAGTTCGTCCAGGATGCGCTGCTTGGCCACATCCCGCGCGGGATAGTCTACCTTGAGAACCTCCACCGCTTTTTTCTTGATGAAGGGCAGCTCCGGGCTGATGCGCCCCAGAGACATTTGCCGATCGACTGCGTTTTCGGGCAACTCGAAGGTATGCGTGGGACGGTTGTGGCAGTCCACGCAATCCATCGTGCGATGTTCTCCCTTATCCAACTGTTGTTGAGTTGGCTTCACATCGGTGGAAATAAATTCAGTGGTCTTTCCGCTATCGTCGGTGTAATACACCACCGGGATCGTCTGCCGTTCGGGGTCGGTCGAAATGTAGCGGATGCGCACCGTGTCCGCTAGGTGATGGCCGTGAATACCGACAGAGCCTTGCCAGGTACGTCCACCCACTTTCAGCAGTAAAACATCCGTCTGCTGCGTGTTCTTTTCGTCGTCCTTGTAGCTTTTATTCACCAGGAACTTGTCGCCGGTAAAGCGCTGTGGCCAGTGACACTGCTCACAGGTTTCACGCGCCGGGCGGAGGTACTTTACCGGAGAAGGAATCGGTCGCGAATAGGTATGGAACGTCACCGCAGCTACTTGCCGGAGACCGGAAAGCTTGGATCGCACAAACCACCCGGCTCCGGGCCCAATGTGACACTCCACACAATCCACTCGCGAGTGTGGAGAATTCTGATAGGCCGCGTACTCAGGGGCCATCACGGTGTGGCAGGTTGTCCCACAAAAACTTGTCGAATCCATGTACTGCACACCGCGGTACGACGCCGTACCAATGATCAGAAGATTGAGCACAGTTGCAAAGGCGACCCACTCCAAGGTCCGGCGGACGACCGGCAGGCCCAGGTCGATGGCGGGATAGGTTCCCGGTAGATTCCCACTCCCACGCAGACTTCGTCGCCTAAGCCAGATCCCAAGAGGAATCAGCAGCAAGCCCAATACAAAAATTCCCGGGAGGATCAGAAAGACCAGCAAGCCAATGTAAGGGTGCGGCGGCCCCGGCAGAAAGACGTCATAGAACCAGAAGGCTATGGTGGTGAGCGCCGTGCTCGTGGTGACCACGGCGCCCGTAAGTGTGATGGGATTCTGCCCCAGAAAGTAGATTGGCTGCGCCCAGTCGCGGATGCGTTCTCGCTGATTCATTGAAAGAATCTGCTCCTTCTCTTCCTCTATCCCCTATACGCCGCTGCGTAGGCACACTCTATGCTTCGCAGCGAATCATCCGCCACGCTAGACCAACCTGCTTGCCAAGAAGAAACCGGATTATTTCTTAAGGGTGCGGATGTAAGCCACAAGCCCCTTGATCTGCTCCGGCGGCAGAGACGCATACTTCGGCATCTTGTTCTTGCCGTTCGTGATGATATCCGTGAGCTGCGCGTCCGACAACCCTTGCACTTCGGCAGTTGTGAAGTCGTGGGCGCCCATCTTCTTTCCCGTCGCCGAACCGGTTCCGTCAGCGCCATGGCATGCGGCACATTTCGATTTGAAGAGTCCTGCTGCGTCCTGCGCCCGCGCAGACAAGGAAACGCTTAAGACAACAGCAATTGCCATTGCAATCGTAAACACTTTAAGATCGATTCTCTTCATTTTGAGCTCCAGTCAAATTTTTGCCGCAACATCAGGAACGAGGATACATCAAACCTGTTGCAATATTGAACTCTCTGAGCGAAGAGGTTCTGTGACCCCGGTCACACGTGCATGTTTGTCCCGTTTTCCGGAGACAACTCTGAGTTAATATTGATATGCGCAGCACGCGTGATGGTCCTCACGACAAACTGTGATGAGGATCACGGCGTCATTTGAAATCGGAGACCAAAATGGCGGTGAGGTAGGCTTATGCCGACAGACAATCGCAACCTGCTGGATGTACTTAAGTTCGAACTGGAATTCCTTGAGCAAGGCGGTTACGGTCGATTGCCGCGCGAATCCTGGCGGCCGAGGTTCGTTTTCGAAGATTCTCCCACATGCATGAACTTTAATTCGAAGGACCGCGAACCGTGCAGCGAATGTCTTCTGATGCAATTTGTTCCTGAGGACGCGCGCAAGGAACAAACTCCCTGCCTCCACATCCCACTGTCTTTGAGTGGAGAGACTCTTGAGAATTTGTACCGCACGGGGACGCAGCTGGAGATTGAGACAGCACTCGGCGACTGGCTCCGAACGACAATCCGCAGATTGGAAGCCGAAAAAGCCAAGCAACCCGTGGCTGTCAGTTCGCCTCGCTGAATTCTCAGCCCTAAGCCGGAGGAAACGCCAATGCAAAGCATCTCAGTTGCTGGAGCTTCCCTCGGCGATTTGCAGATGTAGAGATCCTTGAAATCGGAATCCAAAAAGTCAACCGTCATGCACGATTCCAATCACGTTCCGGAAACACCCGTCCTCGGGGGAAGACTTCTGAGGTTCGACGGAGCTGGTGCCCCTCACGGATTTCGAATCTCGTTACACCGACTGCGATCTATACAGCGGTTTGCCTGCCGATCCTAATCTTAATCTCGAAATTTTGTGCGGTTGCCAGCGCCCGCGACACCAGACATAACTCCTTGGCTTTTTGCAGAAGAGCGATTGCCCGCTCGCGACTGTCTTCATTGGGAATTGTCAGGCTGGGACGAAGAACAATCTCGCTAAAGCTATAACCGGTTCCAGCCTTGCTTACGATCCCTTCGGCCTCAACCTCCAAGTCGGTGTAATCGAATTTCGAGCTTCCGGCGATGGCATGGAATGTGGTTGTGTAACAACTCGCAACCGCACTCATTAGTAAATCTTCGGGGGTCCACCTGCCTTCGAGGCCACCGAACTGCGGCGGCGCCGCGAAATGGATGGCATTCGGGGCCGAATCGGATTTGGCAAGCCCTGTCTGGCCTGAGCTCCACCAAGCTACCACGCGGTGCTTATATTCGTTTTCCATTCTCGACTCCACGTCACGATTCGTTTTTCAAAGATAATTGCCTTCCAGCAACTCCTCTGAGGATGGAAATGTTATCGCAAGCAGTTCGCCTCTCATCCGCTCGCAGAAGCGGTTGGGTTCTGCGATTTTCTCCTCAGAAGCCTAATCAAAACCGTGGTCGAAATCACGACGCCTTGTGATACGAATCACATTGCGGGTCGACTGGTTGAAGTTGCGAGACCGTTCAGGTGGCCACGTGACTGGCTTTTGTCTTAGACTCACTGTTCCTTATGTTTTCATTTGGAGGCGTCTTTGGCTGGTCTTCTCAAAATATCTCCCGCACTCAAGAAACGTGCCGCGCAAATCAACCTGCTTCTCATGGATGTGGACGGCACGATGACCGACGGCAGCGTTACGCTGCTCTCGCAAACCGATGGCACCGCCCTTGAAATCAAGACGTTCGACGCGCACGACGGCCAAGGACTGACCCTCGCGCATACTGCGGGGCTGCTTACGGGGTGCATTACCGGTCGCGAGAGTGCGGCGCTGCTCCGCCGCGCTCGCGAGATGAAGATGGACTTTATTTATATGAAGCAACCGCTGAAGATGCCGGCGTACGAAGAAATTCTTGCAAACGCAGGCGTCTCCGATTCTGCCGTCGCCTATATTGGCGATGATCTGCCCGATATCCCTTTAATGCGCCGCGTTGGCCTTGCCGTCGCCGTCGGCGACGCCGTCCCCGAGGTGAAAACAGCCGCGCACTACACGACGAAAGCACTCGCGGGTCACGGCGCAGTCCGCGAAGCGGTCGAACTCATTCTCAAATCGAAGGAGATTTGGGAAGCCATGATCGTCAAAGCACGAGCATGATGAGAAACGCAGATCGTCGGCGCTGCTCGAGACCGCGCTAGCGACGCCGTCAACGACAGAGGGCTGCCCCTCCAGCAATGCCAGCATCTGCGCCGTAATGCGCAGCCAGTAGCGGAACTTCCTGGCAATGCGAATTCACGCACCAGCTTGGCAGTCGTTCCCGTATTTCACCAAAGAACGGTCGCAGCATAGCGCCGGCGCCCCCACCAATGATCATCACATCGGGCTCGAGCAAATCCACGATATTTCCCAGCCACACGGTCAGGAGCAGCGCAGTTTCCTGTAAAACCTCTTTGGCCAGCAAATCCCCTGCCTCATAAGCCTTGCCGACCATCTCGCTGGTGATGCGATCAAGACGGCCTCCGGCTTGGTCCAACATTAAAGAGGCACGGCCCTCCTTAGCAATTTTTTCCGCAGCCCTGCGAGCGATCGCCGAGCCAGACGCCAGAACTTCGATGCAGCCCAGCTTGCCGCATCCGCAGCGCGGGCCGCGATAGTCGATTGTATTGTGGCCACCTTCCGCGGCCGCACCGGTACGGCCATGATAAATGCGGCCATCGAACACAATGCCGGTTCCGATTCCGGTACCGATCGTGGCGCAGAAAACGTTGCGAAAGCCGCGGCCAGCTCCCCACAAGGCTTCCGCCAATGCGGCAGCGTTGCCGTCATTGTCGACACGAACGGGCAAGCTGTAGGTCTTCGATATTTCCGCGGCCAGCGGAAAATTGCGCCAGCCCGGGAGATTCGGAGGGTTGATCACGATGCCACTCCGCGGATCGAGAGGGCCCGGAGCGCAGATGCCGATGCCGGTAATCAGGCCGTTCTCGGAGGGAGAATTGTTGGCGGCTCGTACGGAGTTGATGGCTGAGATTACGGCTGCCAAACCAGCGGCGGCATCATTTGCCACCATCGGCGTACGCGTTTGATAGGTGATTTCACCTGCTGCGTTTACCAGACCAGCGGCGACTTTGGTGCCGCCGACATCCACGCCGATGAGGTGCCCGTCTCCTGAGACTTGCGTCATGCGATTCGCACTGGGTCCAGTCTATACCTGCTTCGCTGGCGTTGCGGGCATCCTAATCTTTATTTTGGTTGCTGTTCATTCCATTCTTGACGGAACCATCAAAGGTCTCGCTGTACGGCCAATGGTAAACTATTTGGACAAGGATGGGCGCGTAGCTCAGTTGGTAGAGCAATGCCCTTTTAAGGCATGGGTCGCAGGTTCGAATCCTGCCGCGCTCACCA
>PLHQ01000067.1 GCA_003138975.1 Acidobacteriaceae bacterium | reverse complement strand
ATGGGTTCTGATCCGTTGAGGATGCCCCGTACCCACTCGCAGTTGTGGTGCGTGACTTGAATGGGATTGTAGGTATGACAACTCTGCATCATCCCCGTGCCGAAGAGGTCTGGAATCGGCGAGCCTCCTCCCGGATAACCATCGGTCACTACTAAGCGCTGTGGGTCGTGCGCACGAATCGCGTCCGCGGAAGCCTTGGCCAAACGCGTGTAGTCCTTGGCATGACGTTGCAGAAATTCGGCGCTGAAGAGATCCGTCGTTTTAACCGGACTATGCTTCTCCATCTCTGCCAGTTCAGATTCACTCGGCAGCGCGACGGGCTCGTTTACGAGGTTAAAGCTAAGTTTTTGGCTCGAAATGCCCTTGTAGCGATCTGCGAAGAAAGTCCACTGGCGAACGAAAGCATCGAACGTGTGCGGATCGCTGAATACGTTGGTCCTCTCCTTCGTGACCGCAATGCCCGTAAGCTTTTCGTCCATCGTGTCGAGAATGCATAGGCCCGGCGCGCGGTGGAGACAAACGTTAACATGGATTCCATATTTCTCTCCCAGCCGGATAGCCCGGTCTATCGGTTCGATCCGCTTCTCATCAATGGTGAACAGATCGGGGCCGGTCCAAAAACGATAGTCCATGGGCAAGCGCACCCAGTTGAAACCCCAGTCGCGAATCCAGCGGAAGTCATCTTCCTGGAACATCCCATCGTTCTTGTAAGGAAAATACTTCATCCAGTCCGCATCGGTGGAGAAATACTCGAGCAGATTAAAGCCATACCAGCGCGGATTCATCGCAGGAGATTTGGATTTTGGGGAATCGGACTTCGTTCCGGAAACGCTCTGACCTCGGAGTGCAGCGGCCACAAGTCCGGAAGGCAGGATAGCGGCCGATGCAACTGCGGCTCCCGCCTTCAGCAGACTGCGGCGAGTGAATCGGCGACGCCCGGAGATTGACGTTTCTCTACCCTCATGATCTTCCCTCGTCTTTTCCATTGTTCCTCCTGATTTCGAACCGACTAGTCACCGGCGCGTGAGAACGATAAATTCCAAGGTGTCGGGCGCGAGAGAATTAGACAAATGCAAGGCGCCTTCCTTCCCAGATCTCTCTTCCACCAGGTCGAGGTTCTGGGTCTTGCTGATTCGGTAGCGCTTTATGCTGAACGCAGCTGTTCCCCAGGGCAAGTTGCTAATGGTCAGGTAGTAGCCGCGGTTATCACGGTAAACGATGTCAGTGCGCGGCGGCAGGAACTTGACTTTAGACATATCAGGCATGGGCGGCGCTGCTTTTTGCAATTCAGGGGGCATCGGCATGAGGTCCGGCTTGTAATTCGCGGGAATCGCATAGTTGCTGATCAGAATCTGAATTGTATTGCCATCCGCGGAGCGGCCCGCAAGCGCCGCAAAACCAAAAGTATCGATTCCCTCGACGGGAAGGCGCTGCGGCGTGTCCAGCATTTTGCCCATCGCCTTGAACGTATATGCGGTCTTGAAGTATTTGCCGTCAAGGCCGAAGAGCCCCATCCACGCCGCATCTCCACGATAGAAGTGGGCGTGGTCAATGGAGGTGTCCTGAAAATAGCTGAGCACCGCGCCGATGTAGGCAGCGTTGTGTGCGCCTTGAAGCTCGGCCTTTTCGGACTCGGTAAAGTCAGCGCTCAGATTCCATTCGGAGAGAATGCTCTCTGCGTGAGGAAACCCATGCGTGTCCAGAGTGCCGCGGATTTCCTTGGCGAGGCGAACCGCGTCATACGGATCCGCGGAACCGTTGGCATAGGTGTGCCAGGAATAAAAATCAAGCGGCAGATGATGGGAGGCGCAGTAGTCGATGAATCCTTCGCGGTAGCCTCCATCGTCGGACGGAAAAGCTTTGCCGTCACCGCCAACTTTGAGCGTGGGATCCACAGACTTCAGGGCACGGGCGGTCTTCTCATACAGAGAGTAAAACTGCTCAGGTGTGCCGGACCAGAATAAGCCATCTGGCTCATTCCAGAACTCCCAATAGCGAATGCCATAGTGGAAACCGTTGGCCCAGCCCTGGTTGTAGTGCATAGCAATGTGTTTCACCACGCTGGCAAACTTGTCGAAATCATCCGGCGGATTGACGTTNNCACTCCGGCGCGCTGCGCGTTGTCGGGAATGAGCCAAGTAAGCTCTCCGTTGCTGAGAACGAACTTTGAATCGATTTCTGTGGGACCCATTGCATCGTGAGTTCGAACCTGATTAATACGAAGATCTTTGTACTGTCGGACTAGATTTGGAAGTCCCGCCATCACGGGGCTCGGTAAACCGTTCAATCCCTGAAACGAACGGATTTCTCCGACGACTTTCCCAGCATCCACTCGTAAGGATCGATATCCCGCGTGGGTTGTGTCCTGGGCACATACGGCAGCAATGAGCATCAAGAGGCAGTATGAATAACGGAAAATGATCTTCATCGGCAACGCTCCCATGTTTGGCGACGGATTCTATCCCGCCATGATGACCTTTTCATCAGTCCAAAACTTTGTGATCTCTTCCAGTGACCGGCCTTTGGTTTCGGGGATCAGCCAGCCGACCAGGATGACCGTCAACAATGCTCCGGCGCTGAAGCACCAGAAAGTGCCGTCCGATCCGAGATGCTTTTGCATGATCGGAAATAACTGGTTTCCCAGGTACCCCACCAGCCAGAGCGCGGTAGTAGCGATCGACATGCCGCGCCCGCGGACCTTGGTCGGATAGATTTCCGAGATGATGACCCAGCAGGCTACGCCGTTGCCAAACGCATGCCCGGCGACAAAAGCCATCACAAAAATCAAGACGGCCAAGCCGCTGCCCTGGATGTGATAAAACCAGCCGACCAATGCAAACGAAACGAATTGAAGCGTAGTGCCGGCCAGGATTAGAGTTTTGCGTCCGGCACGATCCACCAGCCAGAGGGCGAACAGTGTAAACAAGAGATTGATCAGGCTCACCAGCACTGACTGGAAGAATGCGTCACTGGTTGCGGTTCCGGCCGAGCGAAAAATCTCCGGCAAGAAAGAAAATAACGGCGTGATGCCACTGATCTGTTGCAACCCCGCCAGCATGATGCCAAGCAGCAGCGGGCGCCGGAAAGTGGTGAAGAGTTCCGAGATGTGGCCCTCTTCACTGGCCAGCGAACTCTCGATTTCAGCAGCTTCGTGCCTGGCAGCCTCGGAGCCATTGATTTTGGCAAGTACACCGAGGGCCTGATCGCGCCGGCCCATTTTCATGAGCCAGCGCGGGCTTTCGACCGCGGGGAGGATCATCAATCCGAACAGAATTGCCGGCACAACACCGGCGAGAAACATCCAGCGCCAGCCCGTGGATACATTCCACGCTTCGTCGCCCATGCGCTGAATGAGCATGTTGACGAAGACGGCGGCAAGTATTCCGACTACGATCCCGAGTTGGTAGAGAGTTACGCAGCGGCCGCGAACCCGCGTGGGAGCTATCTCGGCAATATAATTCGGAGAAATCACGGATGCCGCACCGATGCCCACTCCGCCGATCAGACGCCAGAAAACAAACTGATGCAGATTCGAGGCAAAGATCATTCCAACTGAGGACAGAGCGAAACAGAGGGCGCAAAGCGCAAGACCTTTTTTCTTGCCCAGATAGTCGGCAACAGTCCCGGCCGCTGCACAACCGGCAATACATCCCACCAGCGCGCACCCTGCGGCCCAGCCCACTCCCGCTGCGTCCAAGTGGAACAACTGACTTAAATATCCAATCGCGCCGCTGATCACAATGTTGTCATAACCAAACAGCAAGCCGCCCAGCGTGGAGACAGTGGCTGCAATGACGAGTGGGCCGCGCGAATAGGCCGGACCAGAGACGGTTTTCAGGCTAGTTGCCTCCATGCGTGGTCGCCAGATCCGAGCCGCATCGCAGCGGAGATTCAATCACCGCCTTCGCCGCGAGCATGAAGCCGAGCGTATGCGCCATGCCAGCGTGCCAGGGAGCTGAACACGTCATCTGCGGTGTGTGATCGGGAATGAGCGCGCCGTCGAACCCGTTACGGTGAAGAATCGCGAGAATACGAATCATGTCCACATCGCCTTCGTCAATGAAGGTTTCGCGATAGTGTGGCACCTTCCCCACGACATTGCGAAGATGAATATATGCAACTTTGCCTTGTTTGCTGTATTGATCCACCGCATCGTAGATGTTCCCCTCGGTCATTTCGGCCAGAGTACCCACACACAGCTCAAGCGCATTACTGCGGCTCGGAGCCAGATCAATCAACCTTTGATACATGTGAGGCTGATAGACAAGGCGCGGTTGCCGCCGCATGGTCGGCATGGGAGGATCGTCAGGATGGGCGGCGAGTTGCACGCCCGATTCCTCGGCGACGGGAATGACCTCTTCCAGAAATCGTTGCAGGCGCCGCCAAAGTTCTTCATGCGAGATCGAGGGCAGAGTACCGGCCGGCGCGTTGCGGTCGTAGATCATGTTCCAGATCATTCCATTGGGAATGGCCACGTCTTCGGCGGGACCATCCATCCCGAGCGTGATGGCGCGGCCACGCCCCCGAGGGGCGGTCACGCGTCCGCATACGCCTGCCAGACTGAAGTTGTAGCCGAGCACCGGAATACCAGCTTCGCCCAGGCCACGAATGATGGCCTTCACTTTCTCGATCTGTTGCGGACGCAGCGGACCGTCGAGCAAAATATCGTGCCAGTGCGCAGGATCGAGATTCTCGATCGCGGCCAAGACCAGTCCAGCATCTTCAATCTCCCCGCGAAGCGTCCTCAGTTCCCTTACTGTCCAAAGCTGCGTTGGATCGCCAGCAACTCCCCAAGCTTCGTATTTTGAGCCGGTGGGTTGATTGTTGCGCGGGTTGGACGGGCCCTGATTGAAGTAATCGACCAGATGAACCACTACATGAGTACAGCCTGCCTGCCGCGCGAAGTCGTAATAGTCACGCGTCAGCATGTGACGGTAGAGGCCGAGGCCAATCTTCATAACCGATTCCCGATGCCCGCGCCATAGTCAGGACTGAGGACTTGTCCGTTAATCTCGCTCGCCAGCGGCGAGCACAGAAAAACAAACGCGTCCGCGATCGACTCCGGACTGTTTCTTCTACCCAGCGAAACTCGAAGCACAAATTCCCGGTAGGCGGGGTCTTCGTCGAAAACCTTCAGCGAGCTGCCGGCCGCCACGTTCCCCGGCGAAATCACATTCACACGAGTACCGGTCAGTGCATACTCGAGTGCGAGGCTGCGGGCAAAGTTTTCCAGAGCCGCTTTGGCCGAAGCGTACGCGGGGATTTGCGTGTGCGGCATTCGAGCTACATAAGAAGAGGTAAAGATCAGATGGCCGGCAATCTTGCGCTGCATCCAGTACGCCAGCACCGCACGCGCAAGATAAGTTTGCGCAAAATAATTGAAGCGGAAGATGCGCTCATAGTCGGCTTCCGATGTACTCGCAAACGGGTGCAGTCCGCAGCCCCCCGCATGGCCGATGACCGTATCCATCCCCGGAGACTTCGCGAAAGCTGCATTCACCACCCTGTTGACCTGGCTCGATTCGGTAATATCAGCGGCAAAATAAAAATAAGACGAAGGCGGAATCTGCCATTCGCCGAGAGTCTTTCTGGCTTGCTCCTCCGCTTTAATATCGGTGAGCACCAGCGTCGCACCGCTCTCGGCCAGCCTGCGCACCATGTGCTCCGCAATCGCGCCCATGGCCCCGGTGATCAGAATCGTCTTGCCCGAAAGATCAATGCTGATCATGTCCGCTTGCTTCCTTCCATTCTGGAAAGCACTTCGTGGCCTGATTCGGTGACCAGCACGTTATCCTCGATCCGCGCACCTCCGCCACGTTCTGGGACGTACGCTCCCGGCTCGATCGTAATCATCATGCCGGGCTCAAGCTTCGCGCTTACTCCCGGAGCGATCAAAAATCCGGGATCATGATAGCGGAAGCCAACATGGTGACCGGTGTGATGGGTGAAGAAAGACGAGAGTCCTTGTGCTGCAATCTTCTCCCTTGCTAATGCGTCAATGTAACCAGCCGAAACTCCTGCGCTTACCCCATCGATCGCGGCTTGCTGCGCATCTCTGACAAGCCCCAGTATCTGCGCGACTTCAGCCCTCGCCGAACCTACCGCAGCCGTGCGCGTGAGGTCACTCCAGTAACCATTGACGCACGTTGCCAATTCGATCAAGACCAAGTCGCCATTCTCTAGGCGCCGTCCAGTCGAGCGATTAAATCGTCCTGCGTCGGCGCTGTTGGGGCCCGATTGGACCATAGCCCAGCCTCGGGAATGAAATATCCCATCACGGTCAATCTGCCGATAGATGGCCGATTCTACCGCCGCTGCGATATCTGCCTCCGAAATTCCCGGTTGCAAGTTCTCGAAGAAAGCATCCAACCCAACATTCGCGACCCGGTTTGCCAAACGGATTGCTTGGATCTCTTCTGCAGTCTTTCTCAAGTAAAGATCTGCAAAAGCCGATTGACGCTGCGCGTCCGGCTTCGCGGTGAGGGCGGAGAGTTGTTCCGCAAAACCTTCAGGGATGGGAATCTGTTCGGCCGCTTGAATCGGTAGAGCGATTCTCGAGGAGCCAGGATTCATCCCTACCTTTTCCGCACTGAGCCTTGCGTGAACCAGCTCAGTTCCAATCGCCGATACCAGCACCGAATATGGATCGGAGCATTTGAGATCGCCCCAGGGATATTCCTGAACTCGCAGCCCAGCAGGGATGTGGTCTCGCGGTTCAATCTGCGGAACGAAGAGCACGGGTTCCGCATCGGCGAAATGAATCAGGAACGACGCACCCCAAAATGGAAGATATCCGGAGAGCATCAGCAGTTCTTCGGGCCGCCATGCAATCCAGGCTTGCAAATTATTTTGTTTAAGAAAGTTGCGCACCTGTTGCGCGCGAGGCGAGGGGCTTCCAATCAGGATCGATGTCTCCATTTTTCTTCACATGATTCCGTACTTCTCAAACGCTTCCACCGCGCTGCTTCCTTCCTCGATAGCCTTTCTCACCAGCTTTTCGCCCCGAGCCTTTTCCAGCGCCCGGGTGAACACGTCAGTTTCTGCTTCGGCAGGAACCAACAAAACTCCATCGATGTCGCCGAACAGAATATCTCCGGGACGGACGCGTACCGATCCAATCTCAACCGGAATGCGAAAGTCGACTACCTTGTAACGCGGCGCCGAGTCTTGTCCGTACGAACCGAAACCGAAAGTCGGGAAATTCATATTCAGAATAGCCTTCGTATCCCTTACGTAGCCATTCAATACAGCTCCCCGGCTGCCCAGTATCCAGGCGCGCGCACTCATCAGTTCTCCCCAGAGCGCGTTTCGGGGTGAGGAGCCGGTGTTCACGTAGACCTCATTCGCGTGGAGGTCGTCGAGTGCTTCCAGCATCAGTCCAAACGGCTTGTCCATCAGCTTGTTGGCGCTACCGGCGAGCCTTTCAGCAAAAACATCTACCGCAAGTACTGGCATAGCCCGTCCGATCACAACCATATCCTGACGAAGAGGTTGAATCTGTGGTGGGAGGAACTGGTGCTGAAGATCCAGCTTGTCCATCACATCGCCCACGACGCAGGTGAACAACTCGCGCTGCACGATGGCGAAGAGCTCGTCGTCTGATTTCCACAACTTGGTCGTGCTCATTGCGCGCGCGCCTCTTTGATTTTCTCCACGAACTGCCGGGCAAGCTTGGTAATGGAAGCGAAATCGCCGGTCTTAGCTCCGGCGGTCAGATTCCCACCAACTCCGATGGCAACCGACCCGGCATTGATCCACTGGTCGACATTCTCCAGGCTGACGCCGCCGGTGGGCATAAGCTGCGCTTGAGGCAGCGGTCCTTTCACCGCTTTAACGAATGCCGGCCCGAGGATTTCGCCGGGAAACACTTTCACGACATCGGCGCCGCACTCCATGGCTGCGATCACTTCGCCGATCGTTGCGGCGCCAGGCATATAAGGTACCTGATAGCGATTGCAGAGGCGCGCCGTCTCCGTGTTAAGCGCAGGGCTAACTACAAACTGTGCTCCCGCGAGAATGGCGATGCGCGCGGTTTCCGGATCAAGAACGGTGCCCGCTCCCAGCAAAATGTCGTTGGAACCTTTCCTCGCCAGATGCTCGATGACTCCGGCTGCTCCCGGAACGGTGAACGTGATTTCCAGCGCAGCCACGCCCCCAAGAGCGCAGGCATCAGCGATGCGAGCTGCTTGATCAGGATTCTCCGCCCGAATCACAGCGACCAGACCGGACGCCACAATCTTCCCCAAGACTTCTATCTTCGAAATTGGCATAGAGTTCAGTATCAACAGCTTCAGTCCGCAATACCTTTATTCAAGAAATGGTTCGCCCTTGCGCGCATAGCGCCGGGCAACGTCCTCATTCAGCGTTACCCCGAGGCCAGGTTTCTCCGGGATGGAAATGAAACCATTCTGAATCATTGGCTTCGGCAATCCTTCGATCAGATCATTCCAAAAGGGCACGTCGGAAGCATGAAACTCGAGGGCAAGAAAGTTTGGGATCGCGGCACAGAAGTGAGCCGCGGCTAAAGTGCCGACCGGACTGCTGATGTTGTGAGGAGCAACCGGCATGGTATGGACGTCGGCAAACTGCGCAATAGCTTGGGCGACGGCTAAACCCCCAACTTTCTGAAGGTCCGGAGTAACAACGCTTAACGCGTGTTGCGCGATGATTTCCTGAAAGCCTTCGAAGAGGAAAAGATTCTCTCCGGTTGCGATCGGCATTCGCACCTTTGAACTTACTTCCTTCAGTGCCGCAGTATTGTTGGGCGGAACCGGATCCTCCAGCCACAGCAGCCGGAATGGCTCGAGTTCGCCCGCAACTTTCACGATGTCACTGGCGTTGTAGCGCCAATGGCAATCGACCGCGATGTCGGTGTCCTTCCCCACCGCGTCGTAAACTGCGCCGATCAAACTCACCATGTGATCGATGGCGCGATTGCTCAGCACTCGATTGTGAGGATCGGGGCCTTGTGTGCCGGGCACGTCCAGATCAAACTTCAGAGCTGTAAATCCTTCCGCTCGCTTCTTGAGAGCCTGGCGACGATAGTCGTCGGGCGAGGAAGGATGCTCTTCGCCAGCCTCGCCAAAGTAATCTCTTACCGCGTGTGCGGAGGCTTTCGATTCCCACGACGCTGGGCGGGAACGCAGCACCTCATCCAGACTCTCGAGCGCTTCGCCCCCGTGGCAGTCCGCATAGACGCAGACTCGATCCCGAAACTTGCCACCCAGCAGGCGGTAAATGGGCACGTCGAGCCACTGGCCAAGCACATCCCAAAGCGCAGCTTCAATGCCGCTGATCGCGTTGTAGATAATTCCGGCAACCGAACCGGCGCCCGAGGTTGCAAGCTGCAGTTTGCGAAACAAACGATGTATGTCGCGCGCGTCTTCCCCAATCAGCAAAGGTTCGAGCGAGCGCAGGATGGATGTCAGCCCAGGAGCGAAAAAGCATTCGCCGAGACCTCGAATTCCTTCATCCGTTTCAATGCGAACGAATGTCCAATCGAAATTACCCTCAACCACCGCGGTCTTTAACCTTAGGATCTTCACTCTCGATTTCTTTCGCGGCGATTATACGCTGCACCGGTTGCGCTGTGCCGTGTGCTAGCGCATGACACTTGCCCCGAACAGCAGAAATCAAACCACCCGCATTCGAAACAGCTAGAATGCTGGGCATGATCCCGATCATCCTGAAAGCGGCCGAAAGCTGCAGATGGGACTGTGTCAGTCTCGGCGAGGTTATGCTCCGGCTCGATCCCGGTGAGGAACGCATCCATACGGCTCGAAACTTCCGCGCCTGGGAGGGTGGCGGAGAATACAACGTTGCCCGCGGATTGAGGCGGTGCTTCGGTATGCGAACGGCCGTCATAACAGCATTTGCGAAAAATGCGATAGGACAACTGCTCGAAGACCTGATTTTGCAGGGAGGGGTGGACACATCGCTCGTTCGCTGGGTACCCTACGACGGCATTGGCAGAACGGTCCGCAATGGGTTGAACTTTACCGAGAGAGGCTTCGGCGTGCGCGCCGCTGTCGGCTGTTCGGACCGTGGCAATACGGCGATCGCGAACAGTCAGCCCGGCGACTTCGATTGGCAACACATCTTCGCGGCAAACGGTTCTCGCTGGCTGCATACCGGCGGAATTTTCGCCGCGCTCTCTCCCTCGTCGGCATCGGTCGCAAGGGCCGCCATTCACGCGGCTCGGGCTTCGGACACGCTGGTTTCCTACGACCTCAACTATCGGGAATCTCTATGGAAAGGGATTGGCGGCAAGGTCAAGGCGCAGGATGTGAATCGTGAATTGGTATCAACCGTAGACGTCCTCTTTGGCAATGAGGAGGATTTTTCTGCGGCTCTGGGGGTTGCGATCGAAGGCGTGAGCGACGACTTCACTCATCTGCCAGTCTCGAGCTATGAATCACTCCTGCACCGTGTTGCCGAGCTTTATCCTAACCTCAAGCTGATTGCGTCCACGCTGCGCACAGCGCACACCGCAACTAATAATGACTGGGGCGCGGTCGCGCTGTATGAAGGAAAAGCCATTCAAGTCCCACAGCGGTCGATGGAAATAATGGACCGGGTCGGCGGCGGAGATTCATTCGCCTCGGGCTTAATCTATGGCCTTCTTGCGGACAAAGGAGCCGAATGGGCGGTTCAGTGCGGGGTTGCGCACGGTGCGCTGGCCATGACGACTCCGGGAGACACAAGCATGGCGACGCTTTCCGAAGTCCAGTCCGTGATGCGCGGGGGGTCGGCACGCATCGCGCGTTAGGGGATGCCGCCATGAAGACGAAGGATAACATCAAGCCATGAAGGAAAACTGGCGATGGTTCGGGCCGGATGATCCGGTTCCTCTCGATCACATCAAGCAAGCTGGGGCCACTGGAATTGTCTCCGCCTTGCACCATTTCTACCGAGGCGAAGCGTGGCCATTGGACGATGTATTAAAGCGTCGAGATGAGATTCTCGCCGCGGGCTTCACCTGGTCGGTGGTGGAAAGTATTCCGATCCACAATTCGATCAAGCTTCGATCCGGACCTTATAGACATTTCATAAGCGCGTGGAAGGACACTCTAGCCGCGGTCGCGAACGCCGGCGTGCAAGTTATCTGCTACAACTTCATGCCGGTAGTCGATTGGACAAGAACAGATTTGCGATGGCGCCTTCCAACTACCGGCTACGCTCTGCGTTTTGATGCGGTGGATTTCGCGGCATACGACTTGTTCATTCTCGAGCGTAAAGGCGCTGAGGCCGATTATCCCGAACACCGTGCCCGGGCTGCACACCTCCGCTTCAATTCCATGTCAGAGGGCCGCCGACAAGATCTGGAACACACCATCATTGCCGGTCTCCCCGGAGCCGAGGCATCGTACAATCGCGAGACGATTCGCAGCCTGATCGCTGAATACGAGGGGACGACTACAGACGATCTGTGCGGCAATCTTATTACATTCCTGCGGGAAGTTATCCCAGTGGCCCAGGAGAAGGGTGTTCGCCTCGCCATACATCCGGATGATCCGCCGTGGTCATTGTTTGGCCTACCGCGCGTCGTCTCAACGCGCGAGGACGTGCGGGCGATTCTCACTTCCTGCGATACACTCGCCAACGGGTTGACGTTTTGTGTCGGTTCATTTGGAGCAAGAGCCGATAACGACCTGCTGGCCATGGCTCGCGAGTTTGGTGCCCGCATTCATTTTGTGCACCTTCGCCAGGTGACGAGAGAATCAGACGGTTCTTTTCATGAAGCCGAGCACCTAGCCGGTAGTTCCGATATGGTGGGTATGATCCGTGCTCTGCTGGAAGAAGAGGCGCACCGGCGGCGCGCGGGCCGGCCAGACCACGAAATACCCATGCGCCCTGACCATGGACACCTACTGGCCGATGACATCGGCAAGAAAGTAAATCCCGGCTACTCGTTGGTGGGCAGATTGAAAGGTCTCGCCGAGTTGCGCGGCGTGATGCAGGGGTTGAAATTTGCAATCCCAGAATTGTCCGACTGACGCGCCGATTGCGTCCATGGTCCTTATTGAACAACAAGCGTCACAATGTACAAAGCTGAGGATCCAAATCCCATGAATGACTTTGCAGGACGGGTAGCTGTGATCACGGGTACTACAGGAATTGGCCGTGCGATTGCGATGCGCTTTGCCGCGGGAGGTGCTCAAGTCGTCGCAGGCGGCATTGAAACCGCTGGCAACGAGGAGTTGGCTCGCGATGCGGCAAAACTTCGCTTGACCCTGCTGGTCGAAAAATGCGATGTGACCGATTTCGACCAGGTGCGGTCGGTTGTTACGAAGACCGTCAACCAGTTCGGTGGGCTGGACATCATCGTCAACGCAGCTGCAATTCATCCCTTCGGCACGGTCCTGCAAACGGATCTTGCGACCTGGAATCGCTGCATGATGGTGAACGTTGGCAGCATCTATCTGATGGCGCATCTCGGCATCCCGGAGATGAAAAAGCGCGGAGGCGGATCCATCATTAATCTGGCATCCGTTCAGGGATATGCCTGCCAGCGGGGAGTCGCCGCGTATGCCGCATCCAAGGGGGCAATTCACAGCTTGACGCGCGCCTTGGCACTCGACCATGCCGCCGACAACATCCGCGTCAATTCGATCAGCCCGGGCTCGATTCGCACGCCCATGTTGGCGCGTTCGGCGGCAAACTTCTCGCCGGATGTGCCGGTTGAAGAAGCATTCGCGCGTTTTGGCGCGGCGCATCCGCTGGGGCGTATCGGCACACCTGAAGAAGTCGCAGAATTAGCGGCGTTTCTAGCATCGGATAAAGCAGGATTCTGCACTGGTGGCGATTACCTCGTGGATGGCGGACTACTCGCTGGCATTGGTGTCCAGTGATCATTGGGGCACCCTCGCCGCGATCTATGTTGAGCCCTTCCATCGTGCCTCGCAGGCGATGGCGAATCGCTTTTCTGCTCGCCTTTGGGGTGCTGGTCAACTTCTTCGACCGGATCAACCTATCGGTCTCACGTGATGCGCTTCATGATTCGTTCGGATTATCGTTGGTTGCATTTGGATATCTCTCCAGCGCCTTCAGTTGGACTTATGCCGTGATGCAGATGCCTTGTGGAGTGTTGCTGGACCGGTGGGGAGTGCGCCGCGTGGGAAGAATCAGCGCGCTCCTGTGGAGCATATCCTCTTTCGCCGCCGCCATAGCCCCCGGCATCAACTGGTTCTTCGGAGCACGCTTTCTTCTGGGTGTGAGCGAATCTCCCACGTTTCCCGCGAATGCTAAAGCCTTGGGATACTGGTTCACGCGAGAAGAAAGAGGCTTGGCGACGGCGATCACGGACGCGGCGGCGAAGTTCTCCACCGCAATCGGAGTTCCGCTGATCGGCCTGCTGCTCATATATTTTGGCTGGCGCTGGAGTTTTGCCGCCACCGGCTTCATCAGCTTTCTTTATTTTGTGCTGTTTTACTTCATCTATCGCAATCCCAGTGAAGACCGGGAACTTACGCCGCAGGAGCACGATTTCATTCTGCAAGGCGGAGCACAACTGGAAGACGAGGCAAGAGTACGAAGCGGCAGCTCGCTGGGTTACCTCTTGAAGCAGCGAAAGGTTTACGGGCTCGCGCTGGGATGGGGTGCCTATAACTACACTTTCTTCCTCTTGCTGACGTGGCTGCCCAGCTATCTTTCCGTTTCGCTCCATGTGGACTTGTTCCACTCAGTCTTCTACACGAGCCTTCCTTGGTTGTTCGCCACGGCTACGGATCTCCTGGTTGGCGGATGGCTGGTGGATGCTGTGATCCAGCGTGGTCACGATGCGAATCGCGTCCGCCAAACCGTTCTAGTGGCGGGAATGGCTTTCGGTCTCGCGATCTTCGGCGCGGCGAGGGCCCACAGCGCAACAGCTGCGCTAGTCTGGATCAGCCTTGCCTTGGGAGGATTGGCTGCGGCCGCACCCGTGGCGTGGACCATTCCATCTCTCATTTCTCCGCGGGAAAGTGTCGGCACACTGGCAGGAGCGGTCAATCTTTGTGGCCAGATCGCGGCGATCTCCGCGCCAATCGTTACTGGCTACATCGTTTCCGCATCACACTCGTTCGCCGCCGCGTTCGTGACGGCGACTGTAATCCTGCTACTGGGAATTGTCGGCTACATCTTTTTACTCGGACGCATCGAACCGATCCCAGAACCGTGATTTAAGTCAGTAGCTACGACTTGTCATGTGCAAGCGAGCACGTTTGCGCTTCTTCACGGCTTTCCTGCTGTCACAGGCAGAACGTCGTAGAGCGGCTGCACTGGCCTCACGTCTGGACTCTCATCTGCGACCGAGATAGCGAGGATGCGGATCCTTTCGTTATCCGGAACCTTGATGGCCTTTGTGCCAGCCGGCAAGTCGATTGGATATGCGAAAAGATAAGAATAACGGTAGGGCACATTCTCGCCCGCGGCGTTGTGATGATGCGAGCAGTACCACGCCAGATCGGCACGCTTAATGTAGCCCGGCTCAATACCAGTCATCTCGCCGTAATCGTCATGGGAAGTGTCTTTCGAACTCCACTGCCGGTCGTCCCACTGACCAATGAATCCGCCCCAATCCTCAACATTGAGCTCAGCTTCAGAGTTGCCTAGGTTGAACGTCACCTTCCGATCGCCATCCGCAGAGGCCGCCAGTACGTACAAGCGGTTATAGTGACCGACTGGCAGATCAATCGTCTGCCCCTTCGCCACAAGCGCGTTGGGCGCACCACTCTTCGCCGGAGCAAGCTGGAATTGCACGTCGTTGAACGTAATCTGTGCAGGAAGCATCTCCGCCGGCAAAGCGCTGCCCTTGCCGTCAAATCCAGCTTCCGACTTGGTGCCGTCATTGCTGGCAGTTGCCAAGTCATACTTCAGTGACAGCGGAACCGAACTCACAGCCGCGACCTTGGCCCGAGGCGCAGCCAGCCGAACAGCGAACGTGCGCGGCTGATACGCGGAGAACGAGGTGACCAGAACGCCGCCCTTCACCGCCGCCGCTCCCACCGCTTGCTCCTGCCCATTCACTTCGCGTGCAGCGATGATCGGCGTGTTGAATGTCACGCGTACGTCCGGCTGGGTTTTGTCATCGAGTTCAACCATGCGCACGATAATCTCATCGCTCAGTTCCGCTTTCTTCAGCGCCAACACCCGTATCCGCGGATTGCTGACCATGAGCAGTGAAAACTCCCGCCCCAATGGTCCTGCACGCTTTGGAGCTTCGAACGCGATGAGCGGATCGTTCAAGCGTTGCGCTTGCCAATCGGTCTCAGCGTGGCGCCAGTCGCCAGCGTGTCCGGCGATGCCATAGACGAAGTCATGATGTCCGATATCCTGCGTCCCCTGGTCCGCATAACCTCCGCGCGTTCCAGGCGTGCGGATCATCGTCAATCGAATCGTGTGGTCGTTCGGCTTATCCGATCCATTCTTGCAATCGGTCAGGATGGTTGCGCCGAACTCGCCGCTCGCATCGGTCAAATCAATCCACTGATGCGACGGCACTTCGAACTTCCCCGGCTCGGCGGTGGGCCGCTCGATCGTCCCAATGTCCCAGTTATAAGTGGCCATCTCATTGGAAGCCGTCAGCGGAAAGGTCGCTTTCAGATTCGACTCTTTCGTGTTCCAGTCGATCGCGTTCTCGAACTCGACGCGCTTCCCCGCATCCCCAGCCGACAGGCTAATCGTTTGGACGAACCTGGAGCCTGCGGCCTCGCGCGCAACTTCCACTGCCACCCGCGCCGGACCATTCTCCACCACGCGAATTTTTGCCGGACCGCCGACGTATGCTTTCGGGGCAGCCTGTTCCTGATCCCAGTCCATATTCCAGGCAGGCCAGTGCTCGGGATTGTCATAGGAAATGGCCAGACGCGCCGAAGCGGCCAGTAATTCTCTGCCAATCGACTTGTCGAAAATACTTGCCACGTCGCCATCCGAGTTCAGTTTCACCCGGTAGTACTCGTTCTCGAGCGAACTCTCCGAGACTTGCAGCGTTCCTGCGCGAGCGGTGGCAGCCTCTGGCTGCACATCGAAAACCGCATATCCGACGGACGGCGCCTTGGCTGCGAAGATTACTTTCCCGTTCGAAATCTGCGCGGGAACTTCTTTCCCGTCCGGACCCATCACATGCACCGCCTTCGCCATGCCGCCGGGAAAATCCACCGTTGCCTCGACCAAGTCTTCCCGCGCGATGTTCAACGGGTTGAAGACAACGATCGGCACGCCTTTCGTCTCGGTGTCCAGCGCCGCGGAAACGCCTTCGGTGGCGTTGGTGAGAACACCGGCGAATTGATTCATCGCGATCACATCATCGTTCCAGGCAAATTCGTAAGCCTTCGGAGTGGCAGTTCCGGCGGCGATGTCGTGAAACTGGCCGCCCATCACCAGCGTCCACGCATCATTCAAACGCTGCATCGGATACGGCCGCGCACCCAGCCATTCCGCGGCAATCGAAGCCTTCTCCGCGGCATCGGCCAGCAATTCTTCTTTTCGAAGCCAGCGCTTTTGATAAGCCTGCGACGTCAACGACCCGGCGGAATGGTTCGTTAGCTCCATTTCACCGGTGTAGCGTGGAAGTCCGGCGGCTTCGGCTGGGGTGATATCGCGGAACATCTGCTCGGCATTCGCGGAGATCACGTGCACTGGGCCGTCGCCGACGTTCATCGGTGTACCCTCGGCATGCGAGAGACGAGAAAAGAGCGGATCTTCGTCAAGGGGAAAGCTTGCCGTGCCTTTCGTCACAATGGCTTCGAGCCGTTTCACGGATTCCTCATCCGGAGTACCGCCAATGTCCCCCGTGCCGTAATAGTGATAATCGGTGAGTACGCCACTGATCTTGCCGTTTAGTTCGACGCGCGCCGCCCAGTCCCCCTGATGGCGGTTTACTTCTCGATCGAGCTCGACCATGGCGAACGCTCTCTGCTGAGTTCGCAAGTCGAGAAATTCTTCGATCTTCTTTTGATCCAACATTCCACCGTTCTGCTCGGCCTGCTCAACTTCTTTCTGCAGCGGCTGCAGCCTCTTATTAAGGTCCTCCAGTACGAGATTTGGCGCTAGCGGGGACAACGGCTTGCTGAGATCGCTGTAAATTCCGCCGCTGTAATCGCCCGGATTCAGTCCAGCCAGCACGCTCTCGCCATCTGGCCCTACCCACACGCCCACATTGAAGGGCGTGCCTTGCGGCGTTTTCTCCAGCGATTTTGGGCCTCCGCCAGGAGCAGAGGATCCCCACACCAACTTCTGCGTCGAGAATGCTTTCACGCCGGAGTGCGCGAGAATAGTCGGCAGCGAAGCTGGAAATCCGAAACAGTCAGGCAGCATGTATTCCGCGCTGGCTCTGCCGAGTTCTCGGCGAAACCAATTATTCCCATACAGCACCTGCCGGATGATGGTTTCAGCGCTGGGTGTGTTTACATCGCCCTCTTCCATGGATGAACCCGCCGGAAACCATCTCCCCTCGTCCACATACTTCTTCACTCTCGCAAAATCGGCGGGGAAATATTCCTTCATGAGACGGTAACGGTTGGCCCCGCTGAAATTGAAGATATAGTGCGGATATTTGTCGAAGAGCTTGAAATTATCCTCCATGGTTTTGCGAATATATTCGTCGATGACCTGCGGATACTCCCATCGCCATTCTGTATCCAGGTGAGCATAGCCAACCACATAAAGCGTGGGTTGCTTCGTCAAATCGGGCTTATTGTTCGTTTGTGCATTTCCCGTGCTGAAAAATAAGAAGAGGAGGCAGGCCAGTTGGATCGTCATTAAGATCGCACGGAAGCGTCGCATCGTAACTCTCCAGAGATCTAACGTGCAGGCAAGCGGTTTTACAATATCAGGTTTTGCAAAGTGCGAAAGCAGGACTCGATGATGGCGCCTTGTATGGTGTAGGTTAGAGGTATGCCGCCGAAGCCTCAGGGCCGCCCACCCCGCTGGTACGCGATTCCGGTGCGCGTCTTGCTTGTGACATTCATCGGCACTCTGATCTCATTCGCCGTCAGCCTGTTTCTGGGAATCGTCGGGACCGTGGTGGTGTCAGGTGTGCGCGGTGTTCGCGCTGACATGACTGTAGCCTATCGCCACATAGCTCTGCCCTTTGCGGTGGTCGCCGGAAGCATCATCTTTGTTCTGGCGCTCGCCATGGAAATCCGCCACTACCGCCAAACCAAGACGCTGGCGGCCATCGAGAGGGTTAGCTGAATATGCCTGCGGACTCGCCGCGCATTGCCATCCCCATGCCTCATTCCGGCAATCGCGAATATGCAGAACGCGCGATCCCACAATACGAACGCGCCGTTACGCTCGCCGGCGGCGAACCGGTGCGCATTCCGCTCGATCGCACGCCCGCCGAAGTGATGAAAATGGTTGAGCGCTGCGACGGAGTGCTCTTGCCCGGCAGCAACGCCGACGTCGACCCCGCCAAGTTTGGCGCACCCCGCTCTCCGCGCACTGCGGCCGCCGACCCTCGCCGTGACGCCGTCGACGAACTTCTGCTGCAGGACGCCTACAACATGCGCAAGCCCGTCCTCGGCATCTGCTACGGCCTGCAGAGCCTGAACGTTTACCGCACCGGATCGCTCATCCAGCACATTCCAGATTTTCTGCCGAGAGAATTGCGCACGCGTGTGAATCACGAGGCAGGAAAGAAAGTCGCAATAGCGCACAAAGTTGAAGTTGCCCCGGATTCGAAACTCGCACGGATGCTCGCGCCAGGTGCAAGGACACTCGTGCTTCCGGTGAACTCATCGCATCACCAGTCGGCCGGCACAATCGGCGACGGCCTGCGCATCGCAGCCCGCTGCATCGACGATGGCATCATCGAAGCGTTGGAAGGTACTGCTCCCGATCACTTCGTGCTCGCGGTACAGTGGCATCCCGAGCGCTCCGTGGATGAAGACGAACCTTCCCGTGCCATTTTTCACGGGCTCGTGAAAGCAGCGGAAGCGCGGCGCAATCAACTTAAGAGTGAGATTGACAGGGTGAAGTGAAAACTATTTCGTCTTCTTGCGCGCCTTTTTCGGATTTCCCCGTGCCTCCAGCAACACCACCACGTGGGTGAGTGCGGTATTCTCCAGATTGAGCCCTTCCGGAGTCTTCGCCTTCAGCCCGACACAATCGGCAGGAATTCCCAACAGCTGCGCCACCCGCATTCGAATCGCTGTTGCATGCGGTCCAATCTTTGGCGCAGCCAGAATCAGACTGGCGTCGATATTCGCCACGCCATATCCCGCATGGCGGACACGCTTCAACGCCTCGCGCAGAAAGACGACCGAATCAGCGCCCTTCCACTTCGCGTCAGACGGCGGGAATAGGTCTCCGATATCAGGCGCAGCTACCGCCCCGAGCAACGCGTCAGTGATGGCGTGCAGCAGCACGTCGCCGTCGGAATGCCCGCCTAAGCCCTTGTCGTGCGCCAGAGTGATACCACCAAGCTTCAGTGGGGTTCCAGAACGGAATTCGTGCGAATCAAACCCATAGCCGATGCGAGTAGCAGGCTTGGTGGCTCGTTGGTCCTTGGCTGATGGCATCCGACTCAATGAGTAGCCTTCAGATAAAATTCCGCCAGTTCCATATCCGCCGGAGCCGTGATCTTGATATTCCGCGGCGACCCCATCACGACGGCCACGTCGTGCCCCGATCTTTCCACCAGCGAAGCTTCGTCGGTGCCCATAAATCCGTCCGCCGAAGCCTCATCAAACGCCTTCTTAATCACGCTGTAGCGAAAACCTTGCGGCGTCTGCGCCATGACGATACCAGCGCGAGGAATGGTCGCTTTGATCAATGCTCCCTCCGCCGTGCGCTCGACTTGCTTCACCGTATCGATCGCGGGCAGCCCGGCAACCGCAGCGCCATATTTCTCCGCCGCTTCAATCACTTCCTGAATGATTTCGCGGGTCACAAACGGGCGCACCGCATCGTGCACCAAAACGACATCGTCGGCTGCCGCCTCAACTGCGTTGAGCGCACTCTCCACCGACTGCTGCCGGTGCTCCCCGCCAACAACAAACTCGATTTTCTTGTTCAGAAGGTCCTTCGCTTCGTTCTCTAGGCGCGCCCGAAATCCAGAAATTTCGTTTTCTCGCAACGCGATCCATATCTCACTTACCGCATCGACGGCGGCAAACTTGCGCAGCGTGTGGATGAGAATTGGTGTTCCGCCCAACTCGGTGAACTGCTTCGAGGGTGGCGCCTTCTTTTGCTTGCCTTTGGCACCGACGGACATCGGAGCCATGCGGGTTCCCAGACCCGCCGCCGGAATTATGACAACCACCTTCATCGCGGCCTGTAAGTATACGAGTGGGAAGCCGGAGAGTTCAAATCGGCAGGGCCTCGAGTTGCCAGCGAGTAGCTGCGACAGACACTCACCAATTTGTCAGCCCGCTCTCGTCAGACATAAGATCGATACTAGTGATCAGTTGCTGGTTGTCCGCCAGCGGCTGTCCGGAAGGATAGGCAATCTTTATGCCTGATCTTGCAACTCACTATCTCGACGAAGCGCGGCGTCAAATGCGCGGCCAAAAGCGCCTGGCCGAGGGCGCGATCGCCCAACTCAAAGACGAAGAACTATTTCTTACCCTCGACCCCGAATCGAATTCCGTCGCTATCCTCATCAAGCACATGGCGGGCAGCATGCGCTCCCGTTTTAGAGATTTCCTCGCCACCGATGGCGAAAAGCCCGACCGTTTTCGCGATCAGGAATTTGAACTCAATACCGCGACCACCCGGGCCGACGTGTTGCGCTGGTGGGACAATGGATGGGCGCAGGTGTTTAGCACGCTCGATGCGCTCAAGCCCGAAGACGTGATGCGCACGGTGACGATTCGCGGCGAACCGCATACCGTTCTCCAGGCCATCAACCGGCAGATCGCACACTACGGCGGCCATACCGGGCAGATCATATTTCTAGCCAAGCATCTGCGCTCAAGCGATTGGAAGACGCTAAGCATCCCGCGCGGCAAGTCGGAAGAGTATAAGATGGCGCCTCCCAAAACCTACAAGCCCATGAGTTACACAAAGGATGGGCCGCGCAACCAAAGCCTCAAAGAAAGCGTCTCACGCTTGGTGCTACAATCTTCCGTTTGCTTCAAAGGCTCTACAAGCTGAAACTAACGACGGAAGTCCTTTCCAATAGCGGTGAGGTCATAATCTCATGTCATCCACAATGCTGGCGGTCGTCAAGCCGGAGGCCGCGCCCGGCGCGGAAATTCGCGAAGTAAACATTCCAGCCTTCGGACGGACCGAAGTGCTGGTCAAAGTGAAGATGGCCTCCATCTGCGGCACTGACCTGCACATCTACAACTGGGATCGCTGGGCGCAGAACCGCATTCATCCGCCTCTGATACCGGGACACGAATTCTGCGGCGAAGTGGCCGCTTTCGGCGATGAAGTGACCAGCGTGAAGGAAGGCGACTTTGTTTCCGCCGAGATGCACGTGGCTTGTGGTAAATGCCTGCAGTGCCGCACCGGCGAGGCCCACATCTGCCAGAACGTAAAGATCATCGGCGTGGATGCGAACGGCGCTTTTGCCGAGTATGTAGTCATTCCCGAATCGAATATCTGGAAGCTCGACCCAGCCATTCCGCAGGAGTATGCGTCGATTCTCGACCCGCTGGGCAACGCGGTTCACACGGTGCTAGCGGGCGAAATCGCCGCTAAGACGGTAGCCATTACGGGCTGCGGGCCCATCGGACTTTTTGCGATTGCAGTAGCGCGCGCCGTGGGAGCGACCGGCGTGTTTGCCTTCGAAGTGAACGAGCACCGGCGCAAAATTGCGCTCGCGATGAAGGCCGACTATGTGCTCGATCCATCGAAAGAAAATGCGAAAGCGGTCGTGATGGAGAAGACAGGCGGGCTTGGCGTGGACGTGGTGCTCGAGATGGCAGGCCATCCTGATTCGATTCGAACCGCTTTCGACATCGTACGGCGCGGCGGTAGAATCTCCCTTCTCGGGCTGACCTCAAAGCCCATCTCGCTGAACTTTTCCGAAGACATTATTTTTAAAGGCATCACGGTGCAGGGCATTAACGGACGCCGCATGTACCAAACCTGGTACCAGATGACGGCTTTGCTTAAGGCCGGCAAACTCGATCTGCATCCTGTGATCACTGACCGCATCCCGATGAAGGATTTTTCCAAAGCCATGGAGCGGTTGAAGACGGGCGAGGCCAGCAAGATACTCGTATATCCGAACCGCGTACGATGATTGCGCGAAACAAGAATTGCAGTCGGAGATGAACTCATGAGCCTTGATGCATTCGTGCGCTGTACTTGCATCCGGGAGGGAAAGGCCAAGCCGCACCCGTTCCCTGATCGCCTCACTTTCGATGAGTCGGGCGAGCCGACGCTGACTGGCGATCCTTCCGAAGAGGAATGGGAGGCTCACGACCAGTGGGTGGGTGAGTCGTGTGAGCACGAGGGATATCTTCTCTCAATGTTCCTCGGCAACATCACCCGCCTTGGCAACTTGCGCACTTTTCTACGCGGCTTGCAGGGCAGCCCCGGACCGCGATTTCCCATTCTGCTGGAAAAAGTTCTCTACGACGGTACGCACACCGGCGATTGGATCTCCAGCAAAGACGCGGCGAAGCTTTTGAAAGAAGTGAATACCGTACTCCACTCCAGCGACATTCTGGCGGATTCCGAGAAAGAGTTCTTCACCAACATGAAGCTTCTGTGTGAGGCCAGCATTGCCACCGGCAACCCGATCACGTTTTAGATTACTCTGACGTCAAGGGGCTCGTTCATCCGCAGCCACGAGGTTCTCATGACTACTGCAACCCGCACGAACCCGCTCTCCTATCTCACCGACCAGCTCAACGAACTCAAAGCCAAAGGCACGCACTTCAAGCTGCGCGTGCTGGAGGACGAGCAGGCGCCGGTCTGCACGTTTGACGGCAAGAAAGTCATCAATCTGGCGTCGAACAATTATCTGGGGCTGACCACGCACCCAAAGCTGCGTGAGGCGGCGCTGGAAGCCACGCGCAAATACGGCGTCGGATCGGGCGCGGTGCGCACTATTGCCGGGACGATGAAGATCCACATGGAACTGGAAGAAAAGATCGCGCTCTTCAAGAATGTGGAGGCGTGCGTGGTCTTCCAGTCAGGCTTCGCGGCGAACGCAGGCACGGTGTCGGCGGTCCTGGGCAAGGACGATTTCATCATCTCCGACGCGCTGAACCACGCCTCGATCATCGATGGCGCGCGGCTCTCGAAAGCGAACATCCTGGTCTTCCGCCACAAAGACGTCGCCCACGCGGAAGAGCAACTGGCCAGCGTGAAGGACAAGCCGGGCAAGAAGCTGCTAATCTCCGACGGCGTGTTCTCGATGGATGGCGATATCGGGCCGCTGCCCGGGCTGTGCGATGTGGCCGAAAAATACGGTGCCATTATGATGGTCGACGACGCGCACGCCTCCGGCGTCCTTGGCCGCAACGGCCGCGGCACGGTCGATCACTTCAACGTTCACGGACGCGTAGATATTCAGGTTGGAACGTTGTCGAAAGCCATCGGCGCGCTCGGGGGATACGTCTGCGGGACGCGCGATCTGATTGATTTTCTCTATCACCGGGCGCGCCCGTTCCTGTTTTCGACCTCGCATCCGCCGTCGGTGGCAGCAACGTGCATCGCCGCTTTCGATGTTCTGGAAAACGAACCCGAGCGTATGGAAAAACTCTGGGAGAACACGCGCTTCTGGAAAAAGGAACTCGGCCTGCTCGGTTTCGACATCGGCGGACGCGCCACTCCAGCCAGTGAGACTCCGATCACGCCCATCATCATCGGCGACGGCAAACTCACCATGGACTTCTCCCGCGAGCTGTTCAAGGAAGGCGTGCTTGGCACCGGCATCGCCTTTCCCACAGTCCCGGAAGGCAAAGCCCGCATCCGCACCATCATGACGGCAACGCACACCAAGGAAGAGTTGGAGCAGGCGTTGGAAGTGCTGGGGCGAGTGGGGAAGAAGATGCGAATCCTGAGCTGATTAATCTGCCCGGTACACAATCTTTCCGCTCAGAATTGTTGCCACGACCTTCCCGGTAAACTGCCAGCCATCAAACGGCGTGTTGTGCGACAACGACCGCGACTTGCCAGCTTCGAACGTCCAGCGCTTCTTGGGATCGAAGATGGTGACGTCGGCGAAGTTGCCGCGGGCCAGCGATCCGCGACTGCGGAGGTCGAAGACACGCGCGGGGCCGGCGGTGAAGAGTTCGACAATTCGTGTCAGAGGAATCTTGTGCTCGCGGTGCAGCTTTGTGATGGCCAGGGCTAATGCGGTTTCCAGTCCAGTGATGCCAAATGCAGCCCGCTCGAACTCGACCTGCTTTTCGTGCGTGGCGTGAGGGGCGTGGTCGGTAGCGATGGCATCCACAGTGCCGTCAGCTAGCGCAACCAGGATGGCTTCGCGGTCGGCCGCCGAGCGCAGGGGCGGGTTCATCTTGAAATTCGTGTTGTACTCGCCCACGTCTTGGTCGAGCAAAGTGAAATGATGCGGCGTCACTTCGCAGCTGACGCGGGCCTTGCCGCGCTTGCCTCGTCGCACAGCTTTCAGCGCGTCGGAAGTGGAAAGATGTGCGACGTGCAGGCGCGATTCGCGAATCTGCTGAGCGAGAGTAACGTCGCGATCCACGATGCTCGCTTCAGCAGCCGCCGACATTCCACGCAGCCCGAGACGAAAGCTGGTGGGGCCTTCGTGCATCGAAGCGTTTTCGGTGAGGCGCGTATCCTCGGCATGCTGCACCACCGGCAGGTTGAGTTCAGCGCCAAGTCGCAGCGCAGCGCGCATGATTTCGTCGTCGAGGATAGGCCTGCCGTCGTCGGTAACGGCAACTGCGCCGGCCCGCTGCAGTGCGGCAAAGTCGGTGAGCGCCGCTCCGCGCGAGTTGAGAGTCGCCGCGCCGATGGGAAAGACGTTAACCACGGCTGCGCGCTCGGGATGCCGCAACCAGGCGACCCATTCGGCGTTGTCTACGACGGGCGCGGTATTCGGCATGATGCAAACCGAGGTGAAACCTCCGGCGGCAGCGGCCGCGGTGCCGGTGGCAATCGTTTCTTTGTAACCTTGTCCCGGTTCGCGTAGGTGAACGTGCAGGTCGCTAAATCCCGGGGCGACGATCAGGCCACGCGCATCGAATTTCCCGTCGGCCCCGCCGCGAATGTTATTGGGCAGAGCGATCTCAGCAACCCGACCGTCGCGCAGCAAAACGTCCATGGGCGCGTTGATTTTCGCCGCCGGATCGATCAGGTGGCCACCCTTGATGAGCAGCGATCCGGTTTTGGATTTATCGTTTCCCATGCGTCAATCCGTGCTGATCCGTGAAAATTCGGGTCTCATTTCGCCTTGCCCAAGGCTCGCGCCAAAATCGCCATCCGCGTGGGGACTCCATTGTGAACTTCGTCGATGATCATCGATTGCGGACCGTCCGCCACTTCCGCGGTCAGCTCAAGTCCGCGAATGATCGGCCCGGGATGCATAACAATTGCATCCCGTCTAGCCAGTTTCACCCGTGCCGACGTCATCTGGTAACGAGCAATGTAGTCTTGCAGCCGAATCTTCTGGCCGGCAAGACGCTCCTTTTGCAGGCGCAACAGCATGATCACGTCCGCGCCGCGCAGCGCTTCTTCAATGTGACGCGTGACGCGCAACCCGGGAGAAAGCGTGGCGGCCACGTCAGGCACGAACTCCGGCGGACCACACAGCGTAATCTTCGCGCCGAACCGGGTTAACAGATGGCAGTTAGAACGGGTGACGCGGCTATGGTAGATATCGCCGATAATCGCGATCTGCAAACCCTTCAACGACTTCTTGTGTTTCAGAATCGTGAAGGCGTCGAGCAGCGCCTGAGAAGGATGCTCATGCATGCCGTCGCCGGCGTTGATGACGGGAATGTCGAGGTGCTGCGCCATCAGGTGAGGCGCGCCCGCGGCGGGATGGCGGATGACGATGGCGTCGGCACCGACCGCCCGCAGGGTGTAGCCGGTGTCGAGTAAAGATTCGCCTTTCTCGATGCTCGATCCCGAAGATTGGATTAGCGTGGTGATCGCGCCCAGCGACTTGGCGGCTATCTCGAACGAAGATCGAGTGCGCGTGGAAGCTTCGTAAAACAGCAGCACGATGCGCTTGTTGCGCAACAGCGGCCGCGCCTTAAGAGGATTCATCCGGCGGGCCAGCTTCAGCAAGCCCAGGATTTCTTTATCCTCAAGGTGCTCGATGCCGAGCAGTGAACCGCGTGCCGGTTTGTTCATGGCGTGAGAAGGCAAACGGTGCATCATACGCGGCAAACGCGCCTCGCGGCAAGGCCTTGCTCAAGCCATGTTTTACGGCCTGTTCCGGCGCCCGAGGAACGATCCGGTCAAGGCTCCCGCGAGGCTGCCGGCAGCAATCGAAACCAGAAGCAAGAACACCATCCCGAAGACCAACACGAGGGCTATCCCGTGGGGCGTTTTCAGAGTCTCGAAGGCAGCCTGCACTTGCGGGTCACTGGAACGGGAAGCGGCCTGCTGAAGCGCGTCGAGCATCTTCTGGCGAATTTGTCCTCCAGTGTGAAACAGCGCCACGGCCACAGTCTCGAAAACAGCCGCGATTCCAAAAAACAAAACTCCGCACACCGCTCCGAGTTGTGCTCCAGACCGCGCATTGACGCCCCAGGCTGCATTTCGGCGGTGGTACAGATTGACCGCCAGAAATCCGGCGCCCAATACGGCCAGAAGAGGGACCATCAGGCCGAGAGTCATGACCAGAGCTGCTATCAGTGCGGCAACAGCACAAGACCGCAGAGCCGTTGGCCAGTCGATCCCGGTGGAAAGTGCGGAAGCGCTCAGAACACCCGGAATTGCAGGCGCGTCTGAGGAGAAAATCGGGAGGTCGTTGGACAAAACACTTCCCGTGGCCGCTGGGACTGCCGCCTCCGGCAGGAGCACGCGAATCTGTGGCGCTCCGCACTGCGAGCAGAAGGGCTTACCGTCTTCGACGCTGTGCCCGCACTTATAGCAGGGGTGGTCCATCGGAGATTAGAGCAGGACTAACTTGAAAGTATCGCACGTTGAGGAGCAGGCGCAAGAAAATGGCCCTGGTTGATGTTGCGGACGGATCGCTTTGTGTCAGATGTCGCCTTGCTTTCCGCGGACATGTACATACACCAAGGCAAAGCCGGAGCCGCCGCTTTTGTTCGGTTCAATGGCGACCACGTGCTGGTTGTTTTCCGTGCCAACTTTCAGTTCGGTGACCGGACCGCGATTGTCACCCTCACATTTGACCGCTTCTGAATGCTCGTCGTCATCGATGTCGGGGCTGCCGCCATGCTCGCGAGTGTGGCACTCGATCACCTTGCCATACTTCTTTAACCTGTCGCGATAAAAGTCGATGATTTTACCGGGTGCGTCGTCGGAATCGTATTTCGCTGCCACCAACTTCATTCCAAAAGCCTCAGTGAAGAGGCTGAGATTCGCCGCACTATTGTTCTCATCGTCGTGCCGCAGACGCGCCCCTGGATAAAGTGGGAGTCCTGTTTTTCGCGCATCCGCGTCGTTGCCCAGATGTAGGTCACCCACGTCACTTCGGATATCCAGATGCTTATTCTGATCGCTGTCAGGTTTCTGAGGTTGGGCGGCGAAGCTGGGGATCGCGATGGCAATACCGAACACTCCTGCGAGGATCGGACGAAACACGATTGATCGAAGCATGGATTCCTCCTTAGGACTTGCCATAGATGTAGCACGCACGCCCTAAATATCTGCATCCTTGCCGTGGGTGCGCACATAGACCAGCGAGAAGCTCGATCCCTTACCTTCCGGCTCCACGGCCACAATGTGCTGATCGTCTTTCCTGCCCACCTTGAGTTCAACGTCCTTGCCGCTCTCGCCTTCACAGGTCAACTCGTTCGAATCATTCGTGGAGCCGTGCGAACCCATTTTCATATCCAGGTGGAGGCTGGAAGTGTGGCACTCGAGAACATTCCCATATTTTTTCAACTGGTCCTTGTAAAAAGATAAAACTTTGGCGGGAGCGTCGTCAGATTCATACTCCATAGCGACGACTTTTATGCCATATCCGAAGCCGGAGATATTCACGTTGGCGCTCTTATCGCTCCTGTCGGAATCCTTTTCTTTCAAGCGAGCACCGGGATAAACCGCCAGTCCGATGTCAGAGACGTCTGCTTGTTTACTGACGTGGACGCCACCGAGTAGCGTTTTAATATCCACTTGCTTATCTTGCCCGTTACCCCCTTTCTGCACGTTCACGCTGCACGCAAGCAAGAGAAGAAGCGCGGCAAAACTGGCTCCAGTCAGAAAAAATGCAGAGAGTTTAATCTTGCGCATGTTGAGTACCTCCACTGGCAACTTGAACTGGCCGCTCGAGACCGGCGCCCCGCGCGGCCACATTGGGGATGCTGACGGGAAGATGCCCGCGAATGGCAATTTCGCCGAACAAGGCTTTGACCGCAGCTATCTCGGAGACGGTCGCGTTGGAAAACGTACACATGTAATTCTCAGCCTTGGGGAAGTCTGCAGCAAGGTATGGGTTTCCCATTGCGACAATCGCCGTTTTGCCTGCGGCCTGATCCAGTAACTGCTGCAGCAGCGCGCCAGTCGCGTCAGCCATGGCAACGGTGTTGCCGATCTTCCCCGCGCTGGGGACAACATATACCCCGGCAACCACGGTCTGTGCCTCGTTCACTGCCATCATTACCTCGTCGCTCATCCCTGCCGCAATGCGCGGGTCCACGTAGATCAGGCGCGCGTCAGGAATGCGGGCTAGAAATTCGCGGCTGAATGCGCGGCCGGAATCCGTCCGCACATCGTCGGAAAAGAGCACTGCGACCACCTGGTTGTGCGTCTCCTCCTGCTTTGTATACGGAAGCCCGGTCTTCGCGGTTCCCTTGGATTTGAGCGGCAGCACCTTGCCATTATCGCGAACCAAAGTGACCGCGTCGTTGGCGACCTGCTGGCCAAAAGCCAGGTTTTCCGGCTTGCCCACCAAGTTTGCGATTGCCTTCACGTCGACGATGCGGGCGTCCTGCAGACCGAGAGACGCCTTTGTCTTCAGAAGCTTAAGCACGGAGTGGTCGAGGCGTTCGCGAGAGATTTCGCCGGACTGAACAGCCTGAATCATTGCATTATACGAAGCGGGGAAATCGGCGGGAATGAGCAACAGATCGTTGCCGGCCTTGAAAGCCTCCACTGCGGCCCGGCCGATGTTGTTGGCGAAAAGGTGAGTCAGGCCGGCCATGTCGAGCGCGTCGGTGACGATGATTCCTTTGAAGCCAAGTTGTTTTTCAAGCAGGTCCGAGACAATAACTGGAGAAATCGTGGCCACGTGGTTGGGGTCGGAATCGAGTGCAGGAACAGTAACGTGCGCAACCATGACGGAGTCGACGCCCGCTGCGATGGCCCTGCGAAAAGGCGGTAGTTCGATGGAATCCAGATGAGCGCGATCAACGTTCACGCTGGCTACGCCGAGATGTGAATCGGTTGCCGTATCCCCGTGACCAGGAAAATGCTTGACCGTGGTCAGCATTCCACCTTCATGCGCGCCCTTGATATAAGCCGCGACCAGGTCGCCCACTTGCTTGGGATCTTCGCCGAATGAGCGCGTGTTGATAATTGGATTCGCTGGGTTCGAGTTGACGTCGCCATCAGGAAAGAAGTTCCAGTGGATGCCGATGGCGCGCGATTCTTCGGCGGTGATGCGGCCAAAAGTCTCTGCGTCCTCTGGTTTGCCATCTCCCCCGAAAGCCATGGCATGCGGAAAGACCGTGGTTCCCATCAAGCGCATGGAGACGCCACGTTCAAAATCGGCGGCAAACAGCAACGGAAGTTTTGAATCGCTCTGCAATCGGTTGAGCAGCTCGGCAGCCTCGTAAGGTTCGCTGCGCAGAAGATACGGACCGTCCACATGCACGGTCATGGCGAACGAGCCGACATGATACTTCTGCATCGCCTCGCGCAGTTGCACGTATTCCGGATTTTCCACGTTGAGGAAACTGGCGCGGCACCAGATCATGAATACTTGACCAACTTTTTCTTCCAGGGTCAACTTGTGCAAGGTCTTCTCGGCCCACTTTTCGCCGTCGCGAGTGAGGTGCATTGGACCGGGGTGCTGATATTTTTCCTTGGGAAACGCGGTAGTTGTGATCACAAGAACAGAGAGTAAGACGGCGAGTTTGCAGCGCATGCTGAAAACGATAGCAGAAACGGCAGGTTTACCGGTGGGAGTCTGCGGGGAGTGAGGTTTCCGTGATGGCCACAGCTTCGTGCTGAATTCGCGCATCATCGCCGAAGCCGCGCAGCCAGTGGACCTCCGGCTCGCGACGAAACCAGGTCATCTGCCGCTTGGCATAATTGCGGTGAGCTTGCTGAGCGGATTGCAGTGCCTGCTCCCGTGTGAGTTCCCCTTGAAGGAATTGCACGGCCTGTTTGTATCCGAGCGAAGAGAGCGGACTCGCGGTACCGCCGTACTGCTCAAGCAAACGCTGCGTTTCTTTGACCAATCCAAGTTCAAACATTTGCTGCGCGCGGCCATTGATTCGTTCATACAGCGCCTGACGATCGGGATCGAGACCTAGGCGCAGAATGCGGAAGCCGCGCAAAGGGTTACGCCCATATTGCTGCCAAAGGTCGGTCATCTTCTGGCGCGACGTCAGGCAGACTTCTATAGCGCGAACGAGCTTGGGCGTATCGTTGGCATGAATCTTCCCAGCAGCAGCGCTATCGAGACGACGTAGGATGCGATGAAGATAGTTGGAACCGAGGCTGGCTGCCCGTTCGCGCAATCGCTCACGTAGTTCTTCAGAGCGTTGCGGGCCGGGAAAAAATCCATCGAGCAGGGCGCGCAGGTAGAGGCCAGTTCCACCGACGACGATGGGCAAATGCCGGCGTGCTCTGATTTCCTCGAGCACTTGCCTCGCATGGCGCGCGTATTCGCCGGCTGTGATGTGGCTGGCTGGTGCAACGTAATCGAGCAGATGATGCGGGGCACGGGCTCGTTCGGAGGCAGTGGGCTTGGCGGTCCCGATGTCAAACTTGCGGTACATGGCGACGGAATCGCAGTTCACGATCTCGCCATTGAATCGCTCTGCAAGCACGATGGAAATCGCGGTCTTCCCACTAGCCGTGGGACCGACCACAACCACGAGCAGCGGTTCAGGCTGCGCCGGAGCCACTGTCAGCGCATGCTCCAGTGAATGGCGTGCCAGTAACGAATCAGGGTAAGAACGAGCAGTAGAAACGCAATCAGCAGCAGGCCGGAAGTTTCCGTGGCATAAATCGCGTGGCGGCGATGCTTGTGGTCGGAGTCGTTCTGGCGTTGAGCATTCACCACGTCCGTATTGTACGCCGCGCACAAACGGAGTGCGACGGCTTGGTGCTACACTACGCGTCGTTGGTCGTCGTCTTTCGTCCTATGCCCGCTTTCCAAGGCAATCGCTCCGGCAGAATCGTGCGGTTTGGAGTGTTTGAGCTCGACCTGGCCGCGGGCGAGCTGCGCAAGAATGGCGCTAGAGTTCGGCTGCAGGAGCAGCCCTTTCAGGTATTGGCCTTGCTTCTCGAGTGTGGCGGCGATGTGGTCACACGCGAGGAGATGCGCCAGAAACTATGGCCCGCTGACACCTTTGTGGATTTCGACCACAGCCTGAATACGGCTGTGAACAAGTTGCGGGAAACCTTGGGCGATTCGGCGTCAAGTCCGCGCTACATCGAGACGCTGGCCCGACGCGGATATCGATTTATTGCGCCGTTGCAAACGGAGGTGTGCCAGAGTACAAGTGGCGTGGAAGTTCCTTCCGCGGGAAATCTGACTGCGGCGCGTCTGCATCCCGAGCTGGAAGTCCCAATCCCGCGGCGCGGACTGACGCGCGGATTGTTTGCCCTGGTTCAGGTGATGTATCTGATCTTCTACGTGGTCGCACTTTTTCGTATACATGCTGTCGAAGGAATCGCGGAGTCTTTCTTGTCAGGATGGCGGGCGACGGCGCTGGTGGCTGCGGTGATGGTTACAGCAGGTGTCGGGATTCCGCTGCGCTGTTATCTGCTCTCGGCGGTGGGATTCGACTACCAGCGCTTGGGCGAGAAGTTTCAGCAGATGTTTCCTTTCATTCTGGCACTGGATCAGCTCTGGGCCGTCGCTCCATTTCTGCTGATGCAGAAGATCGGCCTGGGCGCGGCTTTCGCGGCCAGCGCGGCGCTGCTCTACGTGCCTTTCTCGGAACGATCCCTGATCCGCATGGCTTACGTAAGAACGCGAGAGCGGGAGTAAAGCCCGTTAACCTAGCAGTCTGCGGAAAAACTCGGTTTGAAGTAGTGGCCAACCCCTCTTGAGCTTCGGCTGGCCACTCCCAGGGGTCGAGTCGTAATCGAAAGGTGGAGAGCTAGGTTAACCGGGCCGCTCCTTTGAGATATGGAGAATCTCCGAACAGGTGACGAATCCTGCTCGAGCGTACAGGCGTTCTTCGGCCGGATGTGCGGCCATCAAGAAGGGTATCAGGATGCCTGACTCAATTGCTGCCCGGTTGAGTTGTGACGTGAGCGCACGGGCAATGCCCCTGCGGCGAAAACGAGGGCGCACGCCGATTGCCGCGATTTCGGTCACTCCTCCTAAAGGAGCGGAATACAATCCAGCGCCCGCAGGTTCGCCGGTGTGCAAATCGCGCGCCAACAAGACCATACCACCCGATTGAACAGTGCACCTGAGTCGAGCGACATCGGCCTCGGTGGTGTTTGCCTCCCCATATGCCTCGTTTTGAGCATGCGCTGCCGCACGCAACGTTACATCGTCTTGGGCAGTCAGAATCTCAATCGCTTCCGGGCACCGGAACTGCTTTCCCGTTTCCATTTTGCAGATCATTACAGGCAGGCGGCCTTCAGCCGAAAAGCCAGACAGGACTAGGGCCTGCTCGACTTTTGGCGCAGCGCTGGGCAGATACTCAAGCCGCGCGACACGGGACCGCTGTTCGTACCAACCAACCAGCGCGGAGATCTCACTCGGTTCTGGCTTGGCTCCGTCATCAGGTACGGCGTAGTTGCGATAAATATTGGCGCTGGTCGGGTCGGACGATGCGAGGAAGGAACCAATCCGCGCCGTCTCTCGTCCTGCGCTCAGGCTAGCGCGTAAATACGACTGAATGCGCCTGTCGGTGGACAGGCGGACAGAATGCACTGAATTCATTGCGATATGCCTCACTAGGCGGCACATAGGCCGCTGGTATTGAGCCTCCAAGGAGACTCCTGGCCAGGAAGGGGCGACGGCTTTCCCCGTCGCCAAGAACGCGTGAGGGAGCGGGCAGACAACGCATAACGCGCTGATCATTGCGATTGGCGCGGATGAAACTCGTGGGCCTACGCCGTCATCACGCGTGAGCGATGAACGGGCTAGTAGGGGTCGTCAGAGGCGGCCTCCAGTGAGACCACGAATTTATCGGAGTCCTCAGCAATCGTCAACTCGGGTGTTACGTCGCTCACCTCGCACCAAGGCATGAAGCTTCGAGCAAGCTGAACCGGCACCAAGAAACTCTCTTGTTTCCACAACCCAACCTGTTAAGAAGAAGGCATGCGCGGAAAAGACGAGCAGCAATTGGACGTGTTCAGCTATGTCAGTCCCGAGCAGCGAGTGCCGCCGGATCATCCACTACGTTCGCTGCGTACCATGACCGATGAGGCGCTACAGCGACTGAAACCTCGGTACAACAGCTTGTACGCGAGGACTGGGCGGCCGTCGATTGCCCCGGAGAAACTGTTGCGAGCGCTCCTGCTGCAAGCGCTGTACTCGGTGCGCAGCGAACACCTGTTGATGGAACAGATCGACTACAACCTTCTATTCCGCTGGTTCGTGGGCCTGACCATGGATGACTCCATCTGGGACGTGACCGTGTTTACCAAAAACCGCGAGCGCCTGCCCGATGGGGACATTGCCGAAGCATTCTTCCAGGCGGTGCTCAAGCAGGCACGAGAGCGGAGTCTGCTCTCGGACGAGCACTTTACGGTGGACGGAACACTGCTGGAGGCCTGGGCGAGTGTGAAGAGTTTTCAGCGAAAGGATGCCAAGCCCGCGGTTCCGCCGGACGATCCTGGCAATGCAACGGTGGATTTCCACGGGGAGAAGCGTTCCAACGATACGCACGAATCAAAGACGGACCCAGACGCGAAGTTGGCACGCAAAGGCAAGGGCAAAGAGGCCAAGCTCAGTTACGACGGGAATCTTCTGGTGGAGAACCGCAATGGTCTGATCATCAACACCGAGCTGTTCGAGGCCAACGGAACGGCCGAACGCGATGCCGCGCTGGTGATGCTGGAGCAGATTCCGGGCACGAAACAACTGACCGTGGGAGGCGACAAGGCATACGACACGGCGGACTTCGTGGCTGAGTGCCGCAATCTAAGGGTAACGCCGCACGTGGCCCAAAACCTGGCGCGGCCAGGTGGGAGCGCGATTGATGCTCGCACGACGCAGCACGCCGGATATGCCATCAGTCAGAGGAAGAGGAAGCGCATAGAAGAGTGCTTCGGCTGGCTGAAGACGATCGCATTGCTGCGAAAAGTCCGGCACCATGAAATCTTCAAAGTGGGATGGATCTTCACCTTCGCGGCAGCTGCCTATAACTTAGTCCGCATGCGGAATCTGGCGATTCAAGTGAAGCCAGGGTCGAAGTGTGTCCGGTCGACCGGAAGACTGGTCCTCCAGCCAGGAGCGCGGGCCGCAAAACTCTTCCTTGAGTCACAAGATCGCGAGACTGAGAGAGGTCTAAGTCGCATCATCCATTTTTCCGCAGCCTGCTAG
>PLHQ01000064.1:39234-39501 GCA_003138975.1 Acidobacteriaceae bacterium | reverse complement strand
GCCTGGCGCTGCTTGATTTTATTCTTCGTGGAATCGATGGTGCGATTTGCAGCAGAGTGATTGGTCATCGTTATGGCAGGGATCTCTGATTTCTTTGGATGGCAAATTTCGTATCGATTCTAGCATGCAGCAGCAGCGAGACCTGGTGATCGCGCACGCCGAATGGCTGCTGATTTTGATTCCGTGGTTCAGAGTCGGGAATTCATGAAAAGACCGGGCGCACGCAAATACTTCTGGTTCGTGGCTTTCGCATTGCTCGCAACATTG
>PLHQ01000064.1:0-39196 GCA_003138975.1 Acidobacteriaceae bacterium | reverse complement strand
GTACTGGATGTCCCAACCAACGCGAAGCTCTACGAATTCACCCAGGTTCAGTTGGCGCAGAAGTACATCCAGGATCTGCCGCAGGCGGCGTCGATTAGCATCTGCCCGATCGACGGACTGTCGACCAAAGATGAATCCAAAGACGCCGAGAAATGTTTGCACCGCGAAGGCGCCAAAAGCGTGCTGATTGTGACGTCGGATTTTCATACTCGCCGAGCCTTGGAGGTTTTTCGACGGGAAATCCCCGGACATGAGTATTCGGTAGCCGCTGCGCGGAACGAAGAGCAATTTGGCGTCAGATGGTGGACTCACCGGCAATGGGCGAAGACCTTGGTGGATGAATGGCTGCGGTTGATCTGGTGGAAGATTGTCGATCAGTGGTTCTGATACATGGCGCCGAGAGTCCCACCGCAGGAGGAGCGCCGAAAAAGTTTTCCACCGCTGGAGCACATTTTGAGGCACAAAAAGCATTGACTGTCCAGAACGTTGGAGGGTACGATGCGTTGACGGCACCAAATTAGTTATTAACGGAGTTTGGGATGGGCGTGTCTGCTTTCCGCAGGATGGTAAGTTGCGTGCTGCTGCTGATTGTGCCTGCTTCCCTCAAGGTCATCTCCGAAAGGCGGAGGTGCTTGCAATGAAGAGGGCTCTATACTTGAAGTTCTTGAGCTGCATGATGGCCGTGATTTTTCCGGCTGCCCTGTTTGCAGCGGACCAACCTGCTGCCATGGTCTACACCCATGGAACTGCATTGCTCAATGGCAACAGCGTCGCAAGGTCGTCGGCTATTTTTTCCGGCGACTTGGTACAGACTAATGCGGACTCTGCTGCCAACATAAACGCTTCAGGCTCCATTGTCTTGATTCTGAATGACTCGCTGGTTCAGTACGAAGGCAGCACTGTCAAGTTGGAGCACGGAGGCGTCACCATATCGACCTCGAAATCGCTGGCGACTCGAGCTGGCGACGTCACCGTGTCACCGGCCGCTAGTGTTTGGACCGAATTTGAAGTCAGAGACGTGGATGGTAAGGTCCAGATCGCGGCGCGAAAGGGTGACCTGACCATCGGCGATGACACCGGTACCACCACACTGCCACAAGGTCAGCAAACCACTCGAGAGGAATCACAGTCGCAGGACGATTCACAGTCGCAGAACGACAATAAGAAAAAGAAGAAGAGAGTGGCAGAGGGACCCGCTCCTGCCGCAGAGGGGGGGATCCTCAACTCTCCTGTGGCAATCGGAATTGGCGGGGGTGCCATTCTCGGTGCGACAGCCTGGGTGTTGCTCCAGAGCGAGCAACCGGCGAGTCCATCGAAGTAGCTCGATAAACTGTGGCTGAGGAAAACACAGGAGGGTTCTGAACCGTTTGGAAAATTTTCTACTCTACTCCTCTTTTCAACGGGTTACAAGTCGGTCGATGTGATCCGTTCTGCTTGGAAATGATTCGTTTTGATCGCGCGACCATTACAATCTCATTACAGTCCGAGCAAACGCCGCCATTACCGCCATTATTGTCACCAGCACGGCCATCGTCCCTGCCGACAAGCTTTCGAACACCAGGTCGGAGTAATAAGTACCGGCGGATTTTGAGTTCCACCTTGGGTTCTGAACCGTTAGGAAAATTCTNNACTCTACTTGATTCTTCAACCGCTTACAAGGACTCCGATTCGCACCGTCATGATCCGTTCTGCCGCGTTTTGAACATGGAACTACTACAGTTTTACTACAGTGGCTGGACACTCGCTGACCTCAACCTTGAGTAGGTAGCAGTCCTCGGTAGTGGGTCAGTTTGAATATCCACGGGGTAGCCAAACCGTCTGGCGTGTGGGAAACTGGGGGCATGAAAAAGCCAGAATTGACCGACGTTGGTTGGCTTGGTCCAAGGGACGAAATGGATCGCGCCAGTCATCGCTTCGGCAAGTGCTCTGAGTGCCATGAGATCATCTGCGTCGAAAAGGTCGTGACCGAAGGACCGAGTACTCAGCAACAAACCAGCGAAATGCTCTATGAAGCGTTTCGCACCCACGTTAAGCTGAAGCACTCCGAGGCTTCTCCGCTTGAGTTCACGGCTGTAGTTGCGTAGTAGTAGGTATCGCGGCTTATTACGGTTGCATCAGCAAAGGTGGTCTCTAGATCAAGGCTCGAATTGATCCTTGTGTAAGAACCAGTCGCAGACTTGCTCCGGTAGACGTTGTACCCCTTTACCTGCGAAGTGCTCGGACTCCAGGAGAGACTCACGTAGGGCGCAGTACCCGTACCAGCCAAAGGCTCGGATTCGATGGATTTCGCGGCATCGCTGGCAAACGATAGCGTAGCGGATTTCTTCCCGGAGTCCTGCGGCTTGAACGTGACGTTAAGTAGCAATTCATGTCCCTTAGGGATCGTCAACGGTAACGATTTTCCGCGTTTCTGCTTGCGTCTCGTTAATGAGCTGTTCATTTTTGACCAGACTTGGACGCATCCGAAATGAGAAGGTTCCTGGCAGAACCATTTTGAGATCGCGACGAAGTTGTCAGCTAAGGAGTTAAGGTTCGTCCGAAAATCGTGCCTTTCGAGCCACGCAGCTCGCGGCCGCAGAGCATCACTGGGCAAGCGAAGGATGATCGGGCAACATGAGCCAGGCAAAGCAGCAAGCGCAGGGCGCGCTCGTGTTTTCGACCGGCAGAGACCTTGAAGCTGTATCGGCCATTTAGCAAGAGCTCCAAAATCAAAGGGGCTCCGATCAATGAGAATCGCACAGGTTGCGCCACTTTACGAAAGCGTTCCCCCCAAACTATATGGGGGTACGGAGCGTGTTGTATCGTGGCTTACGGAGGAATTGGTCCGTCTTGGCCACGATGTCACTCTGTTTGCGAGCGGCGACTCCCTGACCAGTGCCCGTCTGATCCCAGCCTGCAAGAAAGCTTTGCGCCTGGATTCGAGCTGCGTGGACCAGTTGGCGCATCATGTCGTAATGCTGGACCAGGTCTTCAGCGAAAAAGAGAATTTCGACTTAATACATTTCCACGTTGATTACTTGCACTTCCCGCTCAGTCGCCGCCAGCAGATCGCGCATGTCACAACTCTTCATGGCAGACTCGACCTTCCCGATTTGGTGCCCCTTTATCGGCTCTTCAGGGACATACCGGTGATCTCAATTTCAGATGCTCAGCGTAAGCCCCTGCCTTGGGTGAATTGGCAAGGTACGGTCCATCATGGGTTGCCGCGAGAGTCTTTTTCTCTAGGCGGCGGAAAGGGCGGATACCTCGCATTCCTCGGACGGACCTCCCCTGAGAAAGGTCTAGACCAGGCTATCGAGATCGCGAAACGAGCTGAAATGCCGCTGAAGATCGCAGCCAAGATCGATCGAGTTGATGTGGAATACTTTGAGACCGTTATCAAGCCGCTGCTGGACCATCCCCTCATTGAGTTCATCGGCGAAGTTGGCTATCCAGAGAAAAACGTGTTCCTGGGCAACGCTGCTGGACTTCTCTTTCCCATCAATTGGCGTGAGCCCTTCGGCTTAGTGATGATTGAGGCCATGGCTTGCGGCACGCCGGTGATTGCTTACCCGCTGGGCTCCGTTCCGGAGGTCATGCAAGATAGAGTCACAGGATTTATCGTGCCTGACTTGGAGGGCGCTGTAAAAGCAGTGAAGAGACTTGGAGAAATCGACAGGAGGAAATGCCGACAGCACTTTGAACAGCATTTTAACGCCGAGCGCATGGCGCAGGATTACTTGAACATTTACCAACGGCTGGTTCGAAGGGAATCCTCATCGATCACCGTTTCCGACGGAGATCTCAGTTGGATCAAGATGGCGTCACCCAGCAGTACTACATAGCTACGAAGTCATCGCCTGCTGATGACCGCGCCCGAGTTCTAAAATACGGCAGACTGTTCTCCGTGTTCGACCGTGTGGGGGATATCCAAACGTCCGGACTGGGCGAGCAAGGGCTTTTCTTTCAAGGCACCCGTCACCTTTCGGAGCTTCTCCTTCGCCTATGGGATGCTCGCCCATTGCCTCTTAGTTCCACCATTGAGACAAACAACTTTCTCTTCACCGCCGACCTCACCAATCTCGACGTCTCCCACCTCGGAGGAGTTGCCATACCTCGAGGTACGCTCCACCTGCAGCGCTCCAAATTCCTGTGGCACGATGTCTGCTATGAGGAGTTCGCGTTCGTTAATTACGGCCTTTCACCCCTGTTGCTGCCATTCAGTATGACATTTGGCGCCGACTTCGCCGACATCTTCGAAGTGCGTGGTATGCACCGGCAAAAGAAAGGGCAGCGATTGGAAGACCAAGTTGAGAAGGACCTTGTGCTGCTCTCCTATGAAGGTCTGGACAACACAATTCGTCAGACTCGCATTCATTGCGATCCGGCCCCCCAAACTATCTCGGCGTCGGAACTGCAGTTCGAAGTACATCTCCAGCCGAGACAGAAGGCAATCTTCCACTTATCAATTTCTTGCAACTCCCGTGCCGTCCACGATTCGATTGGCTATTGCGGCGCGATAGTTTCTGCCAGGGGCGAACATAAAACGGTCGCTGAAACTTTTCCGCTGATTTACAGTTCAAATTCTCGTTTTAGTGATTGGATCAGACGTTCGGTTGCCGACGTCCAGATGATGATGATCGGCAACCCCGAAGTGAATTATCCCTACGCCGGAGTACCGTGGTTTAGTACGGTCTTTGGCCGGGACGGGATCATTACGGCTCTCGAAATGCTGTGGCTCAGCCCCTGGATTGCCAAAGGCGTTCTACAGTATTTGGCGGGGACGCAGGCAAAGGAGTTCAATCTAGCGATTGAAGCCGAGCCCGGCAAGATCCTGCACGAAATGCGCAGTGGAGAGATGGCGGCTCTGGGTGAAGTCCCGTTCGGGCGCTATTACGGGAGTGTAGACGTGACTCCTCTCTTCATTGTGCTGGCCGGCTCATATTACGAGCGGACGGGTGATCGCGAGTTTCTGCAGCAGTTGTGGCCGCACATCGAGCTCGCGCTGCAATGGATCAACAAATTCGGAGATATGGATGGCGATGGCTTTGTGGAGTACGCACAACGCTCCAGCGAGGGTTTGGTTCAGCAGGGTTGGAAAGACTCGAATGACTCAGTTTTCCACGCTGACGGAACATTGGCGGAAGCGCCGATCGCTTTATGCGAGGTGCAGGGTTACGTGTACGCGGCCAAACTGGCAGCGGCCCGACTGAGCGAAATGTTGGGTGACAAAGAGAAATGCAGCGCCCTCGAGTCTGAGGCAGAAAAACTTCGCGTAAACTTTGAAGAGGCTTTTTGGTGCGACGATCTGTCCACCTACGCGTTGGCGCTCGATAGGCACAAAAAGCGGTGCCGAGTGCGAACATCGAATGCTGGACACTGCCTGTACGCTGGAATCGCAAGTTCTGCCAGGGCTCGGTTGGTCGCAGAAACGCTGTTGGGCTCGGATTCCTTCAGTGGCTGGGGCGTCCGCACTGTCGCTGCGGGGCAAGCTCGTTACAATCCACTCTCTTACCACAACGGTTCCATCTGGCCGCATGACAACTCCATCGTTGCGAGCGGCCTCGCGAAATACGAATGTAAGGACATGGCGGGTCGAATCCTGCTCGGCCTGCTCGACGCGAGTAGGTGGGCGGATCTTGGCCGTCTTCCTGAATTGTTCTGCGGACTCGATCGTCGACGCGGCGAAGGCCCCACGCTTTATCCCGTCGCTTGCTCGCCCCAAGCCTGGGCGGCGGGGGCAGTATTCTTATTGGTTCAGGCGTGCTTGGGAGTCTCGATTCAGGGGGCTAGCAACCGGATTCTGTTTGATCGTCCCTACCTGCCAGATGGCATTCCGCAGCTGTGGATTAAAGGTCTTCACTCCAGCAAGGGTTCTGTGGATGTTTTTTGCGAACGCCGAAATGATACCGTGCGAGTCGAGGTTACGGACCATCAAGGCGAGATCGAGGTAGTCGCCACACCGTCCGCCGAGGCCCTAAACATAAGGTAAGAAATCATGGCCCCAGTAGGTGAACTTTCCCCGCTGTGGAATTTCTCTGCACACCACGTCTTTGCTAGGTGGGTTCGGTGTAGGAGGCTTTGGGCGCTTGGGCGGCATGTACTGTATCGTCTGCGAACTTCCGAGAGCCTTGAGCCGTGAACTTGCGGTTGGAGCGGGCGCTCCCCGCCTCGACGCTCCGTGTTCGGACAGGTGCAAAACTGAGCTCTTGCGCTGGCGTAGCCTCCTCGGTCCGGAATTCTCGTCTTACGTATTCCCGAGCAACGGGAGGGTTATTGCCTCTTCGAAAGCTCGCCCTCGAAATGACTTTCAACATCTTCACGACTAAGCGGGTTTTCTGCTTTGGTCAATACGACAGAATAGACGACCTCATTACCTGCAAGCTGAGCGGTGATAAATGCCCCGTCTTCCGGCAGTTCTTGGTAGATGAATTTCACTTTTCTGCCGTCTTCAAGTGTTTTGATCCACTCTTCGTCTTGCATGTTCGTATCTCTTCAGGCGAGATCAGTATGTCGCGAGTATACGTTGTTCAGTGCCAGACATCGCGGATGGGGAATAAAAAGTCGCCTTCTCGGATCTCCCACTCGAACGGTGCACCGAGAACGACAATGGAGAACTGCCCTCGCCGCGAGTCTTTGCCCGAACAAACAACACCTGAATCGCTTGACGGCAGAGGGGGAGAACGTTCTGGACCCTCCCGCTGTGCTGTTTACATCCACCCATACTGTCCGGCTAAATGTCGAAGAGAATCAGTTGGTTAACGTTTTCGGCGAATTCGGCATCTGCCTCGGGGGCCTGAAGAGCGCATAAAATGGGAGTTTTCTCGAAAAGCGTGACGCTCAGAATCTGTAGCGCTTGATAAAGGCTCGCCGCCAGGCCCAGTCGTTTCCGTACGATCGGCTGGCATGGCACTTTCTGCAATCGAAGCGCATTCCCAGAATGTCGGCCAGTTCGATGAACTTCCGCGTTTGCGTGGTCATTCCTAAATCATAATCCGGCAAGCAAGTCGCGGTTGCGTTCGAGTGTGCGGCGTGGGATCATCGTTGGCGGAAAAGGAGTGTCTCAAATGCATAAGTGGTATTTCTGCAGCGTCGATGGGCCAAACATCACATGGGAAGAAAAGGATCGTGAGAGGGCCTTCAAGTTTTCTTCTAAGGGGGATGCTGAACGAGACACCAAACTACTAAATTCCGGTCACCACTTAATCCCTCAGTCCGATGGTGGCGCGAGGCTGTGGTTCCATAACTTCAGGATTGAAGAAGCGGGCCAAAACAACTTCCTCATCTGCTTCGATGCGGAACCAGAATCAAGCCTGTGAAAACGCACATAACTCCGGCAACACGAAACTAGCCCACTACCCGTCGCCCTCAATTCGTGGGTTGGCATTACAATTTCATTACAGCGAACCAGAATTGGACGTTTTCGCTACTTCGAAGGCCTTGCCAACCTATTGAAAACAAACTTCTAAAATGGGGGCCCCGGGCGGAGTCGAACCGCCGACCAACGGTTTAGGAACCCTCAGGACGGTTGAGTCGGTCAAATCACCCATCGCTGTATCAGGTTTTGCAATTCTCTGACGTTTTCCGGCCAGTTCCAATTCGCGAGGGCATCCATTGCTTCGGCAGCGATAGTCGTAATCGACTTGTTCGCTTCACTTGCGTATCTGGACACGAAATGACGCACGAGGGCAGCAATGTCACTTTTTCTCTCCGGCAGAGGGGGACGTAAATTGGAAAGACATTGAGTCTGTGGAATAGGTCCTCGCGGAAGCGACCTTCGCGATACTCCGATGCAGGTCCTGATTTCTGGCAGCGATCAGCCGGACGTCGACCTTTACAGTCCGGTTACTGCCGAGCCTTTCGAATTCCTTGTCTTGAAGCATGTTGGCAGACAACTTGATTTGTCCTTCACGGCACTGAACATGAAGGTGTCATGTCTCGCGTTCTTCTGGTCGTCTGATGGCCGGGGCCGACGTCGCCGAACGCACGGCCGGAGGCCGCGGAAACCGTCTCTCTTCTCCAGGTGACTGCTCGCTGCCCTCTCGCCGCATCCTCTCAGCGCCGTCTTCGTCACGATGTGTCTGTTTGCGTCACCCACTTCTTTCAACTGTCCACGTGACCCAATCACCTCCCCCGTTTGTAATTTCGCGATCAGCCCCGCCTTCCTACTTATCATCTAGTGTGCCTTGGTCTCGTACCACGCTCGGAGCAATCAGACCAATCGATGTAGCCGGCGTCAACTGTCTTCCAGGATCTGGCGAAACGGGGCCAGCTAACTATCACGGAGAAGGAATCTGAACATCGGAAACGACATTCGAGTAACCGCTCTCTTCGTTACTCGAATTCACGGCGGTCGTTGCGTAGCAATAGTTCGCGCCGTCGGTCACCGAAGAGTCCGAATATGTCGTGACCGTGTCCAGCGTGGAACCATTGATCTTCGAGTAAGACCCGCAGGAACTCGTGTAGACCGCACGATAAATGTTGTAACCCGAGATGTCCGACGAAGAACTGGCGCTCCACGACAAGCTGACGGTGTGTGCCGGCGCCGGGGTGCCAGTACCAGTGAGGGTTTCCGTCGCCGTCGCCGGCTGGGCATTGCTGGTAAATGTCAGCGTGGCACTAGCCGCGCCAGCGACCGGCGGACTGAAGGTCACAGTAAACGGCGCACTCTGTCCCGCCGGAATCGTGATCGGCAGCGCCAAGCCACCCACGGTAAACTGAGAATTGTTCGTGCTGGCGGCCGTGACCGTCACATTCGCTGCAATGGCATTGAGGCTCCCCGAGGCTGTTCCGCTGGTCCCCACGACCACGCTGCCGAGAGCCAAGGTCGATGGATTGGCCGTCAACTGTCCTGCCGCCGCCGTCCCGGTACCGGACACAGGAATGGTCAACATTGGATTGGAGGCATTCGAGGTGATCGTCAGGCTGCCGCTGGCGCTGCTGGCTGACTGCGGAGTAAAGCTCACACTGAAGCTTGCGCTCTGTCCCGGCGTGAGCGTCACGGGCGTAGTGATGCCGCTCAGTGTGAAGCCTGTCCCGCTGATTCCCACCTGAGAAAGGGTGAGGCTCGAACCCCCAGTGTTGCTCACGGTCTCTGCCAAAGCCTGGTTGTTACCCACCTGCACGCTGCCGAAGGCAAGACTTGTAGGACTCGATCCCAGCGCTGCTAGCGCAACGCCGGTACCCGACAACGGCATGGATAGCGTTGGGTTGGGGGCATCCGATGTGATCGTCACACTGCCGCTTGCCGGTGCAGTCGATTGAGGTGCAAACGTGACCGTAAAAGTTGTGCTTTGTGAGGCATTCAACGCGATTGGCGCAGTGACCCCGTTCAGCTTGAATCCGGTTCCGCTCACCGAGGCCTGCGAAATGTTGACGGTCGACGCGCTGTTGTTGGTCAGTGTGACTATCTGGTTGGATTGACTCCCCACAGTTACACTGCCGAAGCTCTGGCTGGTGGGATTGAGAGCGAGTTGACCATTCGCCACGCCGGTTCCCGAAAGCGACAGTGTGGTCGAGACGTTCGACGCATTGCTGCTGACCGAAACCGTGGCGCTGAAAGCTCCCGCAGCGTTGGGAATAAACACAAGGCTGATCGTGGAGTTCTGGCCAACCGCGATCGTGACCGGAAGACTTGGTCCACTCAGGGAGAAATTTTGGTTGGAGATCGCGACGCTGCTGATCGTAACGGAAGCCGCTCCGGTATTCGAGACGGTTGTGGTAAGTGTTTTGCTCGTGCCTGCCGTGACACTGCCAAACTCCAGGCTGGCGCTGCCCAGAACCAAAGTGCCAGATTGCTGTTGCTGATCCGCAGGCTTAGTGGAACTAAATCCCTGGCAACCAACCAGGGTTACGAGGCCAAGAAAAATCAGTCCCAGATTTCCTGCCCTGAGAAAAATCGCCGCGTGAGACGCTCGAAACCCTCTAGCCATAGGGGAACCCAGCAACGCGACAGCACCAACTCTCTTGGTATCCGAGTTGGTCGTGTACGTACTGAGTCTCGAGTCCAGAGCATGTTTCGCGTAGATTTCGGAGGTTCACAGCAGAAACACGCCGGAAGGCCAACGCCGGGTTTTACAAAGGTCAAGCCCCCTCCGGTCCAAGCGGCCATCCCGCAGGAGCATCCCCCAGAATCGCCCGCCTTCCCATCATGCGAGCTAAAACTTCAACTTGTCCCGCGATTTCGCGCCCGCGTTTAGGCCCACTGTTCGGGGTTCCTCTTGTTCCGGTTACCATGCAAGTCAATAGCCGGGAAGAACTCCGCAAGTTATTCTTGCGCAAGCAGTTTGTGAGGGAAAGGGGGGAGTTTGTTTGCTTGAATGGCGCAAGCTCGTTTGCGGCGTGATGATCGTCATTTTGCCGACCTCGCTGATGGCCCAGAATTCCGCTCGGGCGATGCTCCACGACGACGGAGGAGTGTGGCTGAATGGGAGTCCCGCGCCCAATTCCTCTGCGATCTTTCTGCACGACCTAGTGCAGACCCAGAAGGGCAATTGGGCGAAAATCGACGCTGACGGGTCCACAGTCACGGTCCAACCTGAAACCATTGTGCAATTCGAGGGAGACGAACTCATCCTCGACCATGGCAGCTTGCAACTGAACACCTCCCGAGGAATGAAAGTACGCGTGAACTGCATTACCGTCATTCCTCTTACGCAAGATTGGAATCGTTACGACGTCACGGACGTTGATGGAAGAGTGATGGTGGCGGCGCACCAGAATGATGTCAAGATCCACTATCAAGGTGCGGCTACCCGGTTGTCGAAACAGGCCAGATCTTCGGACGTCACGGTACATCAAGGTGAGCAAGTAACACGCGAGGAACGCTGTGGTGCGCCGGCTAGGCCGGCCGCGGGCACTATGGCCACGCTGGATACCCCTTGGGCCATTGGAATTGGGGCCGTCGCGGCCGGTGTAATTACTTGCTGGGCTTTATGCCGCGGGGGCGAACCCGTCAGCCCTTCCAAATAGCGCCTGGTTCGATCGCGCGGTTTCACTGGCTTCCCCCGTACAGGCGATCGATAGTGCTAATTGACCCCAAGCTCAGATTCAATGCGTGATATAACGATGTTGCAACAGCTATCTGGAACGCCCGCCAGATCCGGCTCCGGACATGGAACGTTTTGGGTGAAGCCGAGCCCCCAACCACACTTTGGTCATTTGTTTGCCCTGCGCCGTGACGCTAGACTCTTACACGAGAGTATGCGCAATTGCTTCACAACAGCAGCCTGCGTGGCTATTGGCCTAGCGGTCACCCGTTTAAATAAGGGCCGTGTAGTTACAAGCATGTTGATACTTCTGGCGGTATCGTTCATTTCGAGTTATGCATTTGCGCAGAGCGACTCCGATCCCAAATCGGACGCGCCTCCGGTAGCGCCAGCTGCCACCTGTTCCGTGCGGCCGAATGAAGTCATAGTGGGTGAACCCGTCACGGCAACCGTCACTACCAGCAACTTCAATCCCAAGCACACGCTCACCTATGTCTGGTACCCCAGCAACGGAGGAGGAAAGGTCATCGGGAAGGACATGACCGCCCAGATTGAGACCACGAACGCCGCCCCCAGCAGCTACGCCGTCACCGCCTATGTGACCGACGCCGAAGAGCAGGAGAACAACGTAGCGAGCTGCTCGGCTAGTTTCACCATAAAGCCGCTGCCGCCGAGGAATCTACCCACTATGTCTATCTCGGCTAGCGCGATGAGCGTTCCGGTTGGTGCAACCGTGAATTTGTCGGCCAACTGCACCAGCCCGGATGGCGTTCCGGTTTCTGTTGCCAGCTGGACGGCAAGCGGTGGAACCGTTTCCGGTACCGGCGGTTCGGCCGCACTGAACACGGCTGGAGTGCCGCCGGGAGCAATCGCCGTGAGCGTAACCTGCACCGACTCGCGTGGGCTGAGCGCCCAGGCTTCGACCGAAGTCATGGTGGAGAACCCGCCTCCACCTCCGCCAAAACCGGAGATCGAAGTGATGGAAGCTCGCCTCAGCCTGCACAGCATTTACTTCCCGACGGCTAAGCCGCCGATCAGCAATCCGAATGCCGGGCTCGTTGTCAGTCAGCGGGAAACTCTTGTTGCGCTCGCCGCCGACTTCAAGAAGTATCTCGAAAGTAAGCCGGAGGCGCACTTGATCCTAGAGAGCTACGCCGACCCGCGGGGCCCAGCTGAATACAATCAGAAGCTCTCCGAGCGTCGTGTCGACCGCGTCAGGCGCTTCCTGGTCGAACAGGATGTTTCCGAGGCCGACATCGATACCAAGGCGTTTGGCGCTCTACATACTCTGAGCGAAGCCGAAGTGAAGGACGCGGTCGAGAGTAATCCTCAGCTCAGCCCAGAAGAGCGTCAAAGGGCGCTTAGAAACATGCGGACGATTGTTCTTGCAAGCGATCGCCGCGTGGATATCACGTTGAGCACGACTGGCCAATCGTCGGTCCGCCAATTCCCATTCAATGCCGAGGATGCTTTGACTCTGATCGGCGGCCGGGAAGGCAAAATGAAGAAGAAGACAGCCAAGCCTGCGCCCAAGAAGAGGACGAACACGCAGTAACAGCGCACACGCAAGGCCCGGAAAACTCTAGCGTAGGATGCTTGTTTCGTCCGCTTTTCGGCCCTTTCAAATTCCCTATCCCACTGTTCGCAGGCATTNNTTCTCGGACCTATTCCCAATCGCAATCGACAATCGCTTTGCGTAGCAGCGAAACTCGCCGCCGAACATCTCCTGGAAAGAAATCTTAAAACTCAACGCGGCTATCGATAGCTTCATTGCGGGATGGATTCCAGGGCAAATGGAGAATGGTCTCCGGGAGCATGATGATGATCCCCGCCCTTCCTTGATAATCGCCACCCTTGTGAAAAAGCCGTATTTCGACGCAGGTTCTTGAGCACGCCATTTGAGTGTGTTTTTGTCTTTCCTTTTCGTCTGCAGACTTCTGAGAAGCGAATTTCAAGCCACTTCGTCTAGCTGGCAGCCGCAACGGCTGGCATCGGGTGATAGGTCTTCTCCACTCGAGAGCACGGCCCAACGGATCCTGGCCAGCTTGTTCGCGGTGGCAACGATCACCAAATAGCGGGCGGCCCTGCTTTCCATGCTGCTCGTCCACTGTCCCAGACTCGATCCTTCGCGTTTGACGCGCAACATCGCAGGCAAGATCTCGATGGCCATTGGGCAACTACCGTCCGTAGGGGTGTTGCGACCTTTTACCGCGGGTTGCGGGAGAAATTCGGTTTTGTTAGGCGTTCTAAGGTTTCTCTTAAGACAGCGCATATATGTTGCACATCGGCTTGCGTCAGTTTGTTAAAGAATGGTAGTGCGAGCGTGCGCGCTGATACGGATTCGGTTACCGGAAGAAAATATGAATTTCTCCATGCCCCATAACTAGGCTGCATATGGATCGGGGCGAAATAGCGTCCGCAACCTATTTCAGCCGAAGCAAAATGCTTTAATACCGCATCCCGCTGGGCTCTGGTGAACTTTTCATGGAGGCGGACAACATACACAAACCAGCTGATGCGACCCTGTGGGGCATATGCAGGAGGGAGCAAAATGTCTGTGCAGTTGTCGAGGAACTGGTGATAGGCGCGCGCAACTGCCTCGCGTGCTGTTAAGATGCTCTCGATTCGCTTCATCTGTGCGCTACCCAATGCGCAATGCATTTCAGAGAGACGGTAGTTGAAACCGAGTTCACTGTGCTGGAACCAGTCATCGGTTTCATAGCGTCCCTGATTTCGAAGCGCCCGGATCTTCTTCGCAACTCCCGAATCGCGGGTGACAATCATTCCGCCTTCCCCGGTGGTGATTTGCTTGTTGGGGTAGAAAGCAAAAATGCCGGCATCTCCTAATGCGCCAACCTTCTGGCTATGAGACTCAGCTCCAATTGCTTCGCATGCATCTTCGATGAGTAGCAAACCATGACGCCGCGCAATGGTGAGAAGCGCATCCATGTCCGCCGGATATCCAAAGGTGTGAACGGCAACGATTGCTCTGGTTTTGTTCGTGATCGCCGCTTCAGCCTGCTCTGGATCTATGTTGAGCGTGACGGGATCAATATCAACAAAGACGGGATTTGCTCCCACATAGCGAATCGCATTGGCTGCAGCGACGAAGGTGAACGACGGCACAATCACTTCGTCCCCCGGTCGTATACCGAACGCAAGCATGCAAAGGTGGAGGCCGGCAGTTCCGGAGCTTACGCCAATGGCGTAAGGAGCACCCGTATAAATGGCAACGGCGCGCTCAAATTCTTCGAGCTTTGGGCCCAGGCTCAAACGCGAACTGCGCAACACCTCCACGACAGCTTCTATTTCTGCTAGAGATATGTCAGGTGCAGAGAGCGGAATCTTCATGGGAATCATTCCGGGGTGGATGTACGTTTCCGCAGCAGATCTGCGTCTAGGGACACGGAAGTCAATATCTCTACGATCCTCTCGGCCGCATGTCCGTCCCCATAGGGATTCGTCATGCCCTGCAGAGAAGATTTAAAGCGGTTGCATCTGGCTTCCTCTATTTTCTCCAGAATGGACTGCTTGTCTGCTTTGGCATCGAGCACGTTCCCGGCGCGCTCTCTGCCATATTGCCGGAGGCCAACATTCACTGTCGGTAATGCGAGCGAAGCAGTTTCCATGATGCCGCTGCTTGAATTGCCTACCATGAGGTCCACACTTGCCAGCAAACTCCAGTAAAGCACCGCACTCAGGTTGACAAATATGCGCCCGTTAGCCCGTGCTTCCAAGAACCTTCGGGTTTGCTCAATCAGTGAGCGACTCCCGGCATCCGCATTGGGATAACAAAAGAGGATTTGTTCACTTCTCTCGCTAAGTGCTGCAAATAAAGCGGTGGCTTCATAGGTGGTATCGTGCGCGATGGTTACCGGGTGGTAGGCGACGATCATGGAGGGTTTAGAGAGATCGAGCTGGAGCTGCATTTCCAGCTCATTTCGTGTGCGCAATTTGCTGCGCCTAAGATGATCGAGCGATGGAGCGCCCGCGCGATGAACTCGCCAAGGCTCCTCGCCCATGGAGATGATGCGTTGCCGGGCCTTTTCGGTTGACGTGAAGTGAACATGGCTCATTTTCGTGACGGCATTCCGGACAGCGTCATCAATCGCGCCCTCACTGATTTCTCCACCCTCGATGTGCGCAATCGGTATGCGCAGGGCTAGCGCGACACTCGCGGGAGCAAGTATTTCGTAGCGGTCAGCGATCAGAAGCAGAATGTTAGGGCGCATGCGTCCAAGCAGATCCGCGAGCGAAAGCACCCCAATGCCGATGCTCTTTGCCATGCCGATATCGGTATCCGAGCTAAGAAGGGTTTCCACAGAAGCAGCAATCGCAATGCCGTCCTTCTGAATCTCCTGTGCACTCAGACCAAACTCCGGAGACAGATGCGAACCCATGACAATCAGCTTAAGATCAACATCTGGATGGGCTGCCAGTTCGCGCAGGGGCCAGTAGAGATGACTGTAGTCTGCCCGTGAAGTCGTAATCACGGCAATGGTCCGCTTCTGATTCATTTCCTGAGCTCTATTTGGCGTTTATTTTCGATGAGCTGCTGCAGAACATGGCCAGGCCGATATTCGGGCACTGCTTTACAGATGCTCTCCAACAGCAGCCGCAAATCTCTCTGTCGAACACTCAGGGTTATCTGTTCCATAATCCCGTGCAAAGTTCTGACAGCCATTCTTTCCGGCTGCACTGTGGAGAAAAGATCATTATCTTGTGCAAGGACACTCTCATAAGAGGATGAGAGGAGTTCTTCAACCTTGTCTCCTGGGCGTAGTCCGGTGAAGATAATCTCGATGCCCTGCTGCTCTCTGGCCGTTGCTGCAATGAGATAACGTGCAAGCTCTTCGACCGTTCTGGACGGACCTAGGTCGGGAATCAAGATTCCGGCTTCGTACTCCGGTGACAATGCAGTCATAAGGAGAGTAACCGCATGGTCGAGGGTTAGAAAGAAACGGCGGGCGTTAGGATGTGTGACTGTGACCGGCCCGCCTTCCATAATCTGTTTAAGAAAGATTGGACCTACACTGCCGCTCGAACCAAGTACGTTGCCCAGCCGCACTGCCTTTCGTTGCAAAGCTTTGTCTGGATGCGCAAACAAAAGTAGCTCAGCCAGACGCTTTGTGGCACCCATGATGCTTGCCGGCAAGACAGCCTTGTCTGTGGACACCATGATGAATTGGGCCGCGCCGAATCCTGAGGCTGCTTGCAACACAGCATACGTGCCGAGAACATTGGTGCTTGCTGCTGCCAGCGGATTCAGCTCCATCAATGGAACATGCTTGCATGCTGCAGCATGAAGGATGATTTGCGGGCGGTAGAGTGCGAAGAGCTCAGAAAGCAAAATGGAATCACAGATGCTGCCCAGAATCGGTATGTGCGCTACTTTCCGTGATATATCGAAGGACTGTTCAAGAGCATGCAAGCTATGTTCGTTGCTATCAAGAAGAATCAAGGCGTCCGGATAGCATGTGGTTGCGAAGCGAGCGAGGGCCGAGCCGATAGAACCACCGGCACCCGTGATCAACAGGGTCTTCCCGGAAATGTACTCTTTTAATGACGGAGATGAGGGCACGCAGCACGAGTTGCCGGCAAATTCTGTCCAAATGCTCTTACCGTCCTGCGTGTTGTGCATCATTGCGGCAAACCTAGAGTATAAAGTAAGCGTCTGACCAACACACCTGTCATGTAGGGCGCTACGTGCCCGTGAAATCTCATGAAAATCGCTCAGAGTTTAAGCAATAATTCTCAATGGTTGGGAGTGGCGAGATTGATCGAACAGTGGAGAAGCTGAGGCCGAACACCTGTCTGATCCGGAGCGTGCGTGATAGAGCGAATAAATGGGCGTTGTCTCTTCCCCTGTGGGAGCGACGATAGCCCGAGACCCTGCTTAATGTACCTTCGGCACGCTCTCCGCTCCCGCCAGGAGGAAACCTATGCCGTATAGGATAGCGGGAATCGATGTACATAAAAAGAAGCTGGCCGTGGTTGTGGCTGACGTCGAAGTTGAAGACGAATACCAATTCGAGCGACGCTGGTACGGAAGCAACCCGGAGCAGTTGCAACTGTTGGCGGAATGGCTTATCCAGCAGCAGGTGGAGGAGGTGGTAATGGAATCCACTGCGCAATACTGGAAACCGGTTTGGGGAGCGCTCGAGCAGTATTGGAAGCCAAGCTGTGAGAAGCGGGAAGGTGCGGGCCGGATGTCTGGCACACTCCATCTGGCGCAAGCCTTGTCCAATCGTGGGCGGCGGGGGCGCAAGAAAGACTTTCGCGATGCCGAACGTTTGCTGAAGCGGCTGGTGTCTCAGGTGCTGACCTTGAGCTTCGTGCCCCATGCCGAACAGCGTCTCTGGCGGACCGTGACACGCACAAAATACCAGCTCCGGCGTAACAAAGTACGGCTGCACAATCAACTGGAAGCGCTGCTGGAAGAAGCGCATATCAAGTTATCCAGCCTGGTTTCAGATCTGCTCGGCGCCAGTGCACGGCGGATGCTGCAGGCCTTGGCGGAGGGAGAAACGGATCCGGCGGCGTTAGCCGCCTTGGCCGACCAACGCCTGCGCGCCACGTCGACGCAGCTACGCGATGCCTTGGGTGCGTGCACGGAGCTCAATCCCGTCTACCGCCGGCTGGTGAAGATGGTGCTCGAGGAGTTGCAATGGATCGAGCAGCAGATCGGCCAACTGGACCAGGAGATGGCAAGCCTGCTCCGCCAGCACCAGGATGCAGTCCAGCGGCTCGCTGAAGTCCCCGGTCTCGGGGTGGATTCGGCGCAACAGATCATTGCCGAAGTGGGTGCCAAGGCAGCGACCTTCGCTTCCGCCAAGAATCTCTCCTCGTTGGTCGGGGCATGCCCGGGAGAGGAAGAGAGCGCGGAAGTAAATTACAGCGCGCGCTCACCGAAGGGGAACCGGCACATGCGTCGCCTTCTCAATCAGGCTGCCAATGCTGCCGTCAAAGTTAAAGGAAGCATCTTCGAGATCGTCTACCGTCGTCTCGGTCCGCGCCTCGGCCACAACAAAACCATCGGCGCAATTGCGCATCGCATCTGTCAGCTGATCTGGATAATCCTGAATAAAGGCGTTCGCTATGAGGAACGGGGCCCGGCGGTTTCGGAAAACTCCAGACGAGCCCGCACTTCCCGGATGATCCGGACACTCCGCAAGCTTGGCTACCGAGTCGAACTTCAAGCGGATCCGGCATGAGCAGCGCGATTTTCGACCCTGTTCGCGAAATGATGTCTGTGTTGGAGTAGCTGGATGACTGTAGAAAATAGGTTGTCAGCACCCAAGCGACGGACAGGAGCTGAAGTTCAGCGTTCGCCACTAAAGATGGACGTAAGAGCCGACGAACCAACTCGATGCCGCCTCAAATTCCCTGAAGACCTGGTGAACGAAGAGGCTAGTACTCCGTTCTTACACGGTTCGTACGGCGTAGCGGGGGGGTACTAGCACGGAACACTTTTACTTCGCAAAACGGGACAATCCCTGGTTCATTTCTTACACTGTAAACATGCAAGGCCCTCTTTCAGAGCTTCAAGTGTTTGAGGCTTTATCCACCCTCAGTAATACGACACCGCCATACCCGGAATACGCGACATGGAGGCGCATAGACAATGAACGCTTTTAAAACTCCGCAGAGTCAGAACGTGGCCTTTCTTGCAAGATTTGCGGCTCTGTTGCTGACGGCGTTCGGACTGGCGATTAGCTTTACCGCATCGGCGTTCGGACAGGGCTTCGCGAGGCCGGATGGTTCGGTTCCCGTGCCGATGGATTGGAGCTCAAAGCACGTTGTCTTCACCGCGGGTTTCACGCCGAAGCAGGCGGCGACAATGTGGAACGAGCCACGGGCCTATGCAGAGTGGCTCCTGCATGGGAATGCGCCGGCAGATTCAGGCCTGGTGCGCCGCCGGCGGCGGAGGCCGCGAAGGCAGTCAAGGGGCAAAATGCGAAGGGACTGGGCCATTTCGCTGGGCACCGGCGGCGTCGCTCAAGGAATGTCGCCCGCCAAGTACTCCTTCGACGTGAACGCGACGCCGAGCTGCAGCTCCGATTTCGTAGTATTCCCCATCAACGCGCCGACCGGGAACACGCGCGCCAATGTGGTTGGGACTTTCACCGGCGAGCCGACGTCTGGCCAGACTACGTCAATCACCATAACTCCGACGGGTGGAACCATGGTCACTCTCACCTTGACCTCATCGGCCACCTCGAACACAGCGCAAAACTTCGAAGTGTCCGCCACGGCTGCCACCGATGCGGCCAATCTGGCGGCGGCGATCAATCGTAACCTCATTAGCACCGCTCTCGACCGTATTGTGGCAGTTGCGTCGGGAGATACGGTTACTGTATACGCGCTCACACCAGGGTCCGGCGTGACGCTGACTGACGCCTACACGCTGACCAATTTCAGCTGGGGCACCGTTACTGCCGGGACGAATGGCGCCCAAGCCAACATCGTCGCCTTCAATCAGCTCTACAGCGGGTCCGGGACGTCGCTGTGTAATCTCTCGAATCCGGAATTCATCTTTTCCTACGCCTCTGGCGTCGGACCGGTCGCCACCTCGCCCGGCCTCTCGCTCGGTGGCACAGAAATCTCCTACGTGGAGAATGACCCGAACATCGGCGCAATCCTGCACGTGCTAACGTTCGGCAGCGGCAGCACCGAGTACGGAACCAGCGCCAGCTGCGCCAGCAACAACAACGGCGGCACCACGTTGCCCACCTGCGCAACCAACCCGGTGATCCCCGGAAGCACTTCGGGAAGCACCGCCACGGACTTCATGCTTCCTCTGGGTTTGGTTGCCGCCAATGCAGCCACCGGCGTGGCAGGAGCGGCGGATAGCTTCTCATCCCCGTTCACCAACTATGCCAACGACACTACCTACGTCGGCGACAACAACGGCTACTTGTATGCGATCACGTCCACGTTCAACGGGACGCCAGCGTACGCGGGAGGGAGTTTTCCGGTCCAGGTGAGCGCCTCCCCTACGTCAGCAACGCCGACCGGGGTGACGGCAACTGCGACTACAGTGACTGTCACCGTGACGAACTCGCTTAGTATCGGAGAGTTGGTCACCATCGCGGGCGTAACCGCCAACGGCAACTGCAGCGCGGCTGACGCCCCTGCAATTAATGGAACACAAACCGTTATTGCTGCGGGGTTAAGCGGAACGCAGTTTGAATTCAACGCTGTTATACCCACCGCGACTACCGGCGCCGGGTGCACTACCACTGGCGCAACGATTATCCCGGGATCTAACTTCCTCTCGGTCCCAGTGGTCGATGGGGGTGACACCGGCAATATTTTTGTCGGCGATAGCAGCTCTAACTTGTACGAATTGACGTCGGCTGGAGCTACTGCGGCCACGGCGCTTGCTCTCGGCGTAAAGGGGACCACGAACCTAGGCGCCATCAACGGCGGCATTCGCGACGGCGCCATCATCGACTCGACGAACGGAGTAGGGTATGTCGTAACCGCATGCAACCCCAACACCACCGGCGAGGGCGACACGGGAATAGCCGGCAACACCGGCCTTGTCCAATTCACATTCACCAGCAACACCCTGACCGCAGTTGTGTTCGCGGGTCTCGACACCGGCGCAAATCAAAGCTGTACGACCGCTGGCTTTCCAAACTACGCTCCCACCCCGGACGAACGCTACTATGCCTTGGGCATTGCTAGTGCCACTCCGGCGAACAACGGGGAGATAATCGGCGCCACCTCCGGCACCGGTGGACAACAGCTCAAAGAATTGCAGTTCGTTAGTTCCACCATGCAGACAACGCCGCCCAACAACGACAAGCCTCAAATGGGCGGCAGCGCTTCGCCCATCTCGCCGCTCACCGAGTTCTTTAACAGCCAGGTATTCACCGTGATCGGGGTTACGGCAACTACGACAGTAGTCACGGTAACGGCGAACAACACGCTCGCCGCCAATGACCTGGTCACCCTGTCGGGCGTAGCTGCCAACACCAATTGCACCGCCGCCGACATCGCCGCCATCAATGGCGGAATACAAACCGTTGTTTCGGCCACCGCAACGAATTTCACCTTCGACGCTACGATACCCACCGCGACTACCGGCGCGGGATGTACTGTGACCGGCGCAACTGCTACGGGCGGACTGGACTACCTGTTCGTAGGAGTGAATGAAAATCCAAGCGCTGTGTATTGCCTCCTTTTGCCTAACTCGCTTTTAGTTGCTTCAGGAGCCGCGCCTACCAGTCTGGTGATGAACACCACCGATGCAGTAGGCGGGACAAGCGGCATGATCGTGGACAATGATTCCACCGCCGGCCAGGCGTCGAGCATCTACTTCGGCACGCTGGCGACGTCAACTACCGTTTGCGGAAACACGGCCGCGTACTGCGCGGTCAAGCTAACCCAGTCCGCGTTGGAGTAGTTCGCACCTCGTCTAGCCCAGGCGTTCTAACCAACTGAACTCCCCCGCAGACTAACGATCGTCTGATGCGAAAAAACGGTAGTGGGCCCCTTTGAACGAATGCTAATGCGGGTTTGGCATTGAACGTGCAAATGTCACTGCAAGAATTCTTAGTGGTACATTTTACACTCTTCCCCCATCCAAAATGGGGAGGTGTGTTTTAATGCCGCTTTAGCATGTCAAGTAAAATCGGGTTCCTTGCTGTTCTATAATGAAATCAGTGGTAACAGGCGCCCCCCCCAACGAAAAACCCCATATTGACCTGCGTTGTCGAACTAAAGTATAAACATCGTGCAGGCGGGATCGATCTCGTGCCGGGATCGATCTCATGCATCCCCTATCGCAAGTTTGTAATCAAATAGCATAGACCCGAAAAAGGAGGGAATATGACACAAGAAAAAATTAAGAAAATCCGAGCCCTCCGAGCGACTACGATTCGTTACGCTGCCAGAGTGCAGAGACAAGGCCCCAAGACGGGTAAACACTCCGAAACGGCGTTCTCCCAATCGGCAGCGAAGTACTATCCCGCGTTGAAGAAACTTGCCTCGGAGTGAAATATTCCGGCTGACTGCCGCCTACATCGAGTCGCTGCACGATGATGGTATAGCGTTTTATTGGCCCCGGGGTTCAGCCAGTGGGGGCATTCGATTGCCTCGACCTCAACCTGCTCGAATCCTCAGCAGAACAACCATTTCAGGCTGGCTTTGGCGTAGATTTCTATCCCACGATCTACGCCAAAGCCGCCTGTTTGTTTTTCTCGATTGCCGGCGGACACATTTTCACCAATGGAAATAAGCGCACGGGCGTCCTTGCGTTGGATCAGTTTCTGTCTGCCAATTCAATCTATCTTTTTCTGTCAAACAGGCAAATCAGACATGACGCCGAAAAAACGGCTTCCTACCGGACGCGAGGCGAGAATCACAAAACCGTTATAGCCAAATTGAGTCGGAGAATAGAAGAAAACAGCATACCATTCAGCGTGGTGCGCTCGTTCGATCAGCCGATGTATAGAGAGATGCTGGTGGTGAGAAGGATTATTCGCAACAACGAATTGAACCGACCGGGAACTAGGCCGAAGCAAGCAATACACGCTGGTTGAGAGGGCAACCTTAACGTCACTTGTGCTTTTTCTTTGACCACCGGACCTTCGCAGCTTTAGTGGCAACCTTGGATCGCTCGGCCTTGGTCATGGTCTTGAGACGGCGCTTCCCGCCGATCTGACCCCCCTTACGGCCAATGGCCGCCATGTAGTCAGACATGCCTTCCGGCAAGACTGGGACTGAGGGCGTATCGGATTGGCTAGTTGAAAGCTCAACGAGGCGGTGCGCAAGTTCATTCACATCGGATGGGCGTTTCGACTGCTTAACCTGCTTTGGCATACCGCGAGTATGCCACAATCAACGAGCCTGTGGAAATTCAAAGTATCCCACTACCGAAAAAACCTACTCAATCTCTTCCTGATGCGGCTGGGGCGCCCCGGGCGGATAGATACCGATAAGTCTTAGCGCTGTATCTGGAGCGCCCGCAGAATAGGTTAAACGATCGAAGGACGCTTCAGGGCGCTGCAGATACAGCGACTTGAAGGCAGCCGCTCTCGGCAGCGGCGATTAGCTATTTTGTATCGGCTTGCCAAGGCCTGAATGAAGCGTGGAAGTATTGCTACAGTTCAGTGGACTGTGGGGGGCACGATCCCGTGCATTCGCGAGCTAATTTGATGGATAAATGTGAGGCGGTTGGGGTGCTCTGGATAGCGGTAGTCTTGGCCTGAGACACAGCGGCACTGAGCATGCCGAAGCGCGTGGGTAGAACGAGGGTGAAGTTGCAGGTTCATGCGCCAGTTCCGATCGTGATCGGTGGAGATCGTAGCAGCAGTTGAGCCGTGGAGAGCCATTCGACGACGTGCAGAGTGCCACCACAAACGGGGCACTTGGGATAGGAGGTAGGAGATTTGAAGTTCGTCTTCCATAGTAACGAACCAGTAAACAGGGGGCCTGGGCGTCACCGCCGCAGCAACACTGGTTACCGCTGCGGCTTCAAGAAGAGGATTCCCAAGGGTGGAAGCGTCAGATCCAAAGAGAACGGCTGGCCATGTGCGGGTACGGTTTCGGCGAGCACACCTCCGGCATTCCCCTGATTACTACCACCGTAGGAAGCGGCATCACTGTTCAAAAGTTCGCGCCAATACCCCCCTTCAGGCACGCCTATGCGATGGTGGTGTCGCACCACCGGCGTGAAGTTTCCAATTACCGCAATGATCTCGTCGTGACCACGGCGCAGGAAACTGAGCACGCTGCAATCCGCGTCGTTGGCATCCACCCACTGGAAAGTGCCAGGATCAAATTCGCGCTCGTAGAGAGCAGGTTCACTTCGGTAGAGGTGGTTCAAGTCCCGCACCCAGGTTTGCACTCCGGAGTGCAGAGGGAATTGAAGGACCCACCACTCCAGACCTTCCTCGTGGGACCACTCGCGCTTCTGCCCGAACTCGTCGCCCATGAAGAGCAGCTTCTTGCCCGGCTGCGCCCACTGATATCCGAAGAGCAGGCGCAGGTTGGCGAACTGCTGCCACTCGTCGCCCGGCATCCTGCCGATGAGCGCGCCTTTGCCGTGCACCACCTCATCGTGCGAGAGCGGCAGCACGTAGTTCTCGGTGAACATATAGAGGCCGCGGAAGGTGAGCTGGTTGTGATCGAAGCGGCGATGGATGGGATCCTTCGACAGATATTTGAGCGTGTCGTGCATCCATCCCATATCCCACTTGAGACCGAACCCGAGCCCGCCCACGGAGGTGGGCTTCGAGACCATGGGCCAGGCGGTGGACTCCTCGGCGATGGTTTGCACGTCGGGATGGCTGCCGTACACGTCCGCATTCAGCTTCTGCAGGAAGCTGATGGCCTCCAGGTTTTCGTTGCCGCCGTACTTGTTGGGAATCCACTCGCCCTGGGTGCGAGCGTAGTCGAGGTAGAGCATGGAGGCGACCGCGTCCACGCGCAGGCCGTCGGCGTGATATTGGTTGAGCCAGAACAGCCCGCTGGAGAGCAGGAAGCTGCGCACCTCGTTACGCCCGAAGTTGAAGATGTGCGATTTCCACTCGGGATGGAAGCCCTGGCGCGGATCTGAGTGCTCATAGAGGTGGGTGCCGTCGAAGTAGGCCAGCCCGTACGCGTCGTTGGGAAAGTGCGAGGGCACCCAGTCCAGGATCATGCCCACGCCCTGCTGGTGCAGGTGGTCCACCAGGTACATGAAGTCTTGCGGCGTGCCATAGCGGCTGGTGGGAGTGAAGAAGCCGGTCACCTGGTATCCCCACGAGCCATAGAAGGGATGCTCCATCACGGGCATGAATTCCACGTGCGTAAAGCCCATGCGGTTGGCGTACTCGGCCAGCTTGGGCGCGAGTTCGCGATAGGTGAGCCAGCGATTGCCGTCTTCCCAGAGGCGCATCCATGAGCCCAAGTGCACTTCATAGATCGAGATGGGATGGCTGAGCCGGTTGTGGTGCTGGCGGGAGTGCATCCAGCCCTCGTCGCCCCAGTCGTAGCCCAGGTCCCAGACGATGGAGGCCGTCCGCGGCGGAACCTCGTTCTCGAAGGCGTAGGGATCGGCCTTGTCCATGCTGTAGCCCTGATAGCGCGACGCCACGTGGTACTTGTACACCGTGCCCGGGCCCAGCTCGGGGATGAATCCTTCCCAGATGCCGGAGCCGCCGGGCACGCGCAGGGGATGGCTGGCCTTGTTCCAGGCATTGAACTCGCCGATGACCGAGACCGAGTAGGCGTCCGGCGCCCACACCGCGAAGTAGGTGCCGCGCTGGCCATCGACGGTGGCCGTGTGCGCGCCCAGTTTCTCGTACAGGCGGTTGTGGTTGCCCTCGTTGAACAGGTGGAGGTCGTAGTCGCTCAAGAGCGAGAAGCCATAGCGCACGGCGTGGTTCTTGACGAGAGGCATGGCTGGTCAGGTGCGCGTAATATCTAACGCCTCGGAGGCGGAAAACGCAACCCGCGTGCCGTCCCCGCTGGACTCCGTTGGAAGAATTGTAGGCCTCGAAAGCGTCTGATTCAAACAGCTTGGGGCGCGGAACCCGACGCACTCCAGTTTCTCTTCACATTCTTCCGTATCCGGACATTGTGAATCCCAGCGAATTACGGTACGGTAATCACAACTTTGCCTACCTGCGCATTCGACTCGAGATATTTATAGGCATCCACCGTCTGCGCAAACGGAAATATCTTCGCGATCTTCGGGTGAAACCGTCCATCCGCCAACCGGTCGTAGACATACTTCTTCGCCGCCGCGAGCTTCTCCGGATTGCGCGTGACCTCCATCAACGTATAGCCGCGAATGCTTAGCCCCTTACCCAGCGCCGTAAACAGCGGAAAGGGTGTGGGTTGCATCGAAAGCGCGCCATACTCAAAGACAATTCCGCCGGTTGCAGCGGCCTCGGCGAGCTTTTTCAGAGATGGCCCAGCAACCGGATCAAAGATTACGCGCGCGCCCTTGCCGCCGGTAATCTCCTGCACACGCGCCACGATGTCTTCTTCCTCAGTGGCGATCACGTGATTCGCACCCAGAGAAAGCAATTCAGCTTTCTTATTGCCCTTGCGCGTCGTTGCAATTGAAATAGCCCCCTCAGCTTTCGCAATCTGCGTCGCGGCAATGCCCACGCTGCTCGACGCAGCCGGAATCACCACGAAATCGCCTTTTGCCAAATGCGCAATCGCGATCAACGCCCCATACGCCGTGAGGTACTGCATCCAGACCGCTGCGCCCTCCGCCGGTGACAGCTTCGCCGGATAATCACCCAGAGCCGCAACCGGAGCAATTACCTCTTCGCCCAGCATGGCGTAGTCGTTCATGGAGAAGGCTGGAATCGTGGAGACCGATTTGCCCACCCAGTTCTTGTCCACATCCGGGCCAACCGCTTTCACCACGCCCGCCGCCTCATAGCCAATACCAGCGGGCAGCATCGGATGTTCGAGGTACTGGCCACGGACGAACATCAATTCCGCCCGGTTCAAGCCTACCGCCTGCACCTGTAACCGCACCTCACCCTTCCCGGGCTGCTTGGAGGTTTCCTCTTCAATCTTCAAAACCTCCGGTCCGCCCAACTTATGAAAACGAACAATCTTTGGCATGAATATCTCTCCTTGGGCATTGGATCGCCGATCGGTCGTGGAAGATTCGGAACGCCACAAACTGGAGGTCCCCCCGCATAGCGGGAGTGGTGGTAGTCATGACGCCTATGACACTCCCAGCGATCATATCGATTTCGCTATCGGCACCACTCTCCAGGGGATAAGGAATGGCCTTCTCCGTATGGGTAGGTACGGAGACTGCTCCAGCACCAAAGCTAATGCTCTTAACTTAATTCTCCCGCTAGGTTGTCAGCACCACAATGTCACTCGCTTTGAGAAGTAGCATTTCTTCCGCCTGTCGCAGGGATTGAGCCTAAGAATTCCAACCCCGCACGATGGGCTTTGCCTAAAAACTGCTGTTTGCCCAAAATCTCTTCTTCCTGCCCAAAAACTCGGCATCGTGGGGACAGATTTCTTGATTTAACCAAGGCCGTTGAGACGATCCGAGAGAAGAAGGCGCCGCACAAATGAAGGCAGCATGGTTGGTTGGAACATCAGCCAGCGCGCCCAAGAAGTCACGAAGTCTGTAATCCCAATAGCGGGCAATACCGAAGGTGATCAGTTGCAGCCAGAATTGGCCTCCCAATTCACCGGGTCGGGTGTTGGTGATGTGGCTAAGAGTGGCGTCACGATTCATGCCAGCGTAAACGGTAATCACCGTCCCGCCGGTGATCAAGAAGACTGCCAAGAAGATTCCGCCCAGAACCGGGAGTGGGTCGAAGGGATAGCTGGATGCTGAGAACGTGGCGGCGACGAAAAGAAAAAGGCTACCCATGATAATCGTCCGCATACGCCCGAGGGTGTTCTGGATGGGGCCCAAGTATGGCAGCACAAAGAATTCCTCCTCGGCGAAAACCAAAGCCTGCTGTCGGCCATGTTCACGATGTTTACTATCGGATTCGTGGGAGCGTCGATTCCTGCGTTCTTCTAGACTGCGGTAAGAGACCTCACGCAAAGAAGAAAACGGTACGTTGATTGCGAAAGAGAGGCCATTAGAGTAAGATTGTCTTACCATGGAAACCAAAGTATCGACCAAGGGACAAGTTGTTCTTCCCGGGCCCCTTCGCCGCCGACTCGATATTCGGCCAGGTGATCCTCTGGACGCGAATATCGAGGATGGACGAATTGTGCTGACGCCTCGCAGAAAACGTCCGCACCGAATAAAAATGGTGACTGACCCCGTCACCGGACTGCCCGCTTTAAGTGCGGGACCGAAGGCACCAACCATGAGCAGCAAGGAGGTTGAAGAAATTCTGGCAAACTTCCCATGATCTATCTGCTCGATGTGAATACTTTGGTTGCTTTGGGCTTCATTAACCACGAATTCCATGATCGCCTTGCCGCCTGGGTGCAATCCCAAAATTCGCCGAACCTAGCGAGTTGTTCGATCACCGAGCTTGGGTTTGTACGCGTGCTAGCGCAAGCCCCGGCCTACGGATTTACCGTGACTCAAGCTCGCACATTGCTGCTGCGCCTGAAGGAAGCGCGTACTTCTCCTCTCAAGTTCATCCCCGATGAACACGATGTTTCCTATCTGCCTGCTTGGGTCAGAGCACCCAAGCAAATTACCGATGGTCATTTAAGCAAACTCGCTACCGCAAATGCTGCGGTCTTGGCGACCCTTGACGAGAGCATCCCTGGATCGTATCTGATTCCGAGATAGCATTTTCTTTAATTGGATTGCTTTCCAGTATGGATTCAGCGGCAATCTTCGGCGGTTTGTTAGCGAATTCTATTGACTCTGATAACAAACTGAACCTTTGGAAGAGAATGCTCCGGCTGACGGCCGATTATCCGGCCAAGAGAGCCCGTCTTCTCCAACTTGCCGAGGGTTCAATGACTTGCCCAGGTTGTGGTTTTTCGGTGTGTCGCAAAAGGTGTCGTTATCCTCTTCCGCTACGCCGCCGATTCACTGCTTGGCGGACGGTAATCGAGCGCAGCGCGCACGATTTCCAGTTCGGGGTGCTGATAGTGCATCGCGGTCTTTGCGTCGCGGTGCCCCATCGTTCGCATTACGGCCGCGAGGTTGCCGGTTCGCATCAGAACTCGCGTGCCATAGTCGTGTCGCGCGCAGTAGAGAACCAATTCTTTCGGGAGGCCCGCTTTGTTGCGCGCTTTTCGGAAGAGATTGCAAATTGACCTCAGGTACCCTGATGCGGAGCGCTTTGACGGAAATACCCAGCCCTTTTGTCTCGCATCGCATCTGTTCCGCAGAATTTCGAAGACTCGCCCGCTCATCGGAACAAGTCGTCGCCCTTCTGCGGTCTTGCTGTCTGGCACAAAGATCACCCGGTTTTGCCAATCCAGGTTCTCGATACGCATCCGGAAGAGCTCTCTTTCGTTCCTCATTCCCGTGTCGCGCATCAACATGACGATGTCCCGGAAAAGTTCACGAGTTGGCGGGCGCCAGTTGCAAGCCAAAGCTCCCGTTATCAGTTTCCTTTCCGCTTCATCGTCAAGCCGGAGGTGTCGTCCATGCTCTTTCATCATTTTGATTTTCGGAGCGTGGCCGATCGCCTTCCACTCCTCCGCTTTGTGCAACATTCGTCGCAGTGTTCGCAAAGCACAGTTGGCATTCGCGGCCGAGCCAGGAAACTTCAATTGCTCGGCGCAATCACTTGTAATCTGATCGATCCTCAACACCGCAACGGATGTCGATTTTAGCAACCGCCATCCGTTCCGGTAAAACTTCCTGGTTTTCTCTTCGAGTCTGCTGTCGTTCACCCAACCGAGAAAACGATTAGCAAACTCCTGGAGAACAGCAGGCTTCGTTGGCAGTGGATCGGTTCTTTCTATCACCGAAGCCAGTTTCAGGCTCGCTATTTGCAGAGCCCTGACTGACCTCGTCTCCTGGGTTGACCCCCGGTAGCGATGACCTCGCACCGTGAAGTCATACCAATAGAACTTCGATTTGAGCTTCCTGAACAACTTCACGAGTTTCCTCCTTGCTGCCCGCACGGAAGCAACTCGCACGTTCTGCACGATCCAATCGTGAGAACGACAACATGATAGCGCAGTGGCTATTAAACGAATGGGTTCTTTTTGGCTACCCCGGCCTGAATGAAAAAAGCGGAGGTTCGATTAAAGAAACTGCTGAAGTCTTTCGCAGGTTTGTCGACTGCACCCTAGGGTCGTTGGCCTGCCGACGAAAGCACGAAAACCGCTAGGACCAGGAGCGCGACACCGACAACCTGAAAACGCAAAGGACGTTTGCCAGTGTTCTTCCATTCACCAGTTACAATCCCGAGGACACTTGCGGTAATGACGATGACAGAAGAAAAGAGCGGCCATCCGAGAACTGTGCCCCATGCGCCCAGTTTCCCCGCAGCAACACCGTATAGGGAAGTACTCCCAAACCAGAAGACCGCCATAACGAGTGCGTAGAACATGTTGATTGCCGATTCCGGGGCTCGAAACTTGGCCGAGCTCCGATTGGTTCTGAGAAGGTAGACGCAGTAGATTAGGTTTGGAATTGCTCCGCCCAACATGAGCGGGAGCCACACCACATTCGGCGACCACGCCGAATTTGCTCCGAACATTTCTGCACGCGCGATCAGCGGACCTCCGAACGCAACGCCGAAATTGACCATTGCGCCTCCGAGTCCACTGCAGACGGCGAAGAAGACTCCATTCACTTCTCGTGTTTGCGATGATCCTTCGAGAGACAGTGCAGCAGCCTGTTCTCTCAGCCGCGATGCTCTAGCACACATAAACACGCCAACGAGAAGTATGGCCACTCCAACCATCGCCGCAAGGCCAGGCAATGACCAGATCCTTTGCGAGTGCAGCAGGACCATTGGAACCAAGCTACCCACAGCCGCTGAAATTCCCATCGCGATCGAGAACGTTAAAGCGATGCCGATACTGTTGGTAGCTAGTCCAAAGCAGAGTTGAGAAACTCCCCAACCAAGTCCGAAGCCAGCAATCGTCAATATCAACACGATACTGCTGCCAGAGTAAACCGCAAACAAGTGGGGGATGGCGCTAAAAGCGCAAACAGGCGGAAAGACAACGAGCGCAAAGATACTCCAAAGGAGCCATATATTCTCCCATGCCCAGCCTTTTGTGAATTTCATCGGAACAGTAAAGCTCCCGTTCACCATTCCTGCCACCATCAGCAAAATGAGGCCTGTTGTCGCATTGTCCATGTTGTTCGCTTTCGAATCGAGACAACAAACTTTCTATTTTCTCCTGCCCCGGATTGTTTCAGCGGCTGGGCTCAGTCAGAACGATGCACGCTGGGTCAGGAACATCAGCAACGATTCTTGGTTCGCCCAACCGGGCGAAGCGCGAATCAATCCGAAAGGCACTAATGTTGCCGCTGTTCTGATTCGCAACGTACAACACATCACCGGCAGCGTCGATAGTGAAGTGGCGAGGGCATTTACCGGTACTTCTGTGACAAACTAGCTTGAGATATCCCGTTGCTGCATCAATCGCAACAACCGCCAAGTTGTCCTGCCCTCGATTTGTCACATAAAGAAATGCCCCATTTGGATGAACTTCGATTTCTCCAGACAAGTTTTCAGCAACAATGGACGGTGACAAGATTGAGAGCGTCTGTATGTGGCTGAGTGTTCCAGCGCTAGCCTCGTACTTGAAAGCGGCGATTGAACCCTTCAGTTCATTGAGAACGTATCCAAATTCTCCTTCAGGGTTAAATACGAGGTGCCGAGGACCAACAGCGGCTGGAAGCTCGACCTCCGAGATCTGAACAAGACTTCCTAAGCCGTCGAGCTGATAGCCATAAATCGTGTCGAGTCCAAGATCGGTGACAAATACGTATTTCCCTGCAGGATCGGATAAGACCTGATGAGCATGTGGCCCTTCTTGCCGCGGATGTTTTGATTTGCTCGAAGGATGCTGAACGAAGGCGGTCAACTCCCCGATAGCGCCATCTGACTCCAGATTGAAGACGGATACGGTACCGTCGCCATAATTAGCAGTGAATGCCCATTTCCCCGATGGGTGAATGCATAAATGGCAAGGATAAGTCCCGCGAGTCGATCGGCGATTTATTGCCCTGAGAAGCCCCGAGCCGGGATCGATCGCGAATGCAACGATCTCTCCGCCGCGTTGGTTCCCGACGGCTTCCACCTCACTCACGGCATAGAAGAAAGAAGCATTCGGGTGCAAAGAGAGGAATGAAGGGTTGACAATCTTATCGTTTGTGCCGACAAGGGTCCAATCGTCGGGAGTTGAGGCCGCCGAAAACGCATAGATGCCCGCGCTGCCGCCACCCGTGTAGGTGCCAACGTAGGCAAATCGAGAGTTGGCGGTCAATCGACCGATTCCAGAAGCTGACTCTTTGCGCTTCGCCCGGCAGGCGCAGTGGAACCTGAATCTTGCTCGACGGTAACCTGATGCCCTCCGAACTTGTTCCGCAAAACCGCGAGCAGCTTATCGCCGAAGGGTTCTTTTGTTCGGGACCGATAACGCCATTGGAGGGCGAGGGCGGTCACCGGCATCGCCGTGCTAGTGTTGAGACCTTCTTCAATTGCCCAGCGGCCGGTTCCGTTGTCTTCCACATAGGGCGCGACACCGCTCAGCGTGGGATTCTCGGCCAAAACTTGGCCGATGAGTTCGAGCAACCACGAGCGAATCACGCTGCCCTGTTGCCAAATAACCGCGATACGCGCCGGATCCAGCTCGAACTCAGGCCGATGCTGCATGAGTTCAAAGCCCTCAGCCATTGCTTGCAGGATTCCGTATTCCATCCCATTGTGGACAGTCTTGACATAATGCCCCGCGCCGTTTGGCCCAACTCGTCCCCAGCCGCGATCTGGTGCGGGCGCGAGAGTCTCGAAGATTGGTCGGAGCTGTTCGATGGTTTCCTGCTCGCCGCCGATCATCATTCCATACCCGTTTTTATTGCCGTAAATGCCATTGCTTGTGCCGATATCAAGGAAGCGAATCTGTTTTTCTTTCAAAAGTGCCGCATGGTGAAGAGCATCTTTGTAATTGCAATTGCCCCCATCGATGAGGATGTCGTCCTTTTCGACTATTTCTGAGAGCCGCCTGATGGTTTCAAATGTGGGAGCTCCGGCGGGCAACATCACCCATACGATCCGCGGCGGTTCAAGCTTCGTCACGACGTCCTCAACCGAAGTCGCTGGCGTCGCCCCTAGAGCGACAACTGTGGCGACCGTTGACGGATCGCGATCATGGACGACGACTTTGTGGCCAGCGCGGAGCAGCCTCTGGACCATATTTCCGCCCATTCGGCCCAGTCCAATAAATCCAATCCTCATGACGTTTCCTCATTTCTCCAAGTGAATTTGTGAATGTCGTAAATTGGCCAAATCCGTAAAAGACGGCTCCAGCCGGTGATAGATGTCCTCAAAGAGTTTTGCGAGCTCGATATAAGAGAGGTGCCGCTCTTTGTCCGGGTGAAATCGTTCGTCTACTTGAACCTGATTCGGAATTTCCTTCAATTCCCGCAGGAATCCCAGCCCGTGCATAGCCAACAATGCCGCCCCGTAACTACAAGCTTCCTGAACTTTGGGTGTCAGCACATCATGACCAAAAGCGTCCGCGATGATTTGTCTTATTCCAGCCATCCCAGCAAAACCACCGGACACCCTGCTCTCATGAGGTTTCATCCCGAGTCGTTCAAGAGAAAGGAAGAGACTGCATACAGACAGAACGATTCCTTCGATGATGGCGCGAATGAAATGTTCGCGCTTGTGATGAAGGCCAACTCCAAAAAACACTCCCTGGGCATCAGGCGTTCGTCCCGGAGCACGTTCCCCGGCGATAAATGGAAGGAAGATCAATCCGCCCGCGCCAATTGAGACCTTGAGCGCCGATTCGATGTCGCGTTCCAAAGAATTTTGTTCCGAACTCTTACCCAGACCGCTAACGCCCGGAAAATTCTCGTTGAACCAGCGAAGAGCAATACCTCCCGTGCTGCAAGGACACCCCACCAGCCATCTTCCCTCTGTGAAGGCGTAACAAAACGCTCCGCTGGATATTGTGTCGACTATCGGAGACGATGCAAAAACACGTAAGCCGCTGCTGGTCCCAATCGTTACGCTACAAGAAGGAAGATCGAAGGCACCGACGCCAAGGTGGGATAGGATCGCGTCACTTGCGCCCAGAATTATTCGAATATCAGCTGGCAATCCCATCGCGGCGGTAAAGTCGCGATGGATTCCGCTGTCGATCCTCTGCAGCGGTGAAGCCGGCACGCTTAGTTGCGTGGCTCGGATGTGCGCGAGGTCAAGCGCCTCTGCATCCCAACGGAGGTCGCACACGTTGAACAGCCCTGTTCCCGAAGCCGTGCTGTAATCGACGACCCAACTGCCGCACAGCTTGTGTAGGACGTACTCCTTGATGGAAATGAACTTCGCAGTCCGGTCGAAGATTTCCCGCCGTTGGTCATAAAACCACATGATCTTCGGCAGAGGAGACATTCCATGGAGCGGCATTCCTGTTCGCTGGTACAACATCGATCCCGCAGAACTTTGTCTTAGAATTGCCGCCTGTTTTGAGCTCCGGTTGTCTGCCCATGTGAGAACTTTGCTCAGAGGACGCCCTGTGTCGTCAACTGCGAGGAGACTGTGGAGTGCTGTGCCAATACTTATTGCAGCAATCGACCTTGGCGGAACCTCGGCTCTCTCGATAGCACTGCGGATGCACGACAGCATCGTTTGGAAAATCGCGTCTGGATCTTGTTCCGCCCAACCAGGGTTGTGTGACAAAAGAGGAGAAGAATAGACCTCTCCGTGTACAGTTGGATTGCCTTCAGTAGACAGGACGCAGGCCTTTACACCTGTTGTGCCTAGATCCACTCCAACCACAACATCGCGCACCGCTGCTTTATTCGAGGTTGGCATGACGTTTCCACATGGTGGCACGATCAATGTGCTCTGCTTCTGCCAGTGCTAGACATAGCGAATCCAGGATAAGCAGCGCCTGCTGCTCGAAGAGGGAACCGGCAAACTGCGCGGACTTAATTGCCACGCCGAGCGCTCTCTTGTTCGCGAAATTCCGTTTGGAGGGAGCTGGAACAAGGAGCGTACATTCTGCGATCTTAGATAGTGTCGAGCGCTGTTTGGCAGTAATAGCAATCAACTTTGCGTGGTTTAGCAGGACGCTTTCTGCAAGAAGACAGGTAACCGGAGTCTCACCCGAGGCGGAGATCGCAATCATCCAATCTCCTTTCCCAATCGGGGGAGTGGTTGTTTCTCCTACCACGAACGCTTCCTTCCCAGCGTGCGTCAGACGCATGGCGAACATTCTGCCAACGAGACCCGATCTTCCTTCTCCCACAACGAAGATCCTCTTGGCTCGCTGGAGATTGTTCAAAACCTCTTGTAACGACACTCCGGTGACTCGCGACGCACAGGCTTCATTCTCGCGCAGTACGATCCGCAGTAACTCTTTGATCTTCTCGGCCGGTTTTGCTTTGGCGTCGGTTGATTTCATTCTGACGACCAGGCCGTGCGGAAGTCCGCGTAAATTGTGAGCCCACCATCAATAAAGAGCGTTTGACCGGTTATGTACGAAGCTTCATCCGAACATAAGAACGCAGTTGCCGCGGCCATTTCCTCGGCGGTGCCTACGCGGTTGAGAGGAATGTGTCGAACAACCTCCTGATACTTCACCGGATTTTCAACCCAGGGACGGTTGATGGGTGTAGCGGTTGCTCCGGGCGCAATTGCGTTGACTCGAATGCCGTGCTGCGCGAACTCCAGAGCCAAGGTGCGCGTGAGATTTCCTGTGGCTCCCCTGCTGGCTGAATATCCCAGGTAGTTGGGCTTTGGAATGATCTGATGGACGCTTGAAAGATTGATAATCACACCGGGTGTTCGCATCGAAAGAAAAGAGGCAATCGCCTCGCGCGCACACATGAAGGCCCCTCGCAGATTGACGTCTAAGACGGCGTCGAAATCGGAAAGGCTGAGTTCCTGCGAGGGCTTGGAAAAGTGAATTCCCGCATTGTTGATCAGAATATCTAGCTTTCCAAACTCCTTTGCGGTGGTGCGAATCATACGCTGGACATCATCTTCCCGAGTTACATCTGCCTGGACTTCAGTCGTCCTAGGCGTGAACCCTATCTGATCCGACTGAGAGGCCGCCGCGTGAGCCAATCGTGCTGTTTCTTCCGCGGCTCCTTTGTCGTCGAGGTAATCGATCGCAACATTACATCCTTCCTGAAAGAGACGAATTGCGATGGCTCGCCCGATTCCTGAGGTCGCACCAGTAATGAGCGCAGTCTTGCCCCCAAGTCCTTTCATAAATTCTCCGATTGAAAGAGGGCATTTTTTCCGATCACGCGAATTGCCAGGCTAAATTTTTCGGCTTCATCAGGTGCCAACATGCGAAGTCGACCGGCAGCTCTTGCGCGAACTCGACCCTCCGGAAGGCAGTTCGCGGGTTCGATACCCATTACGTAATCTCGAAAGCCCATCTGTTTCCATTGAGTCATGTAGTTCAAGGTTCGAGAGTCGAATGCGAATTCAACACCCAGCTGAAGCCGTGGGTTGGAGACTGCAGCTACCAGCGGTGTCTCTGAGCGCGGCAGTACGTGGGTAAAGACTTGTTCCTTGTAGCCCGGCGTAGGCTCTTGCATTTTCTGCCAGTCGGCTACTTGGCTGACAGGAGTCGCAGCCAAGACCTCAGTCGCCGGACTCGTCACTAAACTTTCGGGGGAAATGATGGGCCATCCGAGATTGCAGTGATAGAACACCATCAATGGAGACGGAAATCCGCCGAGATTTCTCACTTCGTCGTGGATTCGAATTTCGGCCTTGCCGACCGTAAACTCCAACTCGCGCGTCAACTGGAGCCTGTATCCGAAGATGACCAGTTCGTCGACCGTGCCGCTGAGCCGCATTGTCCATTCGTCGCTATCGCGAGACCATTGCCGATGAATCTGAATGTCATAGGCCGGGATATGTCCGATGCGTCCGTGAAGACCTAACGGTTCACCGTTCTCCGGATCTTCTGAAGGCACAGCGTGTCCTGCGTGGGTCAAACCGCAGAGCGCCAGCAGACCGCCGTGAAATGTTCGACGCCAACCAAGGCCCTCCGGCTCGTAATACGAAGGATGAACGGCTCCGCTGCCGCTCTGCCAAGCCAAGGGGACGCCGTGAAAGGTTGCAGTGCCAATGTCCATTGCACGATCCAGCAAAACAACAAAATCGAGGCCGCTACCAGTGCGTACCGAAGCAGTCCTGGTTCCCCTTTCCAATCCGTCCTCTAAGGTTCCGAGCCGGATGTCAGCGATCTGCCGAAAATCACCGGTCAGAGCTTCTAGCTGGTGATGTGTGTAGTCCTGCCCCCAAAGCTTCATTGTTTGTTCCGATCGAAAACGGAGTTTTTCAATGGTGTACGAAGCCTCAATGCAAAGGCTCTAGAGTGCATGAGCGTGCACAAAACGTATATTGTCAGACACATACATGCATTGTCAAGTATAATAATGCACAAACATGCAGACATGGGCCCAAGAGAACTGGCGAGTGAAAGTCACCATCCACCCGAGCTTACCCCCCCTATCTCGGTGTTCGAAATTGGAGGAGTCAGACCTGAATGGTCGTCAACCCCTGAGTACGGTACGGCTCCAGGGTCTCGGCGCTGACAGATTGTTCGGTGATCAAACTGCTGAGTTCGCTGATCGGGCAGATGATGTACGGCGAAACCGTTCCAAGTTTCTCGGCAGTGCAAAGGGCGACAACCTCAGCGGCAGAGCTCACCATTGCACGCTTGACGTCCGACTCCTCACGAAACGCAACGCTCGCGCCGTACTCCCAGTGGAGGCTACGCACACCCAGAAAACAAATATCAGCGCGTATTGACTGAATCTCCTTTGCAGCTGCTGCCCCTACCATCACCGGGGACTGTCGAAACAATTGGCCGCCGACGACAAAAACGTCCAGGTTCTCGTACTCAGAAAGCGCGGATGCGACCGGAAGCGCTGTCGTAATGATTGTCGCCCGGAGCGAGTGTGGCAGGTTTAGGGCTACCTGCAGAGTCGTTGTCCCTCCGTCAAGAATTACGACTTGGCCGTTCCTAATCATTTGAGCGGCTGCCTTACCGATTGCCACCTTTGCCCCAGACGAATCCTGCAGACGTACCGCAAATTTTGTCGAAGTCGAAAGAATCGGCAGAGCGCCTCCATGAACCCGCTGCAATTGGCCGGCATCACCAAGCTCGCGCAGATCCCTGCGAATGGTATCTACCGAGACATTCAGGGCGGCACTCAGCTCGTGAGCGAGAACCTTGCCTTGCCGATTTAGGGTCGAGAGGATGTATCGACGTCGCTCTACGTTGAGCATTGGCGAGTTGCCGGAATGGCTCTGAATCTGCATGAGTATTCGTGTTTCTTCGTGTTCTAAGTGTAGACGGCTCCGATGGCCAACACAAGCCAAAAAAGGCGCGGCGCCGGAACCAGTCTGCGATTACCCGTGTCAGATCCAGCTCGCGAAACCGCTCGGGAAGAAGTGAAGATTGATCGAACAAAGAGGAAAATGGTGTTCTTGCGAGTTGACCGCTGGCAGTAAACATCACGACCGGTGGACGTGCCGCGATGGGACAAGCCCTTATCATCTAAAAAATAGGCTTGGTAAGATCCTTAGTTCTTACCTGACTCGAAACCAGTCGTAACTTCGGACCGACGTAATCCCCTCTCATCGAGTCCGCTGCCGGGAATGCATCGCTTTTGTGGTGTGCCGTTGCTGTGCCACATTGTTCTTCCGGATCCAGCTTAACCCACAGATTTGCTGCGTAGCGTCGGAGTAGCTTCCGTGCGGGCTGGTTGTTGGCAAGTCATTGATGTATTTGCTGATTGTAACCGAGAACGTCTTCAGGTCGTCTAACGGCCGATCATCCGTCTTTCCTTCGAATCCCCGCCTTGCGGCCCAGGCAGTGTGCGAGGAGTGGGCCTCTGTTGCGAGCCACAGAGGAAATCTCTACGGCTCGCAAAGTTGGCCAGACCATCGTCCCTAGGAGATTCAGAACTGGATCGACTGTGGATGGCTAAAGTCTCGCTCTCGTGCGTCCGCTGGCATACAAGCCAAGATGATATCAGTGAACACTTCTGCATGGACATGCAGCCGTCAGTCGCCGGCTCACCTAGTGATGCGCTCTGGTTTGTCCAGAACTATATGTTTCCACCAAGCCAGGCAGAGCTGTTGTCGGTGAGAGGAACATATAAGAAGCATGACTCACGCCAAGAAGAGCGGCCGAGCGCGGAGTCTCTTACAGGCTACGATACCGAAGCTGACCGCGACTACGAAACCTAAATCACGGAAAAACTTACCCAACGCTGATCACCTTCTGACAACACTGCTAAAATGCGGACCCATATGGCATTCGAGGAAATTGTCGTAACCACTCCGCTTAAACGTAAGGTTAAGGTTCAGATGAAGAACCTCGGTGATGATGTTTGGGATACATCGCTCTTTTACGCGAACCAGGTCCGCCGAGTGGGAAAATTCAAAGGTAAGGACTTCGCCATAGACGCTGCGACAAAAAAGGCAGTAGAGATCGCCGATGCGCCGCCCTCCACCGGTGCGGTCATCTGCGGGAACGATGACCCCGCCTGCAAGAAACCTATCACCTGTACGCATAAAGCTCCCCGTCCAAGAGCATCAAAGAAAAAACCCTCTTGAAATCCTCCGGGCGGAAGGAGTCCAGTTGAG
>PLHQ01000142.1 GCA_003138975.1 Acidobacteriaceae bacterium | reverse complement strand
TGGGGGTTTGCGGAATCGCTGCCAGTCGACGCCCCATCCTTTACGCTTGCCCGCCGTCGTGTTACCCTACTGGTGTCACCAAGATAAATCGAAACTAGAACAGGAGTGCACCAGGTTAGTGCTAGCCAGAGAGCAAAAGAAATCTGTCATTGACCAGTATCAGACGCACGCGACTGACACCGGGAGTCCGGAGGTCCAGATCGCCATCATCAGTGAACGCATTGGCCAACTGACGGATCACTTCAAGACGCACCAGAAGGACCATGGCTCGCGCCGCGGCCTGCTTATGCTGGTCAGCAAGCGGCGTCGCTTGCTCGACTACCTCAAGAGATACGATTCCGAGCGCTACAAGACGGTCATTGGGAAACTCGGCATCCGCAAATAGTGTGGTTCCGGAGGCCGTAATGTTTCCGAGCTTCCTCCGGGATATTTCTGAGAACACCGCCTTCCTCTCGAAGCCGGTACAGCATTGAGCCACTCCGCCCGCATATTTTCGGGCCCAGCTCTCATTGGCACCCGCTCATCCATGGCCTACGCGCCTTTCCATTCACGCAACCCGCGCCAACCGGAAAACGCAACCGCGTTCCTGATCAAAATAATTAAGGATGAATATGAAACCAGAAGTTAGCACCGTCACCGTCGACCTAGCCGGCGGGAAGCAACTCTCATTTGAAACCGGAAAATTGGCCAAACAGGCCCACGGAGCGGCCGTCGTCCGCATGGGCGATAACGTCGTCCTCGCCACCGCCGTCGCCAACGCCGAAGCGCGCGAGGGCATCGATTTCTTCCCCCTCACCGTCGATTACCGCGAATACACTTACGCCGGTGGACGCTTTCCCGGCGGCTTCATCAAGCGCGAAGGACGCATGAGCGAGCGCGAAGTGCTCACCAGCCGCCAGATTGATCGTCCCGTGCGGCCGATGTTCGCCGAAGGGTTCAAGTGCGAGACTCAGGTCATCGCCTTCGTGCTCTCCGCCGACACGAATAATGATCCTGACGTTCTCGGAATCAACGGCGCATCGTGCGCGCTCACGCTTTCCGATATTCCCTTTCTCGGGCCCATCGGCGCGGTGCGCGTCGGTCAACTCAATGGCCAGTTCGTGATCAATCCCACCTACGATGAGATGCGCGAGAGCCTGCTGAACATCATGGTCGTCGGCACCGCCGACGGCATCGTGATGATCGAGTCGGGCGCGAAAGAAGTGAGCGAAGAAATCGTTGTCGACGCGATTGAATTCGGCCATACCGAAATCAAAAAAATTTGCGCCGCCATCAGCGACCTGCGCGCAAAAGTCGGAAAGAAAAAACGCGAAGTCACGCCGCCGGAATTCGATCAGGCGTACTTCGACGCGCTGAGAAAGAAAGTCGGCGCCGATTTGTCCGACCGCCTGGACACGAAGAAACACCCCAAAGCCGAGAGCCACACGCTGGTCAAAGAACTCAAGAAAAAGCTGCTCGCCGAAATTCCCGAGGATGACGAAGAAGCGCAAGCGAAGCTGAAGCACTACTTTGAAACTCTGCGCGAACGCATCTTCCGCGAGGAAGTGTTGGGAAAGAAGCGCCGTCCGGATGCCCGCGCCTTCGACGAAGTCCGCGACATCTGGATTGAAGCTGGAATCCTGCCCCGCACCCACGGCAGCGCCATCTTCACCCGCGGCGAAACCCAAGCCCTAGTTACCACTACCCTCGGCACCAGCGACGACATGCAGCGCCTCGAAGGCTTCGAAGGCGAGGCCAAGAAGAGATTTATCCTGCACTACAATTTTCCTCCTTTCTCCGTGGGAGAGGTTGCTTTCTTGCGGGGGGCGGGACGCAGAGAGATTGGACACGGCGCGCTCGCAGAGCGAGCGGTGTCGGCGGTGCTGCCGACGGAAGAGGCGTGGCCTTACGCGATGCGCGTGGTGTCGGATATTCTGGAGTCGAATGGATCGTCATCGATGGCGACGGTTTGCGGAGCGTCGTTGTCGTTGATGGACGCGGGAGTTCCGCTGAAGGCTCCGGTGGCTGGAGTGGCGATGGGATTGGTGAAGGAAGGCGAGCAGTATGCCATTCTCACTGACATTGCAGGCGCGGAAGATCATTACGGCGACATGGATTTTAAAGTTGCCGGCACGAAGGATGGGATCACCGCGCTGCAGATGGATATTAAAGTTGCCGGCATTACTTCGCAGATTATGCGCGAGGCGCTGGCGCAGGCGAAGCGTGGACGGTTGCACATTCTCGGGAAGATGGAAGAAATTATTTCCTCAGGACGGGAGAAGATTTCCGACTTCGCTCCGCGCTTCTACACTGTGCAGATTCCGGTTGACAAGATTCGCGACCTGATTGGGCCGGGCGGCAAGATGATTCGCAGCATCGTCGAGCAAACTGGAGTCAAGATCGACGTGGAAGATTCCGGGTTGGTCAAGGTTGCGTCGAGCGATCAGGCATCGGCGGCGAAGGCGCTGCAGATCATCGGCGATCTGACGGCGACAGCGGAAGTTGGGAAAACATACTTGGGCAAGGTGACGCGGCTGGCGGATTTCGGCGCGTTTGTCGAGATCATTCCGGGTACCGACGGATTGCTGCACATCAGCGAAGTGGCGGAGCATCGCATTGCGGATGTCCGCGACGAGTTGAAGGAAGGCGATCAGGTACTGGTGAAGGTGCTGGCGGTCGAGGGCAATCGCATCCGGTTGTCGCGGAAGGCGATCCTGAAAGAGCAGCGCGCGAAGATGGGCGGCGGCGGTGCGGAGGGCGCACCAGCGGCAGCGGTTGTGGAAGGTGAAGCTGCTCCTGCTCCGGTATTAACCGGAACGATGGTGATTGAGGGTGGCGGAGATTTCCCCGATGAGGCTGAACCAAACTTCAATCGCGAAGGCGGAGCGCCTGTTGGCGGCAGCGATCGTCCTCAGGGTGATCGGCCGCATGGCGGAGACCGAGGCGGACGTGGTGGGCGTCCCGGTGGCGGCGGGCGCGACCGTGGACGCGGTGGGCGCGGCGGACGGCCTGGTGGTGGCGGGCGGGATCGTGGCGGACGCGGCGGACCGGGCGGGGGAAGACACTAGAACTTCTTTGCCGCGGATTTGCACGGATAAAACATGAAGAGGGCCACGGCGGGAGTCGTGGCCTTTCTGGTGTCTGCGGGCAGGGCCGGTTCAGAATCAAAGTCAAAGTGCGGCGAGAGAATAGCACAGAAGCGAAGTTCTTGGCGGAATTTATACGGAGATGGAATTGGGTTCTACTAGCAATGTCACGGTAGACGATCCCACCCTTGCAGAGGATGCAAGGGTGGGCTTCCCGCCGGTGGTGGGCGAACCTGAGAGATGGGAGCTTACCCGCATTTCAGGCAGCGGTTTGCTAGTAAGCAAGGGCTGGCATAGGGCGCGAATACTTGAAAGCAGTACTGACGATTTATCTGGTTTGGTTTTGCTGTGGCTGGGGTTAGCAGCAGCTACCTCGGCGCGTTCGGTCGCCTCAGCTATCGAAAGCAGCAACCCGCGTTTGCAGCTGCGAAAACGAGAGTGAGGGTTGGGTTCCGCTGAGACATGGTGCAAGGGCGGCGATGGCTTCGGCGGCGGCGATCTCCGGGGCGGGATGGCCCCCGTGGATCGCGAGCCAGAGAGCGATGATCCACGCAGCGTCCAATTCGCAGGCGAGAGCAACTTCCGGGATTGGCATGGGCGGTTCTCCTATCCGATAGTGAGGGAGGAATGGAAAACGTTTCGCATTGTTATAGTGACCATATGAGGGAGGGGGCCGATGATAAAGGACGCGGGATATTGGATTGAGAAGCTCAGGCTGGCGGCGCATCCGGAGGGCGGGTATTACCGGCAGACTTATAAGGCCAACTTGATTTTGGCGAAAGAGAATTTGCCGAGGCAGTTTACGGGACCGCGGGCGGTTTCCACGGCTATTTATGTTCTGCTCGAGGGACAGAATTTTTCGGCGTTCCACCGTTTGCGATCCGATGAGATGTGGCACTTCTATCTGGGCGCAACAGTTGCTGTTCATGCGATCGACAAGGACGGGCGGGATTCACAGATTCTGCTGGGGAGTGATCCGGAGGAGGGCGAGGTGTTGCAGGCAGTGGTCATGGCGGGATGCTGGTTTGCATCGCGAGTGAGGGATGGAAAAGGGTTTGCGCTCGTCGGGTGCACGGTGGCGCCGGGATTTGACTTTGAGGATTTTGAAATGGCGAAGCGCGAAGAGCTGGTGCGCGCTTATCCGCAGCGTCGGGAAGTGATTGAGAAGTTGACGCGGGAGTGAAGGTTGCAACTTCGAGCAAGACGACCACAGGGGCTGAAGCCCGCTCTTAGCTTAGTGCACTGACGCGGCGCTGAAGCGCCGCTCTTCCACGGTGATACCTACATTCGGGATTTCTTACAGCAGCCTTCTAAGCTCTGGCGGGCGCCGCTTTCTTTGGGAACATTTCCCCGATGCGGCGGATTTGTGCGCCGACGGCGCGGAGTTTTTCTTCGATGTGTTCATATCCGCGATCGATGTGGTAGACGCGGTCGATGATGGTCTCGCCGTCGGCGACCAGGGCAGCGAGGACAAGCGATGCGGAAGCGCGGAGGTCGGAGGCCAGGACGGCGGCGGCGCTGAGCGGAGTTTTGCCACGGATCACGGCGCGGCGGCCTTCGATTTTAATGTTTGCGCCCATGCGGACTAATTCCTGGGCGTGCATGAAGCGGTTCTCGAAAATGTTTTCGGTAATGATGGAAGCGCCTTCGGCTTGCGTGGCCAGCGCCATGAATTGCGCTTGCATGTCGGTGGGGAAGCCGGGAAATTCTTCGGTGGACATGTCGGAGGCGGTGAAAGGATTGTCGCCCATGACGCGGACGGAATCGGATGTGGATTTGGTTTTGACGCCGACCTCCTTGAGTTTACCAAGGATTGCGCCGAGGTGAGTGGGATCGCATCCGGCAATGTTGAGGTCGCCGCCGGTCATGGCGCCGGCGATCAGGAAGGTGCCGGCTTCGATGCGGTCGGGTATGATGCGGTGCTTCGCGCCTTTCAATTTGCTCACGCCCTTCACGCGGATGGTGGGGGTCCCTGCTCCTTCAATTTTTGCTCCCATTTTGTTGAGCAAGGCGGCGAGGTCGCTGACTTCGGGTTCGCGGGCGCAGTTCTGCAGAATGGTTTCACCTTCGGCGAGAGTGGCGGCCATGAGCAGATCTTCGGTGCCGGTGACGGTGATCTTGTCGAAAACAATTTCCGTGCCTTTGAGGCGATCGGCGGTGGCTTCGACGTAGCCGTGGTCTTGCGTGATTTTTGCGCCGAGCTGCTCGAGTCCCTTGATGTGCATGTCGATGGGGCGGCTGCCGATGGCGCAACCGCCGGGGAGCGAGACGCGGGCGCGGCCGCAGCGGGCGACGAGAGGCCCGAGGACGAGCGTGGAGGAGCGCATGGTCTTGACCAGTTCGTAGGAAGCTTCGGGGCTGGAGAGATTTTTGCAGTGGAGCGTGGTGCGGTGGTGGGCGCGTCCGTAGCCGAGTTCGACCTCGGCGCCCATGGCGGCGAGCAGGTTGCGCGTGGTTTGAATGTCGCGCACTTGCGGAATATTTTCGAGGATGACGGGTTCGTCGGTGAGCAAGGCGGCGGCCATGCAGGGAAGCGCGGCGTTTTTTGCGCCACTAACGCGCACCGTCCCAAGCAGCGGCTCGCCGCCGCGGATGACCAGTTTGTCCATAGATTATGAGTCCGTGCTGAAGAATCTATTTTAGCGGGGAACGGCGACGAGGGTGGTTAATCGGGAGGGCACGGCCTAGTGGGGAGGCATTCGGATCGCTGATAGAAACACCTTGCGTAGCCAATGGTGGCGCGGAACGTGCAAGGGATCCTTCGACTTCGTCTGGCGATCCGCTTCGCGGATCGCCAGACTGCGCTCAGGATGACAAGATTAGGGAGTGCGTAGCTTAATCATCATTCTCTTCAGAACGTCTTGCGGAAGAGCCAGAATAGCGATCCCGAGAGCATCATGGCTACGGGCAAGGTTAGGACCCAGGCCAGAGCCAGGTTGCGGACGGTGGACCACTGGATGCCGGAGTGGTTGGCGGCCATGGTGCCGGCGATGCCAGAGGAGAGGACGTGGGTGGTGCTGACCGGGAGACCGAAGCCGTCGGCGGCGCCGATGGTGGCCATGGCGGTGATTTCGGCGACTGCGCCTTGCGCGTAGGTCAGATGGCTCTTACCGATCTTTTCTCCGACGGTTACGACGATGCGCTTCCATCCGACCATGGTTCCGAGGCCGAGAGCCATGGCCACGGCGACTTTTACCCAAAGAGGAATAAAGCGGGTGGAGTGGTCGATGTGCTTCTTGTAGTTGGCGAGGACGGCAGTTTCGGAGGCGGAGAAAGTCGGGTTGTGACTCTTCTGCATGAGGCGGATGGCTTCGCTGACGAGATACATGTCATTGCGAAAGTTACGCACCTGGTCGTTGGGGATGTTCTTCATCTCTTTGTAGAGAGCGGTTTCATTGCCGATGTCGCTGACCAGGGTGCGCAGGGCAAGCATGGTGTTGGGAGTGAAATCTTTGGTGCGGATGTAGTCGGTAACGTCGTCGTGGGCATCGCCGACAGCGGCGTTGGGGCTGACGTACTTAGTGAGCGTGTCGGCAGCTTGAATCGAGACGGCGATGAAATCTTGCGAATCTTTGTAGGTGACGGCGTGATTGAGAGCGTAGGCGGTGGGGACGGTGCCGATGAGAATCAGCATGATGAGGCCCATGCCTTTTTGTCCGTCATTGGAGCCGTGAAAAAAGCTGACGCCGGTGCAGGTGAGGATGAGCAGGCAGCGGATGTAGAACGGCGGAGGCTCGGTGCCTTCGGGAGCCTGATAAAGCTTGGGATCTTTGATGAGAGCTTTAGCGAGGAGCAGCAGGAGGCCGGCACAACCGAAACCGACGATGGGCGAGAGCAGCAGCGACTTGCCGATGTTGGCGGCCTGACCCCAGTCGACGCCACTGGTGCCGGTTCTGGCGTTCATGAGCTGGTTGGCGATGCCGACGCCGATGACGGAGCCGATGAGCGTGTGCGAACTGGAGGCGGGCAATCCGAAATACCAGGTGCCCAGGTTCCATATGATGGCGGCGACGAGTAAGGCAAAGACCATAGCGAATCCGGCTTTGCTGCCGACTTGCAAAATCAGTTCGACCGGCAGCAGCGAGACGATGGCGAATGCAACCAGACCACTGGAAGCGAGAACGCCAAGGAAATTCCAGAAGCCCGACCAAACGACGGCGATGTGAGGCTCGAGCGAGTGAGTGTAGATGACCGTGGCCACGGCGTTGGCTGTGTCGTGGAATCCGTTGACGAACTCGAAGCCGAGCGCAACCAGCAGGGCGAGGCCCAGAAGCAGGTAGGGGAGGATGGAATCGCTGTGCACGAAGGAAAGATCGTGAAGCAGGCTGGAGCCGGCGTAGCCGACCCCAATGACTAGCACGACGCCGAAAACCAGCATCCCGAGTTTGCCGGGAGAGCGGGAGAGTTTCTGGTCGAGTATCGTCGGCGATGCAGTAGCCATTGTTATTCCTCGGGTTGCACGATGATTAAAGGTCTGTTGCAGTGCTAAAGCTCGTCACTATACGGGAAGATTGTTACGGGAGTGTGAAAATGCGGCTGCCGCGAAAATCCGACGCGGGAATTTGGAGCGTAAGTTTTGTGGAAAGAGGCGAACGCGACCACATCCGACCGAAATGAGCAGTTAGGCCTTGCGCATGTCTTGTTTCCGACACGGTGCACCTCAGAGGTAGTGGTGCCGGTTGGCTTCCGCAGGCGAATCGGGCCAATCCCATTGATAGCGCGTACTTTCCCGGCCATTTTAGGCCGCGCGTTCGCATGTTTCACTCCGGATGTCGCTTCGGCCCGCCATGTGACTATGCGCATATGGCGATGTGTCTGACGCCACAGACATCTAGACTGTTCACAGTTCGAATGTAATTGGACATGAAAGGCGGTGGCCGGGGCGATCTCGGGGGTTGAGTTATGGACCCTAGCGAATGGAGAGCTAAGTATCGGACAGCTCTTCTGAAAATAAACACGCCTGCAATTGAAAAGGAACTTTCTGACGCGGAAGAGGCCATCGTTGCGCGCACGCGGGATCTTTACCAGAAGACCGGACCTGATGTTGAAGTGGAGAGGGATGCTTTGGATGATGCCATGTACGCTCTACATGCGCTAAGAAATGCGCTAAAGCAGAAGTCGCCTTCGGCTTGAGATACTTACCTTCCCAATGGTATTCGCCTTCCGCAGACTCCCGCACGATCCGCAGAGCGTCCTAAGTGGTCCAAACCGCGCTTGGATCGTGCACTCCAAGAGTGAAGTTCCTATCCATATTGATTACTCCGATTGGTGCTTGCCCAGCGAGCATTAGCGGCTTTGAGCGCCACTTCCCGGACCCGCTCCGGGGTCATGGTGCGTCAAACGCCGTTTGCCGCCGATCTTTCCGCCCCATAGCGGCCGTGACGCGAGAGACGGCATCGGAGGCGGGATGCCGCTGGAGTTCTGGGGAAATCTCAAAGTCGCCCACTACCACCACCTATAAGGGCTTCGGGGATTGCGGTGTATTGTTTACAATAGAAGATTCGTCCGCCTACGCTGGGAAATCCCTGCGATAGGGATGAATTCGCTTTGGAACAGTCAATCCTCAAACCCGACGCGTCCCCCCGCGTTTCGCCCACCGTGTATTGGCGCGTGGAGGGGAGCTTGCTGGACCTGACGGTGGTGCAGCCGGTGGCGTTCTTTACCTGGAACGCGCAGACCTTCTCCGAGCGTTTCCGGCGACGCGGTCTGATCTTCGTGATGGCGGCGTTGCGTCCCTTTCTTTATTCCACAAACCGGAAATTCGCGACGCGCGTGGTCCACACGGCCTTGCGGGGCGTGACGCGCGACCGGTTGGATCTGCTGGGCGAAGAGTACTTCCAATACAAATTGAAACCGCAGTTGAAGTCTCGTGGAGTGGAGCGCGTGCAGGAACTGGTGCGCGCGGGAGCGGACGTGGTGCTGGTGAGTCAGGGCCTGGAACACGTGATGAAGCCCCTGGCGCAGCATCTTGGAGTGAAGCGGATTGTGGCGAACCGATTGGAATTTCGCGACGGCGTAGCGACGGGACGGTTGCTGGAGCCGGTCATCCGGCCGCGCGGAGCGTTTGCGCGGGTTCAGGACCAGGCTCCGGATGGGCGGCGGGCGCCGAAGACGCTGGCGCGGCAATTGGATATAACCTTGGAGGAACTGAAGGCTGCCGCGATCGCATCAGGGCGAGAGTCGACGGTACGGGAACGTCCCATTGTGCATTTCGAGGGTCGGCAGCAAGCGCCGGGATTCTCGGTGAGGCGTGCGCTAGCAGGCAAGCACGTGATGTTAATCGGGGTGACCGGATTTATTGGCAAGGTCTGGCTGGCGAATACGTTGATGGAGTTGCCGAAGATCGCGCGAATTTATCTGCTGATTCGGCGGCAGAAATCGAATCCGGCACAGCGGCGGTTTGAAAAGATCGTGGAAGAATCGCCAGTGTTCGATCCGCTGTTTGAAAAATACGGAACTGGGCTCGGAGAATACCTGCGCGAAAAGGTGGAGGTGGTTGAGGGAGACGTTACGCGCGAGGGGCTGGGGCTGGACGCGGAGGTCGCGCGACGGCTGCAAACGAATCTGGATCTGATCGTGAACAGTTCAGGATTGACCGACTTCAATCCGGATTTGCGGGATGCGCTGGCGACCAATACGGATGCGGCGATGAATATCCTGGAGTTTCTGCAGCAGACGGATCATGCGGGGTTGCTGCATCTTTCCACTTGCTATGTGGCGGGTGAACGCGACGGACGGGTGACGGAGAAGCTGATTCCAAATTACACGCCGCATCACGTGGCAGACTTTGACGCGGAGCAGGAGTGGCGGTCGCTGCATCAAGTAATCGCGCACGCGGAGGCGCAGGCCGAGGGCGAGGAAGTGACGGCGGGGCTGAGGTCGCAGTCGCTGGCGAAGGAACATGCGGCGAAAGGGCTGCAGGGCGCGGCGCTGGAGAATCAGATCCGCAAGAATCGAATTCGGTGGCTGAAGACGTATTTGACCGAGGCGGGAACGCGGCGGGCGAAGGAGTTGGGCTGGCCGAATACTTATACGCTGACCAAGAGCTTGGCGGAGTCGCTGATTGTGAACTATGGCGCGGGGTTGCCGATTGCGGTAGTGCGTCCGGCGATTGTGGAGACTTCGGTGGCGAAGCCCTTTTTGGGGTGGAATGAGGGGATCAATACGTCGGCGTCGCTGTCTTATCTGTTGGGTACCTATTTCCGGCAGTTGCCGTCGAATGAGAGCAAGCGGCTGGACATTATTCCAGTGGACGCGGTATGCGACGGGATGACGCTGATTGCGGCGGCGATTGTGGAGCGGCGGCATGACGAGTTGTATCAGTTGGCGACATCGGCGATGAATCCTTGCGATATGGGGCGGTCGATTGAGCTGACCTCGCTGGCGCATCGCAAGCATTACCGGGCGCAGGAGGGTTTGGAATCCTGGCTGCGGCTGCGGTTTGATGCGATTCCGGTATCGAAGACGCGCTACCAGCGAATGTCGGCACCGGCACAGAAGGCGATTGTGAAATCGATTCAGCGGATTATGTCGCCACTGCCGTTGAAGAAGACGCCGCTGGTGAAAGCCGAGAGAAATTTGGAGCGTCTGGAAAAACTAATTGAGCTGTTTGAGCCGTTCATCCTTTTTAACGAGCATGATTTCGCGGCCGACAATGTGGAGAAGTTATCGCAGGCGCTGGTGGAAGATGAGCGGGAAGTATTTCGATACAAGGCGCGAATGCTCGATTGGTGGGATTACTGGATCAATGTGCATATTCCGGCGCTGCGAAAGTGGACGTATCCTTTAATTGAGGGAAGGCCGCTGGAGGCGCGTCCGGCGCGGAGTTTGGGGAATGGGGAAACTGTGAAGACGGGAACGAATGGCGGATCGTGGTGAAAGGCATAAGAGCATAAGAACATAAGAACATAAGA
>PLHQ01000146.1 GCA_003138975.1 Acidobacteriaceae bacterium | reverse complement strand
TAACGGGATAACTGGCCCGGAAGATGAGTACACGGATTTTGCCTTTGACACTCAGATCGATCGGACGTTATTCAGGACGGATGTGCTTTCGTTCCGGGGCACGTATATCCACGAAAATTCCGATTTGTTAGCCAGCGTCGCCCAGAGCGTGACACCACTGGGTTCGCACCATCTGAACACTATTCTTGCCAATGCCGAATATCACTTCGGCAACCGCTATACTGGCACCTTCGGCTGGTTCGATACCGGCGGCACGGTCGATCCGGCGCTGTATGCGCCAGCCGCGGTGAGCGGCAGCGCCAATGGAGACCCGAGAGGCGCAGGATATATTGCGAACTTCTCGTATTGGCCATGGCAGAATCTGCAGCTCGCAGCGCAATATACGGGGTATACACGGTTCAATGGCGGCACGACCAACTACGACGGTTCGGGTCGCAATGCCAGTGCCAACAACACAATTTATCTGGATGCGAAGATCATTTTCTGACCCGCACGTGACCAATTATCAACAACTCTAAAGGAGAATAACTCAATGAAGTGCAGGGCATTCGTACTCGTGGTATTGACAGCATGGTTGTGCAGCGCGGCGTGGGCGGGCGACATCGAGGGCAAAATTACCGGAATGAAGGGGCACTCGGTGGTTTACGTCGAGGCCATCGCGGGCAAAACCTTTCCCGCTCCCAAAGAGCATCCGGTGATGGATCAAAAAGGGCTGGTCTTTGCGCCGCACATCATGGCTGTGCAGCAGGGGACAACGGTTGAGTTCCTGAATAGCGACACCGTGGCGCACAACGTCTTCTGGACTGCAATCGGCAGCGACAAGAAGGCAGGACACAATCTCGGAACGTGGCCCAAGGGTGAAAAGCGTTCCTTTACCTTCGATAAGGCGGGGGTCGTGCCGGTGCTCTGCAATGTGCACCCGGAAATGGAGGGATATATCATTGTCAGCCCAACTCCCTATTTTGCCGAAACCGACGACAGCGGCAATTACAAGATCAAAGACGTCCCTGATGGCAGCTATACCGTCACCGTCTGGCACGAGGGCGCCAAGAATCAGTCCAAGCCCGTGACTGTAGCCGGTGGGGGAAAAGCGGATTTCACCCTGAGTAAGTAACGAGTCGTCAACGGGCGACATTCCATACCCATGCCAGACACTGGGGCCAAACATTGGATGCACAGGTGTACCGGGCGGGAAATAGTCTGGGTGCTCGTCCGGATAGATCAGGATGACTTTGATGGACAATTACTCCGCGTAGCGCAGAAAGGCTATGATCGTTTCAACCTTGCATGCGGACCCATTACCGTCCGCACCAGACCAATGCCGTTGGCGTGCATGGTTTCGAGTGAAGTCTTCCAGACGGCGTCGGTTTTTGATCCTATGAGCGTCGGACTATTGACGCCATATGTCACCTGCGCGCGCGTGGGTGAGACGAGGGCAACGGAGAAAACGATAACAAGGAGAAGGCGCCAGGGGAAGTTCAGAGTAGCCACGTTCATTCCTTAAACTGGCCTCAGGCATCAGAGCGCCATTTGGCTCGGTGAGCCCTTTGCCGCCGGGCTGGACGCAATGAACTACATCGGCGCCAATGCGAGTCGGCCACTCTCCGACAGAGCGCCGCAGCGAAAGGCACTGGCCGGGTTCTCCCGGTCAGCATGCCAGTCGCCATGCCAAACATAGAAGATCAGACCCTTTAATCGTCCCTGTCGCGCCAGTTGACCGTAATAGTCCCTCATCTCGCGAACTAGCTTTACCTTATCTTTATCATCGACAGGGCAAGTACGATTTGTGCCGCCAACTCCCCATTCTGTAATCCAGCAAGGTTTTCCGCCTGCTTTTCCGGGAGCCTGGCATTCCGCTAAGCCATTCTCTTCTACGTGTGCGCGTCGTTTAGCCGCACCTGCGCTCGTTCCTGGCTCGCTTGATGGAGGATAGCTATGAACGCCGTAACCATCCACCAACTTGTCGAGACCGTTAGCGCGCATGAAGTCGAGTGTGGCGGAGATGCTCACGGCATCCGCTTTTCTCTTCCGGGGCCAGTCTGAGCCTCCCACATCAGCCAGCCCTGCGGTAATAATAGGCGTGTGCTGATTCATCTTCGAATGGTCGCGAATATCTTTCAACACCTCGAGAAGCTTTATGTATTGGAGAAATCCTTTGGCCACCCGCCTTCCTTCGGGATCGTTGGTTAGATCCTCCATTTCCAAAACCCTGCCCTCACCTGGGAGGGAAAAGTCGGCATTGAAACCAGCCCAGTTAATTTCGTTCCCAGGCTCGAAGGCCTCCAACACAATTCCTTTCGCCTCCAGTTTGGCAAGCATGGGCTCAAAATTCGTCCGAAAATGGTCAGGATCTATTGCGGACAGCGGATATCCTTTCCACAATCCTTTGAACCCTTCCGGGGCGTGGGGCCACGGCGTTCCTGGCGCAGGCGTCAAACCAACCATCCATATTATTTTGACCCCGTGGGCGTAAACACGTTGTGCGAAGTCCAGTCCTTTGTCATCGTAAGACATGGAACAGCGAACAACCCGAACCCCGGCGTGCTCCATTTGTCCCAAAATAGTCTCTTGCTCTGCGGGCGGAAGCTTGTAGGGTGCAAATACAAAGCCCACACCAACCGCTGCGTCCTGGGCACGCACTAAAGTTGCTGCGAACCATATGATTAACAAACATCCAACTAGGAGAAGGCGCGAGGAGAATTTCAGAGTAGACATGTTCATTCCTTAGTGACAGCACTGGCCTCAGGCAGCAGAGCTCCATTTGGATCGGTGGGCCCTTTGCCGCCGCCGGGGGAATAACAGTAGTAGAAAGTGGGCCGAGCGGAAGCTGCAGCTTATGAAGAGCGGCATAAAAACTTCGTATGCCGTCACTGCGGGTCTGCCCTCGCTGTTGGGATACTTCTTGGCATCCAGCCCCCATTCTGTAATCCAAAATGGCTTATTGCGCCACACTCCGGGCGAGTTGTTTGTGGTTCTGTGTCTCCTCGACACGTATTCTCTCATCTCCGGGATCCAGGACTCTCTGCATGAGTAGAGCTGCGACGAGCATGAAGCAGCCGCCAGCCACGACGGCGGTCAGGCGATTGTTGTGGAGTAGGTGGTTCATCACCCATCCGAAGAACAGAGACGCGATGATTTCGGGCGTCACAATAAAGAAGTTGAAGATGCCCATATAGACACCTGTCTTTTCCTTGGGCAGTGATCCAGCCAGCACCGAGTAAGGCATGGAGAGCGTGCTGGCCCACGCGATGCCGATACCCACCATGGTCAAAAGCAAAACGTATTTGTTATGAATGAACGCGACCGATATCAGTCCGATCCCGCCGGCTATGAGGCAGAGGGTGTGCGTGTGCTTGCGTCCGATGGTGCGAGCGATCGCGGGAAGAAAAAATGCGAAGGCAAAACACACAGCCGAGTACAGGCTAAAGCAGATGCCACCCCACTCAACGCCGGCCGAATAGAGGGGCGAGGTGGTCTCAGGCGCACCGAAAACGTTACGCGCGACGGCGACCGGGAAGTAGAGCCACATGCAAAAAAGTCCAAGCCAAGTGAGAATCTGCACGGGAGCAAGCTGGCGCATGGTCTTCGGCATCCTGGCTATGGAGTCGAGAATTTCCACCACGTTCGCGGCCAGGCTGCGTTTCTCGGCCTTCCTCTGACGGAAGGCATCCATGTCCTCGGGGGGATATTCCTTGGTGGTGACGATTGTCCAAAGGACCGCACCAAAAAATACGGCAGCACCGGTGTAGAACGAAAGGCGAACAGTCAGTGGAATGGCGTGTCCCGCCGCACCCACTCCAAGGTGGAACCAATTAGTGAGCATCCAAGGTAGCGCTGAGGCAACCACTGCACCAAGTCCAATAAACAGGCTTTGCATGGCGAAGCCGTGGGTTCGTTGCTGCTCAGGAAGGAGGTCCGCGACGAAGGCACGAAAAGGTTCCATGCTGATGTTGATCGAGGCATCCAGTATCCAGAGAAGGCCGGCCGCCATCCAGAGAACCGCGGAGCGTGGCATCATGATGAGAGCCAAGGAACTCAGGATCGCGCCCATGAGGAAGTATGGCCTGCGGCGGCCGAGGCGGCCCCAGGTGTGGTCGCTGGCATGTCCGATGAGGGGCTGGACGATGAGTCCGGTAAGTGGGGCGGCGAGCCAAAGGATGGGAATCTGGTCGGCGCGGGCACCAAGGTATTCATAGATGGCGCTCATATTGGCCATTTGGAGTCCCCAGCCGAATTGAATGCCGAAGAAACCAAAACTCATGTTCCAGATTTGCCAGAAGGATTTAGTTGGCTTTTCCATGTGTGTCCCTGAAACGCACCTCAACGGTCGTAGAGAGTACCCATTTCTCTTAGCCTGGTCGCGATCTCCGCGGCTGCGGCGCCAGGCTTCATGCGCCGTTCCCAGTTGCCGCACGATGTGCCAGGAAGGTTCATGCGCGCTTCGTTGCCCAGGCCCAGGATGTCCTGCATGGGCGCAATGGCCGTGTTCGAAACCGACGACATAAAGGGCGAGTCGGCATAGCCCGTCGGATTCAGGGGAAGGACCTGCCAGAATTTCTGTCCGGCAGCGTGTAGGAATTCGACGAAACGAAAGGCCTCGGGGCCGAAATTGCCGACGCCGTGGGGCCCGGGCAGACTCGTCGGATGAAACAAAATCCCACTGGCCCGGGGAAAATTCATGTGAAAACCATAAACAGTTGTTGCGCGGGGCGCAAGGCCGGGTGGCGCTCCGTCAAGGACGGGCGGATACGAAGAGGTACAGCCGGCTAAACGACAAGCAAAAAAAGTGCATCATTATTATTATGTAGCGACTGCATGAGGATGATCTCGTGGGGCACGTTCTAGAGCAAGAGCACTGGGAGCACGTGCGGCTTCCCGCCATTGCGGAAGAAGACGAAGCTCATATCATAGAATCGTGCTATCAGATACGCACAGTGCGGCGGAGCGCGGGTGAAGCGCTTCATCCCGAACGTGAACCACTGGATCTCCTCGGGCGCCTGCGCCAGACCATCGGCGAATACAACTTTGCCGGGCAATACCAGCAACGCCCCTCGCCGCTCGGTGGCGGCATGGTAAAGGCGGAGTGGTTTAAGTACTACGTTCCTGGACAGGAACCTTCCAAGTTCGATCTGGTATTTCAAAGCTGGGACACAGCCAACAAGTGCACCGAATTGAGCGACTTCAGCGTTGCTGGCGAACTCACAGTAGAATCAAATCCCGGTTTGGGGACTCGTCTGGAAATCAAGGTTCCGGAGGATGGAGAGGTTTCCGATGAACTTTAAGAAGTTGCAGCCCGTTTGCATAGCGATTGCCGACGACCATCCCATTTTCCGTGATGGCCTGCGCCGGCTGCTGGAAGCGGAACCGAACCTGAAGGTGGTGGGCGAGGCTTCCGACGGCGCGGAAGCCGTGAAAATCGTGCGGCAGTTGAAGCCCGACATTCTCTTGCTGGATCTAGCGATGCCCAAGCATCCTGGACTGGAAGCGTTACGCGACCTGAGTGTGGGCGTGAATTCTACTCCCGTGCGTGTGATTCTGCTGACGGCAGCGGCGGAAAAGAGCCAGATTGTGGAGGCTTTGCAGTTAGGCGCGCGCGGAGTCGTATTGAAAGATTCTGCCACTCAACTGCTAATTAAAGCGATCCAGACGGTCATGTCAGGCGAGTACTGGGTGGGACGGGAGAGTGTTTCAAACATGATGCAATATTTGCGGACGCT
>PLHQ01000102.1 GCA_003138975.1 Acidobacteriaceae bacterium | reverse complement strand
GCTTCCGATAAAACACTAGCGTTACTCGGGCTGAATTTGCAGGAACTGCAAGGAAAGGATCGAAAGACGACGGGCGTGTGACGGACGACGGGTCACGGCGGCCGCAGGGGCGCCGTGGCTATCTCTGCCGACGTGTCTTATTCAGATGTTTCAACAGTCGACCGACACTGGTCCCACACAACCGCTTCAAATGCGGAAGTGTGCATCCAACTTAGTCAGCCCACCGTTAGTCCTTCTCCTCCAGCCTTATTCCCTCTCCCGTGACAACCTTGTCCGGCTCAAAGCTCATCAAGGAGAATCTCTTGCCCCCGTCAAGGACGATGATGTTGCTGAATTTTGTACCACTTGCATTGAACAGCGAGCCGGTACAATCCGAATCGACCGTGTAGCTTCCGTTCGGCCACGGGACGTTGGTCCAGTCGTAGCTTTGAGGGTAGCTGGTTCCGGTCGAGCGAGTGACGCCGCGCTTCCCGTCTCCGTTGAAGACGTCGAGGCCCATCTCGGCAACAGGGCCACCCATGGATTTGTTCATGCCCGTCCTGCGCCAGGCATAGGTCCCTTTGAGGCTGGCAAGGCTACAGCCGCAATCGTTGGCATGAACGTTGATGACAGCCCCTGGAATGCCAGCAAAAGTCGCAAGGAGCACGAAACCTGTCACGAGAAGAAAATACTTTCCGAACTTGCTCATTTTTGATTCTCCTTTTTTTCGGCTTAATCTCTCGGATCGTAGCTGAAAACCGTTTAAGAAGAGCGTTATCTCCCACTTGTGCCATTTGACCGGCAGTTAGCAGCCGAATGACACAAATGGGAGTCCTTTTCGCACTAACGAATTAGTCGTCACAGCGTACGGGACGCAGGTTGTGCTTATATACAGTCTTTCCTACTGCCCTTCCCAAGCGCTCGGCCGCGACCTGATCGGTTCGAAAATGTATCCCGCCGTATACACGCGCGTCAGAGATGTCATCGGTAATCTGCTTAAGCGAAGTGTATTGCAAGACGATGGTGGGCACCGCAGGATTGGTCAACGTGATCGAAAATCCATCCTCGCCGTAAATGCGTCTCATTACCGCCGCCGCGCTGTTGCCCGCACTGCCGTGGTTTGAGGGATAGCTTGGGAAACAGGGAGTCGTGATGAATGGGGCCCAGCTTGGATCCCCGCCCGCGTGAATTGCCGTTTCCGGGCGCCAAAAGTTGTAGGTGTATTTGTTGAGGAATGACGCCACCAGGCTGTCACTCATCGCCATATTGATCAGGGCCAGAGCACGCGCATTGTCCGATAGCGAGCGGCCCTGCGCCATTGCGACCTGCTCCGCGGCCTGATTAAACACCTGAGTTGGCGACGAAGCCGCATAGAACAGGGCGACATTCGCCCGATCTGGAGGCCGCTGTGTGCTATCAACACTGCCCACCGTCATCACTTCGTTGTACGCCCGGGCATATCTTTCGCTAGTGAGCGCGGGTGGCGGATCAAGGAGAAAGTTACTCGCGCTCGCGATGCCGAACGGAGTTACGTTCTGCCATTGAAAGGCGATTCCAACCGCGACTCCATTTACAACCGGGCAACTCGGTGTTGCCTGCCATGCCCCTGGAACAGGTGGACCAGGTGTGTAGAATTGCGGAGGTGACGAGCCGTCGTTCGCTCGTAGAGCGATCATGGCCGCAGCTGCGGCGTCCCCCGTTGCGATGCCTTCGGTCTTGGCTGAGCCGTCCGGTATGGACTGCATGGAGTTCGTCCAATCGGTATAAAGCGTCGGCTGGCTGGCTGGAAAGTAGGTGCTGAGCACCTGATACGCAGCCTCTATGGCTGCTGCATCGGGTGAGGCGCCGGGCGGCGCAGTGATGGTCCCAAGATACGGTTGGTACTTGTGTGTAATGGAATTGACCGCTTCAAACACAGCGAGTTGTACGATCGCCGCGTAGCGTGCCTGGGCGAAGGGATTCTGTTTGTTGGCGACGGCTGTGTTTACCGCAATCGCATTCCAGTCCAAAACGGCATCAGCTCTTGCGGTTGTCGATCCAACCACAAGACTCAGCATCAATATGCAAAGGAGCTTGAAAATCTTTTTCATCGCTCTTGTCCCCCATCCGTTTCTCTTTTCGTCCCGCTGATCGGTGGACGCGAGCGGAATGATTGCAATGTCACAACTGGATTGTCCATAGCGGAGCGTGTGTCGGAGCGTTATGGTTTGTGTCGCCCCAAGCACAAGCACGGATAGCACTTACGCCTCCTGTTCTCGATGTGATGTAAAATCATCCAATTTCGTTTGGGCGTGCCATGACCTCACAGCCGAGTGGAGTGCAGCAATCGATCCGGTTCGGCGAAGACTTCGCGCTTGATCTTCGTCCCCGAAGGCTGCGCCGCAGCAGTCACGTCTTAAAGCTGGAACGTATCCCGCTGGAAATCCTTGTTCTGCTGCTGGAGCGCCGGGGCGAGATCGTCAGTCGCGACGAAATCGTGGCCAGGGTCTGGGGCAATGATGTTTTCCTCGACACGGATAACAGCATCAGGGGTGCAATCCGCAAAGTCCGCCAGGCTCTTAAGGACGACCCCGAAACCCCGCGGTTTATCCAGACCGTGACCGGACGAGGGTATCGATTCATTGCGCCGATTATTTCTCCCGAAGAAGAACGCACTACGGAGCCACCCAAACCTGAGGCATCAGTCGTCCCCACAGGTACGCAGAGTTTCGTTCGGGAGCCAGATAGCTGGCCGCAAGGCGGCAGCCTGGGCCCGATGGACCAAGAACAAGAGCGGACAGCGGGGCAGGTACCGGGCACTGAGACCGCTCGTGGACAGCTACATCGGCGTGCGCGGACGTGGCTTCTCGTTGGGTTAGCTTCGCTGGCAGTTGTGTCCATTCTGTCACTCCGCGAATTTTGGAGCTGGCGAGGTTCGCGCGTCCCAGCCGTTTTCCAGCGCAAGACAGTCTTAGCTGTGCTGCCGTTCGACAATTTGAGCCGAGATCCTGATCAAGAGTTCTTCAGTGAGGGGCTGACGGAAGAGATGATCGCTCAGGTTGGGAAATTGAATCGGGATCGACTCAAGGTGGTCGCACGGAGTTCTGTTGCAAAGTACAAAGGGAGCACGCTGACTGCGAGGGAGATAGGTAAGGAACTGAACGCTGACTATCTTGTCCAAGGCAGCATTCGACGCTCGTCGGACCGTATACGCATCACTGTCCAGCTCATTCAGGCACGTGATCAGATCGTCGTTTGGACCGAGAGTTACGACCGCGAACTCAAAGATGTGCTGGCCGTGCAGGACTCCGTCGTGCGAAGCATCGCCAGCGAGATTCACATCGCCCTTACTGAAGAACAGAAAGAGCGTTTGGCTACTCCGCGGCAAATAAGCCCGGAAGCATACGAGGCGTACTTGAAAGGGCGCTATTACTGGAACAAGCGAACCGGCGAGAGCATGCAGAAGGCGGAGCAATATTTCGAGCAGGCGATCGACAGGGATCCCTCCTATGCGGCTGCGTATTCGGGACTGGCAGACTGTAACAGCGGGCTGACGTGGCACGGATTTAAGTCCCCAGCCGAGGCACTCCCGAAAGCTTACGCCGCGGCACGCAAAGCGCTAGAGATCAATCCAGAATCGGCTGAAGCCCATGCGTCCCTGGGCCTTGCCATGACCCATAGTTGGGATTGGACCGGTGCGGAGGCCGAGTTCAGGCGCGCTCTGCAGTTGGATCCTCAATACGCAAACGCGCACCACTGGTACGGAGACTACCTCTCCATCAGGGGCCGCCATGGCGAGGCACTTGCAGAAGCGAAGCATGCGCTAGAGCTCGACCCCCTTAACCTCATGATCAGCACGTGGGTGGGACTCCGCTACTACATGGCACGTGACTACTCCCGCGCAATCGATCAAAATCGAAATTCCGTTGAACTGGATCCGAACTTCGCTGCCGCTCATCTTCTGCTCGGAGAGGACTATCGTGAGGCAGGGTTGCACAGCGAAGCTGTTAACGAGCTGAAGAAGGCGGCAAGTCTGTCAGGCGACAGCCCACTCTATACCGCGCAAGTCGCCGTTGCGCTTGCCGTTGAAGGACGGAATGGCGACGCACTCCGAATCGCGCACGAACTGGAAGCGATTTCGAGGAAGCGTTACGTTTCCCCTTACGGCCTGGCTCAGATTTACGCAGCGTCAAATAAGAATGAGGACACATTCAAATGGCTGCAAGCTGCCTATGAAGATCACGCTGTTTGGATGGGATACCTCGCGGTCGACCCGATTTTTGACCGATACCGCTCGGATGAGCGCTTTAAGGATCTTCTCCGGCGCGTAGGCCTGCCCTGACGAAGAAGTAACTTTAGGAAATCTCGCCCTCCGCTCAACGTCTAAAGCTGAACAGATTCCAGATATTCTGGTCGGTTGGTCGGCTAACCGGAAGTGACCTGATGCCGGTAGAGGACAAGCTGAATTTGCTAGACCGTTGTACGGGCTAACACCTGTGCCGGGGTTCGAGTCCCGCCGTCTCCGATCACTTCACGGGTTCCCAGCCCTCTGGCAGCATATCGAATGCCAGCGTGTCACGGTAGGCGTACTGATTGCCTTCCAGTACTGCCACTGGCGTCAACATATGCCAGATGCGATCATCGTCGAAGACGTAACACTCACCCGATTCGCGCATCGTGAAGCGATCCATTTCCTGCTTGTCATTGTCGGTTATGACGACTTCGCCACCCTGAGCGCCGCAGCGGCCCACTAGATGCGTGGCAATGTACTTTTCCCCGTCTTTATGTAAGCCCGGTGGACTCGTGTCGCACGGCCGGCCAGGCGCAGCCGTGAACCTTATTAGATGAACGTTGACCAAATACTTCGTACCCACCGTCGACAGCGGTAGGTAATGAAGGTGGTGAGCAATCATCTTGCGAACGCCTATGGAACCGGCGATCGCCGTGGGCAGCGGAGCGTACTCTCGCGGCTGGCCGCCGATTGTCGTGTTGTATTTTTTCAGCTGCACATAGGGCGTGCTCTCTTCGCTCAACCAAACCTTTACACCGCCCTCAACAATCTCGGCCCTGACACGATTTAAGGAACGATACCTGTCGCCCTCGTAGTATTTGTCCTTTGGAACGGACCAGGCGGCATGGGATAACGCTTCCAGCGAGCGCGCTATGTCTACATCAACCCTGAGCGGCTGACGACTGAACCCGCGCTCGACGAGGTCGCTTCGCGACTTGGCATTGGTTGCAACCGGAAGAAAACTATCTTGACCCATGATTGCTCCTGATAAATGCTCGACGACTGCATGACCAACCAGCACCGCAAGGGCCATGCACGCGCGCAAATTATAGCCGACGCAGCCCATTGCAGAGGATGCCGACGATTCTGGGCGGGTAGTCGGCAACCCTTACCTTACCGGGTTAGATAAGGTGAGCGAGTCGGATGCGGCACTTACTTGCCATCCCGAACGAATTTTTGTATTCGTCCGCCCGTGATATCGCCGACGTATACCGAACCGTCTGTCGCGACGGTGATGCAGTGTGCCATCTGGAATTGACCGTCGTAATTGCCCCACCGACCGAATCGCTCTTCCACGCTACCATCGGCCAGCACAACGCCTGCACCGGAGCGGTCAGGCGGAGCTGGAGGCTGGTCGCCGCCATCGGCGATGAACGCCTTACCATCTGGCCCGATGGCTACGTCGTAGGGCCGTCCGATGTCCTTACTCTTCCATTCGCCGATATACTTCCCGTTGGACTCGAAGATCTGAACCCGCCCATTGCTTCGATCCGATACGTATACGCGCCCCATCTGATCGAGCGTGACACTATGCGGCAGATCGAACTGGCCTGGGCCGTTGCCTTTGGTGCCCCATTGGAACAGAAATGTTCCAGTGGGTGAGAATTTCATGACGCGGGTGTTGCGATAGCCATCGCTCACCAAGAAAGTGTTGTCCGTCGCTACCGCCACCTCTGTTGGTCGATTGAAATGGACAGAGTCATTTCCCGCAACCCCCCGCTCACCAACACTGAGTAGGAGCTTTCCATCGTGCGAAAACTCGAAAACCTGCTGCAAAGCAACATCCGTGACCCACACATTGTCCTTGCGATCTACAGAGAGCCCATGCGGCATGGCGAAACGGTTCTCTCCCCATTCGGCTAGCACTTGGCCGGTTCGTCCATCAAAGAGAGTGACGGCCGGTAATGCAATGGGAACAGTCGATAGTTCATCTGAGTGGGGCCAGGTGCGTTCGTTGCGGTGAAACACAAAGACGTTGTCGTGCGAGTCGACGGCGCAGCCAGCGACACTACCAAGCACTCTGCCTTCCGGCAACACTGGCCAGCCGTGAACGACGTGATAGCCGAACTTTGGAGCGACTTGGGATTGCAATGACGTAAACCCTGGAAATAGGAGAATCGCCGCCGTGATCGTGGCGAAGAAGACTGCTTTTGCATTGGTGAAGCGAAACTGCCTGCTGTCGCCCATTGACAACTCCGTAAGGAACTTGGCGATGCAGGGGACCGAAAATGTCACATCACCGAAGCAAGTATACAGAACTACCAGAAGCCAACCGGCGAAAAATCACCATAGCACTCACACCTGGGAGTCGGCTCGCCACTGGGCGGATTGTCGGCCAACAGGAAGTAATCCAAAACTGAAGGCCGTGCCATCTCTGCCAAGCCCGGCTAATCACGTTAGAGAAACGTTGGTGTAAAATTGCGGCCTTCCTGCCAAATTCTCAATGGCGGAATCTTGCGAGGTCTCCGATGCGTCTCCTGTTTCTAATTGCTTCATTAGTCCTTGCCGCGATCACCGTTGCGCAAACACAGAAGGCGAGTGGCGTAGCGGACTTCATCAGCGTCGATACTCCAGTCTTCGTTCTTGAGCATGTCCGAGTCATCGATGGTACGGGTACGCCGGCGAAGGAGGACCAGGCAGTCGTGATCGCGAACGGCAAAATACAATTCATCGGCCCGGAGGAGTCCGCCCAAGTCCCTCCGGGTGCACAACGAATGGGGCGCACCGGCTACACGGTCATCCCTGGCCTGGTTGGAATGCACAACCATCTGTATTACACCGATTCGTACACGGTGCAAGTTGTCGGCGGAAAGATTGGCGAGCCGGGATTATTCATTGCGGAGATCCCTTACACGGCGCCGCGACTCTATTTGGCGGCTGGCGTGACCACAATGCGTACGACGGGGAGCCTGGAGCCTTACACCGACTTGAAAGTCAAGAGTCGGATTGAAGCGAACCTGATGCCGGGACCCAGCATTGACGCCACGGCACCCTACCTGGAAGGTGCGCCGACCCGATTTGCGCAGATGCATGAACTTACCGGACCGGACGATGCGAAGCGCATGGTGGACTACTGGGCGGCGGAAGGCATGACATCCTACAAGGCCTACATGAACATCACGCGCGAAGAGCTGAGTGTGGCGATCCAGCAGGCACATGCACACAAGCTGAAACTGACAGGGCATCTTTGCTCCGTGACCTGGCCGGAAGCGGTAGCTCTCGGAATCGATGATTTGGAGCACGGACCGGTCTTTACCGACACCGAATTCGTGGCGGACAAGAAGCCGGACGTGTGTCCAGCGGGCGGTGGCAGCAGCAGTTGGGCCAAACAGGACGTGAACGGAACGCAGGTGCAGGAAATGATCCGCAATCTCGTATCACATCACGTCGCGGTGACTTCGACGCTGCCGGTGTTTGAAGCCGGTGCCCCGGGGCGGCCGGCGTTGCAGCCGCGCACGTTGGATGCGATGTCCGGAGAATCGGCGCAAAGCTACCTCGTCGCTCGTGCAAGAGTGGCTTTGGATTCACCGATGACGGCGCTGCTGCGCAAAGAGATGGATTTTGAGGTGGCATTCGTCAAGGCGGGGGGCTTGCTCCTTGCCGGCCCTGATCCCACCGGAAACGGTGGCGTGCTGCCGGGTTTCGGCGATCAGCGCGAAATAGAGCTGCTCGTGGAAGCGGGTTTCACTCCTGTGGAAGCCATTCAGATCGCCACGCAGAATGGCGCCTTATATCTCGGCCAACAAGATCGAATTGGAACCCTCGCACCTGGCAAACAGGCAGATCTGGTTTTGATCAAAGGCGATCCCTCAAAACGAATTGACGAGATCGAGAACGTCGAGACCGTGTTTAAGGCCGGGATCGGCTACGATTCCAAGAAGTTGATCGATAGCGTGCGAGGACAGGTCGGAATTCGTTGAGAGCATCCATCTGAGTGTTGCGTACTACGACCGGCACGGTTCCGGGCGTGTGGTCGGCAAACATGAGAAGAGTGGAGTGGAGCTGAACTGGGATGGCACAGTGTAGTCGAAAGGCTGGTCGCGACTGACCGCTTCAGGTTTACGACCTTTTTTCACATCAACAGGGTGTTCATGGGCGAGAACAAGGAGATTCGCCCAAGCAGAAAAGACGCATACGCCCTTTACAGGTTAGTTGCGGACAAGACGTTTGGAATCGAGTTGAGCTTCTACCAACGAAGTGGAGAGTAGCTAGAAGGCCGTAAGGTCAGTGTGACGGCAAACGAGGATTTATTTTCAGGTGATGTTGGGCGCTCCATCTTCGCAGATTACCAATACAACAAAGTCACCATACATCTGCTGACGAAGAGAAGATTTGAAAATGATCTTTCGACTATCAGCATTCGAGCACAAGAGTGGACCCCCTCTCCCAGCGATATCGAAGCCATGGTCGCGCGTCGGGTAAAAGAATTACGACAAACTGCGCCATCAGCGGGAGACGGCATCGATGTACAAGCCAAAGCAGAAGTCACGGCCCAACTGGCTGGCAAAGAGTTTTTCTGTCCTGTGCCGGAATTGCTGGTCAGGATTAGCGCTCCATGGTTGCTGATGATCGGATCGGCTTTGTTGTTTGTTCTTGGAACCGTATTGCTGTCTCTTCCACCGGATACAACCAGAACGTTGGTCGAGTCGGG
>PLHQ01000207.1:4574-16344 GCA_003138975.1 Acidobacteriaceae bacterium | reverse complement strand
GATCGGCATAGGGGCGGCGGTCACCCGCCGACCCCTGCCACACCACCGTGCGTACGGGTCCGTACACGGCGGTTCGAGTTGGTTACGCTAACACCCATCGATCAGCGTTGGAAGTCCGAGCGATTTGAAGTAGGCGTTGGAAAGCCCAACCGAGAGGGCTTTGGCCCGAGCGAGGTACCAGGGGCCGCGTCCACTACCGGCCGTGTTGCTAGCCAGTCGCGGACGAACTCCCAGTTCCAGCAGTGCCGCGCGGCGACGGCGCGGTGTTTTCCATTGCCGCCACAGCGCTGCACGCAATCGCAGCCGGACCCAGCGGGTCAGGTACTCCAGCACCACAGGCGTTTCGCAGAAGCCGAAATAACCGCGCCAGCCCCGGATATACGAGGTCAGCTCCGCTATCGTCTTCTCGATGCTGACGCCCTTTGCCTTTCGCGTGATCTCCCGGATTCGTTGCTTAAACCGATCCAGAGCCTTCGGCGCAATTATGCGCTTAATCTCTGGACCGTTGATCACTTCGGCAAGTGTAGCCTTTGCGGATTGTTTCTTTGCTTTTCTCTTACCCATATAGCCATGATTTCAGGAATCTGAAGCATCTGCAGGTCAATTTGGACCACTTCTGTCTACCTGCTAGAATAGCCAATGAGGCGGTTACCACCTTCTCCTCTTTCAGGTTCCCTNNACCACCTTCTCCTCTTTCAGGTCTTCTGACCTAAGCCAGTCCATCTGAAGTTCTCCCACCTTAGGCGTTTCAAGAAAGCGGTCTACCGATGCCGTTTGCAGCAATCCTGTGCGAAGTCGATCAACTCCACGCTGTCAGCACGCGGCTTGAGGCACTGGCAGAACAGCATGCTCCCATGTCGGAAGCACTCATGACGATTGCGGGAAACGTTCGCACTGCTGCCACTTTATTGGCGGTGCTGGTTGCGGCTAAAGGCCCGAAACCGATCTGAGTACAGCGGACAATGTGCCCAAGAGCCCGCCCGTTGGACATTGGAACATTCCACCTCCGTAGACGCGGGACTCGCCAAGAAGGGTCGCTCGTATGAACGCAATCAGTATTTCTCTGGGTCTGCTGCTTCTGGTGTTTGCGATGCTGCTGCTCCACTCGATGCACAAGAAAGCGCAAACGGGCGAGTTCCGATCACAAAGGATGTGCCCGTCTTGCGGATTGATCACATCTCGATTAAAAGCCCGTTGCCTGGAATGTGGCGTGGCAAGCATTTCAGAGCGGTAGGGTGACGCGATTGTAGAGAAATGAACCGCTGCTTTCTTCAGCGCTCTCCGCAATGATGGCTAGCATCATGGCGGTTCGAAAGTGTCAACCCGGTGAGATTGAGATGGTGTCGTCAGTCAGGGCAGTGCTGCTCCTGCTTGAATGCCTATTTTAGACGATGCTTGGCTGTTTGATGAGCAGCAATCCTGTTCCCCATGACAACCTCATCTGAACGGCTTGTGCCGGATATTCGGTCACCGTAAAATCCTACGCATGGACTTTTTCCAGCTTCACCATCCGCTAAACGCGACCGTGTTGTGTGACCGCAAAGGTTGCGAGCAAGTGGCCGACTACTTGGAAGTGGACGATCACGGTCACGAATACCGAGTCTGCGCTTCGCACACCGACAGCAAGGCGCATGCTTCGCGGTTGCCGACGCGGAAGCCGAATCCTGATCTTCCTTTCCGAAGCCGACCTGCTGCTTGGACCGTGGGCGGCACCCCTGCGCCCAGCGAATTGTAGACTGCACTAGGAAGAACACACAAACGAAAGCGATGGCACACTTTGGTTAGGTGTTCATCGGCTGCCGGCATGTGTATCCTTACTGCTCATGTCTTCCCCAACGACGTTTCGCGAGTCGCGACGAAGTACCCGCGTTCCTCTAAAGGTAGTAATCGCCATCGAGGATGGCGCTGAGGGTCGGACATGCGACGGCGAGACTATCGTCGTCAACCTTCATGGAGCGTTGATGGTAACAGAAATTGGGTTAACAACCGGAATGGGAATCTCGATTCACGTCCACTTGACGGATAAGCGTGCTGGAGCTCGGGTTGTCTATATCGATCCTAAGAACCCGCTGCACTGCGGGATCGAACTTGCTGAGCCACACAACATTTGGGGAGTGCCGTTGCCGCCCGATGACTGGGAAGAGACAGCGGCATCGGAGACCGGGCATTAAAGATGTGCACCGGTCCCCGTAGGCCTGTCGGCCGATTCACGGTGGGACGTCCACACGCTCAGCCGCATCGATCTGAAGCAGTTTCTCTCAAAAAACGAAAACTCTAGATCAGTGCTAGACTCAAAGAGTCTCTTACACATCCCTCCGCCGGACCCCGTTCTGGGCGTCGGTCTCTTGTGCAATCTGATTTCGCTCCAAGAGGCCTATCACATGCCACTACGTTCAAATCTTGCTTTCAAATCTGAATTTCCTACTTGCTCTATCTGCAATGAGCCTGTGGAACTTGAGACCACGAAGTCCAATGAAATCGGCGAGCCCATCCACGAAGAATGCTACGCGCTGGAAATCAGTCTGGGAGAGGCAACAAGGCCGCTGCCCGAAACTCGCGAAGAAGATCCCAGATGGATAGACGATCCACTCACCGGAACAATCATCGAATCCCTAGCTCCGCAAGCAGGTCTTCGGCTACCGATCATTGCTCTGAATGTGGATCAGACTTGGAATATCGAGATTGCACGTTTTCCTATGAAGGGCAGACTTGGGAAATCCCCCTGTCGATCTGCGTCAAGTGCTATCCCACTGCAGAGGTCCCGACAAGATGACGCATGACCACGCACGGTTAATCCGAATCCTCTGAATCTCCATCGCCTTCAGTCATGTTTGAAAGGTGGGGGCGCTGTCAGCAAGTTTGCTTCGACGCTACCTTGTTTCATCTGCCGTTGGAGCCACCGTTCCCCGGATACTAGTTAGCGGCGGAAGCCACCGACTTCACTGAAATGGTATCTCTGTTGGCTGTGCCCGTAACTTTGGCTTGCTCCCAAGCTAGCTTGTTGAGTTCGTCCAGCGAGGCTTGATCCTTCGTGTCCAGGGTATATACCTTGTCGCCGACCACCAGCGCATAGTTAGCGCCTTTTTGCACGCAGACACGAACGCAGTCTGCTGGGGCGATATTCCCCTCCGAGTGCTTGGCTCCGCACATGGCATCACTGACCTTTCCGGTAAAGGTTTGGGTGCTGCCTTGCACCCAGTCTCGGCACGACAGCCAATCCCGTACCCAGCACCACCGTCGCCATCCAAACTTGTAATATCGGCAAACGAGACATAAATCCTCCTCCTCTTCTACGCGCTTGGTATTGGATGCGTCCGTATGCAAACACTGAATAATTACACGCTCTTGGGGAGCGGACTCTCAGATTCACTTACCTTCGCCGCCCGTGAGAGTTGCTTCACAGCCGCCATCGTCCGTGCGGTGTAGTCTGTACGCTTCCCCGACCTCGGGCGGCGGTGGCGTTTCGTGACAGAATGTTGGTTTGACATTGGCTTCTCCTGTTGCTGCTTGGTGTTTCAATGATATCTGTGGCAAAAGCCCACTCTAGCTCGGAGCCTCTAGCAAGAATGGTTACTATTGCACAGGCCGATTTATGATCATCCGGAGCAACTGAGCGCCCCGCGTGACTATGGCGTCCGGAAATTTACGAGTGCAGAAGGTGGAGTTCGCGATCCAGCAGGAGGAGCGTTACAGCTTAAATAGTGATCGCAAAGAATTGTCATCAATACGGCTCTCAGCCGCCAGCCAATGAATAAAATCTCTGGCGCTAATGTGCGTCGGCTTTTGAACCTCCTTTTTCTCAAAGCCAGACTCAAGGTCTGCTTGTTTGCCCGTGTTGGTGATCACCTTCCATGTCTTCGTCTTCATTTGTCTTTGCCTCGCTTGATGGCGGCAGAGTAACTAGCAGGCATCCGCACGACATTCAAGTACAACTAGGAATCCACCTTCATCCGCGATGGTTATGAAGAGTATGGCTAGGTTTCAGTTCCGGGACTGTACCAAACTGACCAGTTCTTGGGATTATTCGTGGACAGACTGCGGTCTTGGCCTCTAGCTGGTAATCCGCTGTTGTCGTAACCACGTTTACTTAAACTCAGAATTGGCTGACCAAGGGTTCGCAGCAGGGTTGCCTCCGCTGGCGACCTGGACACCTCCCATTTTGGCGCTGGGTAGGTCTCAACTGTCGAAATCAGTCCCTTATACTCACAACCACACGGCTGCGGGCAAACCCGGTCCGAGAAGAAGTCGGGACTGGACGGTTACCCGAAGACACCCTCTTCGGAACGGGACGTACCGATGGGCAGAGTCTTAACCCACTACTTGCGCGAAGGGCACAAGCAGACGCCATACGCCAAGCCCACGGACTTCGTGTTTCCGTCGATAAAGGAGAGCGGCAGGGTGCCGATCTGTGCGTCGGTATTTTGCTCAGACCACTTGCGCCCTGCGGCGAAAGCGGCCGGTGACCATCGCCGGCATCTATGCTTTGTTGAAATGGGCAGTACGGCAGGCTATTGATGAAGGGTACTTTCGCGAAGAACTGCACGACGCGGAACTGATCTCGGAAACCCTGTGGGCCGCGGCCCATGGAGTAATTTCGTTGGGGGTTGCGAAGAAAGGTGCCGACGAGTGGGTACAGTGGCGCCCGATTGAGAATCGGATGGAGATTATGCTGGATCTAGCGCTGAGTGGGTTAGTGCGTATCCCGAAGAAGGAGCAGTTACGAGGAGCAGAAGACTTGCTTCTGTCTTGAGGCTCCGGTTTCATGGTCCTTTATATTACGTGCTTTGTTTAACGCGCTTGTGCCGGACTGTTCCCTTCGGTTGAATAATCTGCGTATTCCCTCTTACGTTCTGATCAAACAACTGATTCTGAATCAGTGGCTCTTGCCCTCAAGCCTATACTTCCAACTCGCTACGTCCCTCAGACCGTCGAGCGATTCACTGACGCTGCTCGGATCAATCTCCGCCTTTGCGAGCTTCTTGTTGTAAGTTCCTCGAACCGATAGCCTTGCTGATTGCTAGGACAACCCAGGGGTTCGTATCTGGCTAGTTATTGCTTTGACCTTTCCTCTTCGATGGCATCAATCCACAGTTGGAGAGTAAGGTCTTCGCGCTCCGGATTGCCCAGCTGCCAGCGTAGTTCCTTCTGATATCGATCTTTAAGAACTTCCAGGTCAAGCGGGACGGTTCGCGCAAGATGCAGCACGTCGTCTCGGTCACGTTGGATGTTGCGTTCGAGCTTCGACAACGCAAGGTCGTAGGGATCAAGAGCTAAGAGCCGAAGATGTTTGAAGGTTCCCGGAAATATCTCCGTGAGCCGATCTTCGTAGTCTTCCGGAACATGCGCCACGCCAACGTGGTCAAGATAGATCTTGTACTTCCTGTGGAGCGCACTGCCCTGCATACCGAGTTCTAGCACGGCGCGGCCAGCATCCCTCGGTGCGATTTCCAGAACGTCCAGGTCTCCCGTTGGCCGTGAAAATCCGTACACCGTAGTAACGACGAACCCTCCCATACAATCCAGCCGAACGTCCTCGCGCGCCGCCGCATCCAATTCGCGCAGGAACGAGAGCCATGGTTCCGGGATGCTTTCATTCGAATGCGTAGGCAACGTGTTCTCCCTTCATGTCGGTCAGGAGATTCCAGTGGGCCGCAGCGGGCGAGCGATGCTCTCGCAGCCAAGCTCTCTCAGCTTGGGTCATCGAGTCGTGACAGAAGGTGTCTTCGCGCGCAAGCCGGGATCTCTCCAAAACCTCCAAACACGACCGAAGCTTTCCCGCCCGTTCGCTCTCCTTCCTGCCCTCCGACACTTCGCTCGCCAGAGAGACAGCAAATCCCAATCGGTTTTGCCGATCATGCACCTTGGCGTTGCGAACCAACCAATCCCAGTCCATGTCAACGTAGGTCATGGCTAACCATGGCAACCCCTCGGCAACACGGGCGTCAAGGTTTGGTTCGTTCAGCGCCTCCAGCAAGACCTCCGCGGGGTTCCTTCGTCTCCTGCCTCGAAGATAGGAGAATCCCGGATAACCGAGCGCCCCCAGTTCCGCGCTGAAATCGTGCTTGTGCGAAGACACGGGCATCGCCACTTCCTCGGATCGCAACGGCAGCGCCGTAGCCGGTAGATTCAGCACCTTGAGCGCCTTGCGCACGAATCGTTCCGACAGAGGGCGATGCCCCTTCTCCATCATCGACAAATAGGCTTGGGTGACATCAAGCGCCAGGGCAGCTTGCTCTTGAGTCCAGTTCTTCTCCAATCGCGCCTCTTTCAACAAGTTCCCGTCCATAGTGATCCTTACTTCGCTCCAAGGGTTACGAATAATATAACACACATTGTTATATTATTCGACATCCTGTGTCCCCGCTTTTGAGCCAGGGCACGCTCCTAGAATCTTTGATTTCACACGCTTAAATCGGGCTTAATGGACGTCAGTCGCTCCGTGCGATACCTGATCTCATTGATTCTAAAGAGAATAAACAACCAGGAAGAGTGGGTTGCGCCTCTGTTTAAAATCCTTCTAAGTGATTGACTCTATGGAAGTTGGCGGAGAGAGTGGGATTGTGTGTCGCCCTCATTCAGCAACTAAATAATTAGTTACTTTCTTACGCTTCGCGCGTCTAAACATTAAGTAAGGAGAGCTAAGAGTGCCGCCAAAGCAGTCCGCAACCCTGACAGAAGCCGAGCTTCGCATCATGGATGTGCTATGGCGTAAGGGCACCGGCACTGTCCAGCAGGTGCTCGATTGGCTTCCCTCTGCCTTGGCCTACAACTCTGTCCTAACCACGATGCGGATTCTGGAACGAAAGGGCCACGTGAAGCACGTGAAAGATGGCCGTGCGCACGTTTATGAACCGATCATTGGACGCCAGGAGGCTACGCGCTCCGAGATTCAGCATCTGGTCGGCCGCTTCTTCCGCAACTCCCATGAAGCATTGGTGCTAAACATTCTGGAAGACGAAGCGATCGACGCCGGCAAGCTCAAACGCTTGCGCGAGATGCTGGAACGGAGCGACGCGAAATGACCGTTCCGGACCTGCAAACTCTGGCACAAGTCTTCACCGGACGACTGCTGAATACCGCCGCCGAGGGTGTTGTGCTCGCGGGCTTGGTGTGGGTGTTGCTTCGCCTCATCGGCCGACGGAACTCCGGAACCCGTTTTGCCATTTGGTTTTCGGCGCTGCTCGCAATTGTCGCGCTTCCATTTTTTGCCGGGTCAGGCTTCGTCGCCTCACCTTCCCGCGCGCTTCCTGCCGCGAACCTGCACGGAGAAATCATCCTTTCAAGTTCCTGGGCCTTTTATCTGTTTGCCGCCTGGGGCGTCGTTGCCGGTCTGTTGCTTCTCAGGCTGTGCGTCGGACTCTGGCGGGTACATCAAATCCGCAGGAATTGTTCTGAGGCGGACATCTCTAGTCTCGATCCCGCCATTGCTGAGACCTTTCGAGACTTCGGGTCCCGTCGCCGAGTGAAATTGTACGTTTCCAGCGAGGTAGCCGTTCCGGCAGCAATCGGTTTCTTTCAGCCCAGCATTGTTTTCCCTGCATGGCTGTTGCCGCAGCTCGCGCCCGAGGAGGTCAAAGTAATTCTGCTCCATGAGCTCGCGCATCTTCGCCGATGGGATGATTGGACCAACCTCGCCCAGAAGATCGTGAAAGCTGTGTTCTTCTTTCACCCCGCAGTCTGGTGGATTGAAAACCGCCTGACGCTCGAGCGGGAGATGGCCTGCGACGACGTAGTTTTGGCGCAGACCGCGAGTCCCAGAGCTTACGTATCTTCTCTGATTTCGTTTGCCGAAAAGTTGCAAAACGCTCGAGGCCTGGCGCTGGCGCAAGCCCTGGTGAGCCGGATGTGCCACATGCCACTGCGCGTAGCTCAAATTCTCGATAGAAAACGCCCGAACCACACCGCGCTTTGGAAGCCGATTCTGGGCCTGAGCGCGGGCATGCTTGTGCTCGTCTTTGGTGCTGCTCCTTATGCACCGCGGTTTGTGGCGTTCCAGACTCAACCGAGCCAGAGTCAAACGCGGCAAATTCATGCGACGCAGCAAGCGACAAACGCCGAAGCGCAGCCGGTACCCGCGGACGCGGCCTGGAGTCGCCCAGTGGCAGCGCGTGTTGCGCGACGGTCAAGTCTGGCGGCGCAGCCTAGAACGATTCTGGCCGCGTTCAACCCGCGTACAGCCGTGGTCCCGCTGCAGTTACTAGCAACGTTGCCGCGCAAGCCTGTGATAATGCGCGCAAAGGCAACTCAGGAAGAGCTTCCCTGTCAGGAGACATTCGTCATTCTGCAAACTGCGAAGTACGACGTTTCCGGTTCTGGGATTTGGACACTTTGCATTTGGAGAGTAGGAGGAGGGGTTTTGGCTGAGAGGCAGTTGGAATCGGCCATCATCGTGAGTTCGATCTGAGGGTAATTTTTTTGCTTTCATCAACTAAACAATTAGTTGTTAACAAAAGGAGAATGAGTAACATGAAAAGCTGGATTAAACATTGCCAGGTAGTGCTCAACCGGCGCTTCCTTGTCCCTTTGGCAGCAGTTGCGATGGTTTTGTCGCTTGCGGCCTATGAGTTTGACAACCCCGTGAGAGCGGCAGCGGCGCCCACTGCGGCCGCGGCGCCCCTCGACGATAACAGCGTTAGCGCGTTGCTTTCGCTCGATCGTGCTATGGAGGCTTTGGCCGCACGCGTCACTCCGGCCGTCGTCAACGTAACCGTCACCTCTAAGCGGTCGGGCGACCGGGCGAACCCAGCCGACAGCGGAGACAATAACAGCGACAGCGACTCCAACGGGCTGCAGCAGTTCTTTGCACCCTTCGGGAAACAGTTCGGTAAACAGTTCGGTCCCCAGTTCGGCTTTGGCCAACACATGGGGCCGCAATCCAACATCGAGCACGGTCTGGGCAGCGGCGTCATTATTTCGCCCGATGGCTACATCGTGACCAACAACCACGTCATCGACGGTGCTGTGGACATTCGCGTTACCATGACCGATCGCCGAATCCTTCCGGCGAAGCTGATCGGCGCGGATCCTCTTACGGATCTTGCCGTCATCAAGATCGACGGAACCAACCTGCCCAGCGTGCCGTTGGGAGATTCCACGCAATTGCATCCCGGCCAAACCGTACTCGCATTCGGCAATCCGCTGGGATTTCGCTTCACCGTGACGCGCGGCATCGTCAGCGCGTTGAACCGTCCCAACCCATTCGCCGCGGACCGCCGTTCGCCTGGCCAGTTCATCCAGACGGACGCAGCCATCAACCCCGGCAACTCCGGCGGGCCGCTGGTAAACGCCCACGGCGAAGTCGTCGGCATCAACACGTTTCTGGTATCCGAGACCGGCGGTTTTTCCGGTATGGGATTTGCCATTCCCGCGCAGATCGTGAAGCCAACAGTCGACAATCTCATTAAGTACGGAAAGGTGAGCCACGGCTATATCGGCATCGGCATCAGCGACGTTACGCCCGATGAAGCCAAGTTCTTCCATGTGAACAACGCTTCGGGAGCCGTCATCACTCAGGTCGAGCCGAACTCTCCGGGCGCGAAAGCAGGCCTGAAGGTCGGCGATGTCATCACCGAACTCAACGGAAAAGTGGTGAGCGACGCCGGTGAACTGCAAGTCGAAGTCGGAGAAAAGCAGCCCGGAACCACCCTACACCTCAAAGCCCTGCGCGATGGCAACTCCGTCGACGTGCCGGTCACGCTGGAAGCGATGAGAAAAAGTGACAACGACAACCAAAACGCCGATGCCGGCCACGGTAAGCCGCGCTGGGGCCTTGGCTTGGAGGACCTGACGCCTGACGTCCGGCAGCAACTGCAAGCCGGCAACGACGTGCACGGTGCTGTGATCCAACAAGTCACTCCCGGCAGTCCGGCAGATAACGCCGGCCTGCAGCAGGGTGAAGTGATCACGGAAGTTAACCGCCAACCCGTGCATTCCGCGGCCGATGTGCAGAAGGCACTCTCCAGCGTTCCTAAGGACAGCGATGCCCTAGTGCTGGTCTGGTCCAACGCCGGAAGCACGTTTCTCGTCTTGCATCCCACGCAAGGCTAGGCAGACGTCCGGTTTGAGGCGCGGGCATCCGCTCGCGCCTCATTTTTTTTCGCCGCTGTTCTCGGGGGATTCGGAGGCGCGACCAACACTTTTTTCAGGGAGTCTGCTATGGTCCGAGGGAGCCGTTCCGGTTGACTCTGCCACCTCTAAAGAAGCGATGACGCACCATGCTTTGGCCAAGCAGAAAAAAGATCACTGCTAAGAGGACTACAAACAGGAACTTTCCAATTCCGAACGAGGGTGGCTTTGGTTCTGCAGGGACCGTCGTATTCAAATCAGTTGTCATCAGAGTTGCGTCTCCGCCCGGTCAGATGCCTGCCATGGGACTGCCATTCTATGATTGGTCATTTCCCGTGTCGCCATTCAAACTGTATCGCTCCTCCCACGCGGCGTTCACATGTCAGCTTTCAGCCCCTTTGATTAGGCCGTGGTTCGTTCTGAGCCAGATTTGACATGGAAGCCCTGCGGGAAATCACCGGCGCCGTCAAAGAGAGATCGATGAGCGGCTAGGGGGCATCTCCGTGTTCATCGTGTAACGGCAAGAAAGAGGAGTCTATACCATTTTGAACACCTACACGCGAATTTCTGAGGAGTGCCCGATGGCGATTCATAGCGTCGAGCTGTGGCTGAAAGGACTCGCGGCGGCAATCGGCGGCGCGGCCATGCCCAAGACGACGCCACGCCCGGGGGAGGCTCTCTACGAGCCAGCCCGAAGCGAACAATGCAGACATACAAGCACTTTGTCAGGTGAGCCATCAGGAACGAGCGTGGATTCCCCAACGACACCTGTGCAATAGGGAACAGTTTTTCTATTAGAGCGCTGTCATATTCGGTTGGGACCATTGACGTGTAGTTTCGCGGAATCGTGCCGACAATGCCATATTGGATCTAAATCGGAAATTCCGGCTTAAGCCACAAAATGAAGGAGCGCCAATCATGAATTCAGGAACATCCCGTCGCGTCTTAACAGTTGCTGTTGTTGGCATTTCCCTTTTTTGTTTTGCTGGCATCCTCAGTGCAACAGAAAAGACCACCTCGGTCGAAGGCCATGTCACAAAAGTTGATCGTGCCGCGAAAACCGTGATGGTAAAGGCCTATGACGGAACCGAACACACAATGCATCTCGTGGAACGAACCGTGGTGCATGGCGGGAAGGAGACCCACAAGGGAGCTGAGGAGGCCGCACGCGATCTTCAGGAAGGGTCCCAGGTCGTTGTGCACTATACAAAACAGGGTACAGACGAGACCGCTGAGGAGATCGATCAGATCGGCAAGGATGGACTGAAGACGAGCGAGGGCACCATTACCAAGTTTGACCGCGACGCCCGGACGATGACGATCAAAATTGCCGATGGAACCGAGGAGACCTACCGGTTAACCGAGCATGCAACCGAAGATGCCGGGAAAGAAACAGAGGACACAGCAAAAAAGTCCGCCCACGCAATCGTGTACTACTCGGAAGAAGCAGGCCACAAGGTCGCCCATTATTTCAAGACCAGCTAACTTTGGGAGTCACAAGCGGATTCCTCGCTCGGATTGACCGTGGAAAATTTCTGCAAGCAGGCGCATAACTTGCTTCGCCGTCAAGGAGAAACCATGATGCGCGTGGGAATTGCCGCGGACCATGGAGGGTTCGCACTAAAGGGCAGTTGGCGGAGTTGCTCCGTGGCTCTGGGTACGAGGTCGTGGACTTCGGCGCACACCAATTGAACCCCGCAGATGA
>PLHQ01000207.1:0-4538 GCA_003138975.1 Acidobacteriaceae bacterium | reverse complement strand
GTCTTCTGTCTGGGCGGAAAAGTCATCGGGTCTGCGCTCGCCTGGGAACTGATCGAGACCTTTCTGACCGCTCACTTCAGCGCTGCTCTACGACACCAACGCCGAGTGGATAAAGTGCACGCCCTGGAGAACCAGTGGGTTGGGGCGTGAAAGGATCATTCGAGATGTATTGGTCTATGCGAGAAGATTCACGACTCCGATCAGTACAGTTCGGAGGCCATGAGCAAAAGACCGCAGCCAAGAACGGACGCGCCTGATGACGGCCTCCCGTTCGGACGCGCTGGTGCTCTTCGGTGTGACCGGCGATCTCGCCCACAAGATGATCTTCCCGGCACTCTATGCGATGGCGAAACGAGGTACCCTCAAGGTCCCGGTAATCGGCGTCGCTTTCCCGAAGTGGAGTCTGGAGCGTCTGCACAAACGCGTGACGGACAGCATAAGGCGATCGGGCGGGATCGATAACCAGCGGGCCCTCGACCATCTTCTGTCCGTGTTCAAGTACGTGAGTGGGGACTATAAAGACCCGGGCACATTCACGACGATAAAAAAGGAGCTAGGTAGAGCTCGGCGCCCGGCGCACTACCTCGCTATCCCGCCTTCACTCTTCGAGACAGTGATTAAGGGACTCGGCGCCGCGAACCTGGCCGAGCATGCGCGNNACTCGATCTTCCGCATCGACCACTTTCTCGGGAAGGAGGCGATCATGAATATCCTCTATTTCCGCTTCGCCAATTCTTTCCTTGAGCCCATCTGGAATCGCAACTACGTGGCCAGTGTCCAGATCACCCTATCCGAGGATTTCGGCGTCGGGGAGCGCGGCGCGTTTTACGAAACTGCCGGCTGTCTGCGCGACGTGATCGAGAACCACCTCTTCCAAATCGTCGCGCTACTTGCCATGGAACCGCCGGCCGGTAGGGACTTTGGAGCCGTGCACAACGAGAAAGCCAAGGTCTTTCAAGCCATGCGCCCGCTGAAGCCCGACAACTTGGTGCGCGGGCAGTACGCTGGCTACCGGAAGGAGCCTGACGTGGCGAAGAACTCCGACGTCGAGACTTTCTGCGCACTGCGCCTTTTCATCGACTCTTGGCGGTGGGAGGGGGTGCCGTGGTACCTACGCTCCGGCAAATACCTGGCAGACACAGCGACCGAGGTACTGGTGGAGCTGAAGCCGCCGCCGCAGAAGCTTTTCGCCGACTCAGCGCCGACGACCGGCCCAGCCAACTACTTGCGCTTCCGGCTTTCCCCCAACTCGGCCATCGCCCTCGCCGCTCGCGTCAAGCTCGCGGGGAAGGAGTTCGTCGGGGACCAGCGGGAGCTCTACCTGTTCGAAGAACAGGACGGGGAGGAATCGCCTTACGAGCGGCTTTTGGGCGACGCCATGATCGGCGATGGAGCGCTATTTACCCGTGAGGACGCGGTTGAGGCCGCATGGGCGGTAGTCGATCCAGTTCTTAAGACCCACCACCGGGCTCGCCCATACAAGCGCCACAGCTGGGGACCGAAGGAGGCGGATGCGATCATTGCTACAGACGGCTCTTGGCACAACCCCGGACCCAAGGAGGCATCTGGACGATGAGCTTGCCTTGCTCACAGGAATGGTAGCCCATCGTTAATGTCTGGCTCACTACCGATCGGCGTGGCACGCCTTGACGAGCAGGATTTTCTTCCGTCCGTAGCGGTCGCAGACCCGCCGGGAGCAAGAGTGTAGGCGCCCACACGTTGTCCCCGGAATTGTCCTTTGCTTCAACGAAGTCTCCGCCTCCTCGGGGATGAGCACTCTTGCTCAGACGAAGGTCGCGTGAAGCGCTAACGTCGAGGTGTGCTTCCAATTGCGCGTCATGGACACCTTTACGTCTACGTCCAGTATCTTGGCAAGCCTGCAAAGCAGAAGAAAGTTCAAGTTCAACCCGTACGTAAAAAGTTCTCATAAATAACGGAGGGCAGGAAAAATGGCGAAGACTATAGGGATTGATCTCGGCACCACGAACTCGGTTGTTGCTGTCGTCGAAGCCGGTGAACCTAAGGTTATTCCGAACGAAGAAGGCGGTCGCACAACGCCATCAGTGGTTGCCTTCACGAAGTCCGGGGAGCGACTAGTCGGCCAGGTGGCTAAGCGGCAGGCGATTACCAATCCCGAGAACACTATTTTCTCGATCAAGCGCTTCATGGGCCGCCGCTACGATGAAGTCAAAGAAGAACTGAAAATGGTGCCATTCAAAGTGGACCCGGAGGCGGACCACGTCGTTATCCTCGCGGAAGGCAAACGATACACTCCACCAGAAATCTCGGCATTGATTCTTCAAAAGCTGAAGAAGGCGGCTGAAGATTACCTGGACGAGAAGGTCACTGACGCAGTCATCACCGTTCCGGCCTATTTCAACGATGCGCAACGACAGGCAACCAAGGACGCGGGCAAGATCGCCGGGCTCGACGTCAAGCGCATCATCAACGAACCCACTGCGGCAGCACTGGCCTACGGGCTCGACAAGAAGAAAAGCGAGACCATCGCGGTCTACGACTTCGGCGGCGGCACCTTCGACATCTCGATCCTCGAAGTCGGCGACGGCTTAATTGAGGTTAAGTCCACCAACGGCGACACACACTTAGGCGGCGATAACCTCGACCAGCGCATCGTGGACTGGCTGATTGACGAATTCAAGAAGGACGAAGGTCTCGACCTGCGAGCCAAGGGCAACGAGATGGCCCTGCAGCGTCTACGCGACGCTGCCGAGCGCGCCAAAATCGAACTGTCCACGACGATGGAGACGGAGATCAATCTTCCATTCGTTACCGCCGACGCCAACGGGCCAAAGCATCTGGTGAAGAAGCTGACTCGGGCTAAGCTGGAATCGATGGTGGAGGATCTCATTCAGCGCTCCGTGCCACCTTCGAAACAATGCATGAAGGACGCAGAGGTTGACACCAGCAAGATTGATGAGGTCGTGCTGGTGGGCGGGCAAACACGCATGCCTCGCATTCAGCGCCTTGTAAAGGAACTGTTCGGAAAGGAAGGCAACAAAGGGGTAAACCCGGACGAAGTGGTGGCAGTCGGTGCAGCGATTCAGGGCGGCGTGCTCAAGGGCGAAGTGAAAGACATGATTCTGCTCGACGTTACTCCGCTGACGCTCTCGATCGAAACTCTGGGGGGCGTGGCTACAGCGATGATCCAGCGCAATACGACTATTCCTACTCGAAAGACCGAGACCTTCTCGACCGCTACTGAGAACCAGAGTTCAGTCGATGTCCATGTGTTGCAGGGTGAGCGTCCGATGGCGAGTCAGAACCGCACGCTGGGCAAGTTTCAATTGACCGGCATTCCGCCGGCGCCGCGTGGTGTGCCCCAGATTGAAGTCACGTTCGACATTGACGCGAACGGAATCCTCAATGTGACCGCCAAGGATTTGGCTACAGGCAGGGACCAGAAGATCACGATCACGTCGTCGTCGGGACTCAGCAAAGAGGAAGTTGAGCGTATGGCGAAGGAGGCTGAAGCGCATGCCAGTGAGGACAAGGCACAGCGCGAAGCAATCGAGTCTAAGAACCAGCTCGACTCATTGATTTACAACGTCGAGAAAGTACTGAGCGAGCATGGCGACAAAGTCAGCGGTACCGAACGTGGCGAGGTCGAGAACGCGATCGGCGATGCCAAGAGCGCTTTGCAGTCAAACAACAGAGGAACGATGGAGCATGCCCAAGAGAGACTGACCCACATATCCCATAAGCTGGCCGAGCACATGTATAGGGTGGCGCAGCCGCAGGGTGGTCCGAGCGCGGGCCCAGGAGCGGGAGCAACACCACCTCCCGGAAGCGGCAGTCAGCCGAAGCGAGATGATGGTGTCGTTGATGCAGAGTACGTGGACGTGGACGAGAGAAAGACGGCCTGAAGCGATGTGGGCGGCCTGGCACGCTTCCAGTCGCCCACTTGTGTCCTGCAGATCGCCCAAGCAACACGGTGTTAGGTAAGTGTTTATTGGGTAGAACGGAGTGGAACTATGGTGATCAATGAAATGACCGAGAAAGATTCTGGCGCATTTCTGGCGAACGCTTCGCTCGGAAGACTTGGCTGCTCGCTCAATAACCAACCGTACGTAGTGCCGATATACTTTGTGTACGAGCCTGACTATATTTACGTCCTCTCGACCTTCGGGCAAAAGACCGAATGGATGCAGAGGAATCCGAATGTTTGTCTCGAAGTTGACGAGATCATGAACCAGTCTCAGTGGATGAGCGTGATTGCCAACGGCCGCTACCAGGAATTGCCCGAGCCCCAATATACGTCGGAACGGGACCATGCACGCACGCTGTTAGCGAAGCGCCACAGCTGGTGCCAGAACGCATTGGCCGAGCGTCAGCTCAAATTGGGCGATGACTCGATTGCCACGCTCTTCTTCTGCATCCACGTTGATTCCCTGACCGGACTTTGCGCCACCGGGGAGTCCGCAGAATCTGGCAACGCAGCTCAGAAATGACTTCTCCGGGGCGCGCGTCGAGGTTCGTGTTCGCCTTGTGCGTACTACTAGTATAGTGATTCGTAAATA
>PLHQ01000085.1 GCA_003138975.1 Acidobacteriaceae bacterium | reverse complement strand
CGAGTGACGGAAAACAATGGCAAAAAAACCCCTGGGGTGGACCAAGAAATCTGGGACACACCAGAAAAGAAGACACGGGCCGTACATGAACTCAAGCGTAGAGGCTATCAACTTCAGTCTCTTCGACGGGTTTACATCCCGAAATCGGACGGCAAAACGATGCGCCCACTCGGAATTCCCACTATGAAAGATCGACCCCAACAGGCATGGCATTTGCTGGCACTCGACCCCGTGGTGGAAACCACTGCTGACAACAACTCCTAATGGGTTTCGCCAGCAGCGGTCCTGCGCTGACGCGATAGAACAGTGTTTCAAGACACTGTCCAAACCAAATCCGCAGGGGATTCTAGAGGGCGACATCAAGTCCTGTTTCGACCGAATTTCGCATGATTGGCTTCTGGCTCACGTCCCCATGGATCAAGCCATTCTCCAAAAGTGGCTGAAATCCGGGTATATGGAAAAACACGTCCTTCACGAAACCACGGATGGGACCCCACAAGGCGGAAATATCTCACCCGCGCTTTCCAATTGCGCGTTGGATGGACTGGAGCGCGTCCGCAATCTCGATGGCCAGCGACAGAATCAGTTCGGTTTCCATCGGTCGGCCAGCAATGCGGTGCTTCAGCGTCAGCCCGTCCAAAAACTCCATGGCTATGAAGGGCTGTCCATCTTGCTGCCCGATCTCATAGATAGTGCAAATGTTGGGATGATTCAGTGCAGAGGCGGCCTGCGCCTCCCGCTGGAAGCGGGCCAACGCTTGGGGGGTCTTTGGCTACTTCATCGGGCAGAAACTTCAGCGCGACGAATCGGTGTAGAGTTACGTCCTCGGCCTTATAGACCACACCCATGCCGCCGCCGCCCAGCTTCTCGACGATGCGGTAGTGCGAGATGGTCTGGTCGATCACTAAAGAGAATCCCCAACTTTCCAGTCGCTTCATCTTACGGAGGGGGCATTCGCGAGTCAACGACAGGCAGCTGCGGCACGGTCCCGTCGGACTCAGAAACACACATCGCCCCATGCCCTTCCTACTTTGTTGACCCGGCGGAACAGTCTTCCTCGATCAATAGCCGCTGCGGCCACCCAATCGTTCAACTCGCTTCTCACCCAATCGGGAACCGGAACCGTTCGAACCTGGCCTCCCTTGCCGACCAGATCAACAATTGCCCAATGCTCTTCGCGCTGCTGGAGATGATCCAATTTCAAGGCCACAGCTTCATGCCTCCTCAACCCACACGCGAGTAGCAATGCGAGCAAGGCTCGGTCACATTTTCCTTTGAGTCGCTGACGATCGGGGGCTTGCCAAAGCGCGTGGCCTTATTCTGCCGTCGAGGCGAATGCCCAACTTCTTCACCCCTTTGACGCGACGAATACCGGCAGCCAAATCGGCGCTGAGAAGACGGCAGTCCGCAGCTTCGTATGCGAGGCGACGCACGGCGCCAAGACGTAGGTTGATTGTGCCCGGGGCGAGTTGACGGGATTCGAGATGAGAGCGATACCGCAAGACCACGATCCTGTTGAACGCCAAGCGCGGTTCAGAGCAATACCAGTCAACGAACTCATCTGGCATGACGATAACCTCGCTTTGCGTCTGCTGAGTTGAGGCTGTTCAACACCGCGGCCTTGGCGTGTTCCAGGTCGGGCAAACGTAGGATGGATTTGGTGCTACTGTGTCTCCTTCTGGAACTTGGTTTCTGCTTCATGACCGATGGCCTCCCTGCCACCGGTCAATGATCAGAGTGGTGCGGCGACTGTAAGGTCAGAGTCGCCCATCATCGGGGAAATGACCGCGATCGATTCTCAGGAATTGACTTCTTGTTCCTGATCGGGGCGACCTCCGCAGATTGCTTTTTCTAATCCCGCGATTGAAGTGGCGAAGCGAAGGAATATAATTGCGGTCGCACAGATGGTCCTCAGCGCTGGCACAAAATTCGGTCCTTACCAAATCGAATCACCGTTAGGTGAGGGCGGGATGGGCGAGGTGTACCGTGCACGGGACGTCCGCCTTGATCGAGCGGTAGCGATCAAAGTTCTTGCTTCGCATCTTTCCTCGTCGCCCGAACTCAAACAGCGCATGGAGCGCGAAGCCAGGGCAATCTCTGCTCTGAACCACCCTCACATCTGCCATCTCTACGATATCGGCTCACAGGACGGAACCGACTATCTGGTAATGGAGTTTCTCGAAGGCGAGACGCTGGCGGAAAGATTGCGCAAAGGGCCATTACCGCTCCCTGAAGTCCTGAAAATTGCGATTGCCATTGCGGAGGCGCTTACCTTGGCGCATCGGCAAGGCATTGTCCACCGCGATCTTAAACCGGGCAACATCATGCTCACGCGGGCAGGCGCCAAGCTGATGGATTTCGGTTTGGCGAAAGCCACGAGCCCAAGCCTGGGCGTCTCAGGATCCAGCGCACCTCTGTTGTCCGCAGCCCGCACGATGAGCGAGGCCAGCCCAATGTCTCCGCTGACGACGGCAGGAGCAATCATCGGCACCATCCAATACATGGCCCCGGAACAACTCGAGGGCAAAGAGGCCGACGCTCGGTCGGATCTGTTTGCGCTGGGCGCGATTCTTTACGAAATGGTGACGGGCAACCGGCCTTTCGCGGGCCGCAGCCAGATCAGCGTTGCCAGTGCCATCCTTGAGAAAGAACCTGAGCCAATTACCGCGACTCATCCCCTCACGCCACCTGTGTTCGAGCAAGTCGTGGCAACCTGCCTGGCCAAGAATCCTGACGACCGGTTCCAGAGTGCGCATGACCTGAGTCTCCAACTGAAGTGGATTGCGGGAGGCAAAACCCCAACTGTCAAGCCCGCAGAGTACAGAAGAACAAAACGGGAGGGCGTCCTCGCGGCCGTGGCAGGCACACTGGCACTCCTCCTTATCGCATCCGTGATCCTGTGGCGCACCAGCCGCCCTACTAAACAGACCGCATATTTTTCTGCACCGCTCGCGTTCTCGGCTCGAGACGTGGCAGTCTCGCCCAATGGCCACACTGTCGCCGTTGTTGGCCGGGATTCCGAACGAAAAAACCTTTTGTGGATCTACGAGCCCGGCGCTCCGCAGGCGAAGGCAATTCCCAACACTGAGGGAGCCAATTTTCCGTTCTGGTCTCCCGATGGCAAGTCACTTGGATTTTTTGCAGACGGGAAATTAAAGAGGCTGGATCTATCAGGTGGGCCGGTGCAAACCCTCTGCGAGGCCCCGACCGGCCGCGGTGGCGCGTGGAACAAAGACGGAGTCATCGTGTTTACTCCGAGCGGACAGTTGGGATTTGGCTTGTATCGAATCGCCGCTTCCGGAGGTACGGCCACACAAATCACATTTCCAGATAGGGAACACGCGGAAGACAGCCACCGCTGGCCTGCTTTTCTGCCTGACGGAAATCACTTTCTATATTTGGCTATGGACCTTTCTGGCCGGAGGACTCTCTCTTCCATTTATGTGGGCGCCCTGAATTCGAGCGAGAAGCGCCTGATTACACAAGCGAGAGCGAACGCCGCTTATGCCGCACCTGGTTATTTGCTCTTTTACCGCGATCAAACTCTTTTTGCGCAACGGTTCGACGCGAAGAAGCTCGAACTGAGTGGAGAACCCAGTCCTGTTCTCACTGACATTCTGTACTTACCGCGAATTCAGAGGGCCGTATTCGCGAGTTCCGCGAGCGACGTGCTGGTCACTCAGAGATCATCCGGCGACACGGGAGCGTCGCAACTGCTTTGGTTTGACCGCAAGGGGCAGCAAGTTGGAGTCGCAACGAAGCCGGGCGTTTACGGCAACATCTCTCTGTCGCCGAACGGGAAGTTCGTTGCCGCAGATGCCATGGATCCTGCCACTACGAATACCGATCTCTGGACCTACGATCTTGAAAACGAGAGCGCCAAGCGGCTGACGTTCGATCCCGCCATCGATTCCACGCCTCTTTGGAGTCCGGACGCGACCAAGCTGGTGTTTACTTCGGACCGCGCCCAGAAATTCAACTTGTACGTGAAAAATGCGGACGGGTCACAAGAGGAGCAGCTAATCCCGCAGGATGGCCCCGATCGCTATCCAACCGACTGGTCGCGGGACGGGAAATACCTGATCTATCAGCGCGGCACCGACTTGTGGTACGTGACCTTTCCGGGACTCACGGCCACTCTTTTTCTGAAAGCGACCTCTGCCCCTAATGTGGCCCGCTTTTCACCGGACGGCAGGTGGGTCTCCTATGCTTCGAATGAAAGCGGACGATGGGAGATTTATGTAACGTCCTTTCCTGCAGCGCATGGAAAGTGGCAAGTGTCGAATGCGGGAGGGGAACAGCCCAAATGGCGAAGCGATGGGAGAGAGTTGTTCTACCTCGCGCCGGATGGCAAGATCATGGCCGTGCCCGTTACGACCGGCGCCAATTTCGATGCGGGAGCTCCGGTGGCGCTCTTCCAGGCGAATCCCCGCGAAATGGTCGCCACCTCCGAACGGTTCGCCTATGATGTAAGCAAAGACGGTCAGCGGTTCTTGATCAACACGCAGCTGAAATCGGCATTGACCCCAATGTCCGTAGTGATGGATTGGACTGCCAGCCTGAACAAATAGACAGCGCTCTCGAACCCAGACGGGAGCCCTTGCGTGCTGTCGGATACATGGCAAGCTCAGTATTTTCTTTCTTCGTCCTTCGAAGGATAGGTCTGATGTGTTATTGATCAGGGGGTTTTTACTCGAGGAAGCAATGATGCGAATTTCGGGGATTCCCGTATGTACTACAGTGATTGTGCTGTGGCTTTGTTTCAGAATGTTTGGCCACCTTCTGATTCAGACCGTCTCGTTTGCCCATACCGCCATCGTGCTTGCTGTCTCCAATGGAGCCAAACCGGTCGTAGTCTCTCGCGTGAAGTTCGATGACAACTACTATCCGCACTGGAGCGCGTGGGACGCAGCCACCAACCGCATCGTGATTACGCCTGGCGGTTCCGGAAGCTCGCGCCTTTACCTGCTAAAATTCGATCCTCAAAGCGGCGCTCTCAGAGTGGATGAGAGTTTCCGCGACACGGACGGCAACTCCGGTTTCAACTTCGAAAATCGCGAGTGGCCGCACGGATGGAAAGGATCAGGCTTGCCGCACGGAGCAGTTTTTTCGCGCTAACATTAGTGGCCGAAGTTAGCAGTCTCCTTCATCGGGGGCGACCGTGATGCTGGCGACTGGCCAATTGTCGAGTTGTCGGCCAACCTTACCTTGGGATTACTTCCCGTTTGCCCGTCAGATC
>PLHQ01000026.1 GCA_003138975.1 Acidobacteriaceae bacterium | reverse complement strand
TTATTGACAGTAAGCCGTGAGTGGGGCTGCAACCTGCCTGCATTTCAAAATTCATTACTGCGACCGCTATTCCTTGTGGGAAAGCCTCCGGGAGAGGGGCATTACCCACCGAGACGTTTTCATGCTTCTCCATCTTTCACACTTTGGGATTAGGTTGCACGCTTTCGTTGACTTCCCATCGCGGTACTCCTAACATTGCAATCCAGTTTCCTGCGCCACCCATGATCGGCCAAACCATCTCGCACTACCGCATCATCGAGAAACTCGGCGGTGGTGGGATGGGCGTTGTCTATAAGGCGGAGGACATCACCCTCCATCGGTTCGTCGCGCTGAAGTTTCTGCCCGATGAAGTGTCCAAAGACCCCCAAGCACTCAGCCGTTTCCAGCGAGAAGCCCAAGCCGCGTCGGCACTGAATCACCCTAATATTTGCACGATCCATGAAATCGGACAGCACGACGGACAGCCGTTCATTGTCATGGAGTATCTGGATGGCATGACGCTGAAACATCGCATCGGGAACCGCCCGATGGAGACGGACTTGATTCTGTCTCTTGCCATCGAAATCACAGACGCGCTGGACGCGGCTCATGCCGAAGGCATCGTTCACCGCGACATCAAGCCCGCGAACATCTTCGTGACGAAGCGCGGACACGCCAAGATTCTCGACTTTGGCTTGGCGAAGGTCAATCTGGCAGGCAGTTCTTCGAGCAAAATTGGCTCTCTTAACACGCAGACGGATTCGGGGGACGCGGAGCATCTAACGAGTCCGGGCACCATGGTGGGAACGGTGGCGTATATGTCGCCGGAACAGGTACGGGCGAAAGAACTGGATGCGCGGAGCGACCTGTTCTCGTTTGGCGCAGTGCTGTACGAGATGGCGACGGGCGATTTGCCGTTTCACGGAGAAAGTTCGGCGATGATCTGTGAAGCCATCGTGAACCGTGCCCCAGTGGACGTGGTACGGCTGAATCACGACGTCCCGCCCAAGTTGGAAGACATCATCAACCGGGCACTGGAGAAAGATCGCAATCTCCGCTACCAGAGCGCAGCCGACATGCGTTCCGAGTTGCAACGGCTAAAGCGAGACACAGAGACGGGACGATTTGCAGCCGCTAGTTCAGGGACGGTGGCGGTCGCACAGGAAAGCGGCTCTACGCTCGCCCAACCGCCGTCGCCAGCATCCGGTTCCTCCCCTGCGGTTGCTCCATCTCCGTCATCGAGCACCGTGAAGGTCGCCCAGGTTCCCGTCGCGGGCAGGAAACTCTGGAAGGTTCTGATTCCCGCAGCCGTGGTACTTGTCGCTGCTGCAATCGGGGGAGCGCTCTACTTTCGCTCGCGCCAGACCACGCACCGCCTGACCGAGAAGGACACCATCGTGCTCGCTGATTTTGCGAACAGCACGGGCGATCCGGTTTTCGATGACACACTCAAGACAGCGCTCAACGTTTCGCTGCGGCAATCACCTTTCTTGAATGTGCTCTCCGACAGCGATGTTGCCAAAACCCTACAACAGATGACTCGTCCAGCAAACACGAAGCTAAGGCCCGAGGTAGCCCGCGAGCTTTGTCTGCGGGCGGGCAGCAAGGCTTACATTGCTGGAACAGTGGGCGGTTTGGGCAGCGAGTTTGTGCTGGGATTGAAGGCGGTGAATTGCCAAAACGGCGACACGCTGGCGCAAGAGCAGGTGACGGCGGCGTCGAAGGAGAAGGTGCTGGACACGCTGGGCGAGGCGGCATCGAAGCTGAGGGGTGAACTGGGCGAATCGCTGGCTACGGTGGAGAAGTTTGATGTTCCACTCGAACAGGCTACCACGTCCTCGCTCGAAGCTCTGAAAGCGTACACCCTCGGCAATAAGGCCTTCAATGAGAAAGGCCTCGCCGCAGCCCTCCCTTACCATCAGCGTGCCATTGAGCTTGATCCGAATTTTGCCATGGGCTACGCGGCAGTGGGCAGCGACTACAACAATCTCGGCGAGCTAGGGCGGGGCAGTGAGTACTACACCAAGGCATTCCAGTTGCGGGAGCATGCCAGCGAACAGGAAAAGCTCCGTATCGCCTCTTCCTACTATCTGAACGTGACTGGAGAACTGGATAAAGCGGCCCAGACGTTACAGGAGATGATTGAGAGCTACCCGCGGAGAGCAGGAGCGTATGGCAATTTAGGCCTAGTATTCGCCGCACAAGGACAGTATGAAAAGGCCGCGGAGATCACGCGAGAAGCCTTGCGCATTGCACCCAATGAATTCATTAATTACGGGAATCTCGCCAACTACAATCTTGCCTTGCAGCATTTAGACGAGGTTCGGCAGATCACCGACGAAACGCAAACCCGAAAGATTAACGATTTTACATTCCACAATGCTCTTTACGCTCTCGCCTTTATCGGCGCGGATTCCGCGGCGATGGCGGAACAGCAGCAGTGGTTTGCGGGCAAGCCGGAAGAGAACTTCGGACTGGCGCTCGCGTCCGACACCGAGGCGTATGGCGGTCATCTTGGCAAGGCGCGGGACCTGACGAAGCGGGCCGTGGACTCAGCAATACGGGCTGACAGCAAGGAAAATGGGGCGATATGGCATGCGATTGCTGCTCAGCGGGAAGCCGCATACGGCAATACTGCGGAAGCCCGGCAGTCAGCAGCAGAGGGGCTGAAGCTCGCTCCTACCAGTCAGGGCGCAGAGGTCGAAGCCGCGCTTGCGTTCGCCATGGCGGGCGATACGGCACGAGCCGAGTCTCTGGCCCAAGACTTGGGGAAACGCTTCCCGCTGGACACCCAGATGCAGTCGCTTTGGCTGCCCGCGATTCAGGCACAGTTGGCGCTCGATAGAAAGAACCCAGCTTCCGCGGTGACCGTTCTGCAAGCTGCTGCTTCCCCTATCGAGTTGGGGCAAATTGGTTTCGTCATCAATCTTTCCTGCTTGTATCCAACCTATGTACGCGGAGAAGCGTACTTGGCAGCCGGACAATGGTCCCCTGCCACAGCTGGC
>PLHQ01000024.1 GCA_003138975.1 Acidobacteriaceae bacterium | reverse complement strand
GAGCGTTTACGAACTCAACCCGCTGGATGATCCGCGCTGGGAGACTTTCGTCCGCAACCATGCTCGAGCTTCAGTCTTTCACAGTACAAACTGGCTGAGAGCCTTACAAATTGCCTATGGGTATGATCCCGCCGTTGTGACTACATGTCCCCGGCAGGCCGCCCTGACCAATGGTCTGGTCTTTTGCCGTGTCGAGAGTTGGTTGACAGGCCGGCGAATGGTCTCTTTGCCCTTCTCCGATCATTGCGAGCCACTGGGAAACAACTCAGGCGAGTTGGATGACCTGCTCTTTAATATGAGGCACGATGTCGACACCGGCAGCTGGAAGTACATCGAGATCCGGCCCCCTTTCTATCAGCCGGGCAGTCTGACCGGTTTCGGCAAGAGTCTTACGTATTGTCTTCATCGTCTCAATCTGAGCGGAAGAAGCGCGCCGGAGCTGTTCCACAATTTCCACAAAAGTTGTGTTCAAAGAAAGATTCGGCGAGCCGAGCGGGAACGGTTGAAATACGAGGAAGGGACATCGGAAGTACTGCTGCAGCAGTTCTATAAGCTTCTGGTCATCACCCGTCGGCGACTGCTCTTGCCACCACAGCCACAGTCGTGGTTTCGCGCACTGATTGCCTCGTTTGGGGAAGACCTGAAGATCCGAGTTGTGTGCAAGGACGATCGGCCGGTGGCGAGTATCCTGACGATTTCCCACAAAAAGACAATGGTTTACAAGTATGGTTGCAGTGATGCACGGTTCAACCGATTGGGCGGAATGGCGCTTCTCCTTTGGAACACGATCCAAGAGGCCAAGGACAAGGGTCTCGAGGAATTTGAGATGGGACGCTCCGACAGTAGCACCCCCGGCCTCATATCGTTTAAGGAACACTGGGGAGCGGTCGGAACGCAGCTGAATTACTGGAGATATCCAAGTCAACCCGTAGGGACTGCAAACGCTTGGCAACAGAGCATACTACGACGACTAGTTCCAGCTACACCAAACTCTGTTCTCCGCACGATAGGAATGCTTTTGTATCGACATATCGGCTGAAGCGACAAACAGTGATCACCAAAGGTATTCACTCTTGCTCGAAATTGGTACACCGACGAAGGTACGAAGCGGTCGCAAGATCTCTTTGAGAAATATTTTACGAAATAGGTCGAACAGAAGGTGTACCGGCCAGAAAGCGGTCATCGAAACGCTAGCAAAGCTGATGTTACATTCCACGTTAAGGATGTGCTTCCGAGGGCCGGTGGTGTAGTGGAAGCACGGCAGGTGAACCGTAGTTCAGGCGCTGGCCCCTCAATAGGCGAATGTTATGAATTCCAAGGTCATGCCGGGCATGGCAAAAGGACAGATGCAGAATGAACATAGGTAACCAAAACTGGCACCGAAGGGCCATTCCGGGGGCCTGCTCATGTGCATAACATCGCGTTATGACTTGGCAAAATATCCAAGACGGTCTCCTCGTCACACTCGTCCTCCGCTATGAGGAGGATCCACGTCAATTCGTGACCTTGTCCAGGCAGACCCTCGATTCCTCTTCGGCTCGTGTGGCGGTTGCGGAGTTGAGGAATGAAGGGTTCGTGGAAGAACAGCTCCGGGGGGTGATTCGACTTACCGCTCGTGGGTACAAGAAATACAAGACCACGCTTCCGTACGCTTGCGCGGGCTGAACGGTTGCAATTTTCTAAAGGGCACCCAGAGTGAGCGTCTGTTCCACCGAGCGTTAAAATCCGTACAGGTTCCTTCGTAATCTCGCGCTAGGCGTGCTCCCAGTAAGATACTTCGATGCATGATCTCCTCCCCCCAACCGCACGCAAAACGGCGTGCCCTCCGTGTACGGCTACCGGGCATGCCTCAAGCAACGATCCGATTTGAAGACGGGCAACACCCCTCAGCTAGACTTCAGACCGTTTCTGTAACGGGAGGTTTGCTGCGAGTTCTCAAGCCGCTCAGTCCCGGAGCGGTAGTAGAAGTGATGTTCTCGACCCACGCCGGACCAGTACTCGGCATGGCTGAACTACTCAGTCCATGTTCAGCCGCACGGATAGGATTGCAGCCGTTCCGGTTCATCGCCTTGGACGACGCCGATTTGCGGACACTACGCATTGCAATTGCATCATCCCAGAGGTGCACAAGAGGATTTCGCACAGATTTGGCCGAAGGGTCAAAGAGGGTGTGATCCTGTGGGAATGAACCAAATCTCACCACCCCGACGCCATCCTGAGTTGTTCCAGCCGTCCGATACGCAAGCTCGGGTGTGGCAGCACGCGTAAAGGTCAGCAGTTTGATGCGAGCCAGATTGCCTTCGAGGAGATGATCGACGAGCGTCACGAGTGTCGCGCTTTCCCGGTTTCCGGTCTCCTGCTAGGATGAGCGCGTTATGGTGATGGTCGTGCCCGAGAATCGCGGCCCGCTCCCCCGTGGGCTTGAATGTCAACACCCGACCGAAGTTGTTGGTGTGATCGCAATTTTCGCCGACAACCGCATAGTTTCCGAATAGCTGACGACGCGGGAGTTATCGCGAGGCGGCCCGCTTGACGCGCCGAGTGAGGCAGCCGCCTCTGTTATCGGGGCAAGTTCTCTGCGTCGGTACGCTCTCATTTCGTTGACGAGAGGACGCCTCCCCCTTAAGATGGAGCGACCCGAAAGCCGAGTATCTACTTATTAATGATCTGAATGATCGGCCAGACCATTTCGCATTACCGAATCGTCGAGAAACTCGGCGGCGGCGGCATGGGCGTCGTCTACAAGGCGGAGGACACCCGGCTGCACCGTTTCGTAGCCCTCAAGTTCCTGCCTGATGACGTGGCCAGAGATCCCCAAGCCCTTAGCCGCTTCCAGCGTGAAGCGCAGGCGGCTTCCGCGCTGAACCACCCGAATATCTGCACCATCTACGACATCGGCCAGGAAAATGGCCTAGCTTTCATCGCCATGGAATATCTGGACGGCACGACCCTGAAGCACATGGTCGAGGGCCGTCCGCTCAAGACTGCACAGCTGCTCGAACTGGGCATCCAGATCTCGGACGCTCTCGATGCGGCGCACTCAGGCGGAATTGTGCACCGCGACATCAAGCCTGCGAATATCTTTGTCACCCAAAGAGGTCAGGCTAAGATCCTTGATTTTGGCTTGGCGAAACTCACCCCGCAAGGGAGCCACGCCGTGGACGGATCGGCCGCTACTGTGGGGACGCCAACTGCCGTCAGTCCCGATCAACTCACCACTCCGGGAACGGCAATGGGCACCATCGGTTATATGTCCCCCGAGCAGGCACGCGGTGAGGCACTGGACCAGCGCACTGATCTTTTTTCTTTCGGTGTGGTGCTTTACGAAATGGCCACCGGCAAGCAGCCGTTCTCGGGAGCGACCTCGGCCATTATCTTTGAAGCAATTCTGAACAAGATACCTCCTCCGCCCATCCAGCTGAATCCGGGACTGCCGCCGCAAATCGAAATTATCCTGAACAAGGCGCTCGAAAAAGACCGTGAGTTGCGCTGCCAGAGCGCGGCCGAGATTCGCGCCGACCTGAAGCGGCTGAAACGTGACACCGATTCTTCCCGTGTTGGGGCCAGCGGCGCTGCTGCGGTAGTGGAGACAAGCGGTGCGAAAGAAGCTCCCGTCACCGCGCCGGAGAGCAAACGGAAGAGTGGTCGCCTGCTGCCGGTGCTGATTTCCTGCGTTTTTCTCATTGCTCTTGCAATCGGGCTGGTGCTGGGCAAACACCTGTGGGGATCGTCCGCAGCCAGCGCGCCCCTATATCACGAGATTACTTTCCGCCGCGGCGAAATTCGCTCCGCCCGCTTTGCACCGGACGGGCAGACCATCTTATACAGCGCCGCGTGGCAAGGGAATCCAGTGGAGACTTTCTCTGCCCGTCAGGGTATGGTCGAGTCGCGTTCTTTGGGACTGGGCCGCGCCGAGCTTCTAGCCATTTCATCGACGGGTGAGATGGCTCTTTCCTTGGGCAGCCATCCCGTCGGAACCTGGATAAACGTGGGCACACTGGCCAGAGCGCCTTTGGCGGGCGGTGCACCCCGGCCAGTTCTCGAAGATGTCGAATGGGCAGATTGGGCCTCCGACGGAAATAGCCTGGCCGTGGTCCGCAACGTGGGTGGCCGCGACCGGCTCGAGTTTCCCATCGGCAAGGTGCTCTACGAGACCAGCGGCGGCTGGATCAGCTATCCGCGAGTTTCTCCTAAGGGCGACTTGGTGGCCTTCATGGACCATCCCAATCAGGGAGACGATGGCGGCTCCATTGCCGTCGTCGATGTTTCCGGTCACAAGACTGAGTTAACCCGGGAGTGGTACGGCACACAAGGTCTTGCCTGGTCGCCTGACGGCCGAGAAGTCTGGTTCACCGCCAGCGAATTGGGACTGTTCCACTACATTACCGCTGTTACCTTATCGGGGAAGCAACGGTTGGTGACGCGGGTACCCGGTTCTCTGGTTATGTTCGATATTTGGCGCGACGGACGCGTCCTGCTGGCTCGCGCCGACCGCCGGCGCGAGGTCATGGCTCAGAGCGATGGCGCAACCAAAGAGCGAGACCTTTCCTGGCTTGACTATTCCTATCCGGCCGACCTTTCCGCCGACGGCAAGACTCTTCTTTTCGATGAGGAGGGAATTGGCGGCGGGGTGCAGTACGGAGACGTACAGGATCTAACTTACGCTGTTTATATTCGGAGCACCGATGGCACGCCGGCGATCCGACTCGGCGAAGGAGGCGCCGCCGCGCTCTCCCCCGACCAGAAATGGGTCATTATTGCGACGCCAAGCTCGCCGCAACAACTCCGGCTGTTGCCCACCGGGGCAGGTGAAACTCAGTCGCTTACGAACGATTCGATTAACCACCAGTGGGCACGATGGTTTCCGGACGGCAAGCGCTTTGTCTTCTCCGGGAACGAGTCGGGGAAAGGCGTGCGGCTCTATACTCAGGATGTTTCCGGAGGAAAACCGAAACCGATTTCCCCCGAAGGGGTTGACGCACAGGCGTTCGCGATCTCGCCGGATGGCCAGTCTGTCGTGGGCATTGGCCCCGACCAAAAGGGCTACTTCTACCCCGCGTCTGGAGGGGACCCTCGAATCGTTAACGGTATGGAACCCGGCGACATTCCCATCAATTGGAGTCAGGACGCCCGTTCCATTTATCTTTACCGGACCGGCGAGGTGCCCGCCAAGGTTTATCGCTTGGAATTGGCCACGGGAAAGAAAACCGTCTGGAAGCAAATTGCTCCGCTCGATCCCACCGGTGTCTCCACTATCGGACCTATCCTGATGACACCGGACGGGAAGACGTATGTATATGGTTTTCATCGCACGCTCGGAGACCTCTACTTGGTGGAAGGCCTAAAGTAGATTTTCATTCTTCTTACGTGGCGAGGGTGAAGATTTTGGCAGACGCTTTGTTTGGCGGCCCTACTCTTCGCGCTTCATGTTAATTGCGTTTCGTTGAGTTCTTCCCGAATGACGGCAAACCGGAAACTATTCCGGACCGGAAGTCGGCCCCGAGGACTCCAAGCCAGTTTGGGGCTATTTTCATTGCCGCGGGCGACACCCTCCCTCAATATCCGAGTCGTTTATTCACAATGTTCTTCAGCGGCTCGCCCTTCTCAAACCTGGCATACTGCGTCAGAAAGAAGCGCATCGCCTGATCCTGCCAGTCCGCCGTGTGGTCCGCGCAGTGCGGCGACAACAAAACATTCTCCAGCTTGTACAGCAGATTTCCCGGCGGGAGCGGTTCGTGCTCAAACACATCTAACCCCGCTCCTTTAATTCGCTTGGTCGTTAGCGCACGCAGCAGAGCCGCCTCGTCGATGACCGGCCCGCGTCCCACATTGATTACGACGGCTGTCGACTTCATGACCGCGAACTCCACGTCGCTGATCATGTGCCGCGTTTCCGTGGTCAATGGGGCCGTCGCCACAATGTAGTCGCAGCGGGCCATCATCTCCCGCCGCTCCTCCGGTTTGTAGAAGCGTTCCACCAGCGGATCGGCGGATCCAGGAATATGCCGCTTGGTTGCGAGCACGCGCATACCCATGGCGTGCACGCGGCTCGCGACCGCGCGGCCAATGTCGCCATAACCCAAAATCCCCACCGTCTGTCCACTGATCTCTTCCACGTCGAACGGTTCCCAGACAGCTGCTATCTGGTTGCGAATCATCCGACGTAAGTCTTTTGCAAAATATAAGATCGCTGCCAGCACAAACTCCCCAAGCGACGCGCTGAACACACCGCGGCCGTTGGTCAGCAGAACTTCGCTCTCCACCAGCTCCGGAAATAACAGGTTGTCCAGGCCGGCAGCCTTGGAGTGTATCCAGCGCACCTTCTTGCACATCCCAAACAATGCACGCAGCAATTCCCGCGTGCCCGACCATTGCAGAATTACAGCCGCGTCCTTTGCCGCCTGCGCACACGTGGCAACGTCGCCACATACTGTGTGCGGCAGCTCTTTCAGCATCGCGAACTGCGGATCGTCTCCCGACGCGAGCACCAGCACTGGATTCTCTTTCCCCATACTCAATATCCTGTCACGCTCTTGTCCCGGACGGTGGCTGGCAGCTCGAAGACGCAGCCTGCAATTACCATGAAGAAAGTGAACTGGCGCATCAGAACCTCCTTCGAGGTTTCCGAGCAAGTGCAGCATCTGCTAGGGCCCGGTAGCGTCGTTCCAGAATACAAGACTTGACGAAGGCGTAGCTTGCTGTGGCGTTACTTCATTGGAGAGCGTGACCGTCGCAAAATCATCCAGCTTCGTGGTAGAACATGACGGTTCGCTATTGACGGGCAATCCTGCAGCAATCAATCCGCATTCTGGCAGACGCTCAACTTCCGGCTCCACGACAAACCGGAAGATTACGCTTAACGGGATCTTACGACTTCAAACCACACGGTGAATAGGTACCAGCCCACGAGCCACTGCCACTGCCTCCCGAACGAAATCCCGTGTCGGCTAGGATCCCGAGGGCCGACTGTAAGCAAACGGCCCACTTCCCCGATGTTCATGCCGTAAAAGAAAACCGAGAAAGAAACTGACGAAATTGCTTGGATAATCGACAAAAATGGGTTATTTTGGCCGACATCGGAATTTTGGAATCAGGGCCGGGAAGCACAGACTCGAGAATGGGGCACGACTCGGTTTCGCGGATGAATGACAATCCCTGATCTCCGCGACGTACTCCTGGTTACGATCGGTATTGCCGGCTCCTAGAGGAATCCAGCCGTGAAATTCCCTCTTTGCCTCTCCATTCTTGTGGTGGCTTCGGTCTTCTCTTGCTATTGCTTGTCGGCCAACGCCGGGGACTTTGCTAACTCAGCTGTTTCGAACCCATCCGAGGCGGCCGCAACCTCGCCTCCAGGAGACGGATCGGTCATGGGCTCGTCGGAGTTCATGATCCCAGGTCCGCTGCGCTCCTTTCTGCGCATGGCGGGTATTAGTCAAAAGATTGCCCCCGAACAAGTGCTGCCCTTGCTGAGCCGGAACGTGTTTGCGCAGGGTTATGAGGGCTCCAAAAAACAGACTGAATTTCTCATCCTGCTGAGCCGGTATGTCGTGCAGGCTAAGGAGCTGTCAGCCCTGGCCGCGACCGATGGCATGATTCGCGTTTCGAATTGTGATGACGCCAGACCACTTCTGCGCATCCTTGGTTATCGGACCCGGTCAAATTGTGGAGAGGCTGATACATCCTTGCAGACGGCGGATCCCGAAAGGGCTTTCCTGACGATCGATTCCGGATTCCCTCTACCCGAACTGGAGCAGACGCTGCAAGGAGGCAAACCTTTCGCGTACCCGTACGCCGCTTCTCCAGTGCCGGTGCTGTTCGCCACAGGCGACTGGACCATGGCCAGCAGGAAGAATTACAAGGAAACCAGCAAGGACCTGGTGGACACAATCCTGAGCGATCGGGCCGTGGCGCGCCTCTACTGGGCCCTTTCCAAGCTGGATTCCGAAACCAATAACTCATTGCAGCGATCGATTGGGATCAGGAAACTCCTGCCTCATGCCGCCGTCCTTGATTTTTACGGGAGCCACCTCTGCATCCGCGCGGGCCGGGTCATCGTTCCAGGAGGACGGGGTACAGAATCTGCGTGGAAGGATTTGGTGGGGGCTAGCCCGGCATCACCCGCGGCCTTCGTGCAGAAATTGCTGGCCGTGGACAAGGGCTGGCTGGCCGCTTATTTTGACGTGCTTTCACGGGTGAGTAGAACTCAGCAGACATATTTCACCGAATCGCATCGGCTTCGGCTTTTTTATGACGCCCTGCGGGCTCCAGATCCTTCCACTAGTGCCACAACGGGGATATTCAGGCCCGCCCCTGCGCTGCTGCTTTTGGTTACTCGGCTTCAATGGGAGACCACCGGAGAACCGCTCGTCCCCGGAAATCTCGCGGTGTGGGAAGATGTTCTTCGCCAAAAGAAGATAATGCGTGACTCGGGCAGGCGCAGCGCTCGCCTAGCCAGTCCGGATCAGCTCGTCCAAACAATGTTCGCTCTTTCCCGGGCGACGACCGATGACGGCCCCTTGCAGATCTACTTGGCGATCATCGAACTCGAAAGCAGACGACGTCCCGAACATCGCTTGGCTCCCGCGACGGTGCTCCTGTTGGCTCGCAAATTCGCGGAGTTTGGTGATCAATATCGGATCTTTTCCGAGTTTCAAGAGTTGAGTGACGCATCCATTGTCCTATTCCTGGAAACGGCTGAAGCGCTGAGCAACGTTCCCAATCCCATGCGTGGCAACGCACTCGGTACCTTTCAGGCGAATGTCGGAATCTGGCAGATCTTGGCCCGGCAGGGACAGATCTCGAACCTGCGGTTGAATGATTCGTGGCAGCAGGTGATCAAGCCATTTGCCGGAATCCGATCAGCACCCCAGTTATATGACGCGGGGCGAGTTTCCCTGGGAGAACTGTTTCGGGTTGCCACTGGCGACGCGAAAGTTTCTCAGGATGAAATTATCGAATTGCTGGCAGGCCCTGGGCAGACTACCACGGAAGGAAGGAGGATCCACCAGGAGCTTGCCATCAGAATCCGTTCTGTATTGGACGGCCAACGACTGGTTTCTCTTGACACACTGCTTGCGCTGGGCGACGCCTTGACCGAAAAGGATCAAGGGAAAGTGCTGAACGAATTCGTGATCCGTCGGGCCGGGGAAATACGGGAATTCGAGATGCCGCGGCCGATTTTCACGAATGGTGAGAGAACGGAATGGGCTGCAGGAATCTATAGCAACCATCACACCGAAGTACAGATGCGAAGCAACCTGGCAAAAGTGCTCAAGTCTCCATCGCCTTCACACGCACAACTCGAAGAGGCTCGCGGTCAGCTCGCTTCTTTCTTAAGGGACACTCTTGTCGGTTTGAACTATGCCTATTACGAGCCACCAGGTGCCCAGGCTCTGCACAATAACCCCCTCCTCATCCGCTCCCACGACTTTGCCGCAGAAACGGTCAGCGGCATAAAGACGGTCTGGCAGGCTCCGCAGCTCCTTGGCCAAGGCTCCCCCGCCGGCGGAGGCGCTCATTTCGTTGGCTCTCTTGCCGATCTGCCCTATGTTCTTGCGGATCTCGAACAGGACTTTATTTCGCCGGAGAATGTCCAAGATCTCATCTGGAAGGAATTAACGCCGGGTCTGTTGACCAGTGCGATCTTGCCGCGCTGGTGGGATGTCAGCCAAAACGAGCTTCACGCGGTCGCGCTATATCAGCGAACTGGGGAGGAACTCCTGACCGCGTCCGTGAAGGACGAGGAACTGCGGAGCAAGGTGATGACCATCCTATCGGATCGTGTGAATCCACAGCGGTCAGAGCAAGTCGAGCAGGGTCTGCGCGCCGGCCACTTATCGGAAACACTCACTCGAGTGACGCCCGCGGACACGTTCTATCTGACGGCAGAGTTTCAACGCAGGTACCCGGGAGAAACCCGTTCCTGGGGAACGGCGACCCTGGAACTGCAAGATCTCTCTCGTCGGCATCCCGAAGAGGTCAACTGGAGGCGCTTGTCGCACGATTTTGGTGTGCCGCATCCCAGCTTGGCTCAAACGTACAGTCGCGAACTGCTGAATATCGGACCCCTGCCCGCGTTCGAGGGATACTCCAGCCGTTTTCTGGCGGAGTCTTGGGATTCGCCCAATCTGTACTGGGCCCGCCTGGCCGATGAAACCGGGCAATCGGCTGTGGCGCTAAACCATCTGGTGCCGCAGCTGACCCGACACATGGTCGAAAAGATCTCCGCAACCGACCTCGAAGACTGGCCAGCTCTCCTTCGCGCGATGCACGAAACGGGCGAAGACTTCCAAAAGGGCAAGATAGCTTCGCTCACGAGTGCCGGCGCGCCTCGGCCGTGAGGTAGTTCCGGTTGATTTGCTGACGGTAACGCAGCGACCCAAGTAGACGGGCTCGCAGATTAGGAATTTAGGAATTATGGCAAGGAAATCTTTTGTGTTTCTCTGTTCGTTTTTTTGTCTATTCGTCGGCTATGGAACTGGAGTCGAAGCTCAGGAGAGCCCCGATCTTCACGTTGTCGTCAACTTGGTACAGCTCAACGTCGCGGTGACCGACAAGAATGGAAGCTACATTACGGGCCTGCGCCCCAAGGATTTTGCCATCGTCGAGGATGGGATTGCGGAGAAGGTTGCCACCTTTGCCGAAGGCAATGAACCGGCACTCAGTCTAATTGAGTCGGCAGAGCCCACAGGATCTGCAGACTCGGCCGGTGACGTGACCAAGGGCTCTTCTGCCAGGGACTCGCTTCACACCCTCGACTCGCTGGTAGCCGGCGCCAATGTGTTCGTTCTGTTTGATACCAGCAATTACATGTATCACGGCTTTGTCTTTGCGCAAGATGCGATCGCCGAGTTTGTTCGTTCCCTGGGAAGCGCAGACAAGATTGCATTCTATTCCTACAGCCGAGATCTTTTCCGAGGTGCCAGTCTGACCTCCGACCGGGCGCAAGTTTTGCGTGCCGTGCGCTCGACGGTGGCCGGAGACGAAGCAGCACTCTACAACACCCTGTTGCTGACGCTGAAGGATGCCACCCAGTACAAGGGCAGGAAAGTCGTGGTGGTGTTTTCCAACGGCCCGGACAACTCGAGCGTAGTACCACCCGAGGATGTCGCCGAATTCGCCCAGTCTGCTGGCGTTTCCATATACATGATCAGTACCCAAGAAGCCAGATTGGAGCCGGTGTCCACCGCGGTGTTTGATCGCATGAGTGCGGCCACGGGCGGCAAGGCCTACTTTGCCAAGAACTGGAGAGACGAAAAGCGAGCCTTTGCATCCATCCGGGACGACTTGGCGCATCTTTATTCGCTAAGCTACTACCCCAAAGCTAATCCCAACTCTGGCTGGCGTGCGATCACGGTAAAACTGGTGGGCGACAATCTGAAGAGATACAAGATCCGCACGCGCAACGGGTACCGTCCTCAGCCGTCTCGGTTTCCCAGCGACGCCCAAATTGTCCGGCCGGATACTCCTCAGTGCAGTTCGTACGCCCTGCCTGCGCCGTATGGCAACTTTCAAGAACCACGCCTTTAGCGACGAAATCATGGCGATGCCGGACAGCTGTAGCTGACGAGATTGTGCCAGCATGACGGGCAGACAGGAAATAATCCCAAGGTACGGTTGCCGACAATTGGGGAGCGATCGTTTGTGAGTCTTCTAGAACGAGCAATCGATCTAACCTCAGGCTATGAACGTTTCAGCATTTAACGATAGGGAGCGGCGATGGGCAAAGTTCTAGTGACTGGCGGTTCGGGCTTCATCGGCAGCCATTCGATCTTGCAGCTACTGGCCGCAGGACATCAGGTGACCACCACAGTGCGGACCCTGAAGCGTGAGGGCGACGTACGCGCCATGCTAAAGCAAGGCGGCGCCGAGCCCGGCAATCGCCTGTCGTTCATCGTCGCCGATCTCGAGAACGATACGGGCTGGCCGGAAGGAGTCGCTGGCTGTGACTACGTGCTGCACGTGGCGTCGCCATTTCCCCCGAACATCCCCAAGCACGAAGACGAGCTGATCGTGCCGGCGCGCGAAGGCACGCTCCGTGTACTGCGCGCCTCGCGCGACGCCGGCGTCAAACGCGTGGTGCTGACCTCTTCGTTCGCGGCGATCGGCTACGGCCACAGGCCGCAGAGCGCGCCGTTCAACGAAACAAACTGGACGGATCCCAACGGCGAAGATGTGACTGCCTACGTGAAATCGAAGACCTTGGCTGAACGCGCCGCTTGGGATTTCATCGCCAACGAAGGCGGCAACCTCGAGCTCTCCGTCATCAATCCGGTGGGCGTGTTTGGTCCTGTCCTGGGCCCTGATTATTCGACCTCGATCCTCCTGGTGCAGCGCTTGATGGATGGTGCCATGCCCGGTGTCCCGCGGCTTTATTTTGGCGCAGTTGATGTGCGTGACGTTGCCGACTTGCACATCCGTGCGATGACTAATCCCGCCGCCAAGGGCGAGCGCTTTCTCGCCGTCGCTGGCGATTTCATGTCGATACTCGACATCGCGAAGGTGCTGAAGAATCGGATGGGCGCGTCGGCCAAAAAAGTGCCGACCCGTCAACTGCCCGATTGGCTAGTGCGCATCGCCGCGCTCCGGGATCCGGCGGTGAGGCAAATCCTGCCTGAGCTCGGCAAGACGAAGAACGCCACGAACGAAAAGGCCAAACGCATGCTCGGCTGGGCGCCTCGTTCGAACGAGGAGGCGGTTGTTGCTACCGCCGAAAGCCTGGTGCGGCTCGGACTTCTAAAGGACGGTCAGAAAAAAGCCGCATAAATGAGCCGAGCACATCCGATAGAACTCATGCCTGCCGCACGAAGAAGAACCGTCCCAAAAAGCTTTACTGCAGCTTCGCGTACTCCGCTTTCGCTTCTTTCAAGATGGGTATGTCGGGATCGGCTTCTTTCCAGAGAGTGAGGAAATCGCGGTACGCTGCCTTGGCCTTGCCGGTGTCGCCGGAAAGGGCATAGGAGCGAGCGAGTTGGAGATGGGCAAGCGAGCCGAGCAGGAAGTTCTGTACGACACCGGAATGATCAGGGAACTTCTGAAACTCAGCCGCTGCCGACGGTCCATCCCTTTTTGCGAGGTACGCCAGACCGCGAATGTACGCGGGATACATTGTGGTTCCGGGAGGAGGTCCCCCGAGTTCGTAGGGAAGGGAGGGTTCGAGGGCGACGATCGCCTGGTCGGGCGCCTGTTGCGCCATCGCAATGGAGGCCTCGATCACGGGAAACCAATACACTTTTAGATAAGAGTTGTCGGGTTCAGACTTTTGCAGCGCTTCGAGTATGGTTCTCGATTGCGAGGCTTCGCCGGTGCGCGCGAGCGCCAATGCGGCGAGGACTTTCACATCACGCCCGGGAGCGAGCGCTAAGGCGCGGGTAACACCCTGGCGGGCGGCCGCGACATTGCCCAGCTCAGCCTCGCGGAGCGCCTGAAATGCTATCCACTGGGCGCCGGTTTCTTTGGCGTCCGAGCGCACGGCGGAGTCAGCGGCGCGCCGCGCGAGGTCGCGCGCTTTTTCCACGCGGCCATAGTAGGCCTGGGTATCGGCGTGGGCGTTGAGCATCTGGTCTTCTTCCCCGGGGCGGCCTGCGGCCCATTCGACTTGGCGCTCCATTTCGGCATTATCCCCAGACAGAAATGCCAAGGAGTAAAGATCAGAACGAATGACTAGGCCATCGAAGTTCTTCTGCTGTGCTTCCTGGATCGTCTGCCGGGCATCCTTGAGGCGATCTACGTTGATGTAGAAGGAGGCGAGATTTCCATAGCCGGTGATAGCGGGTTCCAGTCGCTGCGCCGCTTCGGTTTCCTTGACCGCCTTGTCGTATTGGCCCAAAGCGCCATAAGCGACTCCTAGATTCCCGTGAGGCACCATATCTAGCGGGTAGCTTTTTGCCCAGAGTTCGTAGGCTTCGGTGGCCTTCTCGATTTCGCCGGTTACTTTGTCAAAATAGAAGGCGGAGATGCGGTACCTCTCGCGTTCGCTGACGCGGTCGCGCAGGTCATAGGCCTTTCTAGCATTAGCGGCCGCGAGATCCGCCCGTCCAAGATTTGAGTATTCGACCGCGATCCCGGTGTAGGCCATGGCGAAGTTAGGGTCCAGTTCGATGGCCCGCTTCATGAACGGAATGGCTTCTGCGTCACCCTTGGTGCGGCCGGTCGTGATGCCCATGCTGTAGGCCTTGAGGGCTTCGAGGGACGGAGTGGTGGCTTCCACGGGCACATCAAACTTCTGAACCGAGGCCAGCGATTCGCCGAGTTTAGCGCGCAGGCTGGCGACTGCCCGGCCCAGTGCTTTGAGGACATCTTGCTTGCTCGCCGCCTCTTCCTGTTCCTGGGCCAGCGTATCCCCACTGCTGCAACCGACAGTGTCTACGCCAATCACGTACTGGCCGCCGAGGTTCGAAATTGAACCCAATACGATTGCCTTACTGCCTGTCCGAATACAAAGTTCTCGCGCTACATCGCGCGTGATCCGCTCATTCGACGGGCGGCCCATCAGATGCAGCGTTTCCTCCACCTTCCGATCGGACAGGATATTAAGGAAGGGGGATTGTCCTAGCTGGACGCCCAGTGCCTGCTTCAGCGCGTCGTCGAAGACGGGGTCGCCAGTGGAGTTGGTAAAGTCGGCAAGCACGACCGTGTCTTTATCGGTGAGCGGCGTAGCCTTTGTCGTAGGCGCCGCCGAACGTGAGCGAACGAAGAACGTTCCTCCAATTGCAAGAGCCACGAGTATCACGCCGGCGGGAACCAGAACTTTCCAGAGTTTCCTGCCCACCACAGAAACTTCAGCTACTTTCACTGCGCTCGATGATGCAGATCGAGTAAGCGCAGGGGAGGATCCGGATGCTGACGACGGCGGTTGAGCGCCCTGAGAGCCGCTTTCCTCTGCGACCGCCACTGACCTCGAACTAGCCGGCGCGCCGTGCCGCGATTCCGTTTCGCGTTTCAGCCGTTTCAAGTCGGTCCGCATATCCGCAGCGTTCTGGTAGCGGAGCTCGCGATCCTTCTCCAACGCCTTCTCGATGATCTCTTCCAGCTTGGGTGGAAGGTCAGGATTCAGCCGTACTGCAGGAACCGGGTCACGATCCAGAATCTCGCGGAAGATGACCGCGGAACTTTCTCCCCGAAATGGCAACTGGGCTGTGGCCATCTCGTACAGGACCGCACCGAATGAGAACAGATCCGTACGGGTGTCCAACTCTTTCGCTCGCGCCTGCTCCGGCGACATATATGCTACGGTGCCAACCGTAGAACCCGGGCTAGTTAAGTGTGCTTCGGTGCGCGTGGC
>PLHQ01000166.1 GCA_003138975.1 Acidobacteriaceae bacterium | reverse complement strand
CCGCGTGTACTCCGGTTACCAACATCCGAGAAGGATTGAGCTTGCCGCAGTGGTCGCCCTCGGGCGATCGACTGGCGTTCCTTGCGGAAACCGGGGACGAAAAGAAAGCCGCTGCAGACATTCGTTGAGTACGGCTGTACAGGCGACTTCCGTTTATTCGTCTTACCGTGCATGACGAAACAGTCTTGTTCGTCTGTACGCGACCGCACAAGAATCCCCTGCCTGATCAATACTGCTCAGTTCTCAACCCGCCAAAAGGCTACGCTACTCCTGNNAGGAGGCGTTTATGGATAGCCGCTCCTTTCCAAGAAATGTCCTGTGTACTTTGCAGGAAATCCGTAGATTTGCGGATTGATTTATGCGCTGATGAAAAAGGCAAGGCCATCCACGAGGATTGCTACGTTAAGCACATTACGAGAAACGGGGATTACTCAAAGTCAGGCGGAGAGGATGTCAGATGAGCGAAAATCTGGTTTCCAAGGCATTCATCGAATTTCTAAACACCGTCAGCGTTCCTTCGACCACCAAGTGTTGCCCTGGCTGCGGGACAGAATTGGGAAATTTAAATCGTCCGTTTTTCTTCGAAGGGCAGACTTGGCAAATCCCACTCCAAATCTGCGTCAAGTGCCACCCCATCGAACAAGTCGCGCCGCCCTATGACGCCTAACAACTCCGAACCAAACCNNGCTGGCGCTCGTTAGAGTCTGTACGAAAAAAGAATCGTTCGTCACGGAACAGTCTACGAAGCCTCAATTTCTGTAGCCTCTTCACTGCGGCGCAAACTGAGTGCGGGAGTGTGCTGCCAATGCTGCAGCTAAGCATAAAGGAAGCATCTTCGAGATCGTCTACCGTCGTCTCGTTCCGCGCCTCGGCCACAACAAAACCATCGGGGCAATTGCGCATCGCATCTATCAGCTGATCTGGATGATTCTGAATAAAGGCGTTCGCTATGAGGAACGGGGCCCGGCGGTTTCGGAAAACTCCAGACGAGTCCGCACTTCCCGAATGATCCGGACACTCCGGAAGCTTGGCTACCGAGTCGAACTTCTAGGGGATCCGGCATGAGCAGCGCGATTTTCGACCCTGTTTACAAAAGTTACCTAGCATCTCGTCTGAATTGGGGTGTTAGACTCTAGAAGTCCCTTTACACATCCCTCCGCCGTGCCCCGTTCTGTGGCGTCGGTCTCTTGTGCAATCTGATAATTCCGCAACGGAGGCCACACTATGCTGCTCAACAGCACGCAGCGCATCCCCAGGTTGCAACATGAAGAAGAGTCTTCGTTGTTGCGACGCAAGGTCGAGGAGCTGAACAAGAATACTGTCCTTTTGATCGCCGAGGCTGGGAGATTGATCCAAAGATCGCAACAGCTATCGGACCGGCTCAATTCCTTCGAAGACCCCAGCACGAAGCGGAAGGTAACCCCTATCACCGTATCAGGGTAATGCCATTATTTTGGGAGTGCTGATCGCGACAAGAATGACCGAATGACCCCGATTCGGAATGCGCTAGATGTGCATTTTCCGCCGTGCTTCGGCGGGCATCGCGGAATACTTATTTCGGTTGAAAGCTCTTGCAGCTGCACAGCTCTTGCGTTTCGTTAGTATTCCTCTCTTCACCTCGGATTTTGGCTCCAGAGCATGTGTCGTCCTTGTGCTCGAACCGACGATGACCGCACCCGCAGTATTCATTTGGGCACAAATGCTCAGGCTCGAAAACCTCACCAAAATACATCGGCACCGATTCCCACCCACATTGGGAGCACCTCCAACGTACCCCCTCCCCAGATGAGACTTCATGCTTGTGTAGGTGCGCCATCCTAGCAATTCTCTCACCCTAAGGCCGCCGCTTTGGGGCTTTTCATTTTGGCTGTCGAAAATCGCCACTCATTGACCTCGCCAAATTCCCAATGAGTGTACTCGCCTGTGGGTGTTGAAAAAGTCCATTTTCTTCAAAACAGCGAAAAATTGAGGGATAGAAAATGTCTAGGAAAACCGAAAAAGTCGTTTGTAGGGCATCCTAGCGCGACTTTATTTTTGCAAATTTCGCGGGAAGGAGTTTTTCAACAGCCACGCCTGATTGCGACAGTTATGGACGGCGTCCCGATGTGCTCAGTGCGATTCGGCAGCCTTCGCCCACCGTCTGCACCGCGTTTTTACTGGCATCCAGCCGCTTGCATTTGTGTGCAGTGAATTGTTTTTGGATGTCGGCGTGTGCATCCTTAGGTCGGCCTATAGTCTCGGGACCTGCCGCGAACTGGGCATTGCAATATTCACACACGCCAAGCACCGGAATATTATTCTCTCGTTTGACGATCCTAAACTTGCGTTTCGCAGCTCTGACACAGACGGATATTGCTCCGCTAGTATCGCAAGACGCTCGCTGACGGTCATGGAGTTGCTCAACTTCGTTTAGGATGGCCTCAAAAACCATGAGCGGCACCGCTCGGGACTTCGCCGTCGGGAACGGTCAACTGTGTCCTGGCGACAACGCGGTTCACGATGTCCTCCGCGTAAACACGGTACAAGGTGTGTAACGTGCTGCGCCAGCCGATCACTTCGCCACGTGCGAACTCAGTTTCCACCCCCGCCGGGTCTTTCTCGTGCTCAACATAGAAGGCCTTCAGAAGCAATTCGCCCTGTTCTACCAGGCGATTGATAGTTTCGGCGTTTTGCAGTGCTAGGTGCATGGCTGCCCTCCTCGGCGCGAATCGAGTGCATGCTGGTTGGTGGCGCGAGAAGGGTGGACGTAACTCCGCCTTCTCGTGCCCAACCAACTCAGAGTGTCTTTTACGCGGTCACGAGTTCGTGCTGCTGGAGGGTCGAGGTGACAACGTCAAAGGTGTGAACCTGGGGCGTTCCCTCGATAAATCTTGCCAGCGTCTTCAACACTTGCGGATAGGTATTAGTGTTGTAGTTGTCGGCATCGTTCTTGTTTTCCCACAGACTGATCGCGGTCACATCAAATCCGCCGGGACCGGCGAAAGTGATTTCGTCTTTAAAGCCATTCTGCTTACGCAGCAAAGGCAGGACGTCTTTTTCAAAAGCTCGCGTGTAATCGGACAGCATATTCGCTTTCAGATGGATCGAGACATTGCGTGCAAACATATCAACCTCCTTAAAGGTTGTAGGGTTGTAGTTCGCTAAGAGGAGAGAACTTCAGATGGGCTGACTTAGTTTCAGGAAACCTGAAAGAGGAGAAGGATGCTCACTCAATTTAACTGGTGCATTTAAGTGGCCCTCTGCCTCGACGCGCAACTTGTTGTTTCCAAAACAGATCCGATGCTGCGGAGTCTGGCCCGTCGTGTACCTTTGGCGGAGAAGCGAGCCAAAACGGCAACTCCTGGAAGAGGTTGAATCTTCTCCGCATAGAACGTTTCAGTCAGCCATGTCGGCAGGTCCGACGGCTTCCAGGCATGCTGTGCCAGCGCATTTTGACGTTGCATGCTCGCCCGCTTCAGCTGAGCTTCAGGACTGTTAGCTGTTCGGCGTCCGACGCGCGCTGCATCGATCAGACGTTCGGTCGCACTGCTGACAGCACATTGACTGCAGTGGGTTCTTCCTCCGATCATTCGTTTTCCACACCCGCGACACAGATAATCCGCTTTAGAGAATTTAACTCTAAGTGTCCAGGCCTTGCCCTTTGCTTCCGTGCGTCGCTGTTGAGTAAAGCGGGTCGAAACAACTGAGTTGTCTCCATGTCTGGATTTCGTGCTCCTTAGCGCCTGCGCAACATATTCTGCCCAAGGTGCGACTAATTTTCTCCACACTGCAGCCGTCCCGCTCAGCTTGATACAAAGCTGGGACATAAGCCGACAATTGCCAATTCCAGTTTCGAAAAAATCAGATCGGCGTAATGGTTCGTTCCCAATCCAATTGAGCAGCCACGTCTCGATCTGGGGACGAATCGGTTCGAGCACGTCAAGAGCAAGGGAGTCCCGGTTGGCGATGTCCGTATGCAAACCTAAGCCCAAGCCTGGGTCCAAACCTAACGCCGAGACAGCTAATCTGGTTTCAGCTTCAAGAAGGGCAGAACAATAGTTGAGGATGGCGTGGGCAGGAGTCACGGCCAAACGTGGCCCGCCGCTGAGGGGGACTGCCTACTCCCAACAAATCGCCAGTGATCAGGGATCTTCGGAAGATCGGCCGCTCACAATGACATCGCTCGGGAAGAAGATGACCCAGCATAGTGCTAGGAATTGCGCTCGCTACGATCGTTCTACCCACTTGGCTTCCACAACGAGTTAACCCCAGTTAACCGGTGGGATGTCGGTTGTAGTGTGATCGGCAATGGTGCGAATCCAAGGAGTGGATCCGCACCAAAGAGTCAATCGACTTCTTTAGACCTCCGAGCGGCCTGACACAATACGTCCCAATCAATTCGGCTACTGGGGAGGGTGTTCTTCAGCTTTGGGCGCTTCTTTCGCAGGATGTGGGGCAGGCTGCGCATGAGCAACCGTTGCCGGCTTGGAAGCAGGCTGCGCATGAGCCGCCGCTGCCGGCTTAGGAGTCGGCTGCGATCGAGCTGTAGTCGGCTTATTAGACTCAGCGGCCGGACTAGCCGCCTTAGGCTTTGCGGCCTTATCTTCAGTCGCCTTACTCTCGGCGGC
>PLHQ01000136.1 GCA_003138975.1 Acidobacteriaceae bacterium | reverse complement strand
CTCGCCATCATGATTCAGAGCTTTGTCTCCATGGGCTGGACGACGGTGATCTGGTACCTCTACGGATATTCTCTGTGCTTCAGCGGCGACTGGCACGGGGTCATCGGCAACCTTCACAACGTTTGTTTGCGAGGGGTCGGTCTCAATACCCCATCGCCGAATGAGACCATCCCGGCATTTGTGTTCATTGCGTATCAGATGATGTTCGCCATCATTACCCCGGCGCTCATCTCGGGCGCCTTCACCAATCGGGTTACGTTCAAGGCCTACATGTTGTTCCTCACGGGCTGGCTGACCTTCGTTTATTTCCCCTTCGTGCACATGGTGTGGGGCGGAGGCTTTCTGCAGCAATGGGGCGTAAAGGACTTCGCCGGCGGCATCGTGGTGCACAACATTGCGGGCGTTGCAGCGTTGGCTTCCGTGCTCTACGTCGGGAAGCGCCACACCGCGGATCGCGGCCCGCACAGCATCCCGCTGGTTGCCTTGGGAACTGGTCTGCTGTGGTTTGGCTGGTACGGCTTTAATGCGGGCAGCGAAATGCGAGTCGATTCGGTGACCGCGACCGCATTTCTCAATACCGATGTGGCCGCCTCGTTCGCCGCTGTTGCCTGGATGTTCGTGGCCTGGTTCAACGAGAAGAAGCCGAAGTTCCTCGGACTGCTGACCGGAGCGGTGGCTGGGTTGGCGACCGTCACTCCGGCCGCCGGGTATGTTTCACCCACCACCGCGGTCATCATCGGCCTGGTTTCCGGAGTCGTCTGCTACTACGCGGTTGAGATCAAGAACAAACTGCACTGGGATGACGCCCTCGATGTTTGGGGAGTTCACGGAGTAGGAGGCTTCCTCGGCATCGTCATGCTGGGAATTTTCGCCAACAAGCAATTTAATCCGGACGGGGCGAACGGGCTGCTCTATGGCGATCCGATTTTCCTGCTGAAACAAGTCGTGGCCGTGACCTTCTCATCGGTCTGGGCGTTCGTGTTCACCTACGCCATGCTCCGGATTATCGATGCCTTCACCACGGTGAAAGTCAGCGAGATGACGGAAGAAATTGGCCTGGATGAATCCATCCACGGCGAGCACGCCTACGAAGAGATCTTCAACAGCGATGGCCTGGCGCATGCGGTAAACCAGGCTCATGCGGAGGTACTGGCTGGCCGGAAATGAAGATGCGGGCTCCGGTGAGCACTATGCCGGTCCCCGGCAAAGCAGGGCCTGGCAGGGGTGATGGGGACGTCACTCCTGCCGTTTTTCTCTGTGGTCGCGAGTCGTCCGTTGACCTGCTGAGCCTCGGCCCGATCTTCTTCTGCTCAGACTCCGAAGGCAGAATCGAGCGAGCGTTCCGGTTGCCCTCTATCCGAGTTGGATCTCCCCGCGGGCTATAATCCTACATGGCGAGCTTGCGCCAACAGATCGCGACCACTACCCTTACGCTCACCAAGTTCCGTGAGCTGATGAGGCGGATTGAGGAAAACCGTCCTCAGGACGATCTGTCCATTGTGAAGAAAGCCTACGACTATTCCTTGACGCACCACGAAGGTCAACTGCGCGCCTCGGGTGAGCCCTATCTGGTGCATCCCTTGGAAGTCGCGTTAGTGCTGGCCGAGATGAAGATGGACCCAGTCGCCATCGCCGCCGGCCTGCTCCATGACTCGGTCGAAGATACTTCCGTCACCATCGTCGATATCCGCAAGGAATTTGGCGAGCAGGTCGCCCACATCGTCGAGGGCGTCACCAAGATCAACAAAATCGATTTTGCCACGCGCGAAGAGGCGCAGGCCGAGAACCTGCGCAAGATGATGCTCGCCATGGTCGACGACATCCGCGTGGTGCTCATCAAACTCGCCGACCGCCTGCACAACATGCGCACGCTCGAGCATCTGCAGCCCGACCGCCAGCGCAAAATTGCCGAAGAGACACTCGAGATCTACGCGCCCATCGCCCACCGTCTGGGTATGGGAAAGATTCGCGGCGAGCTCGAAGATCTTGGCTTTCGATTCCTCGATCCCGCCGGTTATGAGCAGGTGGAGAAATCCGTCAACGCCCGCCGCAAACAGGGTGAAGCCTTTCTCGCGAAAATGCAGGTGATCTTGAACGACAAGCTGAAAGAAGCTGGCATCCAGGCTAAGGTGGAAAGCAGGATGAAGCGACTCTTCAGCATTCATAAGAAGCTGCAGCGGCAACGCATTGCCGTCGACCAGGTATACGACCTTTTTGCCATGCGCGTGATCACGCGCTCATTGCAGGATTGTTACGCTGTGCTCGGAATTATTCACAACATCTGGCGTCCGGTGCCGGGGCGTATCAAAGATTTCATCGCCATGCCGCGGCCCAACTTCTACCAGTCGCTGCACACCTCGGTCATCACAGAAGATGGCACGCCCTTCGAAATTCAGATTCGCACCGAAGAGATGCACAAGATGGCCGAAGAAGGAATCGCGGCTCACTGGAAATACAAAGACGGCCCGGTGTCGGCGCAGGACGAGCAGCGCCTCGCTTGGCTGCGCCAGGTGGTCGAGTGGCAACGCGATGTCAGCGATCCTAATGAATTTCTTACGGCTCTGAAAGTCGATCTTTACCCCGAAGAGGTTTACACCTTTACGCCCAAGGGCAAAGTTGTGGTGCTTCCGCGGGACGCTACGCCGATCGACTTCGCCTACACGATCCACACTGAAGTCGGCCACACCTGCGTTGGCGCGAAGGTCAACGGTCGCATGGTGCCGCTGCGTCACAAACTGCATTCCGGCGACATTGTCGAGATCCTCACCCAGGCTGGCCACAAGCCCAGCCGCGACTGGCTCGGTCTGGTCAAATCATCGCGCTCGCGCAACAAGATCAAGCACTGGCTGAACGTACACCAGCGAGAGCGTTCCATCGAGATCGGTAGGAAGGTGATCGAGAAGGAAGCCCGCAAGTATCGCATCGCGCTCAAAGAGATCAAAGACGAGGAGTTGCAGAAAGTTGCGTCCGGCTATGGACTGGGTAAGGTCGATGACCTAATGTCCGGCATCGGCTACGGGAAATATTCCGCGCGGCAGGTGTTGGCGCGCCTTCTTCCGTCGGGCGCCACGCCTTCCATGGCGGGCGATATTGAAGCTGAGGGACTCAGTTCGAAGCCCGGCGCCATCGCCAGCGTCGTCCGCCGCGTCTTTGGCGATCACAACGCCATCATGGTCAAAGGCCAGGGCGATATGCTGGTCTACCGCGCCCGCTGTTGTAATCCCATCCGCGGAGAGAGCATTGTCGGCTACATCACTCGCGGCAAGGGAGTCGCGGTGCACGCTATGAACTGTCCCAACGTTACCAACCTGATGTACGAACCGGAACGCCGTATCGATGTGGAGTGGGCCCGCGACGAGAGCACGCCTACGGCGTACCCGGTCAAACTTACCGTCTACTGCGACGACCGCTTCGGCATGCTGAAAAACATCACTAGCGTCATTGGCGACGCGCAAAGCAACATCCGCAACATCGGCGCACACACCTCCAACAGCCAGGCCAGCGTGGAGATCGTTCTCGACATCTCCGACCTTAAACACCTCGAACAGATCATGGCTGGTCTGCGCAAAATCCCCGGCGTGCATGAAGTGCAGAGACTGCAGAAGATCTAAAGAGCGTTCTGCAATAGACGCCAGCATGGTTGAAGGATATCCTGCGGACATGAAAAGGCAGGACTTTCACCACAATGGCTTGAGGTTCTCCTATGTCGATTGGGGTGGTGAGAACAGCAAGGTAATCGTCGCGCTGCACGCGCAAGTCATGGAGGCAACCACATTTGCGGCTCTTGCCGCGGCACTGGCCCCCGACTGGCGACTGGTCGCGCTCGATCAACGCGGACATGGCTACTCCGACCATGGACCCAGCTATACACGCGACGATTACATTGGCGATCTGGAAGCCTTTATTGGACACCTCGGACTAAGCGGCCCGATTTTCCTGGGTAATTCCGTCGGTGGCGTCAACGCATATCAGTTCGCAGCGCGGCATCCCGAAAAGGTCCGCGGCCTTATCATCGAGGATATCGGCGCCGAAGTGCACGATGACGTAAGCTTTGTGCTCGCTTGGGAGGGGCAGTTTGCTACCCGCGAATTGCTCGCCGAACGTGTAGGTCCGCGATTCTTGCCTTACCTTGAAAACTCGTTCCGGGAAACGCCAGCTGGATGGAAACTGGCGTTCGATCCCCGCGACATTCTAGCGTCGCAGAAATGCCTTATTGGTAATTACTGGCAAGACTGGCTTGCCACGCAATGTCCAGCGTTGCTGATCCGCGGGAGAGACAGCAGAGTGACGACTCAGGCCGCAGCCGAACTGATGGCCTCGAGACGGCCGAACACCCGCCTGCGGACACTGGATGGAGGGCACGTCCCCCACTTCGAAAACCCGATCAGCTTCGCGAACGAAGTAGAGGCATTCCTGCTGGCGCTCTGAAATCGTGGCGACGAAAGCCTGCAGACCATAATGGATTGACGTTTTTGTTTGCATCTGCGGTAATCGCTTCGGAGGTTCCAATGCGCGAAATCATTTCCACCAAAGACGCTCCCCAGGCCATCGGTCCTTACTCGCAAGCTATCAAAGCCAACGGATTCGTGTTCACTTCCGGCCAAATCGCCATTGATCCTTCCACTGAGCAAGTCATTACAGGTGATGTGGCTGCGCAAACCGAGCGCGTCCTGCGCAATCTGTCAGAGATTCTGGAAGCCGGAGGCAGCGGCCTCGGGAAGGTTGTCCGTTCCACCGTCTTCTTGAAGAACATGAACGACTTCGCAGCTATGAACCAGGTTTACGGCAAGTATTTCAGCGCTGCTCCGCCAGCCCGCTCTACCGTCGAAGTGGCGCGCCTCCCAAAGGATGTGCTGGTGGAAATTGATGTGATTGCGTTGGTATAAGAAAATGTGGAGCACAAGGGGCCAGAAGCCCGAGAAACCCTTAATGCATCTCTGTGCCATCTATGTAAGATGGATGTGAAGGAGTTCAGAATGACAAGGTACGTTGCAGCAGTTGCAATCATCCTCGCTCTGGCGGCAGGGTTCCTCTTCGCGCAAAGCGCCGCCCGGAAGTCCGCGACCCCCAACACAAATGCTCCCACCAAAGTCACCGGCGATGGAGTGAAAACCCCTTCCGGCCTGATCTATTGGGATATCCGGGTTGGCAATGGCGAAGCGGCCAAAGAAGGTAGCCACGTGCGCGTGCACTACACCGGCTGGCTAACCAACGGCAAGAAATTCGATAGCTCCGTTGATGCCGGGAAGCCTTTCGATTTCACAATCGGCAACGGTGAGGTAATCAAGGGATGGGAAGAAGGCGTCGCTGGAATGAGAGTCGGTGGCAAACGCCAGTTGCGCATTCCCCCGGATCTAGGTTACGGCGCCGAAGGCACTCCGGGTGGCCCGATTCCGCCCAATGCGACTCTCATCTTCGATGTGCAGTTGCTGGGCGTGCAGTAGAGAGAATTGCCGCCGAGCACGCGAACAGCCGGGAATTCTTAGTTGGAAATTGAACCCGGAATCGCTTCTTGACGCGCTCGACTGTCTCCGCGGTGACTTGCTACGCCTTGACCACTTTGCCGCTGCGAATGCAAGCGGTGCATACCCGCATGCGCTTGGTAGTAGCGCCCACGCGGGCGTGCACCGGACGCAGATTCACGTTCCAGCGCCGCTTGGTGACGTTATGGGCGTGGCTGATGCGGTTTCCTGACTGCGGCTTCTTGCCGCAGATATCACACTGTTGAGCCATGACTGCTGTAGATCCTTTCAGGACTTTAAGGGAACCCCTTATTCTACCGGATTTCCGCCCTCGCCGACAATTCGCTCCAATTGACTCGCCGAGGTACACTAATGAACGGTCTTTTTGCAGCGGACCCAAGGAGGAAATCTATGCTGAATCGTGGGAACTCAACCCTGGTGGAAAGCGCCATTGTCCTGGTCTTTATGGGCATTCTGGCGGGAGCTATCGGGGGCTTGGCCATCGGAATCGTTACCAGTCCTAAAGCAAGCTCGACGTCATCAACCACCGCCCACTAGCACGAACGCTCCCTGCGGCCGCCTCGGTTCTTGCGTATGCGATACTGAAGCTATGCAGTCCCCGCTTCAGTCCCCCACTGCGGCCACGGATCCCAAGTCAGTGAAGGTGAACCTCACCACCGGTGCCGGAGTAGACATCGAGTGGAAAGACGGCCACGTTTCTCATTACGGCTTTGTCTACTTGCGCGACGCCTGCCCTTGCGCCATGTGCAACGAAGAGCGCGACAAATCCGGCCGTAAGCCTGGTGAGCCCGCCAAACTTGCTCCCGGCATGCTGCCCATGTTCAAAGCGGCGGCTAAGCCCGTTTCCGCGGAAGGGATCGGTAAGTATGCCATCAGATTCGCGTGGAACGACGATCACGACCTCGGCATTTACTCCTGGAAGTTCCTGCGTGAAGTCTGCCCGTGCGAGGAGTGCAGAGCCGAACGGGCAGGAACCGGCTAAGTCTGCGGATGCAAGAAGGTAATTTCAGCAGAACTGCGTATCGGGTGGCGATTCGGCGGGCCGCGCACCAGCTTCTTGACCGGCCTAAAGTTCTCGACGATCCGTTGGCGCTGCGCGTCATTGGCTCGGAAGCGGCTGAAGCGCTGCGCTCCAACCCGAAAGAGAATCATTCCTTCTCCCGCGCGTTCCGTGCGTTTATGGCAGCGCGCAGCCGCTATGCTGAGGACGAACTCGCTTGCGCCGTCGCGCATGGCGTAACTCAATACGTTGTCCTGGGCGCCGGACTCGATACTTTCGCCTACCGCAACCCTCATCCAGGTTTGCGGGTGTTCGAGGTCGATCACCCCGCCACACAGGCTTGGAAGCGTGAGCAACTGCAAGTGGCGGGCATTCCGATTCCGCCGTCCTTAACCTTCGTGCCCATCGACTTCGAACAACAGACGCTCGAAGCTGGCCTTGAGCACTCCGGACTTAACTCAGACGCCGCGGCGTTTTTCTCCTGGCTTGGAGTAACGCCCTACCTCACCCATGAAGCCAGCATGACAACGCTTTCGCTGATCGCCAGACTGCCTGCGGGCAGCGGGGTTGTTTTCGATTTTGCCGTGGATCGATCGCTCCTCAATCCGGGCCAACGGATGGCGCTCGACGCGCTCTCGAGACGCGTAGCCGCAGCCGGTGAGCCTTTCCAGCTGTTCTTTGACCCCCGAAAATTGCAGGACGAACTGAAGAGTCTGGGATTCCGGCGCACAGAGTTCCTGCAAGGCGAACAAATCAACGCCCGTTACTTCAAGGATCGCGCCGACGGCCTTCAGGTCCGTGGCGGCCTGGGACATCTGATGGGCGCGTGGGTGTGAACGTGCGGCGAGAACGTGCAAACCATCTCAAATCCTAATCCTGTAAAATTGAATCATCAGCCTCGGAGCCACTTCCGCATTGTCTTTTCTCGACCAACTCAACCCGCAGCAGCGCGAAGCCGTCGAAACCACCGAGGGTCCCGTGCTGATCCTCGCCGGCGCGGGCAGCGGCAAGACGCGCGTCATCACCTACCGCATCGCCTACCTGATCGAGCACATGGGAGTGATGCCGGAATCCATTCTGGCGATGACCTTCACCAACAAGGCCGCAGCCGAAATGGGCGAACGCGTCGAAAAGCTGGTTGGCGGACTGAGCATTGCCAAGCCGCTCATCTCGACGTTCCACTCATTCTGCGTGCGAGTTCTTCGACGCGACATTGAAGCTTTGCAGATTCCCTCGGCCACGCCCGGCCAACCGCCGATTGGTCACACCAAGAAATTTGTCATCTACGACGAAAGCGACCAGCAATCGGTGGTCAAAGGAATCATGAAGCGCCTTGGGGTTGACGACAAGCAGCTCACGCCTCGCACTGTGCTGTCGCGGATCTCGTGGGCGAAGAATCACATGCTCGATCCGCGGGAACTCTACCTGCAATCAGCCGATCCAAAGAATGAGAAGATCGCACATCTGTTTGAGCAATACCGCAAGGAGCTGCGCAAAGCCAATGCCCTCGACTTCGATGACCTGCTACTCGAGGCGACGCGCCTCCTGAAATCCGCCGCGCATGTGCGCGAGTATTACAACCGCCGCTTTCAATATCTGCTGATCGACGAATACCAGGACACCAACCGTCCGCAATACGAACTCATGCGCATGCTGGCGGGCGAGCAGCACAACGTCTGTGCCGTGGGCGATGAAGATCAGTCGATTTATTCCTGGCGCGGCGCCGACATTCGAAACATTCTCGAATTCGAAAAGGATTTTCCCGAGGCGAAGATCATTCGCCTAGAACAGAACTACCGCTCCACGCAAAACATTCTGCAGGCGGCGTCATCTGTGGTCGCGAACAACCTCCGCCGCAAAGGGAAGAATCTCTGGACCGCGCGCCAGGGCGGTACAAAGATTGGCTACTACGAAGCCCCCGACGGCGAAAACGAAGCACTCTTCGCCGCCGACCACGTTGCAAAATATCTGCGGGAGGCCGCTGAACGCGGGGAAACTCCGCGCGCCGCCGTCCTCTACCGCACCAACTCCCAGTCGCGTCTGTTTGAAGAGGCCATGCGCCGCTATGGCCTGAAATACAAAGTGGTCGGAGGATTTTCTTTCTACGAGCGCTCCGAGATCAAGGACATGATCTCGTACCTCAAGGTCATCCAGAATCCGGATGACTCCATCTCGCTCCTGCGCGTGATCAATACACCCACTCGCGGCATTGGCAAAAGTACCATCGACACCATCGAGCGCCTCGCTCTGGAAACCGGTCTGTCGCTCTGGGGTGCACTCGGAGAAGCGATTCGCCGTCAACTCTTGCCGCAGCGCGCACTCGCCGCGGTGAAAAACTTTCAGCAGTTGATCGTGGAGGCCCAAGCGATCTTGTCCGGAACATTTGCCGAAAAGCTGGAAAACAGTGTGGACCCTGGCGAACCGCTTGCGCCGGCAGAAGCCGAAACCGAGCCAGCAGCCGAGGACGACGCGGCCGCCTTCGACCCTAACGAATTGGACAACACCGCGTTCGATTTCGGCGGAGCCTATACCGGGGATGCGGCCGACAGCAGCCTCGGCGTCCCGCCGGCTGTCGTGCAGGAAGAAGACCGGGCATCCCGCCCGCTCCCAGGCCGGCGAGATGCTGGCGCTACGACCGCCTCCACCGCCGACCTGCTTAAGTTCCTCATCGACCGCACCGGCTACATTAAACTTCTCGAAGCCGAAGAGACGCCCGAATCCTTCTCCCGCATCGAAAACCTGCGCGAATTGGTCAACGCCGCCATGGATTCGCGCGATCGCGGCGAAACCCTCGATCAGTTCCTCGACCATGCCGCCCTCATCAGCGATGCCGACGACTATGACGAGCGTTCCCAGATCACTCTCATGAGCCTGCACGCGGCCAAGGGCCTGGAATTTCCGCTGGTCTTTCTCAGCGGCCTCGAAGAGGGCCTGTTCCCGCACTCGCGCACCATGCTCCAACCCGACGACGTCGAAGAAGAGCGCCGTCTCTGCTATGTCGGCATGACACGTGCCATGGACCAGCTCATCCTGACCCGCGCCGTCTACCGTCGCCGATATGGCACCGATCTGCCCGAAGCGAGTGTCCCGTCAAGGTTTCTGGAAGAAGTCCCAATCCAGTTGGTCGAAGAGCTAGGCAAGCGCCGCAGCACTTCGAACGTAAGCACAGGCCATCTGGGGACGGCCGCCCTCGGGAGCCTGCCCCGAGCGCAGTCGAGGGGTCCAGCGGGGCTCAGCCCCGCAGCCTACGATGCCGGAGATACGCACTATTCCTACGAAGACGAAGACCAGAGCGCAACCTGGAAGCGCAGTGGCGTTCCGGCAAGCCGCCAAAAGCCAACCGTCCCGGCCAAGCCCTACAACTCCATCGAGAACATCGCCGAGTTTTTCGCCAGCCGCGGCAAGAAGTTTACTGTCGGGAAAATTCCCGTCGAAGAGCCCACTGGCAAGCGCGGATTCCGCCCCGGCCAGAAGGTCCGTCATCCAAAATACGGCGAAGGAACGGTCTACCAGCGAGAAGGAGAAGGCGAACAAGCCAAGATTACTGTACAATTTCCTCGCTTCGGCTTGAAGAAGCTGGTAGAGAAGTATGCCCAGCTCGAGCGCGCTTGAGCTCGATTTCTGAATCTTGTAATTTTGTACTCGGATAATTTCAGGACCCGATCTAAGGCCTCAATCATGAAATTACCCAATTACCAAATTACTGATCCAAGAAAGCATTCATGGCAAACACTGCACAACTAACCAAAGAAGAACGGAAGAAATCAAAACGAACGGCTCGCAAGAAGGCGAAAGCGGAAAAGCCAAAGAAGCCCCGCGATTACGCCCGCGGGTCGAAGAAGCGCAAGGTGAAGAAGTTGGCTCGCGGCCAGTCGAAGCGGTAAGGCGTCTGGCTTAAGCAATCCGGGCATGGACCGAAGACCGGCGGTCCATGCCCGACTCCGCTGTGAGGAGACCACTACCTCTTGTCACAACCAACCACGGAACCCGCCGCAACGGTTCGCACCTCCGACAACCAGCTTTTCTGCTGCAAGTCGATCGATAAGCTGATCGCCGAATCCGAGGTTCCGGGACAGCGGCTGCAAAAAACTCTCGGCCCTTGGTCGCTGACCGCGCTCGGCATCGGCGCCATCATCGGCTCCGGCATCTTCGTGCTTACCGGAACGGCCGCCGCCGGAGAATATTTCCAGGCCCCGTCGATTCTCCACGCGCAAGTTCTCGACATTATCGTGAACTTCTTTCGCGGCGGTGGCATGGGAGCTGTCCTCATGCACGGACGCCCACCGGCCGGGCCCTCGATCGCTATCTCGTTCTTTCTGGTCGCGATGGCCTGCAGCTTCGCCGGCCTCTGCTACGCCGAACTGGCCTCGATGATCCCCATCGCCGGCAGTGCCTACACCTATTCCTATGCCACGCTGGGTGAGATCTTCGCCTGGATCATCGGCTGGGACCTCATTCTCGAATACGTAGTCAGCAACGTCGTAGTCGCGATCGGCTTCGCCGCTTACACAAAAGCCCAACTGGAATCCTTCGGCGTGCGATTGCCCGACAGATGGTCGACGCCCGTCTGGGAGTCCGGGCACTGGACCGGCTCCTACTTCAACTTCCCCGCCTTCCTCATCATCTTCATCCTCACCGTGCTGCTCGTGCGCGGGGTGCGCGAATCCGCCGAAGCCAACAACGTCATGGTCGCCATCAAGATCGGTGCCATTCTGGTCTTCCTAGTCATCGGCGGCGCCCTGGTAAATCCCAGCAACTGGCATCCTTTCGCTCCTTCCGGATTTGGCGGCGTCGTCACCGGAGGCGCCATCGTCTTCTTCACCTACATCGGTTTCGATTCCGTCTCCACGGCGGCCGAGGAGGCGCGCAATCCTCAGCGCGACTTACCCTTCGGCATCATCACCTCGCTCATCGTCTGTACCATCCTCTACGTCGGAGTCTCCATCGTGCTGCTCGGCATGATGAAATACACGACCTTCGTCTCCGGCGAAGCCGCCCAGGCTCCCGTCGCCTACGCGCTGAAGGTACTCGGTGCCAGCCGCTGGTCGCGATCCGTCATCGTTATCGGAGCTCTCACCGGAATGATTTCGTCGCTGCTGGTCTTCCAATATGGCCAGGCCCGCATCTGGTACGCAATGTCGCGCGACCGCCTTTTCCCGGCGCTTTTCTCGAAAGTTCACGCCAAGTTTAAGACGCCCCATTACTCCACTTGGATCGCAGGCTTCGCCGTCGGCGTCCCCGCCGGAATCTTCGCCATCAGCGACGCCGCCGATCTCTCGAACATCGGCACGCTCTTCGCTTTCGTTCTGGTTTCGCTCGGAGTGATCATCCTGCGTCGCACCCAGCCCGACCGCCCGCGCATTTTCAAAGTGCCGCTGGTACCCTGGTTCCCACTGATCTCGATCGTCCTCTGCGGCGGCCTGATGACCGGACTCACCGTCATCACCTGGCTGCGCTTCGTAATCTGGCTCGGCCTCGGCCTGCTCATCTACATCTTCTACAGCCGACACCGAAGCGAGTTCGTGAAGAAGTAGTTATCAGCTTTTAGCTATCAGCCGTCAGCAAGAACGCGCTGTTCTCCTGACCGCCCAATCGAAAAATGCCTTCCCGTGTTCTCTCCGGAACCCCGTATTTCCGTGGTTGATTCTCTTGGCCTCGCAAATCTTCCAGCAAGAATCTACAATCAGGGAATCATGTCCTCCGCACTCGATCGGCCGCCGAGCAGTTTTCTCCGCCTTCTGCCTAAGGCCGAGTTGCACCTGCACCTTGAGGGCGCAATCGAACCGGTCACGCTGCTCGAACTCCGCCAGCGTCACGGAGAACGCGCCACCCAGGCCGAAATCGATGCACTCTACCGCTACGAAGACTTCCAAGGTTTCCTGCTCGCCTTCAAGAACATCACCGAGCACCTGCGCACGCCGGAAGACTACGAGTTGATCACCTACCGCCTGATGCAACGTCTCAAAGAAGAAAACGTTCTGCACGCTGAGGTTTACATTTCGGTGGGCGTCTGCCTCTGGCGCAAGCAGGATTTCGCTGCCATCTTTGAAGGCCTTGATCGCGGACGCACCCGCGGTGCCCGCGACTTCGGGATTTCTGTGCTCTGGATCTTCGACGCAGTCCGTCAGTTCGGCGCGGAGGCCGCGCAGAAGGTCTTTGAGCTTGCCGTCCGCTATCACGATCGCGAAGTCGTCGGCATCGGCATCGGCGGTGACGAGCAGAAAGCGGCGCCGGAAGTTTTTCGCGATGCCTATGCCTGGGCCGCCGACCACGGCATGCGCCTCACGGCCCACGCTGGCGAGACCGGCCCGCCGGAATCCGTATGGGGAGCGCTCAACCTGCGCGTCGAACGCATCGGCCACGGCCTCACTGCTTTCCACGATCCCGATCTTGTCGAAGAGCTTGCCCAGCGCCAGGTTCCGGTCGAAATCTGCCTCACCAGTAACCTGCGCACCGGCCTTTGCCCCAACCTCAACGATCATCCTGCGAAGAGTTACTTCGACCATGGAGTGATGATCACGCTGAACAGCGATGACCCCGCGATGTTCGGCACCACGCTCGCGCGCGAATACCAGCTCGCCCAGCAAACGTTCGGATTCACCGACGAGCACCTCCGCGAACTTGCCCGCAACTCGTTCGAAGCGTCTTTCCTGCCAGCGGAAAAGAAGCTCGAATTCCTGAACCTGTTCGACGCCGCCGCCGCAAGATAATTTCCAATTTCTGATCAGAATCGCGCTTGCAGTCAAATCGGTGATCAGCTTAGTCTTTCTGAGAACCGAGAACTATGTCCCTCCACATCGGCATCGTCGCTTGCAGCACCGAGGGAGCGGCGCTCTGCTACCGCACGATCTCGCTCGAAGGCGCGCAGATGCTGGGCAAGCACGATCATCCCGAAGTCTCGCTGCACTCACATTCGCTCGCGAAATACATGAAGTGCGTTTACGCGAACGACTGGGCGGGCGTGGCCGAACTCATGCTGTCTTCGGCGGAAAAGCTGGCCCACGCCGGCGCCGATTTTCTCATTTGTCCTGACAACACCATCCACCAAGCCTTTGACTTGGTCGAGCATCGTTCGCCGCGTCCCTGGCTGCATATTGCGAGAGAAGTTGCGAAAGAGGCGCAGCGATGCCAGTTCAAGCGCCTCGCTGTTCTCGGCACGCGCTATCTGATGGAGGGCCCGGTCTACCGCGAAGCGCTGAAAGCCGCGGGCATCGAGCACTGCATTCCCGGAGCAGAGCAGCGCGAACGTCTCGACCAGATCATCATGGACGAACTGGTCAACGGTCAATTCCCGCCGCGCTCGCTGGCTTATTACGTGGAAGTGATCCGGTCACTGCAGGATGAGGGTTGCGATGCGGTCGTACTCGGCTGCACCGAGATTCCGCTACTGGTCGCGCCGGAATCTTCGCCGCTACCCACGCTGGATTCCACTCGCCTGCTGGCGAGAGCCGCGGTGCGTAAAGCGGTGGAGGGCTGAACGTTCCATGTGGGGACAGCCGCCCTTGGCTGTCCAACGATTTGTGTGGCGCGGGCACTCCTGCCCGTGAACCCCGTCTACGTCGATGCTGTATTAAACTCGCTTCAATCCATGCTCAAATTCCGCCAACTCCCCGGTCTCTACGCCATCGTGCAGTTGGCTTCGGACGCGCCGGTTCCCAGCTGGGCCACGAAATGCGACTTTACCTCTGTGACCCGCACCGCTGACGAACTCTCCATCGTCTGCCCCGCCGACAATCTTCCCGCGGACGCGCATGCCTCACGTCCCTGGATCTGCCTCAAGCTCGAAGGCCCGTTCCTTTTCTCGCAAACCGGAGTCCTGCTCTCCTTCATCGCGCCGCTATCGAATAGTGGCATTCCCATCTTTGCCATCTCGACGTACGACACTGACTACGTTCTCGTGCAAGAAGAGTTCGCAGGAGTAACTGTGCAAGCTCTCAATAAAGCCGGTCACGAACTCATAGCGTGAGACGACGAGTCTCGGCGCGAGCTCATCGAATGAAGCTGTCAACCCGCAGTGCCGTAGGTCCCATTCGGTCCCACAATTTCGCCGACCGCTGTTTCCAAGCCTGCATTAATCCGGCATCCATGCTGTAATTAAGAGTATTCAATCTATGCCATCAGCCGTTACATCCTTGCGCCGCCGCGCCAAAGCCCTGCACCGCAACCTGCGCGGAGCCGCTATGGCCTCGCGCGCTCTCGCCTCAACCGACCACCCCTTACTCGCGCACATCATCCCCGTCCGCCGCTGCAACTTAGCCTGCACTTACTGCAATGAGTTCGACGATTTCTCGAAGCCGGTCCCCACGGAAGAAATGTTCAGCCGCATCGACAAGCTGGGCGCGCTCGGCACTGCAGTAGTCACGATTTCCGGCGGCGAGCCGCTGCTTCATCCTGAACTCGACGACGTGATCCGCCGTATTCGTTCGAACGGCATGATCGCAGGCCTCATCACCAACGGATACCTGCTTGTGGCGGAACGCATTCAGCGCCTCAACCGCGCCGGACTCGAGTGGCTGCAGATCTCCATCGACAACGTCAATCCCGACGAAGTTTCCAAGAAGAGTCTGAAAGTTCTCGACAAGAAACTGCAACTGCTCGCCGAGCATGCGGATTTTCATGTGAACATCAATTCCGTTGTGGGCAGCGGCATTCACCATCCGCAGGACGCACTTACCATCGGCAAGCGCGCGATCGAACTCGGTTTCACTTCGACCGTCGGCATCATTCACGATGGCAGCGGCCAGTTGCAGCCGCTGGGCGAAGAAGAGCGTCGCATCTATCACGAGATGAAGGCGATGGAGAAGCGCAGTTTTACCCGCATCAACGCCTTCCAGGACAACATTGCGCAGGGCCTGTCCAACCATTGGCGCTGCCGCGCCGGCGCGCGCTATCTCTACATCTGCGAAGACGGCTTGGTGCACTACTGCTCGCAGCAGCGCGGCTATCCCGGAGTGCCGCTCGCGACTTACACGCGCGACGATATGCGCCGCGAATACCTAACGGAAAAAAGCTGTGCGCCGCACTGCACGGTTTCGTGCGTACATCAGGTCTCGATCTTCGACAGCTGGCGCGCACCGCAGCATCCCGCTGCCCCGACTCCCGCGCCAGCATCGGCGGGCGAGCTTGTACAGATAAAGTAACCCCGTTCTAAGTCTCGATTAAGGTCAGCGTCGCTTTATTTCTTGGGCTGCGCCGTCGGCGGCAGAATTCCATTCAGCCGCAAATACATGGCGGCGGCCGCATAATGGTCGGCCCATCCGCTGGCGACACCCAACGCGACCATGGCGCGGGGACCTTGGCGTCCTCCGAAAAGTTCGATGCTGTCGCCCAATTTGGAGTCGTCCATCTTGCCGAGGGCATCGCCGCAAAAGTCGAACGAAGCGGTCGCCGCCGCGAGCAACTTGTCCTTCGAATCGGTTTCCTTGACTTCCTCAACTTTAGGTGCGGCAACGTCGGCCGCCTTGGCACAAGCGGCGTTGTTGTAGCCGATAATGTGCACAACCAGATGCGCAAAACTGATTTGCTCAGGCGTCGGCTTGTAATTAAACTTGTCGGCCGGCATGGCGGTGATGGCGCCGAGAATATTATTCCGCGAGCGGGGCAGCAGCATGCGCAGCGACGCTGTGACGGGATCTTTCACCGGCACGGAAGCTTGCGGAGTTGCCGCGGCAGCCGCGGACGACGGTGGAGCCATTGTCTGCGACCATCCGGAACCGATACAGATACATGCGAAGAGAAGCGTGACCAGAATCCGTTGCATGGAGAGTCTCCTTAACCTGCGCACTGTAGGTTTAACACGTTGCGGTCCCTGGGCGACTTGCATCCCGCCTCTAAGACCGGGCCGCGAGTGCCGCGGCCCCCAACTTCCAGAATAAATACCACGCGGCGACGATCACAATAGCGGTCGTCCGTTTCACTTTACTATTGCAGGAAAATCCGATACCCAACAGAACGATCGTCCAGACTGCGATGACGTCCAAGGCGGAAGCCATCCCGTATAGAAATTTGTTGGCCGTCGGATCCATGAAATAGGCCGGATTCGTCGCCACCGGATTGTTCACATTAAAGGCTTCAGGACTGACTCCGGCAAACATCGAAATCGCTCCCAGAACTGAACCAATGACGCCGGGCAACGCGGCATAGAAAACGATGGCATATGCCGTTTTGTACGAAACATTCGCGCCCGTGCCAAACTTGAAAGTCGCCCACAGCACCAAGCTGGTGATCGCAAAGTAGAACAGGATCATTACCGGAATTCCGTACGACAGATAACGAATCAGATTGCTGGAAAATCGAATCTGTTTCGCTTGCTGGTCGGCTGGAAGCTTGTCGAATTGGTCGGCGCGCGAGGAGTGGCCAATCTCGTTCTTGGTGATCTGATCAAATCCTATTTGCCGATCCATGGAATACACGAATAGCAGCGAGATGATGGAGATCAATAGCCACGGTCCCCACCAGCTCGCATTCCTGCGCAGATCGGTAAAGGTCTTCGACGGTGCGATGAAAGTATTGACGATGCGCACGCCTTCCGAAAGCGGCGCGGCTTCAGGCGTGGTCACGGATGCGCTCAAAGGTGGAAGCGGATCGGCAGCCATGTTTGTGCCTCCTGCGGATGCGAAGAGATTCTAGCCGCGAGGCGGCTCCGATACAAGCGAGCCCGAACAACCAAGTAAGATACAAGCGAGTTTAAGATGAGCCTATGCAAAATGTAACCCCGGTCGCCATGGGAGCGTTCGCCTTGGAACTGGCCACAGCGGGACTGTTTGGATTCGCGGCCGAGTGCGTCACTCGCGTTGTGCAGCGCTGGCCGGTGGCGTTGCGCCTGAGCCTCCCTGCGCTGTTTGTCGCGCCCTACGCCATGGTTTCCATCTCCGCCCACATATTCCAGTGGACATGGTTTGCTCTCTATGCGCTACTGCCCGTGGCAATCGCAGGGCTGCTGATGCGGGCTGCTCAGGTCGATCCAGGCCAGCGTGGCGACTGGCGCGACGCTTTCATCCTGCTGGTCCTCGGGCTGGCCGTCGATCTCCGCTGGTTCGAGAACGCCTGGCCCAGCGGCCTGCGCGCATTGAACGAATTGCTCTTAGTCGATGCCGGTCTTTACGGATTTCTGGCGATCCGGCAACTCAGCGGCACTGGATTCAATTTTTGTCTGAAGTGGAGTGACTGGAAAACCGGTCTGCGCGAGCTTGTTTTCTTGACGCCCGCCGTTATCGTGCTGGGTCTGGCGCTGGGCTTCATCCATCCTCATCGCAACCTGCCGGGCATCGGCAGCGCACTGCTGCGCTGGATATTGATATTCTTCTTTACTGCGGTGCCGGAAGAACTTTTCTTCCGGGCCTGGGTCCAAAACTTGCTGGAGCGCCGCATGGGCCGCCGCGCCGCTCTGGTGATCGCGTCGTTTCTGTTCGGCCTATCGCACTTCAACAAACGCTCCGCCCATTTCAACTGGCGCTACGTGCTACTGGCCACCATCGCTGGCATTTTCTATGGACGCGCGTGGCGAGAGAATCGTCGCGTGCCCGCCTCGACGATCACCCATGCCAGCGTGGATTGGTTGTGGGGGCTGTGGTTTTAGAGGAAGATAGACTGTCATTTCTATGGAGCCGCTTTACAAGCAGGATCTGGCACACATCCAGGCTGCGGCTTTTGGAAATCTTGCCCAAGGTGCTGCGCCTGAAATCATCCGGTTGCTCAAGTGTGCTTCCGTACAGATCCGGAGAGTTGTGGACGTTGGCTGCGGAGCGGGGCCTTTAACCGCAGCGCTCGTCGAGGCTGGTTTTGAGGTCACAGGGATCGACAGTTCCGCTGAGCTGCTTGCGATTGCGCGGACCGCCATCTCAAAAGCTCACTTCATACACGGGTCCGTTTATGAGACGCAGATTCCTGCTTGCCAGGCCATTGTCGCGTTGGGCGAGCCACTAACGTACCACGCGGAAGGTGCGGACGCCGACTTTCTGGTAGAGAGTTTCTTTCGCGCGGCGTCTCACGTTCTCCCAGTGGGCGGGATGCTCATCTTCGATGTCATCGAACTCGGCGGGCCCTCGCTGGCGGGCCGGTATTGGAGTTCAGGCGAAGATTGGGCCGTACTGGCCGAGACCGAGGAGGATCAGGGTTCGCGGACGCTAGTCAGAAACATCGAAACATTCTGGCGGGTTGACCAGCTGTACAGGCGTGGATGCGAAGTTCACAGAATACGGCTCTTCGACACCGCTACACTCAGCAATCAACTCGCTGCGTGCGGGTTCTCAACGGAGACTGCGCAAGCCTACGGCGCGCAGAAGCTTGCTCCTCGTCGTCGCGCGTTTTTTTCCTCTCGCACGCGCTAAATCTGGTTCCTGCACACCTGGCTGGTATTCCGCGTCGCTTGCGTGCCGCCTTAGCCTGCTCACGGAACGGGCTGCGGCCCGTGGTAGCGCAAATATCCCAAGCCAACCCGCAGGTGATGATGAAACGCGTCCGGAACGCAGACGGCGAAGCAGAGGCCGAGCAGTCCCTGCGCCAGGCCGAGCGCCCAGAGATTGCGATAACGCCTGAACAGCGCGCACGAAACGATGCCCCAGACCAGCGTAGCCGCTGTGAGCACGGCATTCGGCAGATGCGCCGCGGCGAAGAGCGTGCCTGCGAAAGTCACAGCGGCGCTTTCACTGTGCAGAAGGCGGAGCAAACGGTCCATGAAGAAATCCTGCAGAAGAAATTGCTGGTAGACGGTCCATAACACGTAGCCGAAGATATGCGTGAGATCGCCTTTGTAAAGCGGATGCAGCGTGCCGATTTTCGCGGCGACAAAAGTGCTCAGGGCCGAGCCCGCGATGGCCGCGGCCAAAATCCAGAGCGACGAGACGAGACCACGCCAGCCGAGGCCCAGTTCATCGCGACCCCGGCGACGCGCCAGTACCACCAGCAAGGTCAGCACAAGAGCAATCGGCGAGAGAATCCGCTGCAGGCGGTCCGGCGTCCAGATGATGCCCACGATCAAGCCGTAGCCAAGAATCAGTTCAATGAGATCGCGGGCACGGCCGGAATCGACGCGTAACATTAGACCTCTACCTCCGGCGTCGCCTCCAAAAGGCTGCGCGTATACGGATGCTGCGGCCTTTCGGTGATCTGTTCCGTTGAGCCCACTTCCACAATCTTGCCCCTATACATCACCGCGATGCGCGTCGAAAGATAGCGCACAACTGGCATCGAGTGCGAAATAAACAAATAGGTCAGGCCGAAATCGCGCTGCAGTTGCGCGAGCAGGTTCACGATTTGCGCTCCCACGCTGACGTCGAGCGCCGATACCGGTTCATCAGCCACAACGAATTTGGGACGCAGCGCCAGGGCTCGAGCGATGCCAATGCGCTGCCGCTGTCCTCCGCTGAATTCATGGGGAAACCGCTGCCGGATGGATTCGTCTAGGCCAACGGCGCGCAGCAGTTCGACGACGCGGTCGCGAATTCCATCCTTTGTGTTTCTGGTTCCCTGGGGGTTTCGCTGTGCGTTCCGGTGAATGACAAGCGGTTCAGCGATGATGTCCTCGACGCGGAAGCGCGGATCGAGCGATGCGAAAGGATCCTGAAAGATAATCTGCATGTCGCGGCGCAGGCGGCGCATTTCGCCGTGGCTGGCCGCGAGCAGATCCCGGTCCTCGAAGCGAATGCTGCCCGATGTTGGCTCGATCAGGCGCAAGATCAAACGTCCGAGCGTGCTTTTGCCGGAACCCGATTCGCCCACCAGGCCAACAGTTTCGCCCGAATGAATGTCGAGCGAGACATCGTCCACGGCGCGAACTTCGTTTCTACCGCTGATCTTTGCGCCCAGCGGAGATTCCCCCTGCGAATAAATCTTGTTCAGGTTTCTGACTTCGACCAGCGCCATGGCTTTATTCCAAATTCTAGAATATGGAAGACTCAAACTCACCCTGCCGCAATCATCGGCACTGCCGCCAGCGCTGCCAACAGTCCGATAAACCTCCACCGGGTGAAGTGTTCTTTGAGGAACATGCGGGCCAAAAGCACCGTAACAGCGGGATACAGTGACGAGATGACTACCGCCTCGTCGAGACGCCCAGCCTGGCTGGCGCGAACGAACAATATCGTGCCGAGAGAATCCACGCAGCCGGTAAGTATGCCCCAGCGCACGCCGGCGCCAGTGATGTCGCTAAATTTCCTTTGCAGCAAAACAATCACTCCGGTGATCAGCAAGCCGCCAGTTCGGGTGAAAGTTGCGATCCAAAAAGCTGAAGCGTCGCCGGCTTGGCGCACGCAAAGATAAAATCCAGCGAATCCAGTGCCTGCTATCAAGGCCAGCCCGATGCCCTCCGGAGTGTTGCCGTCCTCGGCGCGCGTGATCAGCCAAAGGCCGATAGCTGCGAGGAAAAAGCCTGCGATCGAAATTCCGCCCGGCATGCCTTCCGTGAACATAGAAAAAACAGTCGGGATCGCCGCGCCAAGCACAGCGGCCACGGGCGCGGTCAATCCCATTCTTCCCGAGGAAAGCGCGCGATAGAAAATTGCCAGCGCCGCTCCCCCAGTGACGCCGCCAGCCAGCACCCAGGCCACGCTTTGTCCGGAGGGAAATTGAACATGACTGGCTGAAGCCAGCGTCCCGACCAGAAGTAGGCCTCCGATGTTAACCACGGTCGTAAATAGAAAAGCGTTGGCGCGTCGGGTAGCGTAGCCGCCGAGAAAATCGCTGGTGCCCCAGGCCAATACAGCGGCCAGACCGTAGCCGGCACTTATGACTTGGGGCGCAGCAGCCATGTCCGACGAGGTTAACATGCGCTGTTTTTGACTTTGAGGCGCCTGCGGATCGGCCCGGAGCTATCCTTACAGTTCAGCCCACAATCACTGCCTGCCGTGCCCTCTGGGATGGTAAACTTCTAACAAGGTTTCCGACGACGAGAGCCCAGGTTTGATTGAACTTGCACCTTCGATTCTATCGGCGGACTTTGCCCGTCTCGGTGAGCAGGTGCGCGCCGCGAGCGAAGGCGGGGGCAGTGTCATCCATGTGGACATCATGGATGGGCATTTCGTTCCCAACCTTACCATCGGGCCACCGGTCGTTAAGTCATTGCGCCGGGCCACGAAGTTGCCGCTCGATTGTCACTTGATGATCGAGAATCCAGACGAATTCATTCCTGCGTTTGCTGAAGCCGGCGCGGATTGGATTTCAGTGCATCAGGAAGCCTGCCGGCATTTGAATCGCACGCTGCACCTGATCAAGAGTCATGATTGCCTTGCCGGCGTAGTGATTAATCCAGCTACGCCGGTGGATACGCTCATCGAGGTGCTCGATATTGTGGACTACGTCCTGGTGATGTCAGTAAATCCGGGCTTCGGAGGCCAGAAGTTTATCCCGGGTGCGCTGCACAAAATGCGGCGGCTTGTGGAGATTCGCAGCCAACGCGGGCTGAACTACCGCATCGAAGTCGATGGTGGCGTGGCGCTTGATACCGTGGCCGACGTGGTGCGAGCAGGGGCGGAAATTCTGGTGGCGGGCAACGCCGTATTCGGCAACGGAGATCCAAAGAAGAATGCTGAGGTGCTGCTGAAGGCGGCGACGGAAGCGGCGCTGTTGAAAGTCTAGAAATCTTCGATTGCCAACTGCCAATTGGCAATTTTGATCCGAGGTCTTATGTCACGTCGAGTTTCATCGATATCGGTGCTGGCCATGCTGCTGCTGATCATGGCGGCTTGCAGCAACAAGAAGTCTGTCAATCCGCTGGCCAATGTGGGATCGAAGCAGCCGGATAAGGTTCTGTTCGACAAGGCCATGGACGCGATGAAGCACAACCGCTTCGACGTGGCTCGCATGACGCTGCAAACTCTCATCAACACCTACCCGGACTCGGAATTCATCGCCCGCGCCAAGCTGGCAGTGGGCGATTCCTGGTACGCCGAAGGCGGCACAGCTTCGCTGGCCCAGGCTGAACAGGAGTATCGCGATTTCGAAACTTTCTTTCCCAACATGCCCGAAGCGGCCGAAGCGCAATTGAAGATCGCCAACATCCAGTACCAGCAGATGGAGAAGGCAGACCGCGATTATACCCACGCCAAGCGGGCAGAGGATGAATATCGCAATCTGATCATGCAGTATCCCGATAATCCCAAGCTGGTCAAAGAAGGGAAAGAACGTCTGCTCGAAGTGCAGGAAGTATTGGCCGAGCGCGAGTTCGACATTGGAAGATTCTACTTCTATCGCCTGTCGTATCCCGCATCTATCGCGCGGTTGAAGACGTTGGTCGAGAAATACCCGCTCTACAGCCGAGCCGATGAAGCGCTCTATCTGTTGGGCCAGGACTACGAAGGTCAGATCGCGCAGATGCGTGCTCGCCCCACCTGCGTCAAGACCAGCCCTCACCCGGGCTGCGTCGGCGAGCAAATCAAGGCCAACATGATCGAGGAACTCACCAAAGAAGCATCCGCGGCCTATTCGCAGATCATTACAAGATATCCGCTGATGGACCGCGGTGATGACGCCAAGAAAAGGCTGGCGGCGTTGCATCAGCCCATTCCCCGGCCCACGAAGGCCGCGGTGGCGCAGAATCGCAAAGAGGAAGAAAGCCGGCACGAGGCCAGCACCTATGACCGCTTGATGAGTGTGGTGAAGAAAGGCCCCGATGTGGCCCAAGCCGCGAAAGTAGGAGACCCTACGCTGGTGGATCCGACGCCGGTGGCAGCCAATCAAGAGGCGGGAGCAACCGCCATGAGGGCGATGGGAATGTCCGGCGGCGAACATAGTCTGAGCGTGGAGACGGTGACCGCCGGACCTCCCGCCGCGAATGAGCCGGCTCCTCGCTCCGATGCGCCTCCGCCGGCGAATGCTGATCCTTTTGCCCGGTCGAAAACGGCGAATGCGCCAGACCCGAACGAACTCACTCCCACTCCTGCCGCCAAACCTGGCGGGACTCCTGACCCCAACGAATTGACCCCGGCTGCTGACTCCCAGACCGTTGCAGCGGGCAGTCAACCTCTGCCGCCTCCAGTGCAGGTGAATGAGATCCAACAAGGCCAGCCAGCATCAGCATCCAGCAGTTCTGCCACGGCGAGTTCGGATTCCAGCACCAGCCTGGCCAGTGACAAGGATGTTTCGAGCAGCAAGAAGAAGAAAAAGAAGGGTCTAAAGAAAATAATATCCTTCTGAAGCGGCCGTCTACTGCTAACGCTTCGGCCCGGCGTTGTGTTGCCCGGTTCCCGTTGCAGCGATCGAAGCTCCTCACTTTGCGGTCTGTGGCTGAACTACTTCCGAACGGTAGGTCAAGTCCAAATCTCTTTCGATCTGTCCGGCCCGGGTGGGATTCGCCTCCTCCATCTCTTTGAGAATCGGCTCCAAGAAGCGATTGTACTTTTGCAGGCCCATGATGTCGTGAGTGGGGAGTATCTTCTCCACCGCCTGTGTTGTCGCGGGAGTGATTAGCTCCAGCCTGCCCACAAACACGCGCACAGTTTGCGAAGGCGTGGGGTTAATAGTCAACGGCAGAAGCGTGTTTAAGAAACGGTTCGGTACGATGTAGAACAAGCGGCTTCTTCGAACCACGATTGGCGCCAGGTTTCAAGCACGGCATGGGCCTCGTCTGGATACAGACCCTGACCGGTCAGGATGTTCTCGAGATCGCGGCTCATCGAATCAAAAGTCGCAGTCAGTTCGGGGGGATCGAGCGACATTTCGCTCTGCAAGGAGCCCCCGAGACGGTACCCAAGCTTTTCTCCGCGGCGCTCGAAGAGAATCACGCTGGGAATTTATTCCGGAGCAAGATTCGTGAGGTGTAATTGTCCTTGGGGCGCTACGCTTGCCGAGATGGGCACGGAAAACGTGGACACGCCACGATAAAAAAGAAATCTTTCCTGCTGGTCGCCAGCGGCGGTCTTTACGACGAGCGGCGCGGCCGAAGTTTCCCGGGCGGCGTAGTATTGCTTTCCTTGATTGTCGCCGGAAGAATCGATCGGAGAACCCTCGTCCTCTGGATGCTCGTCGCCCGGAAAGCGCGCGCCAAGGTTCGGAGACACCGTAACGGAATCCCACGCGATGCTGCCGCTGGCGTGCCGCCGGAAGAGAGCTTCCCGATCCAGGATCCTTTTGGGATCAGGTTTGACCTGGCCGGCATGAGGATACCACTCCGTAATCATTACTTTGGAGAATCCGACCTTCACCGACACTGTGGTTTCATGTGGAGAGTAGAAGTAGAGCACAGGTGTTTCCATGCGGATTCTTCCCGCCAGGCCGATCTTGAATTGCGTATCGATAAAATGTTCCACAAACCGTGGAAGGTCGGTAGATCCGCGCAACGGCATCCACCTCACCGCTCGACCATTCCTGCCTGCGATGGAAGTAAATGTGCCCCATTCGTGCGCCACGAGATCGGAACTGATCCGCTGGCTTTGAGCGCTAAAAATGCCGGACAGCGCGAGGCAAAGAAGCACGAGTCCAGCGACGCGAAAGCGAACGGCGGCTGACGGCATGGCGAGCCTCCGGATACACGGTACACGCTATAGCTCGTCTTTTGGACGACGAATTCAGCAAAAAGCTTAATGTCGCAGAGGTTTTTCGAGCGCTTTTCCTTTAGGGTCCTTCGCGCCTAGCTCGCGCCGTTCTGAACGCACTAGACCCTGACCCCTAGTAACCAGGTAACCTCCCGTCTGATCATTGACTTACGTCGCCGGGCAGGTTACCTTCGCGATATCTCCCCTCATAAGAGGAAAAATTTCCTTGGCCCGGAAGATACTGCTCGCCGACGACAGCGTGACCGCCCAGAACATGGGGCGCAAGATTCTTACCGACGCGGGTTATGAGGTGGTTACCGTCAATAACGGCTCTGCCGCGCTGAAGAAGATCGCCGAACTCAAACCCGACCTCGTTATCCTCGATGTGTATATGCCCGGCTATAGCGGCCTGGAGGTGTGCCAGCGCCTCAAGGAATCGCACGACTCGGCCCGGATTCCTGTGCTTCTGTCCGTCGGCAAGCTGGAGCCGTTCAAGCCCGAAGAAGCGCAACGTGTGCATGCCGAAGGTTATATCGTCAAGCCGTTTGAAGCGAGCGAATTGCTCAGCGCCTTATCCAAGCTCGAAGATAAAGTCGTACCTCGGGCCGAACCCTCCAAGCCCGGTCGCTTTGCACGCGCGGTTGCCGCGGCGGAGGAAGTCAGCCGCGCGGGCCGAAGCCAGCCCACCGGGGAAGAGAACGGATGGAAAAGCAGGATTGGATTTCCCCACCAGAAGGCCGAGCCGGAAGAGAAGGTCGCGGACGATGCTTCTATCTATAACCCCATAAACCGGGATCTCCGCACGGTGGTGGAAACCCCTGCTGAGATGGCTGCCGAAAAGGCCGCTGAGCAGGAACAGAAGCTTCACCAGGCTGAAAAGGCAGCCGAAGCAAATGTGGATGTCGCAGCCTTGGCGCCCGCCGGATTGCCCAAGGACGTCACACCCGAAGAAGTTGCCGCGATTGCCGCCGCCGCCGCTCAGATACAGATGCTGGGCGCCATCATCAAGGATGGGCCTAAGGCTTCCGAAGAGCCAAGTCACCCCAGTCCAGAGTCAGCTCCGCCCGTGAACGCCGAAGCCATTCACGAAACCAAAGAAGAAAACAAAATCGAGAATGTGGCCAGCCAAGCAGCTGCAGCTACCGGGGACCACTGCGGCAACCAGAACGACAGGTCAGAAGAGCCGCAGGACTTGCCTGTGACCATGGCAGCTACAGCGGAAGTGACGATGTCCGCGAACGAGAGTGCTTCGCGATGGACAGCCGTGGCGGTTGCGTTGGAAGGCGATGAGGCCACAATCTCGCTCGACGAGGAAATGCAGAAGGTGTATGCCGCCTTCAAGGCTGAAGTGGCAGCCTCCCCACTAGCCTTACCGGAGGCAGCGCCGTCCGAAGATTCCGCGGCGCCCGCGGAACCGCATTTGCCCGTTGCGACCATGTCGAATCCGGAACCCCAGCCTGTGCCGCAACCAGAGCACGCCGTAAGCCCCGAGACGTGGCAAACTGAACCAATGCCGGCCGCGCCGTCGCCATCCGAGGCCGCCGCAGTGGCTTCTTTCGTGCCCACCGAGCCCACAAGTCTTCCCGACGTCGCCAGCCCATCCACACAGCAGTCCGAGGCCGAGATTGCTCCCCCCGTGACTGCACCGGTTGCGCCCCTCGAAGCACATAGCGAACCGGCACATACCGAGGAGACACATCCCGAGCCACCGCCGGTGGCTGAGTTCGTGGCGGCAAATCATGAGCCAGTCGCCGAGCTTGTGAACTCTATCGTGGAGACCGCAGTTTCCAATTTTGCAACGCCTGTCCCGCAGGAATCGCAACCCGTGCCGGAACCCGACCCCGCGACGTCGAGCAACGCCTTTGCCCCGATCGTCGAGCCCCAGCACACCGGGACCCAGCACACCGAAGAACACAAAGAAGATTCCGAAACCGTGAAGAGCACTGCGGCCGCATGGGCGAGTTGGCGTCAGATTCGCGATGCCGGTGATGCCAAGACTGTCACGGCGGAATCCAGTCGCCAGGAATTCGATGTGCCCATGCCCGAGAAATCCGCTGCCGCTGCAATGGCCGTTGCGGCGGGTGCCGAGCAGAGCGCGCACGAAGCTGCCGCCAAAACAACCGAGTCTCCCGCCGACATCGCCGGCATCGTGGACAGCGTTCTAGCCGATCTTCGCCCCAAGCTCATGGCAGAGATTTCCCGGAAAATGGGAGAGAAGAAATAAGGCCTCGGCTTCGCATCTTCATTTTCCAGTCCGAACCTTCCCCCTCCACGTAGTCCCGCAATCTAACCCATCGAGGTATTGCAACCCTCCTCCTAAACTGAGTACCATTCGTGCTATCGCCCCCGGAGTATTGCGCGTCATGAACGGCCAGACTGTCTCGCACTACCGCATCCTGGAAAAACTGGGCGCGGGCGGCATGGGAGTGGTCTATAAAGCCGAGGACATTCGCCTGGGACGTCTGGTCGCGCTGAAGTTCCTTCCGGAAAATGCGGCCGTCGAAGCGCACGCACTGGAGCGCTTCAAACGCGAGGCGCGCACCGCCTCGGCGCTCGATCATCCCAACATCTGCACCATCTACGAAATCGACGAAGATCAGGGCCGTCCCTTTATCGCCATGCAACTGCTCGAAGGGCAGACTCTACGCGAGCGCATCGGCGACCAACCAGTTCCGCTAGGCACCTTGTTGGACTGGGGATTGCAGATCACGGACGCGTTGCAGGCGGCGCATGCTAAGGGCATCATGCACCGCGACATCAAGCCGGCAAACATTTTTATTACGACGCGCGATCAGGCGAAGATCATGGACTTCGGCCTCGCCAAACTCACGCTGCCGGATACGGGAAGTTCCGGCGACGTCACCATGTCGGTGAGCGGTCCACTCACGCACACGGGTGCGGCCGTCGGCACCTTGGCTTACATGTCACCGGAGCAGGCCCGCGGCGAGCCGCTCGACGTGCGCACCGATATCTTTTCTTTCGGCGTGTTGCTTTACGAAATGGCCACCGGCAAGCAAGCGTTTACGGGACCGACTTGGGCGGTAACGGTTCATGCCATCCTGGGCCAGGCACCGCTTTCGCTGAACGAATCCATGCCCGGGCTGCCGCACCGCCTGCAGGAAATCATCGACAAGTCGCTGGTGAAGAATCGCGATTTGCGTTATCAGACGGCCGCCGAGGTTCATGCCGACCTGCTGAAGTTGAGGCAGGACGTGGAAGCAGGGAAGAAAATCAAGACGGTTCGCATCGCCGCAGTTTGGTCTACGCGCAGAAAGTTGCAGATAGCGGCCGGGATCGCCTTGCTGATCGTCATCATTGCCGCCGTGCTCTGGGGTCCGCGGCTTATGCGCAAGCTCGAATCTTCAGGCAGACTTGCGGCGTTGCAACCCGCTTCTCTGGTTCCCGAGCACAAAAGCCTCGCCGTTCTGCCCATTGCCGCCGTCGCCGACGATCCCAAGCTCACCGCCTTCGGCAAAGGCCTGCTTGAAGACGTAGCCGCCAAACTTTCGCAATTGAGCGCGAACCACGATATCGAGGTCATTCCGGCGCGCACGCTCGAAGATAAGAAAATCTCCACGCTGGCTGACGCGCAAAAAGAATTCGGCGTCAATCTTGGCCTCGCGGTTTCGCTGAAGCAGGATGGCGACCTTGTCCGCGCTGCCTATAGCCTGATCGACGCCAAAACCGACAAGAACCTCGCCGCCGACTCCGTCACCGCTCCGGTTTCGGACCTGTTCACCATCGAAGACAAACTCACCAGCGGCATCGCCGACGCGCTGAAAATCAACCTGCGCACTGAGGAGCGGCAAGCTCTCGGCGCCCACTCCACAACCTTGCCCGAGGCGTATCAATATTTTGTACAAGGCGTGGGTTATCTCCGGCTCAGAGCTCAGCGCGAAGCGCTTGACAGCGCCGAGACCGTTTTCAAACAAGCTCTCAAGATTGATCCTAATTATGGCCCGGCGGAAGCAGGCCTTGGCGAGACGTATTGGTATCTATACGACATGACCCAACAGAAGCGCTGGATCGAGCAGGCGCAGCAAGCTTGTTCGAATGCCATCAATTTAGGCAATGCCGGCGCCGAAGGTCACATGTGTCTGGGAACGATTGAAAATGGCACAGGCGAATTTGAAAAAGCCGCTGAACAGTTCCAGCAAGCTGTGCAGCTCGATCCGGTAAACGACGACGCATATGTCAAGCTCGCCAAGGCTTACCAGAACCTCAACCAGTTGGATAAAGCCGAAGAGACCTACAAACGGAGAATCAGTCTTCGCCCGGAGTACTGGCGAGGATACAGTTCGCTGGGAGTTTTTTATGTGAGCCAGTCCGAATACGACAAAGCGCAAGAGATGTTCCAGAAGGCACTTTCGCTTAAGCCCAACAATTACCGTGACTACAGCAACCTCGGGGCGGTCCTGCTCTACGAAGGCAAGGACGAGGAGGCGACGCGCGACCTGGAAAAATCGATCGCAATCCGACCCTCGTACTACGCGTATGAAAACCTCGGTGCCGCATATCTTCGGCTGCGAAAATTCGATCAGGCGGCACGGAATACGCAGGAGGCACTCAAGCTTGATGACAGCGATTACCAGACATGGGGAAACCTCGGCGACGCCTATTACTACGGCGGCAATAAGTCTTCGGGAATGGATTCCTACAAGAAGGCAATTTCCATGGCCGAGCAGCGGCTAAAAGTCAATCCTCGCGACACGGACGTTCTAAGCGACCTGGCCAGGTATTGGGCCATGTTGGGAGACCATAGCAAAGCGCTCGATTACCTGGATCGCTCGCTGGTTGGAAAGAACGACAAAGAGTTGCTTTTTGCCGCCGCCCTGGTGTACAACCAGTTGCGCGAAACCGGGCCCGCTTTGGAGTGGTTAAGCAAAGCTCTGGCTGCGGGGTACTCAAAGTCAGTGGTCAGCGGAACGCCGGATTTCGATAATCTGCACGACAACCCCCGTTATCAGGCTTTGATGGAGCAGAAGTAAAGGGCCAAAGATCAAAAAATCAATTATCAATCAGACTTCACAGGAGGTTCACATGCCAACGGTCAATCTAACCACCGCAACCGTCTCAGGAGACATCAAAGATACTGAGACTTTCGAGTTTACAATCTCCTCCGCCCAAGGGAATAACGTTACGATAACTGGGAAAGACGAGGTGGGGAGCACGGATTCATGGTTCACCCCGAACCCCGCCACGATAACCCAGGGGGACACAAGCGTCACGGTGACGGCAGCGCAAATAACCCCATTAGGACAGTATGTCACCTACATCGTTGGCGGCATGAACGTTAGCAGTGCCGCGCACATCGTTGTTGGCGACTCGATGCCAGGACTCGAGAGACGCGAGAGAAAGGCCAGCTAAGCCGGAGCTAAAAGCGCAGGCCTCCTGGCCGGCGCTCCTGGCTCCGCTTTAACCAAAAGGGCGGAGTAATCTCCGCCCTTAACGATTCCGTGAAGTGACCCCAGGGATTTGATACAGCGGAAGTGAAGGATTCAAGAGGCCAATCAGCCAACAGGAGGTTCGCGTGCCAATGCCATCCGTGGATGTAATAACGGGAATTGTGACGAACGGGCCAATCCGGGAGGGTGAAGCCTTTCGGTGGACGTGCATCGAGTTCTCGGGCAACATTACCGTGACCGCACAGCCCATGCCAGATGGGGAGCCATGGTTTAGCCCCAGCCCCACTTCGTTCGCCGCTCCAGAGGGAAGTGGAACGCATTTGCGCCACACTTAACGGTCTGAATCCCTACGACAAAGAGGTCGTAGAGGATATTCTCAAGATCGAAGACTGCAATTACGACCGCAAAGGAAAGCCGCGCCAACTCTACGGGGTGGCTATATCCGCCAAGAGATATGTGGTTTACGCGCGGCAAAAATCAAAAATACAAATCATTAAGCTAAGCGAACACGGCCTGGGCATGTTGTATCTACCCGACAAGCGTAAACGCTACATCCCCACCGACTGTAAGGATCAGAAGACCAGTTATCCACGCTGGATCGTCGAGTCATGGGAACGGCTTCTGGAGAACCATTTCCGTAACCTCAACGATCCTGCAAACGCGCTGGTGACGCGTGAATTGTGGTTCGGAAAGTTTCCGGCGGTCATGCGAATCCGCGTGACAACTCCGAATGTGCTGGCAGCCTTACGAAAACACGATCCCGGAGCAGCCAAGCCATACAATTTCGCCCTCTCACCAATTCTGCTTCAATCGGCTACGAGTTGCACATTGGTCGGATCGTTCAGCAAGCATCCAGAGGAGTGGCTGACGCGGGAATACACTGAGATCCACACCGGAGCTGCGGTCTATTTGGGCGGAGAATACGATGTGCGGAAACTTTTGCCGCAGACTCTTTCAGGAGTTCTGTGGCGTCACTACCTCCACCCGGAGGACAAATCGCTTTCACCTGATGGCAAGCCCTGTGGTCCGTACACAAATGGTCTACTACTCCGACGGCCGATCCACGCAATGATTCCGTTCATCACAATCGGAAAGGAAGTCGAACGGAAGGCCCAAGAAGGAGAAGATATTAGCAGTCTTGAAAACGCAGGACCCATTCGATATCAGTCCGGGCAAACGGCCAACACTCGGGCGGTAGATCCGGCTTTGCAAAAGCGGATCGGCCAATTCTCACTACGCCAACTCAAGCAGTCAGATCTAAGTCGCGACACCATTATCCAGGCCCGCCGTGGTGCTCGCCTCCACCCCGACACGCGTGCTCGCTTGGCGCGAGCCGTGGACGAACTGGAGCTTATCGCCAACCGGCGCATAACTTCTGAGTAGCCGAGAACTCGGGATTATCGCAGACTGATTCAATAACGATGCCATTTGCCAGATCTTGGACTGGCGGACCATTATCTGCGGTAATTGGCTGAGGTGCGCGTAGGGCGGTGCGCAAGGCCCTGCCAGGAGTCGTGAACTTCGTCGTGCGATAATAGTCACCCAAATGGCTTCTGTACTTTCTATTGCTGCCCCAGAAGCTATCCACCGCATTCGGCGAGTTCAAGTACTCACAATCATTTGGATGACTGTCGAGGCTGTAGTGTCTCTGTTTGCAGCGTGGACGGCCCGCAGCCCAGCCCTTCTCGCGTTCGGCGGAGATAGTGCCATCGAACTCTTTTCAGCGATTGTTGTGTTGTGGAGATTCCGCGCCATCGCTCACGAGGACATGGAAAGGAGGATTGCCCGCGTTGCGGGAACGTTACTGTTGGCACTTGCCACCTATGTCGCAATTAATTCAGCTTTGAGTCTGTTGGGCCACAGCGAACCCCGACCCACTCTTGCGGGGATAGCCATTCTAGTTGCCGCCCTTGCCATTATGCCGTGGCTTGCGAAGGAAAAGCGCAACCTGTCAGCAGCTACAGGTAGCGCTGCATTGAGGGCCGACGCCGCGCAGTCGGCATTATGCGCTTATCTTTCGCTCATCGCCTTGGTGGGATTGGTAGTTAATGCAATTTGGCACCTGGCGTGGGCGGATTCCGTTGCGGCTCTGCTCATAATCCCGCTGGTTTTTCGCGAAAGCTGGCAGGCAATGCGGGGCAAACCTTGCGGCTGCTGCTAATGTTGGATCTCTGCTGAAGGGCTGGTTTTTCAGCGATTTGCTTCGCTTGATAGTGTCTCGTTGCATTCTGTTCTTGTTTCGATGTAGATTCAAGGAACGCACTGTGGGGTAAGTGGGAATGCGGTCGATCTCGAAACGGATAGCGTGGCTTTCTCTGCTGCTGACGTTGTCGTCGGCGCTAGCGTTCGCCCTGCACCACCATTCGGGTCAGGATGACTCCACCACTTGCCAGGTTTGCGTCGCGGCGCATTCGGCAACTCCAACAGCCGCTTCTCCCACGCCCAAGCCGGTATTTCGTTGCGTGGTCCCTTTCCGGCCGCAGCCAATAGCGTCCAAGCAACGCCTGATAGCCTTCGCTCTTTGCGTCCGCCCGCCTCCTAGCGTCTAAAGATCAAATTCAGCTTTGTACAGGCCCAGTTCGTTTTCACGAACTGTTTCTTTGATCTTTTTCGAGCGAATTCTATGGAGGAATCATGCTGGCTTCATACAGCAAGTCGCTGTCCGCGACTTTTGTGGTGGTTTTCCTTTTGGTCCTCGGCCTTCAGGCTCACGCGCAGTCGGGCGGGAGTTCTGGATCCATCAGCGGCACTGTGCTGGACCCTACTGGCGCAGTGGTCGCCTTCGCAGGCGTGGAAATTCACAATCCAGTCAGCCATTTTGATCGAACCACGGCTACCGACAGTTCGGGTAAATTTACCATCCCGAATGTGCCCTTCAATCCGTATCACGTGACGGTGCTGGGACGCGGGTTTCTCCCATACTCGCAGGACGTTGATGTTCGGTCTGTTGTTCCCGTGAACCTCAACATCACCCTCAAGGTGGGAGGTGCGTCCGAGAGCGTGACGGTTGAGGCTGGGGCGGCCGACTTGCTGGAGAACGATCCGACCTTCCACTCCGACATCGACAAGAGCTATTTCGACAAGCTTCCCTTGGAGAGCACGACATCAGGACTGAGTTCGCTGGTTACGCTGTCCACGCCGGGAATCGCTGCCGATTCCAATGGCCTCTTCCACGGGCTGGGCGACCACGCGGAGAATTCGTTCAGCATCGACGGCCAGCCGATTACTGACCAGCAAAGCAAAGTCTTCTCCAACCAGCTTCCGGTCGATTCGATCGAATCCATGGAAGTGATCTCGGGTGCGCCGCCGGCAGAATACGGCGGTAAGACCAGTGTTGTGATTGTTGCGACCACACGCTCGGGCCAGGGCGTGACCACCCCTCATGGTAGCGTCACCACTTCGTATGGCTCATTCGGGACATCGAACGTGCAAGCCGAGCTTGCGTATGGGGGTAAGAACTGGGGGAACTTCATCTCCGCAGGCGGCTTGAACACCGGGCGGTTCCTAGACCCGCCGGAATTCACGGTCCTGCACGACAAGGGCAATGAAGAGAATCTGTTCGACCGAGTGGACTATCAACTTTCAACCGCCGATTCAATTCACCTGAACTTCGGATACAGCCGGAGCTGGTTCCAAACGCCGAATTCACTCGATGCCGAAAACGCGACACCCTGGAGTGGACTGTCCGGGATCGAACCGCAGATGGCAGCCTTTGCCGGGAGAGACCCGAACGGAAATATCGTCGGACCGACGGACCAGCGCTCCAAGATTGGAACGTTCAACATCGCTCCCTCGTGGACGCATGTGCTGACTACGAATGCAGTATTTACTTTGGGCGCCTTCGTGCGTCGCGACGACTATAACTACTACCCCAGTGGCGACGCGTTCGCGGACCTCGGGCCGCCGAGTCTACAGCGACAGTCGGTAAGTCAGAACCGGACGCTCACCAACGCAGGGCTTCGATCCGATCTTTCTTACGTCAAAGGGATCAACCAAATCAAGGCAGGAATCGTCTACCAACAAACATTCCTCAATGAAAACGACACCGTCGGGATCGTCGATCCAACCTACAACGCACCCTGCATCACTGCCGCAACCGTGACTTCGGTGAACCCATTTCCATATGTTGCGGCACCCGCGCCGGGAATCACTGATCCCTCACTGTGCACTGGCGCCTACCAGCCAAATATTGCGTCCAACCCGAACGCGCCTAACATCCCTTTTTACCCTAATTACAATCCGATCCTGGCTCCTTACGACTTGTCCCGTGACGGAAGCCCGTATCATTTCCATGGCCACACCGACGTGAAGGAACTTGCTTTGTACGTGCGCGACAACATCACAAAAGGAAACTGGTCTTTGAACCTTGGCTTGCGCGGCGATTTCTACAATGGTCTCTCCACCGCAAGGCAGGCTGAGCCTCGGCTTGGGGTCGCTTACAATGTCAAGCAGACCAACACGATTCTTCGCATTTCCTACGCGCGCACCCTGGAATCCCCTTTTAACGAAAATCTGATTCTTTCCAGCATCGGGTGCTTGAATGCTGTCTTAAACCCGCTTCTTCTCTGCGGCTCATCGAGCGGCGCGTTGAGTCCCGGTTTTCGCAATGAATTCCATGCAGGGATCGAGCAGGCATTCGGGAAGTACCTGGTCTTTTCCGGCGAGTGGATTTCGAAGTACACGCACAATGGCTACGACTTCAGCGTGCTCGGCAATACTCCGATCACATTCCCCATTGAATGGCACAACTCGAAGATTCCGGGATATGCGGGCCGTGTGAGCGTGCCAGACATCCATGGATTCTCGGCGCTCTTCGTCTTCTCCAGTGTGGCGGCGCGCTTTTTCCAGCCCCAGATCGGTGGAGCAGGTGCGACAGTGGGGACCGCTGCCGGGCTTCCTTTCCGCATTGACCACGACGAGAAGTTCAACCAAACCACTCACTTCCAATATCAGCCGTGGAAGCGCGGCCCTTGGGTCGGCCTCAACTGGCGGTATGACAGCGGACTGGTCGCAGGGGCAACACCGTGCTTCGGGCAGCTCGCGTCGAACGATTGCCCAGGATCGCTCGTCCTCGGTGGCGTACCAAACGTGAGCATGGGTGCCGCCAACGTGGGAGAGATTCCGCTTTCTGCCGACCAGGAATCCGAGGCTGGGTTCACTTGCAACGGCGTCCGCGCAACCTCGACAGTACCTCTGCCTTTTAATTGCCCCGCATCGGGGTTTGGCTCAGCCCTAATAAAGGTGCCTACGCAGAACACCGAGAACGACGACCATAATCCGCCGCGCATCACGTCGCGGAACCTCTTTGACATGTCGGTCGGCCATGACAATTTGTTCCGTGGCGACAAGTACAAAGTGAGTGCGCGATTGACCGTCATCAACCTGGCGAACCATTTTGCGCTCTATAACTTCCTTTCAACCTTTAGCGGCACGCACTATGTCACCCCGCGCACGCTAGCCGCCGAAATTGGATTTCACTTTTGAGATCATCCCCATCGATGAGGGCAGCGCAGAACCGCTGCCCTCCTTAGAAAACGTTCACGAATCGGAAAGCAACCATGAAGCGGTCGAAGTTCACCCTCGGGGAGGGATTGGTCATTCTGCTGGGAATAGCCCTCGTCTCTATAGTCATGATGTGGGTGATGTTATCTGGCACAGTGCACATTAGCGATTGAGGAGAGTTCCGCGAAACTCCAGGCATCGGTGCTTTCGTCATCTCCACGCGACCGTTCTTACTTTGACGTCTACGCGCGCGGGCGGGCCCGCGGCCAAAACCAAACCCGGCGCGGGCGGGCGGGGGCAGGGGGTCGACAAGTTTTCCCTCACGGTATAACCCCGCTCTGCGTTTGACCCTTGTTTTCTCGCGCCTGTAAGATCGAAGTTCCTCCTTCTGCTGCGACAATGCCGGGCTTTGCCCGGCGGACAGCCGGGGGCGGCTGTCCCCACACGAGCTACAACACACACTGATGCCGCACGAATTGCCCAAAGCCTACGAGCCGGGCGCGATTGAAACGCGCTGGGCCGAGTACTGGATCAAGGAGAAACTTTTCTCCGTCCCCACGCCGCCCGAGGGCGAGACGCGCCCTGTCTTCACCCTCCTGTTGCCGCCGCCGAATGTCACCGGCCGCCTGCACATGGGCCACATGCTCAACCAAACGCAGATGGACATCATCGTCCGCTGGCATCGCATGCGCGGCTTCATCACGCTGTGGCTGCCCGGGACTGATCATGCCGGCATCGCCACACAAATGATGGTGGAGCGTGACCTCGCCAAAGAAGGCAAGAAGCGTCGCGACCTGGGCCGCGAAAAATTCATCGAGCGCGTATGGGAATGGAAGCGCCACTACGGCGGCGCAATCCTCGACCAGATGAAGCGCCTCGGCGCCTCCGTCGATTGGGACCGCGAATACTTCACCATGGACGAAAATCTTTCCCGCGCCGTTCGCGAGGTCTTCGTCCGCCTGTATGAAGAAGGGCTGATCTATCGCGGCAAGTACATTGTCAACTGGTGCCCGCGCTGCGAGACCGCCATCTCCGATCTCGAAGTGAAGCACGAAGACGTTGCCGGAAAACTCTGGGAGATTCGCTATCCAGTCATCGGTACGAGTGAATTCATCACCGTAGCCACCACGCGCCCGGAGACCATGCTGGGTGATACCGCGATCGCCGTGAATGCCAAAGACGAGCGCTACACACATCTCCACGGCAAGCATGTGCTGCTTCCGCTGATGAATCGCGAGATCCCCATCATCACCGATGAACTGGCGCAGCCCGAGTTCGGAACCGGCGCGGTGAAGGTGACCCCCGCACACGATCCCAACGACTTCGAGGCCGGCAAGCGCCATAACCTCCCGCAGATCGACGTGATGGATGAGCACGCGCACATGAACAAGAACGCTGGAGGCTATGCGGGTCTCGATCGCTACGAAGCCCGCAAGCGCATACTGGCAGACTTGCAGGAGCAGGGATTTCTCGTAGCCGAAAAAGACTACGCTCTCTCCCTCGGCAAATGCGACCGCTGCGGCACCGTCGTCGAGCCTCGCCTCTCCGAGCAATGGTTCATCAAGATCCAGCCGCTGGCGCAGAAGGCAATCGAAGCCGTCGAGACCGGCGAGATCACAATTGTTCCCGAGAATTACAAACAGATTTATTTGAACTGGATGAACAACATCCACGACTGGTGCATTTCGCGCCAGTTGTGGTGGGGACATCGCATTCCAGCCTGGCGATGCGCTTGCGGCGAGATCATCGTGGCTCGTGAAACTCCGCAGCACTGTCCGAAGTGCGGCGGCTCAAAGCTCGAGCAGGACACCGACGTGCTCGACACTTGGTTCTCCTCCGGCCTGTTGCCGTTCACGACGCTAGGCTGGCCGCAGAAGACACGCGATCAGGCAGTGTTTTATCCCACCACGTTGCTCATCACGGCGTACGAAATTCTTTTCTTCTGGGTCGCCCGCATGATCATGTTCGGCTGCCACTTCATGCAGGGACACGAGCAGGGTCCGGCGATCAAGCGCGCCAGCGGCTGGGCGGAAAAAAGGAATGACACCGTGCCCTTCCGTGAGGTTTATATTCACGCTCTCGTGCGCGATGCGGAGCGCCAGAAGATGTCGAAGACCAAAGGCAACGTGCTCGATCCGCTGGATATCATTGAACGCTTCGGCACGGATGCGACTCGTTTCACTCTCGCGGCCATGGCCGCACCGGGCACCGACATTGCCTTCAGCGAGAGCCGCACCGACGGTTACCGCGCTTTTGCCAACAAGATCTGGAACGCCGCCAGATTTATGTTCATGAATGTGGACCGCATTGGGTTTGTGTGGGGACAGCCGCCCTCGGCTGTCCAGCCGGGACAAAGTCCCGCCAGCTCTCATCCAGGAGGGGGAGTTGCCGGTTGTCAGCCGACAACCCTCGAAGACCGCTGGATTCTCTCCCGTTTCAATCGCGTCACTGCGGAAGTGAACGACGCCCTCCAAACCTATCGCTTCCACGAAGCCGCGAACCGCATCTACGATTTTTTCTGGGGAGAATTCTGCGACTGGTACATCGAGCTCATCAAACCTCGGCTGAACTTTGAGGACGGCGCGGACAAAACACAAGCCCGCGTCGCCTGCGCAAATCTAGTCAAGATGTTCGACGCGTCGTTGCGCTTGTTGCATCCCGTGATGCCCTTTATCACCGAAGAAATCTGGCAAGCTATTTATGATGGACAACCTCCGCTCAAGTCGATTGCACTCGCAGCATATCCGCAGGCCGACGAAATCCAGTTCAATCTGGCCGCCGAGACAGAGATGGCAATCCTGCAGGATTTGATCGTTAACGTCCGAAACGTGCGCGCCGAACTGAAGGTCGAACCCAAGGTGAAAGTCCCGATAGAAATCTTTGCCCATGAGCCTGCGGTTCGCGCGATGATCGAACAGAATCGCGGTGCGGTCGAACGCCTCGCGAATGTGCAAAAGATCACATTCGTGGACAGCTCGCTAGCCAAACAAGCCGGCGCCCGCAGCACCGCGCGTTTCGATGTTCACATAATCTACGAGAGAAAAATTGACGTTGCAGCCGAACGTGAACGTCTGAACAAAGAACGGGATAAGATCGAGAAGGAGTTCGCGAACAATCAGCGGCAACTGAGCAACGAACAGTTTCTGGCGAAAGCTCCGGCAAATGTCGTGGAAGGACTGCGTAGGCGCGAGCAGCAACTCGTTAGTGTGCGCGACAAGATAAAGCGTCAGTTGGATGAACTGAGCGGCACCCAAACCAACGGCGGAACCTGAGAACTGAGAACTGTAGTTATGGACTTTAACGGCCGACGCATCACCGCAATAATCGAAAACGCCCTGCTCGAGGACCGGGCCACGCGCGACGCAACCAGCTATGCCTGCATCGATCCCAACCAGCGCGCGTCGGCCACCATCCTGGCCAAACAGGACTGCGTTCTGGCCGGGATCGGCTGCGTGGCCCGCATCCTCGATGTTTACGCCGCGCTCGACGGTGCGGTAACTTCGCACTACGAAGTCACCACCCATCCCGAAATTTTCGACGGCGTCCGCCTCCACAAAGGCCAGTCCGTCGCCGTAATCCGCCACAATGCGCGCGTGATTCTCTCGTGTGAGCGCGTCATCCTGAACTTCCTGCAGCGGATGAGCGGCATCGCCACGTTGACCCGCAAGTTCGTAGAAGCCGTCTCCGGCACGAAAGCGCGCATTCTCGATACCCGCAAAACCGTCCCCGGCTTGCGCGTGATCGACAAGTACGCGGTGCGTTGCGGCGGCGGACAGAATCACCGCCTCGATCTTTCCGACGGAGTCCTGATCAAGAACAACCACATCGCCCTGGCGGGGGGCATCGTGCCGGCGATTGAGCGGGCGCTGCGCAACCGGCGCGGCTCGCAGATCCTCGAGGTGGAAGTGCGCACGGCAGACGAACTAGAAGACGCGCTCTCCCATGGCGCGGAAGCGATTTTGCTCGATAACATGTCTGCCGAGGAAGTGCGCCGTGCCGTCGAGCGCTGTGCCAAACTAGAGCGCCGCATTCCCCTGGAGTGCTCGGGTGGAATCCGGCTGGAAAATGTTCGTGCCTACGCCGAGACTGGCGTTGATTTCATTTCCATCGGCCTGCTCACTCATTCACCGCAGGCAGCCGATATGAGCATGCGAGTGTCGCCCGCCTAGTCTACTTCGATCCGAGATCAACCGCCGTAGGATGCGTCGGCTGGTACAGCCCCAACTTGGCGCCGCTCGGCAAACGCAACGTAGTTTTCATTCCCCACCGTTCAGTCTCAACCGTTGAGCAACTCACTTTCTTTGCCTGTAGCCGCTTCATCTCCGCCGGCAGGTCGTCGCACATCAGGTACACCTCCGCACCCGGCCGCGAACGGCTACCATCCATCGCCTTTCCCTCGGTTGGATGGATTCCCGCTTCCGCGGGAGGAAGGGCAAAGATCAGCCAGCCTCCGCCGGCGTCCACCGACCTGAATTGCAGAACGTCGCGGAAGAATGCGCGGTCGGCGTCCGCGTCTTCACTGTAGAAGAGGACGTGAGTGCCTGTAATCATGAGACGACCTCGCCAGTCCCGGAGCGTGAAGTTTACTCTGGTGATTGTTGTTTTTCAACGATTGCCGCATAATTCCTGCATCAGGAACACTAGGACAAATCGAAGCAGCCGCCTTTCGCGCGCAATGGCACCCGCGCCTTACGAGCAGGCCACCGACGTTTGCCTCGGCCGCATCGTGCGCCTTTTGATGGAGCATGCTACTGTCGTTGTGAGCGGAACAAAAATCGCGCAGGAAATTTCCTCCAATCGTTCCGAAGTCTGGCGCTTGATCCAGCAGTTACGCGGCCTCGGCGTGGATGTCGCGGGACATCCTGCTACGGGATACCAACTGAAGTCTGTACCGGATCTCCTGCTTCCCGAAATCCTTGGACCCTTGCTTCGCGGCACTATCTTCGACACTCACGTTCATCACTTTTACAAGATTGGTTCCACCAACACGGCTGCTATGGCGGCGGCTGCGGACGGTATCGCCGAGGGCAGCGTATTCCTTGCCGAGGAACAGACTGCCGGCCGCGGCCGCGGAGCGAACTCCTGGGAGTCCGCGCGCTCTGCGGGCATTTACTGCTCGGTGGTCCTGCGACCGCCGCTGCCACCTTCCGAAGTGCTGGTGATGGCGCTGGCGGCTGGGTTGGCGGTGCGCGCGGCCATTGAACAGGTTGACGCGCGCGTCCGCCCCGACTTGAAGTGGCCCAATGATGTGCTCATTGCAGGGAAGAAAGTCTGTGGCATCCTCACCGAGATGCATGCCGAAGTCACGCGCGTACGCTATGTCGTCGTGGGCATCGGCATCAACGTCAATCAGCCGAACTTTCCGAAAGAATTGGAGAACGAAGCGATCTCGTTGCGAATGGTAACGGGCAGCGAATGGTCCCGCGTGGAACTTGCCGCGGCTTTGTTAAAATCACTCGACCAGGAGTATCGTCTGCTGCTAGAAGAAACGGACGCGCGCCAGTCAATCCTTCAGCGCTTCGCCGAGCAGTCCTCATGGGTGCGAGGGAAGCAGGTTTGCATCGAAGAGAATGGCTCGAGAGTCGAAGGATCGACAGACGGCTTGGATGACCGCGGCTTCCTCCAGGTCCGCACTGCGCAAGGCGTGCAAACGATTTTGAGTGGCACGGTGAGAGCACAGTGAAACTGGAACTGGTTTCACCTTGGCGTAGGTCACAACTTTAGTAAAGGTTTGGAAAGAGCACCGCTTAAGTTTGGAAGGGTGCAGAAGGGTTGGGCGCGGCCTCACAAGTTGCAGAAAAACTAAGAAAGCTTGCAGTAACGTGGAAGAGCGGCGCTTCAGCACCGCGTAAAGCGTTCACGATCAATGCGGGCTCTAGCTTCGGGAGGAAGCTGCTAGTAGCAGAGACAACCATGCTTTTTGTTCTTGATGTCGGCAATACCAATACGGTTCTCGGAGTCTTCGCCCGGGTTGCGAAAGTCCATCCCGACGGAGATGCCGATGATCCTCCGCGCTACGAGCGTCTGGTCGCGAACTGGCGGGTCGCAACCAGACAGGGGAGCACAGTGGACGAATACGGTGTCCTATTCCGCAATTTATTCTCTATGGCTAGCCTGGAGGCGTCCGGGATTCACGGCATCGTGATTTCATCCGTGGTGCCGCCACTTGATCCCGTGCTGCGCCAGGTCTGCGAACAGTATTTCAATTCCAAGCCGCTTTTGATCGAGCCAGGCGTGAAAACTGGCATGCCGGTCCACTACGACAATCCCGCGGAAGTTGGCGCGGACCGCATCGTGAATGCCGTGGCCGCATTTGAAAAGTACGGTGGCCCCTGCGTGATCGTCGACTTCGGTACCGCGACCACCTTCGACTGCGTCTCCGTGAAGGGCGAATATCTTGGCGGAGTAATTTGTCCCGGCATTGGCATTTCGGCCGACGCGCTCTTTCAACGCACCGCACGCCTCCCCCGCGTGGAGATTCGCAAGCCCGCCCGCGTGATCGGGACGAATACCGTGGGCAGTCTGCAATCTGGGCTTTACTACGGTTATCTCGGCTTGGTGGACGGTATTCTCGAACTCTTGCTCAGCGAATTGGGCAAAGAGACGAAGGTGATCGCCACCGGCGGCCTGGGACCGATGATCGGCACAGGTTCGAAGTACATTAAGCAAGTGGATGATTTTCTGACCCTCGACGGCCTGCGCATCATCTGGGAGCGCAATGTCGCTGCACGCCCGGGCCTCGCGCCCAAGGCTGCGCAGAGGCCCTTGTCCAGAGCGTCGTCCAAAATAACGACCGGCGGCAGCGAGAGCTCGCCTTCCGCTCCGCGTTCCACCCGCTGAGCCACTGTGGAAAATTACTTCAACAAATCTGTTTGTGGCGTAAGTAGCAATGCATTCAAGCAGTTTGAGAGGGGTAAATCGGTGTCATTCGGAAGTGATTTATCAGAGGTATGCGCCAACTGTGCGCCATTGACAGCGCAGTACAGCCACAGTCGCCCGTAGCGAGTAGTCGGCTCCCCCAGCCACCCTCCAGTCCCACATTCCCACCGAGCGAGCCACACGCACGTCCCAAAATCGTCCAAACGGGGTTTTGGAGGTACGATAGGGGCAACGTCCGTCTCGATCCTGCCTTCCTCAAGAAGCTCCCCGGCAGACCCCGACTATAGGCGAATAAAAGACGAAAGTGGTAGACTCAGACTGGTAACCTAACGCAACCCGTTGCGTGAGGTTCCCGCCCCGGTGCCCCGCCGCCACAGATTCGATGTGGTGGTGGTGTGGTCGTGCGACCGACTTGCGAGGTCAACGAAGCATCTATTGCAAGGACTCGATGAACTGAACGGATTCGGCATTCAATTCCTTAGCCAGCGTGAAGCAATCGATACTGAGGGAGCCTTGGGGAGGGCGATTATCGTGATCGTCAGCGCAATCGCCGAACTCGAACAGAGTTTGATAGTCGAGCGCGTTCGGGCCGGAATGCGAAGGGCCAAGCTCGAAGGGCGTCAAATCGGCAGAGCGCGGCTGGATATCAATCGGGAGCAGGTTGTCGAGGATCGTCGCTCCGGATTGGCGTTGACTGCGGTTGCAAAGAAGCACGCAATCAGCAGGGCTAGTGTGTGCCGCCTGATGAAAGAGGCTAACGGGAATAGCCATGCCACAGATTTATCCCCTCGTGAAGACGTGGGGCAACAAGTCCGGCTCTATGGGGAGCTTCGCAATATGACTCAAGACAGGATTGGCAAGTCTTTCACCGTGATTTTCACCAATGGCGATCTGCCGACCAACCCTATGAGCCTGCGCGAATGCGCGGTGTGCGGAGGGGTGTTCACCCGTGACCAGTCGTGGGCACATTCCCAAATCCCGTGCCAGCCGTCGCTGGAACAATCCCTTGCCATCGTCACACGCCAAGGGTCG